>DATHAA010000001.1:0-12037 GCA_035296905.1 Gaiellaceae bacterium
GATCCACCACTCGAAGCACCACGCGACGTACGTGAACAATCTGAACGGGGCGCTGGAGGGCACCGAATGGATGGACCGCCCGCTGGACGAGGTCTTCGCGGAGCTCGAGATGATCCCGGAGGACAAGCGGGCCGCCGTCCGCAATAATGGGGGCGGCCACGCCAACCACTCGCTCTTCTGGGAGACCATGTCTCCGGACGGCGGCGGCGAGCCGAGCGGCGCCCTCGCCGATGCGATCGCCGCCACCTTCGGCTCGGTGGACGAGCTCAAGAAGGCGGTCAACGACGCGGGCGTGAAGCGGTTCGGGTCAGGCTGGACGTGGCTCATCCACGACGGCACCGGCCTCGCGGTCGTGTCGACGCCGAACCAGGACAACCCGGTGATGACCTCCGACACGCCGCTCCTCGGGATCGACGTGTGGGAGCACGCCTACTACCTCAACTACCAGAACCGCCGGCCCGACTACCTCGAGGCCTGGTGGAACGTCGTCAACTGGGACGCCGTCGCCCAGCGGTTCGACGCCGCGGGCTAGCTCACTTCTCGCAGCGCGCCGGTGGAGCAATCGTAGACGTAGCCGGTCGCGGTGAAGCTCTCCGGCAGGAGGTCTGAGCTCCGCACGCGCTCGACGCTCGCGCGCACGCTCTCGTCGAGGTCGGGGAACGGAAGGAAGTCGATGCCGGTCGCGTCGGCGCCTGCCTCGTCGACGAGCTTGGCGTGGATGTCCTCGTTCGTGAAGGTCAGCATCCCGCAGCCGGTGTGGGCGATCACGAGCGCTTCCTGTGTCCCGAGCAGCCAGTGGGAGATGATGAGCGAGCGGAGCGCGTCGTCGGAGACGACACCGCCGGCGTTTCTGATCACGTGTGCGTCGCCCTCGTCGAGCCCGAGGAACTTCGCCGGGTCGAGGCGAGCGTCCATGCACGTGACGACCGCCAAGCGCCGTCCGGGCGGCGCGTCCAGTTCGCTCTTGTCGAAGCTCTCCGCATAGCTTCGGTTGGCCTCGAGCACCTCGTCGCGAACCGCCATCGAACTCTCCCTCCCTCTCCGAGCGCTTTCCTTTTTGAAGCAGAAGACGCTATACGAAGTAAAGCGAAACGTCCAGCGAGGGGATGCTAGCCCTTACCGTTCCCGTAGGCGGGCGCCGCGGCGCTCTGCCGTTCGACCCTGACTTCACCTGGCCGGGGGGCGAGGCAGGCGCGTTCGAGTTGCCTGCCTGAGGGGGCGTCGAGCGATCGCCCTTGTTCTCGTGCTTCGGCTTGGCCTTGCCCTTCGCCTTCCCGTTCGCCCGCGGATGCGTTCCTTTCCAGCCTTTGCCCTTGCCGTTGCCTCCCGCGTTCGAGCCGGGTTCCAGGTCGACGGCCACGGCTGGCGTGAGCGACCTGTCGGCGAGGCGCGTGCGCGGAGCGGCGGGCTTCGGCTTGTCGACCTGCGGCACCGGCGTCGCATGCGAGGGAAAGTCATCTCCGCGCTGCATCGTCGCCGCGGTCAATGCGGTTGCCGACGCCGCCACGGCGACGGCCGTCGCCACGCTCGCCGCGAAGTTGCCGACGATCAAGATCTTGAGCGAGCTGAGAAGCGCGCCTGCGTTCAGAGAGTTCATGGCGCGTCGCCGAGCCTTGACCGGCTTCTCGAGAGAGTTCGCCAGCGAACGGCGTGCACGAAAGATCAGCGTCTCGACCGCCGCCTGGGTGACCCCCAGCTTCGCGGCCACCTCCCGGTAGGAAAGCCCCTGCCACTCACGCAAGAGAATTGCCCGGCGCTGCTGCTCGGGAAGACCGGCGAGCGCGTCGTCGAGCCCGAAGAGCTCGTCGCCCGACGTCTCCGGAGCGGCAACGACGTCCTGAACGGCCTGCATATCCTGCGGCCGCTCCACGCGTGCGCGACGATACGAGGAGCGCTGGCGCGTGAGGCAGACGTTGTGCGCGACCTTGAAGAGCCAGGCCTGCGCGGCCTCCGGCTCGAACCCGTCCATGAGGCTCCGGCAGGCGTTCAGGTAGGTCGCCTGCACGGCGTCCTCGGCCTCCTCGGGCGAGCCGAGCTGTCGCAGGCAGTAGAAGTAGATCCGCCGGTGGTGTTCGTTGAAGAGTTCTTCGGCGAGCTGAGGCGCCGCGCTCATCCTCCAAGTCTGGAAGAGGCCTCAGGCCGGGTCGTCCCCCGAAAGGGTCAGGCCACCTCGCGGCAGTCGTCGATCGAGACGTCGAAGCTGTCTCCGCCCTCGGGTTCGACGGTGCAGGTGTCGTCGAGCACCTGGTAGCCGGTGACCACGCCCCCACCGTGCGGGGTTTCGACGCGGCCACCCACGCGCGGCGCGCGGTCGCGGAAGCTCTTGTACGTCGGGTGCTCGAAGGCGAGGCAGCAGCGCAGCCGCCCGCAGAGCCCGGTAATGCGGCCGGAGCTCATCGGGAGCTCCTGGTCCTTCGCCATCCGCAGGGTGATCGGCTGCTCGTGCGACGGGAACTTGCGGCAGCAGTGCTGGTCGCCGCAGAGGCCGTGGTCGCCACAGAGGCGTGCGCACTCCCGCGGGCCGACGGAGCGAAGCTCGACGCGCCGGTCGAGGCGCCCGCGGAGCGTCTCCTGCAACCCGGTCAGATCCGGCCGGTTCTCCGCCTGATACGAGAAGACGATCCGGGAGCCGTCGAATACGAGCTCCGCCGAGACGGGCTTCAGCTCCAGGTCGGAGCCGCGCAGGAGCTCGCGGAGGACCTTCATCGCCTCCTTCGCGTCGACGCGGTTTTTGGCCGCGGTCTCCTCGTCGGCAGCCGTCGCGCGCCGGACGACGCGCTTCAAGGGTTGGGCCGGCCGGTGCTCGAGCTCGAAGTTCGGCTGCACCACCCGCCCGAGCTCCTGCCCGCGCGACGTGTGGCAGATCACCTTCGTGTTCCACGCGAGCTCGAGGCCGTTCGGATCGAAGGAGTAGACCTTGCCTCCCGGGGAGAACACGACTCCTACCGCCGTTGCCATGCGGGAAACGCTAGCGCGCCTGAGCCGGAGAGGCGAGCTCGCGCCTGAGCCTGACGAAGAGGCCTTCGAGCGCGAGGCCCGTCTGTACCTGGAACTCGAAGGATCGCCAGGTCTCGCGCACCGCCTCGGCGGCCCGCTCGGCTGCGAGCGAGCGCTCGGAGACTCCGTCCTCGGCGAGCTCGGCGAGCCGGTCGGAGTTGACCAGGGCGCCCTCTGCGCCGGCCGCGGCCACCACGAGGTCGCGGTACCAGCTGGAGAGAACGTCGAGCGCGTCGATGATCTCCTCGCGCTCCGCTCCCCGTGCGGCGCGGCGGACCCGCTGCTCGTGCTCGCGCTGCGACTCGTCGCCCGTGACGGCCGCCTCGGCCTCTGCGCGGGCCTCGGCCGCGCGAGCCTGCGCGAGCTCCCCGACCTTGCCCGATGCCGTCGCCGGATCGAACCCGGGATCCCGGTAGACCGAGCGCGCAAGCTCGATCAGCACCGCCCGCCGCTGCCCGGCCTCCTCGTTCAGGAGCCGGTCGGCGCGGTCGAGCCTCCCGCCAGCGAGCCGCGCGAGCGCGTCGAGCTTCTCGCCGCTAGCCCCACGGGTGGATAGGTAGGCCTTGACCGCCCTCTGGGACAGACGCTTGAAGAGGACATGCTGGCAGCGCGAGCGGATCGTGGGCGCGAGCGGGCCGAGGTCGTCGGCGACGAGCACGATCACCGCGTAGTCGGGCGGCTCCTCGAGATCTTTGAGGAGCGCGTCGGCGGCGTCCTCGTTCATCGTGTGCGCCGCGAAGACGAGGTAGACCCGCCGATCCGCCTCGAAGGGGCGCATGTGCAGGTCGCGGCGGAGGTCTCGTACCGGGTCGATGCGGATCTGGTCGCCGAGCGGCTCGAGGACGTACAGGTCCGGATGGGTGCGGCGCGAGACCCTGTCCGGGTCTCCGAGGAGCGCGCCGGCGAATGCGAGCGCAGCCCGCCGCTTCCCCACGCCGCGCGGGCCGTGGAAGAGATAGGCGTGCGCCGGCCCTTCGGCGAGCGCGGCTCTGAGGAGGCCCTTGGCCTCCTCCTGCTCAGGGAAGGTCTCGAACGTGTCCACGGATTTCCTCGGCGAGCACGGTCGCCCTCGCCGTTCCGTCCAGCACGACGACGCGCTGAGAGAAGATCTCGGCGATCTCGCGGTAGGCGCGGTCGACCTCGGCGGCGAACTCGTCTCCCTCGCTCTCGATGCGGTCGGGCGATGTTCCGCGCCGCATCGCGGCCACGTCTCCCGGCACGACGAGTAGGAAGGTGCGGTCGGGCAGGAGGCTCCCTGTGACGGCGAGGTTGACCTCGAGCACGCGCTCGACTCCGAGGCCGCGCGCGATGCCCTGGTAGGCGAGGGAGGAGTCGATGTAGCGGTCGCAGACGACATCCGCGCCCCCGGCGAGGGCAGGACGAATCACCTCGTCCACGAGCTGCGCGCGCGCGGCGCTGAAGAGCGTCGCCTCGGCCCATGGGGCGAGCCGGCCGCTGTGAAGGAGGAGATCGCGGATCCGCTCCCCCGCCTCCGTCCCGCCGGGCTCGCGGGTGTCGACGACCTCGCGTCCCTCGGCGCGAAGGCGATCGGCCAGGAGCCGCGCCTGCGTGCTCTTCCCCGAGCCGTCGACGCCTTCGAAGGTGATGAACATGGAGCCGCCCTAGGATAAGCGCTGTGCGGGCGCTCGTAACAGGCGGAGCTGGCTTCATCGGCTCGCATGTCGTGGACGCGCTCGTCGAGCGCGGCGACGACGTCTGGGTGCTCGACAACCTCGCGAGCGGTCGTCGCGAGAACCTCAACGATGGCTCGCACCTCGTCGAAGCGGACGTCCGCGATGCGGTCGCCGTCGCGGGCGCGTTCGCGGAGGCGAAGCCGGAAACGTGCTTCCACCTCGCCGCCCAGGCGGACGTTCGTGTCTCGATCGCCGAGCCCGCGTTCGACGCCGAGGTGAATGTCATCGGCACCGCCAACGTCCTCGAGGCAGCACGGGCCCATGAGGCGAAGGTCGTGTTCTCCTCCACCGGCGGCGCGATCTACGGCGAATGCGATGGGCCCGCGGACGAGGACTCGCCCCGGCTCCCGCTCGCGCCCTACGGGACCTCGAAGCTCGCCGGCGAGGAGTACCTGGGGACGTGGAGCCGCCTGTACGGCGCCGGCCACGTCGCGCTTCGCTACGGAAACGTGTACGGACCGAGGCAGGACCCGCACGGCGAGGCGGGCGTCGTCGCGATCTTCTTCGGGAGGATCGCGAGCGGCCAGGAGCTGCACATCTTCGGGGACGGGCGGCAGACGCGGGACTACGTCTTCGTCCGTGACGTCGTCGCGGCCACGCTGGCCGGGGCCTCCGGCTCGGAGGGGGTCTACAACGTCGGCACCGGGACCGAGACGTCCGTCCTCGAGCTCGCCGAGGCCTGCAAGCGGGCGAGCGGCGTCGATGCCGAGCTCGTCTTCGACCCGCCGAGGCTGGGCGAGCTTTCGCGAAGCGTCCTCGATCCGTCGAGGGCGCAGGCCGCGCTCGGCTGGAGTCCTGCAACGTCGCTCGACGCGGGGCTCGAGGCGACCTGGAATTTCGTGCGGGCAGCGGAAGGAGAGGGCGAAGCCGGGGCGAACTAGTCGGCCCCATGGATCATCCGGTCGAGTACGAGCCTCTCCAGCCCTGGCGTATTGCCGCCATGGTCGCGACGGGAATCGCGGCGGTCGAGCTCTTCATCCTCCTCCTCATCGGCTTCGTGGTCGGCGCGAAGGCGTTCTCGGACAAGACCGAGACGGCCACGATCGCAGCCATCAAGCGCGAGGCTCCGCAGGCCGCCCAGACCCAGGCCTCCGAGCAGCAGAAGCCCGCGGAGGCGTCGCAGAAGCAGGAGGCTCCGAAGGTCCTTGCTCGCGGGCGCACCTCGGTCGTGATCCTGAACGGGAACGGCATCCCGGGCGCCGCCGCCGTGAACGCCGACAAGGCGCACTCGTTCCACTACGTCGTCACGGCAACGGGAAACGCTCCGAGCACCGACTTCGCGCGCTCGATGGTCATGTTTCGGCCCGGGTTCAAGCCGGCGGCGCAGCGGCTCGCGAAAGACATGGGCGTCAAGGCCGTGACTCCACTGGACGGGATCACGAAGACCGATCTTCAGGGCGCCCAGCTCGCGCTGATCATCGGCGGGTAGGCAACCCCCACGCGGCTAGGCTAGGAGGGTGGCCGAGCCGCTCCTCACACGCGCCTGCCGCCGGGAGATCGTCGAACGGACTCCCGTCTGGTTCATGCGCCAGGCCGGCCGCTCGCTGCCGGAGTACCGCGAGCTTCGCAAGCGCCACGACCTCTTCTCGGTCTGCCGCCAGCCCGAGCTCTGCGCCGAGGTGACGCTGCAGCCCGTGCGCGCCCACGGAGTCGATGCGGCGGTGATGTTCGCGGACATCATGCTTCCGGTCATCGGCATGGGGGTCGACGTCGAGCTCGTCGAGAACGTCGGGCCCGTGATCGCAGACCCCGTGCGGACGAGTGAGGACGTGGAGCGGCTCCGCGTGCCCGATCCCGAGGAGGAAGTGCCGTTCATCCTCGAGGCGGTGCGGCTGGTGCGCGCCGAGCTTCCCCCGGAGAAGGCTCTGATCGGCTTCGCCGGCGGGCCCTTCACCGTGGCCGGCTACCTCATCGAAGGCAAGCCGACGCGCGAGTTCGTGCAGACCAAGCGGTGCATGTACGCGCAGCCGGAGGTGTGGCACGATCTGATGGTCAAGCTGGCGGACACGTTCGCGGCCTACCTGCGCGCGAAGGTGGCGGCGGGCGCTGACGTCATCCAGCTCTTCGACTCGTGGGTCGGGACGCTGTCGGCGGAAGACTACGAGGAGTTCGTCGCGCCCTATTCGGCGCGCGTGCTGGCGGCGGTCGACGTGCCGACGATCCACTTCGGCACCGGGACAACGCATCTCTTGCCGGCGATGAAGGAGGCCGGCGGCGATGTCATCGGCCTCGACTGGCGGATCCCGATCGAGGGCGGGTGGGAGATCGTGGGCCCGGACCGCGGCGTGCAGGGGAACCTCGATCCCGCACTCCTACTGGGCCCTTTCGAGCGCGTGGCAGCCGCGGCGACCCGGATCCTGGACGCCGTCGCCGGGCGCAGGGGGCACATCTTCAACCTTGGGCACGGGGTTCTTCCGGACACCGATCCTGCCGATCTGGCGAGCCTGGTGGAGCTGGTGCACGCCCGAACGTCCGTCGAGATCTCGGCGTGATGGGTCCGACTATTCATGGGGCCACCCCGCTCCACCACCCGCTTTCGAGCGTAGCCCCCAAGAGCGCGCCCGTGGTTCGGGGAATGAGCCGGAAGTGAAAACGGCCGTCGTCCTGATGGCCTACGGGAGCCCGTCCGACCCCGGGGACATCCCCGCCTACTTCGAAGACATCCGCGGCGGGCGGCCCGTACGCCCCGAAGCCGTCGCCGAGCTCGTCGAGCGCTACCGTCGCATCGGCGGCTCCTCGCCGCTGAACCAGATCACCGAGCGCCAGCGCGCCGCGCTCGAGCACGAGCTGGGCGCGCCGGTCTACGTCGGCATGAAGCACTGGACGCCGCGCATCGCCGAGGCCGCCGACCAGGCCCTCGACGCGGGCGCGCAAAGGATCGTCGGCCTCGTCCTCGCGCCGCACTATTCGAGCATCTCGATCGGCGGCTACCGCGACCGCCTCGCCGAGGCCGTCGGGGACCGGGGGGAGCTTGTGATGATCGAGAGCTGGCACGACCACCGCCCCCTCCTCGACATCCTCGCCGACCGGATCCGCGGCACCGACGCCCACGTCGTCTTCACGGCGCACAGCCTTCCCGAGCGCATCCTTGCCGAGGGCGATCCCTACAAGGAGCAGCTGCTCGAGACGTCGCGCCTGGTGGCCGAGCGCGCGGGAGTCGAGACCTGGTCGTTCGCCTTCCAGAGCGCGAGCCCCACGGGAGAGCCCTGGCTGGGCCCGGACATCCTCGAGGAGCTCGAGCGCCTGAACGCCGACGGGGTCCGCAAGGTTCTCGTCGCACCGGTCGGGTTCGTTTCCGACCACCTGGAGATCCTCTGGGACATCGACGTGGAAGCGAGAGAGAAAGCAGCGGAGCTCGGCCTCGAGCTCGACCGCATCGAATCCCTGAACGATGCGCCGGAGTTCGCGCGCGCGCTCGCGATGCTCGTCGAGCAGGTCTTGAACGAGTCGGCGCGAATCGAGTTCCGTGAGCACGCGTAGCTGCGGCGACTGGCCGGCCCTGCTGGAGATCTCGCCGGATCTCCATTTCAAGCACTACACGATCGCCGAGGCGCGCCTGCCGGGCGAAGTCCTCGTCAACCTCGCAGACGTGCCGCGCGAGGCGCTCACGCTTTGCGCCGACCTCGACCACAACGTCTACAACAGCGCGCACACCGACCCCCGAGTCGCGGCCGCCTTGCAGGACACCCACTGGTATGAGCTCGACGAGTGGTCGAAGTCGGGACCACGCACGTAGGATCGGAGCATGGGAAAGGGCTACGCCGAGGGACCGGCCGCCGAGGAGCGCTACGAGGCCCTCGAACGCGGTGAGCTGACCGGGCTAGAGCCCGAGGAGATAGACCGGCCCGCCGTCTTCGGCTCGACGCCGGACAACGAGGAGCGCCACTTCATTGGTTGGGCCGACGAGATCGACCAGGACAAGCTCTTCGACAGCGGCAAAGCGTGGGGCCTCACGGTCGTCCGCCAGCGAACGAGCTAGCGGCGCTCGCACCAGTAGACGCCGGTGCGGTAGGGCAGCTCGAACGTCGAGCGCCCCTTCGTCTCGAGATGCGTTGCGAGGAGGGTCCGCACCTGGTCGACGACCCGCGCGAACTCGGCCGGCGGCAAGGCCGCGATGAAGCTCACGGAGGTCACCCGCGCAACCACGGCTGCGAAGTCCGCCTCGTGCACGAACGAGAACCGCGCCCGCTGGAGCGGAGTGAACAGTGTCGTCCGGTCGAACGCGTCCTTCCACGCCCCACTCGCCACGCGGGGCGCTGCGCCGCGGTACGCCTCCATGATCCCGCCGAGCTTCTCGATCCAGTCGACGGACTCGTCCTTCACGTTCCAGATGAGCCCGAGCCGCCCGCCCGGCCGCAGTACGCGGTGGATCTCGCGGAGCGCCTTGTCGCCATCGAACCAGTGGAACGCCTGCCCGACGGTGACCGCATCCACCGAGCCGTCAGGAAGGGGGATCGCCTCGGCGGTGCCTTTGACGGCCTCGACATCCGGCAGCGATGACGAGAGCGCGGCACGCATCGCCTCGACCGGCTCTACCGCGACGATGAAGGCCCCGGTGGGCACGAGGAGGCGGGTCAGCTTCCCCGTTCCGGCAGCAAGGTCCAGCACCCGCTTGCCGTCCTCGAGCCCGAGCTCGGCCTCGAGTCGCGCGATCGCGTCGGCCGGATACGGCGGCCTCCCGATCTCGTACGGCTTGGGCGCGTGCTCGAAGCCCCGCGCCGCCTCGTGGATCGTTCCTGCTCGCGAGCTCACTCCGAGGACAGGCTAGCGGCCCTCCGAGCGAGCACGAGACCGGTGAGGATCTCGCGGACGATCCGGTCGGCCGCGAGCGCCGTGATGTCCGCGGAGCCGACCGCCGTCGGAATCACCTCGACGACGTCCGCGCCGACGAGCTCGACGCGCGAGGCGATCTCCCGGCAGGCCCAGAGAAGATCCCCTGTCGTCATCCCGCCGGGCTCGGGCGTCCCCGTTCCGGGCGCGAACGCGGGGTCGAGGACGTCGATGTCCACGGTGAGAAAGACAGGCCCGGGCCCCAGGCCGCGGAGCGCGTCCTCGACGACCGCTCGGATCCCGCGCTCGCGGACGTCGTGCATGAAGAAGCTGCGGATCCCGTGCTCGCGCTGCCAGGAGAACTCCTTCTCGCCCGGCCAGTACCCGCGCAGCCCGATCTGTACGTAGCGCCGAGGGTCGACAATCCCCGCTTCGACGAGCTTGTACATCGGTGTCCCGTGCGAGAGCGCGACGCCGAACACCTCGGCCCCCGTATCCGTGTGCGTGTCGAAGTGGACGAGCCCGACCGGGCCGCCCACGGCGCAGGCGCGGACGTCCGGCTCCGTGATCGAGTGGTCGCCCCCGAGAATCACGGGAAGGACGCCAGTGGAAACGACCTGGGCGACGGTCTCCTCGATCGCCTTCTGGGAGGCGACCGCGTCGGCCGGAAGAACCGGCGCGTCGCCGAAGTCGACGACCCAGAGCTCTTCGAGCGCGTCGACGCCGACCTCGAGGTGAGGCCCCGGCGGGCAGCTCGCCGCGCGGATCGCGCGCGGCCCGTAGCGGGTGCCCGGCCGGTCGGAGACGAGATCGTCGGTGGGCGCGCCCACGATCGCGACGTCGGTTCCGGCGAGCTCGGCCGGATCCTCCGTGTAGGGCTGGCCCCCGTACGTGAGCAGGCCCGCAAAGTCGGGCTTCTCGCCGTAGCGCCGCCAACGTCCCAGGGGGTCGAGCACGCCGCAATTCTCCCAGTTTGCAGGATCCCCGCGCGGGTACCGCTCCTCTGCAAACCGATTCGAGGGGGTCAGATGGCAGACATCAGCACACCGCGGGATCTCTTCCTGCACGAGCTCGGCGACATCCTCTACGTCGAGCAGAAGCTCACACAAGAGGTCCTGCCCAAGCTCATCCAAGAGGTCCAGGACGCGGATTTCCGCAAGGGTCTCGAGCGGCACTTGGAGCAGACCAAGGGCCACGTCACGAACCTCGAGCAGATCTTCGACTCGATGGGCGAGCAGTCAGAGACGGAGAAGTGCCTCGGGTTCGAGGGGCTGAAGAAGGAGCACGACGAGATGGTCGGCGAGGTGAGCGAGTCGCTCATCGATATCGTCGACACGGGCGCGGCCGCGCGCACCGAGCACTACGAGATCGCTGCCTACAGCGGCCTCATCGAGATGGCCCGCGCGCTCGGCGAGAGCGAGGCGGTCGGTCTCCTCGAGGAGAACCTCAAGGAGGAGCGGGAGGCACTTCGCGAGGTCGAGAGCGTCGCGAAGAAGCTCCGCGACGACATGAAGGCCACGGTTTAGGAGCCGATCAGGCCATTACGGCGCCGGAGAGCTTCAGCCTCCGGCGCCGTTCACGTTTAAGCGAGCGCCGTTAGCTGCGCGGCATGTGGCGCAAAGCGCGACGAAGAGCAGTGTCAGGAAGACCCGCATGGCCGATAACTATCACGGTTGAAGCCGACGGCATAGGCTCTCGCTCCAATGGAGTTAGGCACGCCGCTCATCTCCACCGACGCCGTCGAGCCAGTCTGGTTCGGCCTCGTGGACCACGTCGAGGACCTCGCCTTCGAAGGCAATGGCACGGTCTGGTGCGGCGGCGAGGAGGGGCAGGTCTACCGCGGCCGATTCGACGGGGAGCCCGAAATCGTCGCGCGCACCCCCGGACGGACGTACGGCTTCGCACTCGGCCCCGACGGCGCCTGCTACTGCGCCGACGTGGCCGATCCCGGGATCTACCGGATCGACTCCGAGGGCGAGGTCGAGCGCGTTTCGGCGGGAACCGCGGACCGACCCGCTCTGCTCCCCAACGACCTCGCCTTCCTGCCGGGCGGCGAGCTTCTCTTCTCGGATTCGGGGAACTGGGGTGGCGACGACGGCTGCATCTGCGTCGTCGGCGTCGACGGCGCCACGCGGATTTCCGACACGACCTGTGCCGCCTACCCGAACGGCCTCTGCGTCTCCCCGGACGGGAACGAGGTCGCTGTAGTCGAGTCGACGCTTCCGGGCGTGAGCGTCCTCTCGCTCGGCGCCGACGGCTCGATGTCGGACCGGCGCGTGCTCGTCGAGCTGCCCGGCACCGTGCCCGACGGGCTCCTGTATGACAACGAGGGCCGGCTGCTCATCTCCTTCTGGTCACCGGACGCCGTGATCCGCGTGGAGGCAGACGGCGAGCTCACGACGGTCGTCCACGACCCTCTCCGCGTCGCCCTCAACCAACCGACCAACATCGCCTTCGTCCCGGGAACGAACCGCCTCGTCGCCGCCAACATCGGCGACCGTTACCTCTCTGTCTTCGAATACGCGTAAAACAGGCCAAGTAACAGTCTGTTACTAAGTCCTCTGTCGAAGGCGATG
>DATHAA010000002.1:0-29109 GCA_035296905.1 Gaiellaceae bacterium
CGGGCTCGTGTTCGTCGATTTCTAGAGCCGACGAGCGCCTTCCAGCCGACGGCCCCCTCCTCGGGGTCCGTCGGCGTCGCAGCGGCCTCCCCTGGCGCTCAGACAAAAGTGGGGCAAAAATGTTCGCCGCGTATAGCCCGAACGAAAAGGAGAAAGGCCCCGTTTCCGGGGCCTTTCGAGGTAGCGGGGGCAGGATTTGAACCTGCGACCTCCGGGTTATGAGCCCGGCGAGCTACCTGACTGCTCCACCCCGCGTCGCGACGGCAAGGATAGCATCCGTCGCATGCCCTGGTGGACCTGGGTCTCGCTCGCATTCTTCGCCGCGGTCGTGCTCGCCGCGAGCGTGGTCGCCCTGCTCGCGCTGCGCTCGCTGAGCCGGCTCCAGACCGTCGGCGAGCGCCTCCAGGTCGCCTTCGAGGACCTCGCACTCAAGAGCGATGAACTGGAGCGCCGCGCGACGCGGGCGAGCTCGCGCGTCGAGTCCGTCGAGCCGCATTTCGAGCACCTGCGCGCGTCGCTCGACCGCTTCTCCGTCCTCACCTGGTCGATCGGCGACATGGCGAAGACCGTCGGCCGGCTGCGAAGCGCGCTGCTCGTCCAGAAGTGACGCGCGTCGCCGCTGTCGACATCGGCACGAACTCGACGCGGCTGCTCGTGGCCGACGTCGAGGGCGATTCCGTCCGGGAGCTCGACCGGCGTCTCCAGATTACGCGTCTGGGCGAAGCCGTGGACGAGCGGCGCATCCTTCTCCCGCAGGCCCTCGCGCGCGTCCGCAACGTCCTGGCCGAGTACCGGCGCGCGGCGGAGGAGACAGGCGCGGAGCACACGCTCGCGTTCGGGACGAGCGCTGTCCGCGACGCCGAGAACGGCGAGGCGTTCCTCGGCGAGATCGAGTGGAGCTACGGCTTCAAGACGCGGCTCCTCGGCGGCGACGAGGAAGCGCTCCTCACCTTCCGTGGAGTCTCCGCCGGGCGCGCGGTGGCGCCGGGCACCGTCGTCATCGACGTCGGCGGCGGCTCGACCGAGCTGATCTTGGGCGGCCCCGACGGCGTCGCCTTCCATACGAGCCTCGACCTGGGCTGCGTCCGCCTCACCGAACGCTTCGGCACCAGCTTCGACGCGGTGGCCGCACACGTGCGCGACGTGCTCGCCGGATCAGTGCCCGCTGACGTCCGGCCGCAAGCCGCGATCGGCGTCGCCGGGACGATCACGACGATCGCCACCCTCGATCTGGGCCCCGAGGAGGAAGATCCCAAGGTCGTGCACGGCCACCGGCTTTCCGCCGAGACCATCACCGGCTGGACCGAACGGCTCGAGGGGATGACCGTCGAGGAGATTCGGTCGCTCCGCGGGATGCACCCCGACCGCGCGCCGGTGATCACGGCCGGCGCGGTCGTCGTCCGCGAGACGCTCGCGCACTTCGGCCTCGGGGCGCTCGAGGTCAGCGAGCACGACATCATGCACGGTGCCGCGCTCGCCGCTGCCGAACTGCCGGAGGAGGCCGAAGGTGGCGCCCCTCCCAGCGCCCACACCTGCTGCTAGTTAGAAGTGCTTCGCCAGCCAGGCGTGAACGTCGCCGATCCGGGCGATCTGCAGCGTGAGGTGGCCGTCCTCGGCGTAGACGTGCTCCTCCGCGCCCGGGATCCGCTCCGCCAGCCACTGGCCGTGCGCGACCGGGACGAACTGGTCCTGGGCGCCATGCCACACCTGCACGGGAACCCTGATCTCGTCGAACTCGAAGCCCCAGGGCTCGACGAAGACGAAGTCGTCCTCGACCCAGCCGTCGACGCCGTCCCGTAGCGCCTCGGCGATCTGGTCGTAGAAATACTGAGCAAGGTCCCCGGTGAGGCAGGCCAGGTCCGGCGGGCAGAGGAGAGATGCGAGCGACTCGGCGATCCCCTCCGGAGAGCCGCCGAGCATCGCCTCGCGCTGCTCCTCCAGGTAGCGGCGAAGGGGCTCCTCCCCCTCGAGGGTCGCGCCGAACTCGTCGAGGTTGTCCTGACCCATGCCGTCGAGCCAGTCCAGGCCCTCGGCGCCCCAGGGCGCGACGCTGGCAAGAGCCGCCACCGCAACGACACGCTCTGGGCGCACCGCGTTTGCGAGCGCATGCGGGCCGCCGCCGGATCCGCCGTAGACGGCATAGCGCTCGACGCCGAGCGTGTCAGCAATCGCGGCGATGTCATCGGCCGCGTCGGCAACCGTTCGGCCTGGATCCGGATCGGAGCCACCGTACCCGGGCCGGTCGTAGGCGATCAGACGGAGCCCTCGCTTCCCGGCGTCCTCCACGACCTCGTGCCAGGAGAGCCGCGAGCCCGGCGTGCCGTGCAGGGAGAAGATCGCGTGGCCTTCGGGATCTCCGGCCTCTGTGACGCAAACCGTGCGCCCGCCGACGTCGATCAAGTGCTCCTGCATCAGCTCTCCTCGAGCGGAGGCGGCGGCTCGTCTTCGGCGAGCCGGCGCGCGATGGGCTCTCTGGAGACGACGCCGAGCAGGCGGCCGCCCTCCGTGACGGGCAGTCGTCCCACGTCGAGCTCGGCCATGTGGTGGAGTGCCTCGTCGAGCGGTAGGTCGGGCGAAACGGTGACGATGTCCGGGTCGGCGATCTCCGCGGCCGTCGCCGTCTGCAGGTCGACGCCCTTCGCGACCGCGGCGACGATGTTCTCGGCGCCGATGCAGCCGAGGAGCTGCTCGCCGTCCGCGACCAGCACGCTGGACACGTGAGGATGCGTCAGGAGCTCGGCAGCCTCGCGAGCGCTTGCGCCCGCCTGCAGCACCCGGGGATCCGACATGAGGGCCTCGCGGACGATCACGGGTGGATGCCGCGCGCTTCGAGAGCCTCGGCGACCTCGCGGATGCTGGTGACGAGGGCAGCGCGCCGAAAGGGAAGCCCCTCGCTCTCCGAGAGCTCCCACACACGGCTGAGCGCGTCGCCCATGAGGTCGGCGAGGCGCGAGCGGATCTCGTCCGGGCCCCAGAAGAGGCGCTGGATGTCCTGCACCCACTCGAAGTACGAGACGGCCACGCCGCCCGCGTTGGTGAGGATGTCGGGAAGGACAGGGATGCCGCGCACGCCGAGAATCTCGTCCCCCTCGAGGGACGTCGGGCCGTTCGCACCTTCGGCGACGAGCTTGGTCTGCAGCAGGCCCGCGTTCGCCGCGGTGACCTGGTTCTCCGTGGCGGCGAGCACGAGCACCTCGCAGGGAAGCTCGAGGAGCTCCGTGTTCGAAACGTCCTTCGACCCCGGAAAGCCGGCGATGCCGCCGTGCTCGGCGCGCCACTCGTCGAGAGCCTTGAGGTCGAGCCCCCGTTCGTCGTGGACGCCGCCCGCAATGTCCGACACCGCAACCACACGCGCACCGCGCAGGGCGAGCTCGTGCGCGGCGACAGCGCCGACCTTGCCGTAGCCCTGGACGACGCAGCTCGAGCCCACGAGCGACCAGCCGAGCCGGCGCACGGCCTCCTCCACGACCATCACGACCCCGATCCCGGTCGCCTCGGGCCGAAGGATGCTGCCGCCCACAGAGAGTGGCTTGCCGGTGACGATCTCCGGGACGGCATGGCCGACCTGCATGGAGTAGGTGTCCATCATCCACGCCATCGTCTGCTCGTCTGTGGCCATGTCCGGCGCGGGAATGTCGCGCTGCGGCCCGATGATCGGGAGGAGCTCGGCCGTGAACCTGCGCGTCAGGCGCTCGAGTTCGCCCCGGGAGAGGTTTCGTGGGTTGCAGCGCACGCCGCCCTTCGCGCCGCCGTAGGGGAGCCGGAGGAGCGCCGTCTTCCAGGTCATCCACATCGCGAGCGCGGCGCACTCCCCGAGCGTCACCGCCTTGTCGTAGCGGATCCCGCCCTTCGTCGGCCCGAGCACGCTCGAGTGCTGGACGCGGTAGCCCGGATAGACGCCGAGCGTGTCGTCGTCGAGCCGTACGGGAATGGAGACGGCCAAGGCACGCTCCGGATAACGGAGCACCTCCGCGACGAATGGGTTGATCCCCGCGGCCGGAAGCGCGCCGTCGAACTGGCCGATCGCCTGCCGGAAAAGCGGGTCGTCGAGCTCAGGGGGGAGCTCGCCGCGCCGGGTCGTGGCGGGCTCGGTCGCCATGCGCTCAGTCTATGCGGGTCTAAGCGTCCCTACGTGCGCCCTCCTCGTCCGGAGCCCGGATGCCTTCCGCCTCCGCCAGGCCGATCCCGATCCTGCGCGCCAGGCCGGGGTAGAAGAGCGCGACCGCGATTCCAACCAAAAGCCAGCCGCCGACCATGAGCGGGAAGTTGTCGTACGGATAGGCCGGGCGCGGCCAGACGTTCTTGTAGATCACGTAGACGAGGGCCACGATGGCGAGGATCGGGACGATCACGCGCCACAGCGCCTCGCGCCGACCGAGGTGCAGGAACCTCATCGCGCCGACGTTCACGACGATGTACCCGACCAGCATGCTGAGGACGCCGATTGTCCCCATGTAGAAGAACGCGTTCACGGACGTCGTCCCGTTGATGCGAAGCGCGACGCCGACGACCACCGCGAAGAGCATGATGACAGCAAGCGAGATGATCGGCGCGCCGGTCCTCCGCGAGGTGTCGCCGAGCCGCGTCGTGACGAAGCCGTCGCGCCCGAGCGCGAAGAGGAGCCTCGCCGCGCCGACCGCACAGCCAAGGCCGCTGGCGAAGGCGCTCAGCATCGCGCCGAGGTTGATCGCGTCCGCCATACCATCGCTGACGTAGCTCTTCGAGAGGTCGTCGAGAGGCGCCACCGAGCTCGAGAACGCGTCGATCCCGGCCTGGTCGATGCCGAAGCCGAGCGTCTGGCCGAACATGACGAGCGTGTAGAAGATTCCGCAGAACCCCACCGCCACCGCGATGGCGAGCGGCACGTTCCGGCGTGGGTTGTTCGTCTCCTCGCCGAGCGCGGCGGCGCCTTCGAAGCCGCCAAAGGAGAGGAAACCGAAAACCGACGCGAAGGCGACCGCACTCAACCCCACGCCCTCCGCGGGGATGAAGGGCTTGAAGCTGAAGTCCTGGCCGTTCGGCGCATTTCCGCCGATCACCTTCACGTAGATGACGATGATCAGGATGGTCACGAGCGCGACCGAGATCGCCTCGAAGCCGAGCAGCGAGCGGGTCACCACCTTGATCTCGTTGTAGGCGAAGAGCCAGATGAGGGCAGCCGCGACGAGCGAGATGATCACCCAGTCCGGGTTGTCCCAAACTCCAATGCCGCTGAAAAAGGACTCGCCGAAAAGCCCGATCTCGGCGAAGTTGGCGGCCAGGAACGCGGAGTACGTGCCGAGCAGCGCCCAACACGCAAAGAAGCCCGCGCGCGGGCCGAGCGTCACACCCGCGAGCGCGTACGCCGAGCCGGCGTGGTTGAAGAAGCTCGTCAGGCGGATGAAGGCGTAGGAAACGAGCGCGATCGCAATCGAGGCCAGGAGGAACGCCAGCGGTACCGCCCGCCCGACGATGCCCGCCGGCACGACGCCGTTCAGGGCCATGGCTGCGGTGGGCGCCATGATCCCGACAGAGATCGCAAACGCCTCCCAGACCCTGAGCTCGCGCCGCAGCTTGCCGCGGGACCGCTGGGCCGCAGGGCTTGTCTCCGCAATGTCGCTCATCGTCATCTACCTCCTTCGAAGATCGCTTCCGGAATGAATGCGCCGACGACCCAGTTGGGCGCGTCGACGACCTCGTGGATGCGCAGGTCGGCGCCCACGCTCGCCACTGCGTAGGCCTCCTCGCGCTCGAGCCCGTACCGGTTGCCGAGATGGGCGATCGTCGCGCGAACGGCATCGCGCGAGGCTTGCATCAGGTCGGGCCCGACTCCTGTGCAGACGTGGAAGCTCGTCCGCACGTCCTCCAGCTCCGCGCCGGCCGGCAGGTGGAACTGGGGCGCGTCGATCGAGAAGTCGCGCCGAGCGGTGAGCCGGATGACCACGTCCATGGCGGTCTCGATCGCTGTGCCGCACACCTCGCCGTCGCCCTGGGCCGCGTGGGTGTCTCCGAGCGAAAACAGGGCCCCCTCGACGCCCACGGGCAGGAAGAGCCTGACGCCGGTACGGAGGTGTTTGACGTCCATGTTCCCGCCGAAGCGAGACGGCGGCACGATCGAGTGCTCCCCGCGCTCGGGCATGGCGACTCCGAGCGTCCCCGGGAAGGGCCGGTGCGGAACGGTGACCTTCTCGCCGAAGCGGACGTTGCCCGCGGCCGCGTCGACCTCGGAGATCCGAAGCCACGGGTCCGGGAATTCGTCCGCGAGGAGGCCGAAGCCGGGGATGATCGCCGTCCACCCCCAGTCCTTCGCCTCGAACGCCAGGAGCTCGACCTCGAGCACGTCTCCCGGTTGCGCCCCCTTGACGTAGACCGGGCCGCTGACGGGGTTCACGTGCGAGAAGTCGAGCTTCGTCACGTCCTCGACTCCGGAGCCCTTGTGGATCTGATCGTCCGAGGCGTCGCGAACGTGCAGCTGCACCGATTCGCCCGACTCGATCTCGAGCGCGGGCTCGATCGAGTTGTCCCAGACGTAGTTGAACGCGTCCGGTGGTACGTCGTGGATCGACGCCATTTCGCGGGATCATGCACCTACTCGGGCTCGACGAGAAGGGTCAGGCCGTCGCGCTCGACGACTTTAACCCGGTCTCCCGGGTCCGCCCCGGCCTCGCAGCGCGCGCGCCAGAGCTCTCCGTGGATTCGAACATGCCCTTCCGGCCAGCAGGCGGTTACTACTTCGGCCGGCGCGCCGAGCAGGGTCTCGGCCCCCATCTTCGCGCGGTGGCGCTGGGAGAGCCAGATCCAGAAGAATGTCTCGCCGATCTCGACCACCGCCGCCACGCCGACCAGGACGAGCCCCCACGGCGAGGGGACGACGAAGACGGCGAGGATGACTGCGAATACGAAAAGCATGCCGGGGGTGAGATTCGAACTCACACGCCCTTACGGGCAGGGGATTTTAAGTCCCCCGCGTCTACCGTTCCGCCACCCCGGCGGGTCGACTCAGCGCAAGTGTAAGGGTGGGCCCGACAGGATTCTCATTGCCGGCCTGGCGTCAGCTCGGAGAGGGGGAACTTCTCGGGCGCGTCGCCCGAGGGCCCCCGGTAGTCGTCGCGAAAGTTGTCGAATGCGTCCTGGTCGAAGCTCGGGCACGTCATCAGGTGCGTCCACGACGTGAGGAAGATCTTCTTGCTCGCGTCGGCCGGTGCGGTCGCCTGGATGCTGGGCCAGATCGGCGCAACGACAATCCCGTCGGGGTCGTCCTGGTACCAGTTGGCGATCTGCTCGACCGTCGATGCGGGGACGTCGGCGCCGTACTGGACGACGACGCCACCGTGCTCGAGGTTGTGGACGAGCGCGGTCTCGTCAACGGGAGCGTCGTAGAGGTTCCAGACTGCCGGCGCCTTTGGGCCGGGTGGGTAGTGCGGCCCGCTCGTCGGCGGGTAGGAGTTGTAGCGGAAGTCGCTGGAGAGCTTTTCGATGTGCTGGCGGCCCATCGGCGGGAAGGTCGCGCGGGTGCAGGAGCCGGCCGGGCCGCTCGATTTGGCGCTCCCTCCTCGCGTCGCGAGGATGATGCCGACGATTGCCGCGGCGACGATGATCGCCACGCCGAACGCCACGAACCAGAGGTTCAGGCGACGGGGCCCGCCCGACTCGACGCGCCGCTGCGGACCTGCGGTCCTCTGCTGTAGACCTTGGCTCGTGCGGGGAGGAGGCGGGACGCGGCTCTTCTTCTTCTTGGCCACGACCCGGAGAAAAGTATCAAGCGCTCGCGCGAGCCTGGGTGCCGAAGAAGTCGGCGACGGCTGCAAGCTCTGCGACGACCGGAGCGGGCGGAAGCGCCTTGAGGAAGCGGCGGCCGTACGCCCGCGAGCGCAGCCGCGGGTCGAGGATGGCCACGACGCCCTCGTCTCCGTGGCCCCGGATCAGGCGCCCGAAACCCTGGCGCAGCTGCAGGACTGCCGCGGGAAGCGCGTACTCCGCGAACCAGTCGCCTCCCTCCCGCGTGATGCGCTCGCAGCGCGCCTCGACGAGCGGATCCCCAGGGGCCGCGAATGGCAGCTTGTCGATCACGAGGAGCGAGAGCGACTCGCCCTGGATGTCGACCCCCTGCCAGAAGGTCGAGGTCGCGAAGAGGATCGAGTCGACGTCCTCGCGGAACCGCTCCAGGAGCCGCTCGCGCGGCGCGTCCCCTTGCCGAAGGACGGGAAACTGAAGCCGCGGCGCGCAGCGAGGGACCAGCTCGTCCAGCGCGCGGTAGGAGGAGGTGAGGACGAGCGCGCGGCCCGCCGAGAGCCGGCAGAGCGAGACGATCTCGTCCGCCAGCCGGTCGTAATAGCCTGGCGAGCGCGGCTCCGGAACGCGGGTCGGGACGTAGACGAGCGCCTGGTCGCGGTAGTCGAAGGGCGACGGAAGGACCAGCTCGCGCGCGTCGTCGAGTCCCAGCCGGCGGCGGACGAATCCGGGGTCGAGCGTGGCGGAGACGAGGATCGCCGTCCTCCCGCTCTCCCACAGGCTCTCGCAGAGGAGGCCCGAGACGTCCACGGGCGCCCACGCGACCGCACCGGGCTCGGCCCACGACACGCGGTCGGGGTCATCGAGCGCGAGGCAACTCTCCACGTCCTCGGCGGCGACGAGCGTGCGCCGGGCGAGCGTGTCGCCGTCCTCGCCGGTGCCCGTGAGCGCCGCGGCGAGGGCGGCGAGGGCGGCCGCGAGCACAAGACCGTGCTGCTCGAGCTCCGCCTGATCGGCCGCGGTGAGGCGGCGGCGCCCGGAGCCCGGGTCGAACGCCCCGACGAGACGCTCGCCGGCCCGGTCGACCTCCGCCAGCGGCCTCGCCGGAGGCGTACGGCTCTCCTCGCGGCAGAAGCGCTCGACGTCGCGCTCGAGCTGGCGGAGCCGCGCGAGTGAGATCCGACCGCCGAACCACGCCGCGGCAGCTTCCTCCAAGCGGTGCGCCTCGTCGAAGACGACGGCGTCGTGCTCCGGGAGGACAGCGGCACCGTCGGAGCGCGTGCGCAGTGCGAGGTCCGCAAAGTAGAGGGCATGGTTGGCGATCACGAGCTCGGCCTCACCTGCCCGCTCGCGCGCCTTCTCGGCAAAGCAGCTTCCGACCTGGGGGCAACGGCGGCCGGCACAGCGTTCGGCGCCGACGGAGAGCTCGGACCACAGCGTTGCCGAGGGCTCGAAGTCGAGCTCGGCACGGTCGCCCGTAACCGTCGTGGCGATCCAGTCGCGCAGCCGCTCGAAGTCGGCCGCGTCCTCTGCCGTCCGGAAGAGCCCGCCGAGCTGGTCGACGCCCTGGACGCTTTTCCGGCAGAGGTAGTTCTGGCGGCCCTTGACCACGGCGACACGAACGGGACGCCCGAGCGCCGCCGCGGCGGCCGGCACATCCTTCGTCAGGAGCTGCTCTTGAAGCGCCTTCGTGGCCGTCGCCACGACGACGCGCTGGCCCGAAAGGAGCGCAGGGACGAGGTAGGCGAGGCTCTTGCCTGTGCCCGTGCCCGCCTCTGCGACGAGATGGTCGCCGCTCTCGAGCGCGTCCGCGACCTCACCCGCGAGCGCCTCCTGCTCGGGCCGCGGCTCGAAGCCGGCGAGCGCGCCGGACAACCGGCCAGCGGGTCCGAAAAAGGCATCCATGGGGACGAACGAGCCTAATTCAGGCTCCGGTCATCATAGAACATATGTTCGCACGTGTGTGCGCCGGCTCTGTGTCGAAAGAAAAAACTGTGCTCTTTGCGACTGTTTTCGCCCTAGGCGTTCTTGACGGCCGGCAAATCCGGCCAGTACGCTGCGCGAGCCAGATCCGGTAAGCTCTCGGGCTCGCCGGATTTGGCGTTTAAGGACACGTACACTGCGGCGTATGCAGACGAAGAGGAGGAGCCCTCATGGGTTGGCTGGACAAGCTGCTGGGCCGCGATAAAGAGGACGCGAACGAACCCGCCGGCACCTCGACGAGCGTGGAGAGCGGTGCGGATGCCGCTGGCGCAGGCGACGATCTCGACCCGCATGCGGGGCACGATCACCCGCCTGGAGAGCACCCGCACGAAGAGCACTCGTAGGTAGAGAGGCGGCTTTCGGGCCGCCTCTTCTCTTCGCGGACGGGTGTGTCGTCCGACACGGTCCCTAGCGTTTGTCGGTCCATGATCATGCTCGTCGCCATCCTCGTCCTGGCCGCCGTAGCGGCCCTCGCCGTCTGGCTCAGGAAGGAGCTCACGGACCTCCGCGCGAGCTCAGGCCAGCAGCTCTCTGCCCAGCTCTCCGAGCGCAACGCGGACGTCGACCGGCGACTCGCCGACGTGGTCGAGACGATGGACCGCCGGCTCGGCGAGCTCGACCGGCGCGTGGACCACCGCATGGAGAGCGCGGCTCGCACGGCGACGGCGATCCACCAGCAGCTTGGAAAGATCGGCGAGACGAACACGCAGATGCTCGACCGCGCCAAGGACCTCGCGCGCCTCGAGCAGGCGCTTCGTCCGCCGAAGGCGCGGGGCGGTTTCGGCGAGCTACTCCTGGGCAACCTGCTCGCCGATACCTTCCCCCGTGACAAGTACGAGCTCCAGTACGGCTTCCGGAGCGGCGAGCGGGTCGACGCCGTCATCCGGCTCGACCGCTCGCTCGTGCCCGTCGACGCCAAGTTCCCGCTGGACAACTACTCCCGCCTGATCGAAGCCGAGGACGACGCCGAGCGCGAGTTGCATGGGAAGCAGTTCATGCGCGACGTAAAGGCGCACGTCGACGCAATCGCCAACAAGTACATCCGGCCGGATGAAGGCACATACGAATTCGCGCTCATGTATCTGCCCGCCGAGGCCGTGTACTACGAACTCGTGTGCAACCGGCTGGGCGGAGAGACGGGGCCGCTCGGCTACGCGCTCGAGCGCAAGGTCATCCCGGTCTCGCCGTCGACGCTGCACGCGTACCTCCTCGTGATTCTGCTCGGCTTCAAAGGCCTGCAGATCGAGGAGCACGCCAAGGAGGTCATGGCGTACTGCGCCCAGCTCGGCAAGGATTTCACGCGCTTCAAGGACGATTTCGAGCTCGTCGGCACGCACATCGGCCGGGCGCAGTCGAAGTACGCCGAGGCCGAGAAGCGGCTGGGCCGCTTCGAGACCAAGCTCGAACGAGCCGCCGACAGCGAGCTCGAGCCGTCCGAGGCGGAGGCCGTACAAGAGCTTCCGCGCGCGCTCGATGCAGCCTAGGGATGGCCTAGTTCCGACGAGGGCCACCGATGCCCTCGACCGGCCGGAGGCCAGCCCGGTGCCGTGCGACGGCGACCCTGGCGCAGCGAGGACAACGGAAGTCCCCGTGGTCGACGCCGTCCTGGAAGAGCAAGAGCTCGATCCGCGCGTCTGACCCGGCCTCGAGCGTTCTGCTGCCGGCCAGCGAGTCCCCTCCGAGGAGAGCGTGCCATCGGCTTCCAGCGGTACGTTTCCTCAGGCACGCAAACCACGCAAGCAGGAACAATCGGCTCTGTGAGACCGTTTACTACGTAGAAGCATGAATTCTGTCAACGGAAAGGACGCAGCGAGCGTGAGCGACGTGCGCGAAGTGATCGTCATCGGCGGAGGCCCCGCCGGCTACACCGCCGCCCTCTACGCCGCGCGGGCGAACCTAAACCCGCTCGTCATCGAAGGCTTCGCCTGGGGCGGGCAGCTCATGATCACGAGCGACGTGGAGAACTACCCCGGGTACGCGGACGGGATCCTCGGCCCCGAGATGATGCAGGACTTCCGCAAGCAGGCGGAGCGCTTCGGCACCGAGTTCATCACGGACGACGTGACGAGGGTCGATCTCTCCGAGCGCCCCTTCGGCATCTGGGTCGGGGACACCGAGTACCGCGCCGAGTCGGTCATCGTCGCCACGGGCGCGAACGCGCGCCAGCTCGGTCTCGAGTCGGAGAAGACGCTGCAGGGCCGCGGAGTCTCCTACTGCGCCGTCTGCGACGCCGCCTTCTTCAAGGAGCGCGAGGTGGTCGTCGTCGGCGGCGGCGACTCCGCGATGGAGGAGGCGACCTTTCTCGCCAAGTTCGCGCCGAAGGTGACCGTCGTCCACCGGCGCGAAGCCTTCCGCGCGTCTCCGATCATGGTCGACCGCGCCCGCTCGAACGACCGCATCGAATTCGTCCTCGACTCCCTCGTCGAGGAGGTGCTCGGCACCGAGGATGGCCGCGTGACCGGCGTCCTCATTCGCAACGTGAAGACCGGCGAGGAGACCGAGCTCAAGGCCGACGGGCTCTTTGTCGCTATCGGGCACGACCCGAACACCGCGCTCTTCCGCGGACAGCTCGACATGGACGAGGCCGGCTACATCGTCACGAAGGGCAAGTCCACGGAGACCAACATCCCGGGCGTCTTCGCCGCTGGCGACGTCCAGGATCACGTCTACCGGCAGGCGGTCACGGCCGCGGGGTCGGGGACGATGGCGGCGCTCGATGCAGAGCGCTGGCTGGCCGCCCAGCACGGGCAGCCCGAGGCTGCGCTCGCGACACCGCGCAACTGGTAGTCCTTCCGAAGACGTGCCGTACTTCATCTGCCCCAACTGCCGGCGCAGGTCGATCGACCACGACCGCCGCGAGGACCTGACGAACGAGGCCGTCGGTTGCGCGCACTGCGGCTTCGGCTTTCTCTTCGAACTGCTCGACGACTACTACCCCGCGCCCGGCACGGGATTCGTGGTCTGCGACCAGGAGCGGCGGATCCTCGCCGCCGGCCAGGGCGTCTTCGAGCTGACGGGTTATCGCGAGCAGGAGCTCCTCGGCCGCGATGTCACCGAGGCGTTCTCGATCCAGACGCGAAACGGCGACGCCAACCCGGCTGAGGTGGCCGTCGAGTGGGGCGTGCGGCAGCTCGGGAAGAAGATCTCCGTCCGGACTCGGTCAGGTGTGACCAAAGAGATCACGGCCGACTACTTCCCGGCCTACGACGAGGACGGCGGCCTCCTCGTCGCCCTGATCCCGAAGTCGTAGGCCGCTCCGGCCGGCTCGAGGGGCAGAGTCCGCTCACGACGCACTCCGCGCACCGCGGCGCGCGCGCGATGCAGACGCGGCGGCCGTGCCAGATGAGGAGGTGCGGGAAGCGGCCCCAGTCCTCACGCGGGACGAGGCGCATCAGATCGCGCTCGATCTTCACAGGGTCGTCTCGGCGCGTGAAGCCGAGTCGCTGGGAAAGCCGGCGGACGTGCGTGTCGACCACGACACCCTGCGTCGCGCCGCGCTCGGCCGCCACGACGTTCGCGGTCTTCCGCCCCACTCCGGGCAGGCGCACGAGATCCTCGATGCGGGTCGGCACCTGGCCGTCGTACTCCTCGATGAGGACTTTCATCGCGCCGCGCAGGTTCCTCGCTTTCTGCCGGAAGGTCCCAGTCGGACGAAGGTCGGCCTCGAGCTCTTCGGGCGGCACGGCGAGGTAATCCTCCGGGCGTTCGTACTTCTGAAAGAGCTTCTCGGTGACCCGGTTCACCGTCACGTCCGTGGTCTGCGCGGAGAGCATCACCGAGATGAGAAGCTCGAGGTCGCTCCGGAAGCGAAGCGCGATGACCGCGTCGGGATGCGCCGCCTGAAGCCGCTCGATCACAGGCCGGATGCGCTCTCGCTTCGGCCCGACGCGCTTCCTCGCCTCGTGGACGTAGCTGCGGCGCACTAGGCGGCGGGAGCGGAAACCGCAGCGGGCTGCGCGCCCGCGAGCCTCGGGCCTGCGCACACGACGTCGAGGGCAGGGCAGCCTGAGCAGGCGAACTCGCTCGGCGTCGGGCGGAAGTCGCCCTCGTGGATCGTCGCGATCGCAGCGGATAGCTCTTCCTCGAGCGCGTCCACCTCGTCGCGGGCAAACGTGCGCCGCACGGCGTCCTCGGGACGTTCGAGAAAGACGTAGGCAACCTCGACCTCCTCGGCGCCCGCGCGGAACGCGGCCAGCGCGTAGACCAGCCGCTGTAGCGAGTAGTCGTCCTCGAGCGCTTCCTCCGGGCTCAGGTCCTCGAGGCGGTTCGTCTTGTAGTCGACGACGAGGGCGCGGCCGTCCGTGGGCCGGAAGAGATCGAAGCGCCCGTGCAGGAGAACGCCGTCGTGCTCGAACGCGAACGGGAGCTCCGGCTTCGGCTCGGGGCCGGCCCGAAGCTCGGCCGCGAGCGGCGAGGCGTGCCAGGCGTCGACGAGGGACGAGACACGGCCGAGGTCCTCGGGGGTCGCGGCCGGATAGCGGGCGATGACGAAATCCGCGGTCTCTCCACCAGGAAGACCGTGCTCGAGAGCGACGTGCACCGCGTCGCCGATCTCCGTTGCGGCAAGTCCCTCGACACCCGCGACGAGCCCGCCCGGCTCGGCCGACCGCAGGCCGGCGAGCCGCTCCGCGTAGAAACGGTACGAGCAGCGACCGAAGAGAGCGAGGGCGCTGTACGAGAGGCTGCGAATCCGGAATGCCGGCGGCTCGGGGATCGGCGCCAGCGGCGGTAGCTCCAGGGCGGCGCGCGTCATCGCGCCCTCGACCGCGGCGAAGAGCTCGAGCTGCGCGACGGGGGCTTCCTCCACGTCGGCCACACCGTCTTCGCGCCGGTCGACGCGGAGGAGGAGGCGCGCGCCCTCCCGCTCGAGTTCGACAGGCTCGGCCGAATCGAGGTCGGCCTCGAGACGGTCGAGAATCCAGCGAATCGGCGCCTTCGCGTCGCGCGTCGAGGTCGGGTCGACAGCGCCGGAGACGATCAGGCGGTCGATCGCGCGGGTCATCGCCACGTAGTAGAGGCGGCGCGTCTCGGCCTCGTCGGCGGCGCGCTCTTCGGCCCGAAGCTCGTCGAAGCCCGTCGCGGCGTGGCGCTTCCCGGTCGAGGGGTCGACGACCTTAAAGCCGACCCGCCCGTCCGGCAGGCAGAGGATCTCGTCGCGCACCGCATGTTCCGGGTTCCGCCCGGCGTCGGCGACCACCACGACACTGAACTCGAGGCCCTTCGCCGAGTGAATGGTCAAGAGCCGCACGGCGTCAGCGCCCTCTTCCTCAGCGACCGCCTCGCCCTCGCGGGCGCCCGCGGCCTCCTGGTCGGCCACGAAGCGGAGGAAGCCCTCGATGTCGGGGCCGCGGAGCTCCTCGTAGGAACGCGCCAGCCGCGCAAGCTTGCGGAGGTTCGCGTAACGGCGGCGTCCGTCCCACCTGGCGAGAACCGCGAGGTCGTAGTCGTGCTCGGAGACGATCCGCTCGCACAGGCGTTCGAGGCCAGAGGTCGCCGCGGCCCGCACCAGCCGGTCGTAGCGCTGGCGGAAGGCCTCGAAGAGACGCCGGTCACGCGGCCCGAGCTCGGCGGGAAGCTCGCGTTCCATCCCGGTGAAGAGCGGCCGCTTGCCGGCTGCGCGGCGCAAGAGATAGAGCGCGTCGTTGGACACACCGACGAAGGGCGAGGCGAGGACGCTCACCAGGGCCTCGTCGTCGTAGCGGTTGAGGATCAGCCGGAGGTACATCTTCAGGTCGCCCACCTGCTGCTGTCCGAAGTAGCCGCGGCCCGCCGCGCGATATGTGGGAAGGCCTTCGACCCGCAGCGCCTCCTCGTAGCGCTCCGCGTCGGTGCCTGCCGCGAAAAGGAGCACGATGTCCCCCGGCGCCGCCTGCCCGGAGTCGACGAGCTCGCGCACGCGCCTGGCGACATGCCGCGCCTCGGCGATGCGCCAGTGCGTGTCCCCTTCGCGGTAGCTCGACTTGTCGGTGACGAGCAGTTCGACCGCGGGCCCGAAGATCGGGTCGGAGAAGCGTCCCGCGGCGACGAGCGGCTCGTACTCCGTGCCGAACTCGGCGCCGAAGAGGTGGTTGACGACGTCCAGGACCTCGGGCCGCGAGCGGTAGTTCTCCGTCAGCGGCAGCACGCCCGCGCTCGCCGCGCGGCGCTCCCGGAAGACCTCGACATCGGCGTGGCGGAAGCGGTAGATGGACTGAAACTCGTCGCCGACGAAGAAGACCTCGTCACCCGCGACCAGGTCGACAAGCTCGCACTGAAGGCGGTTCGTATCCTGGAACTCGTCCACGAGAATCGAGCGGAAGCGCCAGCGCGCGTCGTCGCGGACCTTCTCGTTCAGCTGCAGAAGGGTGCGGGCATGCAGCTGGAGATCCTCGAAGTCGAGCGCCGACTCGCGTGCCTTCGCCTCGCGGTAGGCAGCGTCGAATTCACCCAGGAGCTCCTCGAGGAGGACGCGGTCGCGGGAAGCGATCTCGTCCAGGGCCGCCTGCTCGACGGCCGCCAGCGCCTCTCCGAAGGAGGCGAAGCGCACCCGCTCCTCCCCGCCCACGCGAAGATCGGAGAGATCGAGGAGATCCTCGGCGGGAGGGACGGGGTCGAGGAGCTCTAGGGCGTCCTCGACCTGCGCGCGGCCGGGGAGCGACTCCTCGGTGACGCGTAGCGTGGTCTCCGCGACCTCGCGCAGCTCGGCAACGCGCGCGGACAGCGACGATACGGGCTCACCCGGAAGCTCGAGCGGCCGTCCGGCGGAGCGCAGGCGGTCGTACACGCTGGTGAGCATCCCGCGGAGCCCCTCCGCTCCGTACGTGGCGAGGAGGGACACGCGCTCGGGCCCGCCGGCCTCGACGTAGCCGGCAAGTGCCTCCGCGAAGGCCTCCGAGCGCAGGACTGCCGACTGGCTCTCGTCGAGGACGCGGAAGCGAGGGTCGAGCCCGGCCTCGAATGGATGCGCGCGCAGCAGCCGGTGGCAAAAGCCGTGGATCGTCGAGATCCAGCCGCCGTCGAGATCGCGTGCAAGATCGTGGCGCTCGGCTTCCACGAGCCGCTCGCGGATTCGCGTCCGCAGCTCGCCGGCCGCACGCTCCGTGTAGGTGATGACGAGGACATTGTCGATCCCAAGTCCCCGGTCGCAGACGGCTTTCACGAACCGCTCGACGAGCACCGTCGTCTTGCCCGTCCCGGCACCGGCCGAGACGAAGACGACGCCCGGCTCTTCGATCGCCGCGACCTGCTGGTCGGAGGGGGTCGTCCTCACGAGTGCCGGACCCTGCACATCGTCCAGAGGGAGCACCACCGCGGGCACTCTCCTCCCCGCGGATCGGTGCGAACGTCGCCCGCGTGCATCCGGTCGACCGCGCGTCGCGCGCGGGCCTGCGCCTCGTCGACCTGGTGCCAGAAGTCGTCCTCGGAAACGTAGTCCGGCCGCTTCAGGCCCGGCACCGCGTCCTCGCGCGCATCGGCGCGGACGAGGCCGCGCGCCTCCCTCGTCCCGGTGAGGCCGCGGTAGAGCCCGCCGAGCGGCTCCATGCCGACGAGGTCGCGGAGCGCGAGGATGTAGAGCGGGATCTGGAGCTTCTCCTCGGTCTCGATGTCGCGCGCGCCGTACGCCCGGCCGAGCTTGTAGTCCTGGACGATGCCGCGGGCACTGAAGGGGTCTACGTCGATCCGGTCGATCTTCCCGGAGACGGTGAAGCCGCCGAGCTCGAGGCCGCGCTGGAGCTCCACCGGGGCCGAGCTCGTCCCGAAGCCGACCTCGAACCTACGCGGGACGAGCGGGAGGCCCAGCTCGAGCTCCTGCTTGACGAAGTGCTCGAGATCGCGCGCGAGGGTCTCCTCGAGCTCGAGCCGCTCGAGGTCGGTGAGGTCGAGCCGGACGCCGCCGGCGATCGCCTCGGCGAGGCATTCGCGCAGGAAGACGAGTGCGTCGTCCAGGCGGTCGGCCTCGACGGCGTCGGTTCCTAGGCGCTTCGGCAGCCCGCTGTAGAAACGGTAGAGCGTCTGGTGGGCGATGCCGCCCCGCGCGCGCGCGTCGAGGACAGCATCGATCTCCTTGGGCGCGATCAACCGCTCAAAGAACCACATCGAAGAACAGTCGAGGAAGCGCTCGAGCTCTGTCACGGAGAAGCGGGCGCGCTCAGCAAGCTCCTCGACGACGAGCGGGTGGGCGAGTGTCGTCTGGAGCTCGAACGCGGACAGTGCGCGCTCGATCCTCCGCTCCCAGCCGTTGGCCAGCGCGAGCGCGCGGGCCTCGTCCTCGTCCGTCGCCGCGATGGCCGCGGCCGCCCTCAGCCGCTCCCGCTCCGTCGGCCCGCGCTCGAGCTCCCACGAAAGACTCGAAAGCGGACGCTTCTTCGTCGCGAGCGCGACGTCGGCCGGGTCGAACCGAGAGCGCACGTCCTCGTAGAAGGGGCTTGGCTCCTGCGGGCGACCATCGTCGTCGGCGGCCTCGCGCACGAGCAGGAGCTGCCGCCAGGCGCGAGTGCAGGCCGTGTAGAAGAGGTAGCGCTCGCGTGCGAGCGGGTCGGGCCGCGCCAGCCGCCGGCCCTTCCCGGCCGCTTCGAGGTCGCGCCGCATCTCGTCCGGAAGGAAGGGCGTCTCGGTCGACCGCCGCGGGAAGACCCCCTCCTCGAGCCCGAGGATGAAGACCGCCTGCCAGCGCCTCGTCCTCGCGCGCATGAGGTCGACCACCGCCACCCGGCCGGGCTCCGCGGTACCGCCGATCCGGATTTGGGCCCGCTCGAGCGCGGAGACGATCTGCTCCGGCGAAGTCTCCCCTTCGAGCTTGCGCCAGCCTTCGAGCTCGTCGAGGAGGCCGAGCGCCGCCTCGTGAGCCCGCAGGTCGATCCGCGAGGTCTCGCCGACCGGGGGCGATTCGAGGCCGTAGGCCGCCGTGATCACCCGGCGAACGAGCGCCCGCGCGGCGGCGAGCGAATCCGGCTCTTCCTGCAGCTCGCGGAGGGCCGGCACGGAGTGGCCGAGAAGGCGCTCGGCCTCCTCGACGACGCGACCCGGATCCTTGATCCCGCGCCCGCGGAGCCTTCCCTCGACGAAGTCTCCCCGGGTGCGCGCGAGGCCGGAGAACCGAGAACGCAGGAACGTGAAGAGATCGCGACGGCCTCCACCGAGCCAGGCGAAGCGCAGGAGCCCGAGGAGGGCGGACCCGAACGGCGTCCGCTTGAGCGCGAGCCGGCCCTCGTACGAATATGGGATCCCGAGGGAGCCGAACGCGGTCTCGAGCGGCGAGCGGGCACGGTCGAGGTTGGGGACGATGACCGCGATCTCGTCGGCGGGCATGCCGCCGCGGATCAGCGTGAGGATCTCCTCGCCCGCGAGCTCCAGGGCAGCGCGCGCCCCTGCAGCTTCGAGGAACCGGACGGCGCCTTCGAGCGGCGGTGGGTCGGTGCGCCGCTCCTCGAAGAGCGTGCGTTCCAGGTGGGCGAGCGCGGGGCTGTCGTACCACTCCTGCGGCGCGAGCGACTCGACCTCGTCGCCGGCGAGGCGCGCCAGGTCGTCCGCCGTACGCTGGAGCGAGCCGAACACCGGGCGCAGAGGCTCGTACGGAAGCGAGACGACGACCTCCGCGCGCCCGGCGAGGGCTTCGAGCAGCCGCCACTGCGCCCCAGTGAGGTCCTCGAAGCCGTAGGCGAAGACGGGCTGCGAGCTCCAGGCGCCGAACTCGCCCGCGACCAGGTCGGCGGCGTGTGCGCGTGCCAGCTCGCGGTCCCAGAGCTCGAGGCGGTCGAGCTCCGCCCGGTAGCCCTTGTAGAGGTCGGCGAGCTGCCCGTCGAGGTCGCCGGGCTCGAGCAGAGCGGCTTCGACGTCGGCGACGGCCGACCCGAGCGCGTCGGCGAACCCCGGATACCGCGACGACGGGCCCAGACCGTTCAGGCTGGCCGCGGAGACCACGCGGGCGAGCAGGAGCGACCGCTGGGCGTCGGTGACCTGAGGGCGCGAGGCCACGCCCGCGTTCTGCCGGACGCGTCTGAAAAGATCGTCGAATGTCCCGATCGTCCCGCCGAGCAGGGCGGGACGGCGCACCAGCAGATCGTGCTCGACACGGCCGACGTCCGCCCGGTTCGGAACAATCAGAAACGGGTCTCGGTCGAGAGTTTCGAGATAATGATCGAGCAAACGCGCGACTTTGCCCGCATTCGCGGGGCCCACCAGGAGAGCCAGCGCCATTCGCTCGATTCTAGACGTCTGCCCGGCCGGGCATCTTGCCCGCGCAGTCGTCGCAGAGATCCGCCGCCTTGGCACCCCTGCGCGCGTCCGCGTACGTCACCCGCATTCCGGCGCCCTTGCCCTCGCCGACCTCCTTGCCGCAGTTGTCGCACACGAGAATGGTTTTTCGAGCCAATGTTCCTCCAAAGATCGATGTCTGCGGGTGCGGATGCTAGCGAAAACCGACGCGCTATTCATCGTCCGATATTTGCGCGCCCAACACCGCCCGCGTTCCGCCAGGGCTGTCGGAAACTTCGTTGTCGTTCAGTACGGCTTTTGCGCCGTAGTGCGCGAGAATTCCGACGCCGGCGCGTGTCGTATCGCCCGATGCATGATCTGGTCGAATACTGCGAACACTATTGTCATCAATCTCGCACTCGGAATAGTCGCCGCAGAAGATGCCGACGCCGAGTGAATCGCGAACGTCGTTTCCCTCCACGACGACCATCGACATCTCGGTCAGAGTCAGTGCGCGAAGCGACGTTCCGGAGACGCGGTTGTCCTCCACCCGGACGTGGGCGAAGTGGGTGACGATCCCCTCTCGTCCGCCGAGCACGGTGCAGTCCTCCACCCGACTCGGGGCCAGGTCGAAGCCGAACGAGATGTCGATTCCCTGGGCGTAGTCGCCGGCCGGAAAATGCACGAGGCAATTTCGGATCGAAACGGACGACCGGCGCACGTGAATGCCGTCGAGCTTCGCGCCTGAGATCCGCACATCGCCGAGCGTGACGTTGTGTGCGCCGTCCACCTCGACTCCGTTCTCGCCGCCGACCACGGTGATGTTCCGGATGGTGACGTTGTCCGCGGTCACAACGATTCCGCCGCGCACCACCGCACCTGGCTCGCCGACGAGATTCTGCGCCCGATCGAGCACGAGAGGCCCGTCGTGAATCCCGGTCGAGAGACGCACGGTCGGCGGCTGCATCGCGAGGGCGACTCCGCCGAAGAGCGCGAGCGCCGCGACCACGAGAACCGCGACCAAGACACCGGCGCGCCCTAGCTCTCCGCCGTCCTCCCCGTACGAGAGGCGCAGGTACGGGAAGACGCCGTGCATGAGGATCTGGGCGAGAAGCCAGGAGCCTGCGAAGAAGGCGAGCGCGACGAAAAGGGGCGCCGAGATCCCGAGGGCGTAGACGACGCCCATGATCGCAGCGAGTTCCACCCCGGCGAGCGGAAGCGACCACCAGCCGGGCTGGTAGTCGAGACTCCGGTCGAGCACGACCTCGAAGGCGAGGCCGACGCCGATCATCGTGCCCGCGAGAGCGAGCGGCCACCATTCGGTGACCGCTGCGGCGAGGCCGCCTGCCGCGAGGAGCGGCGCGAGCGCGGCCGCGAGACGCGATTCGATCCGGCCTCTCAGCGTGAACGACACGCCTCAACCTTTCGGGCGAATCCGCGTGCAGCGTACTTGGCGCCCATCAGCGTGTCGGCCGCCGGGAAGGCCCACTGTCCGGCGACGCCGGCGACGGCGAGCGTGCGCTCCTCGTTGGTGAGCGAGCCGACCGTCGAGTCGGGGTCGAGAACGATCCAGTTGCCGGCCGTGGCGAGGCCGTGCTCGGCGACGAGAGCCGCGAGCAGCGGATCGCGCGCATACCCGCGCTTGAACCCGGTGGCACAGATGACCTGATCGGCTCCGTTGAGCTCCGTGGCGACGCGGAAGCGGCCCGCTCGCCGGGCACGCTCGACCGGCTCGTCCCAGGGGCGCCCGGCGGGGTAGGACGGCACCGACCAGCCGCGGAGCAGCGCCTGCCGCTCGTCGCGCGTCGTCGCGTGGAACGCGGCCAGCCCCCGGCGCGTGAAGAGCTGGCGCGGCAGATTGAGCGCGCGCCGCTCGGGCTCGCGCCTCCGAACCGAGATCACATCCGCTCCGGAGTTGAGCGCGTTCAGCCACTCCGTCGCGGCCGCCATGCCCGCGCCGACGATCTCCACGCGTTCGGCGTATTCGTGCGACTCGTAGGCGTGAACCGCCCGCGGATCCCCCTCCAACTCAGGCGGGAATGCGAGGCCGGGATGTCCCGTGGCGACGAGGACGTGGCGGAATCGGCCCAGTGCGTCGAGCTCGAAGCCACCGTCGACGGCCGCGATCCGCCGTACGCGCCGCTGCCGAAAGCTTTCGTCCCAGCCGCTCTCGCCGCGAACCTCCTCGGCGTGCTCGAGGAACTCGACAACGGTCGGGTGGTAGCGGTCGAGCCAGCTCTGCACGACGGGAACCGGGCTCTTCTGACGGAGCGACGCGCGGACGGCAAGGCCCGGGAACGAGCGCGGAGCGCAATGGCCGTCGCTCTCCGAGCGCATGCGCCGCTGACGAATCGCCGCCGCCCGCATCCGCCACTGGCCGGCCGGGTCAGTGTCCGTTCCGAACACGTCTATTTCGGCGGGAGAGAATCCCCTGTGTCTGAGGGTCGCATAGCCGACGAGGCCCGCGAGGCCCCCGCCGACGATTGCGCACTGTTTTGTCTCGTTCACGCCGCGTTCTCCATTCGCAAGGCACCCAGCTCGAGGGCAAGCGTGAGAAAGAGTGCATGCGACCAGAGGAGCGGGCAGGCAGGCGGGCCCCAGCGGCCGACCCACTCGTCCCGCTTCTCGGGGCGGAGCAGATGCTCGTCCACCTGCTCGGGAAGGTCGTCCGTCCGAGTTGCGGCCGCCGCGATCCACTCGAGCTGGGCGCGCGCATCATCCTCCCGGCCCGAGCGCGCGTACTGCCAGCCGAGGAACCCGGCCAGCAGAAGCCATAGGCCGCCCCCATAGAACTCGTCATCCCGGTGCCGGTGGACACCACGCCCGAAGACGAGCTCGGACTCGATCCCGCGCACCGTCGCCTCCATGACGGGCTCGTCGGCCGCCACGAGGCCGAAAGGCGTAGCGGCAGCGATCAGGCTCGCGTCCAGGCCACCTTCCTCCAGCCGCGCGGCAAGCCGCCCGTCGACAACCCCGTCCCGAAGAACCGCTGCGCGGATCGACTCCGCGGCCTCCGTAGCCCAGTCCTCTTCGACAAGGCCCGAGCTCAACCCGCCGTAGAGCGAAGCGAGCGTCGCGACATGCACTCCGCGCCGCTCCTCCCACCAATCGAAGCAGGGCGTCTGCCAGCAATCGGCGGCATAACGAAGAGACAGCCGTGCGGCCGGAAGCCAGGGCGCGGCGTCGACGCCGTGGCGTTGCACGTGGCCGCCGAGCGCCCAGACCCAGGCGCCGTAGCCGTCGAGCTGCGCCCCCGACCAGGGACCGGGCACTTCTCGCCCGTCCACGGTGAAGCGGCCGCCGAGGATCTCCGCGGCGGCCATCCGCCCGGCCCGAGCCTCCACCACGCGCGCAGACCAGAAGAAGAACGCTTCCGCGCTCGTACGGTCGCCGGCACGGCTCATCGCGTCGGCGACGAATGCGCCGTCTCGCAGCCACGCGTTCCGGTACGTAGCGGGAAATGGCGCGGCGACATACGCGCCGGACGCGGCCTGGTGCTCCCGGACGACTGCAATGCTCCGGGCCGCGAGCCCATCGAGGCTCATTTCACCGAGCCGGCGAGGAGTCCCTGGACGAAGTAGCGCTGGAACGCGAAGAAGACCGCGAGCGGGATGACGAGTGAGAGGAACGAGGCCGGGGCGATGAGCTCGATGTTCGATCCGAACTGGCGCAGCTGCGAGAAGATCGCCACGGTGATCGGCTGGGTCTGACGCCCGAAGGTCAGGGCGACGAGCAGGTCGTTCCACGTCCACAGGAACTGGAAGATCGCAAGCGAGGCGATCGCCGGGAGCCCGAGCGGGAGGATCAACCGCAGGAAGATGCGGATCTCCGACGCGCCGTCGATGCGCGCCGCTTCGAGCAGCTCCCTGGGTATCCCGATGAAGAAGTTGCGCAGGAGGAAGATCGCAAACGGGAGCCCGAATGCGGTGTGGAAGAGGATCAGGCTGAACACCGTGTCGAAGATCCCGATCTTGTTGTAGAGCGTGAAGATCGGAATCAGGGCCATCTGCAACGGCACGACCAGCAGCGCGACGACGCCGATGAAGGCCCAGTCGCGGCCGGGGAAGTCGAGCCAGGCGAACGCGTACCCGGCGAGCGCGGCGACGAAGATGGGCAAGAGGGTTCCTCCGACCGAGATCCAGACGGTCGTGAGAAGCGAGTCCCGGATCGCCTGGGTGTCCCACAGGCTCTGGTAGTTGTCGAACGTGAGCAGGCTCGGCTTCGTGAAGACGCGCCACCAGCCGCCTTCCGCGAAGTCCTCCGGCGCAATGAGCGAGGTGATGAGGAGGCCGAAGGTCGGGACGAGCCAGAGCAGGCCGACCACGACCAGGAGAACCTGAATCGGCGCTTTCCCGAGAACGCGCAGCACCTTCGCCGATCTCGGCTCCTCGACGACGGGCGCGCGGGTCGGCGCGGTGGCGGCCGCAGTGGTCACGCTTCTCTCCGGAAGTTGCGAACGTTGAGCAGCAGGATCGGAATGACGAGGATGAAGAGGAAGACCGCGATGGCCGAGCCGAGGCCGAAATTGTTGGCCCCGCCGAACGACGTCCGCCACATGGCGAGGGCGATGACGTTCGCGTCGTCCTGCACCGACCCCGGCGCGAGCGACACGACTATGTCGAAGACTTTGAGCACGTTGATCAGCATGGTCACGAAGACGACCGAGAGCACCGGGAGGAGCTGCGGCACCGTGACGCGCCGGAAGACCTGCCACTCGTTGGCGCCGTCCGTTCGTGCCGCCTCGAGGGTCTCGCGCGAGATCGCCGAGAGCCCGGCCGCGATCACGACCATGGAGAAACCGGCCCAGATCCAGATGTAGGCGATGAGAAGTGAGGGCGTGATCAGCTTCTCGCCGAGCCAGGCGACGCCTTCGAACGGAGTCGCGAAGGTGTCTGCTGCGATGCCGACGCGGTAGTTCCCCGCCTCTAGACCCTCGAAAGCAAACGTGCCGTCGTCGGCGCTCGTGGTCGTGCCGACGATATCGCCGCCGGAGTCGAAGAGCGTGAGCGTGACGCCGGGAAGCCCGGCCTCTTCCTGCTCGACCTCGTTCGGATTGCCTCCGCCGGGCTTGAAGTCCCGCCAGACGACCCCGGTGATGCCGCCCTGCAGCGCCTCGGGGAGGACGGCCTGGACCGAGTCGGCGGGAACGTCGGCCGGCGGAATGCCGGTGAGACCGAGCTTCGCCACGTCGCCCGGCTTCACCGGGTTCTGGAGGGTGATTCCTCCCTTCGGCGTCCCCTGGAGGTCCTGGCTCGACGGCTTCGCGTCGGCGAGGACACCCGGCGGGTTGATGGCGTCCTTCACCACAGCGATCGAGGCGTTGATCGCACCGAGGTTCGGGTCCTGCTGATCCATGATCCGCCAGATGACGCCGGCGGCGAAAGCGCTGATCGCCATCGGCATGAACACGGCCGTCTTGAAGGCGACCGACCAGCTGACGCGCTCGGTGAGCACGGCGAAGATGAGGCCGACCGCCGTCACGAAGGCCGGCACGACGGCGACCCAGATGGCGTTGTTCTTGATCGCCGTCAGGAGCAGGTCGCTCGTGAACAGCGTCTTGTAGTTGTCGATCCCGACGAACCTGTCGAACCCGGACTGCCCGAAGAAGCTCCGGAAGAGCGTGTAGATGGCCGGGTAGACGACCCAGACGCCGAGGAAGACGATCGCAGGCAGCAGGAAGAGAAGCGCAACGCCGTTCCTGCTCCACCAACTGTCCGAAGGCGGTGGCGGAGCCGCCGCGGGGGGCGGCTCCGCCGTGATGCTTGCTCCGCTCACCTCGACCTCGGCTCGGTGCTCCTAGCCGCCGTAGGCCTTCGCTGCGGCGTCCTCCATCTGCTGTGCGATCCCGTCCACGTCCTTCGGGTTCTTCAAGAAGTCCTGGAAGAGCTTGAAGAGACCCTGCCCGACGGTGCCTCCGAACTCTGCGGGCTGCAGGTCGGAGAGGTCGAAGCGGAACGTCTCCACGTCGGCGAGCGCGCCCGCCGTCGTCTGCGTGATCTCGTCCGGATAGACGCTCGTGTCCATGTTCTTGTTGAGCGAGGCGAACCCACCCTTTGCGGCCCAGATCTCAGCCGCCTCGGGCGAGGCGAGGTACTTCACGAGTGCCTCGGCCGCCGGGCTGTCCTTGAACATGACGACCGTGTCGCCGCCGCCCACGACCACCTCTGGCGAGTCGTTGATGGAGGGGAACGGGAAGACGTCGAATCCCGTCTTCGGCTCGGCCTTCGTCGAGTCGGTGATGACGCCGGCGACGAAGTCGCCCTCGATCACCTGGGCCGCCTTGGGCGGATCCGAGAAGACCTGCGTCACCGAGGTCGGGAAGTCGGTCTGGAGCGCGCTCTCCGTGCCGCCCGCGATCTTGTCGGACTGCAGGACGTCGGCCATCGTCGTGAGCGCGTCCTTGACGGACTGGTCCGTCCAGGGAATGTCGTGCGTGGCGAGCTGGTCGTACTTCTCCGGACCGGCCGATCGGAGGTAGATGTTCTCGAAGAGGTCAGTGAGCGTCCAACCGTCCGCTCCGCCGATCGAGTACGGCGCAGTGCCCGAAGCGGACAGGGTGTCGCCGTTCTTGAGCCACGTGTCCCAGTCGTCGGCCGGCTCCACACCGGCGTCCGAATAGGCCTGGGCGTTGTACCAGACGGTTGACTTGTTGGCCGCCTTGAAAAGGAAGCCGTAGAGCTTGCCGTCGACGGTGCCCAGATCGACCACCGACTGGCCGAAGTTGTCGGAGATGTCGCTCGAGGCGAAGTCGAGCGGCTGCAGCGCGTTCTTGTTCACGAAGTCGGCCATGAGACCGGGCTGCGGGAGCGCGGCGAGGTCGGGCGGGTTGCCGCCCTGGACTGCCGTCGAGAGCTGCGTCGGCAGCTGGTCTCCCGCCGCAGTGTAGGTCACCTTGACGTCGGGATTCTGCTCCTTGAACCCGTCCAGCACGGCCTGGAACGCGGCCTGCTCTGCGCCTGTCCAGACGGCCATCATGGAGACGCTGCCCGAGGCACCGCCTCCTGTTCCTCCTGTCGCTCCGCCGGTCGTCTCTCCGTTCCCCCCGCCGCAGGCTGCGGCGAGAAGTGCGACGAGGACGAAGGCTCCGAATGCTGAGAATCGGCGCCTCATCACGCTCCCTTCGCTTGATCGTTGTCGTAGATACCCAGACCTGTTTCCGGGTCGAAGAAATGCATCGAGCTGGTGTCGACCACCATCTCGAGACTCTCCCCTTCTTTCACCTGCGAACGCGGGCTGAAACGCCCGACCATCGTCGTCCGTTCCTCCTCCTCGGACTCGGCGACTGCCCTTTCGTCGCCGACCTCCTCGGCGAGCTCGCGAACCTCTTCGGTCAACGCGGGGCGTGCCCCGACACCGATGTGCACCATGACCTCCGAGCCGAGGGCCTCGGTCAGTTCGACCTTGCCACGCAGACGGCGATCGGGCGGTGCATCGGTCTCGATCGCGGCGTCCTCGAGATCCTCGGGCCGGATGCCAAGCACGACAAGCTTGCCTTCGAATCCCTTGAGGGCCGGCCGCTGGTCGATCAGCTCCGAGCTGAGAGCGAGGCGCTCGTCCCCGATGAGCGCGTGCAGGGTCCCGTTCGACGCCTCGAGGGTCGTCTCGACTAGATTCATCGCGGGGCTGCCGATGAAGCCGCCGACGAAGAGGTTGACGGGTCGGTCGTAGAGCTCCTGGGGGGCCGCAACCTGCTGCAGCTGCCCCTTGCGCATGACGGCGACGCGGTCGCCCATCGTCATCGCCTCGATCTGGTCGTGCGTGACGTAGATCGTCGTGACGCCGAGGTCGTCCTGGATGCGCGCGATCTCCGCGCGCGTCTGGACGCGAAGCTTCGCGTCGAGGTTCGAGAGCGGCTCGTCCATCAGGAATGCCTGCGGGCGCCGCACGATCGCGCGCCCCATGGCGACGCGCTGGCGCTGACCGCCGGACAGCGCGCGCGGCTTCCGCTTCAGGAACGGCTCGAGGCCGAGTATCCGCGCCGCCTCATTCACGCGGGTGTCGATCTCGGCCTTCTTCTCGTTGCGGAGCTTGAGCCCGAAGGCGATGTTGTCGTAGACCGAGAGGTGCGGGTAGAGGGCGTAGCTCTGGAAGACCATCGCGATGTCGCGGTCACGGGAGGGCACGTGGTTCACGACGCGGTCGCCGATGCGGACGACCCCCTCGCTGATCTCTTCGAGACCGGCGACCATCCGGAGGGCGGTCGTCTTGCCACACCCCGACGGCCCGACGAGAACCATGAACTCGCCGTCGTCGATCTCGAGGCTTAGATCCGAGCAGGCGCGCGTGCCGTCCGGATAGACCTTCGCGACCCGATCGAATGTCACTGACGCTACTGGAGGCCCCCGTTTCCCCGCGTGAGCGCGGCGAGCTTACCAAGTCGAAACAAATCTGCGCGAGGCTGCAGTCACTAGACTCGGCGCCGTGGAAACCCGCACCATCGCCATTCTCGAGGGGGACGAGACAGGGCAGGAGCTGCTCGAAGAGGCCGTCCGCATCCTCTCGCCCGACGCGGTCGGATTCGATCTCGAACTGCCACGGTTCGACCTTTCCCTCGAGGCCCGCCGGCGCACGGACAACCAGGTCGTGCACGAGGCGGCGGCCGCGGTCCGGGAGCACGGCCTCGGTCTGAAGGCCGCCACGGTCACCCCCGAGGGCAAGGACGACGTCGGCAGCCCGAACCGCATCCTGCGGGAGGAGATCGGCGGCCACGTGATCGTCCGTACCGGGCGCCGTATCCCCGGAGTCGTGCCGATCGGCGGAGCCTTCTATCCCATCTCGGTCGTGCGCATGGCCGTCGGCGACGCCTACGGCGCCAAGGAGTGGCGCGAGGGCGACGGCGAGGACGAGGTTGCCTTCCGCACCGAGCGAATCGAGCGGCGCATCTGTCACGCGGTCGCGGAGTTCTCCTTCCGCCACGCCGAGCGGACGAAGGCGAAGGTCTTCGGCGGGCCCAAGTACACGGTCAGCCCGGTCTACGAGGGCATGCTCAAGGAGGAGCTCGACGCTGCGGCGGAGCGGCATCCCGATGTCCCGTACCAACCGCAGCTGATCGACGTCACCTTCGCCGGACTGGTTGGAGGCGCTGCTGCGGACGCGCCGCTCGTCATACCGGCGCTGAACCGCGACGGCGACAGCATCTCCGAGCTCGTGTTGCGCCTGTTCGGCTCGATCGCGGGCGCCGAGTCCGTGCTCCTGGCGTTCGACGAGGACTACCGCACCCGCGTCGTCATGACCGAGGCTCCT
>DATHAA010000003.1:0-32631 GCA_035296905.1 Gaiellaceae bacterium
TCTTCCCAACGACGCTTTCCTCGGCGAGGCGCGCGAGGACGGCGTCGACGACCTGCGCCGCACGCCGGATCGCGCCGAGCTCGGCGGGCTCCTTGACCGCACGGAGCGTCATCGGCAGCGCCGCAACCGGCTCCAGCTCTAGGCCGGTCGAGAGCAGGTCGGCGTGGCGCGCGACCGTGACGTGGTCGGACTCGAAGCCAACCGGCCCCTCCGCAAGCCGGCCGAGATGCGCCGCGACCCCGGGCAGGAAGTCGCGCTCGACGATCTGCGCCTCGACTCCCTCAACCGTCCGGGCCGCTTCCGCGTAGCGCCCGTCGATCATCAACACGACGTTCTTGTGTTTCACGAGCACAAACGCATTCGAGCTCTCGAACCCGGTGAGGTAGCGGACATTCACAGGGTTGGAGACGAGGAACGATGCGACCTCGAGGCGCTCCATCTCGGCGCGCAGGCGTTCGACCCGGCCGTTCACGACTCGGCGTTTCCGTTGTTGGCGAGAAACACAAGGGCCTCCTGATAACCGTCCGGGCCCTTGCCGATCACACGGTGGTCGACGACGTCTTCGATCACGGAGACGCGCCGCCATTCCTCGCGCGCGCCGATGTCCGACAGGTGCACCTCCACGACCGGGACGGTGAAGAGCTCGAGCGCATCCCGGATGGCGTAGCTGTAGTGCGTCCACGCTCCTGGATTGACGACCACGCCGTCAGCCCACGAGCGCGCCTGGTGGCAGGTGTCGATGAAAGCGCCCTCGTGATTCGTCTGCACACACCGCACCGAGCAGCCGAGCTCCTTGGCCCACTGGTAGATCCGGGTCTCGAGCTCGGAATAGGCCATCCCGCCGTACAGCGCGGGATCGCGCTCCCCGAGCGCGTTCAAGTTGGCCCCGTTGAGGACGACGACCTGCACCAGGCGAGTCTACTTCCGGATCAGCGCCTCGAGAGCTTGCCGAGCCTCCTCGTCTGAGACGGTCGTGACGATCGGGCGGCCGGGCGCCTCGAGGAGGACGAAGACCCCGTCCCCTTTCTTGTCGCGCTTGAGTGCGGCCCAAGCCGCGTCGCGGTTGGCCGAGACAGGCTCGGGTCGCAAGATCTCGTCGACCACGGTCGTTTGGAGACCGGAGAGGCGCAACGCCGCCAGAAGCCCGAGGGCCACCGCCTCGCCGTGCTTGACGGTATAGCCGGAGCCCGTCTCGAGCGCGTGCGCGAACGTGTGGCCGAGGTTCAGGATCGTGCGCCGGCCCTCGACCTCGAAGGGATCTGAGAGAACGACCCCGGCCTTGAACGCGGCGCAGGCACTGATCATTTCGTCCTCCTCGAGCTTCCAGAAGTCCTGTCCGGCGAGGAGGCCTGTCTTGACCACCTCGGCCATCCCCGCGCGCCGCTCCGCCTCGGGAAGCGTTGCCAGAAACGCCGTGTCGATGAGCACCACCTGTGGAAAGTGGAAGACGCCCGCGAGATTCTTGCCTTCTCGGGTGTTGATCCCGGTCTTGCCGCCGATCGCGGCGTCGACCATGCCGGTGAGCGTCGTCGGAATCGCCGTCCATCTCAGGCCGCGCTTGTATGTTGCTGACGCGAAGCCGGCGACATCTGTCGTCGAGCCGCCGCCGCACGCGATGACCATCCCATCGCGTTCGATCTCGAGCTCTCGCCAGATCCTCTCGACGATGGCCAACGACTTCGCGTCCTCCCCTGGGGGCACCGTGATGACCCGATCGCGGCCTTCAAGCGGATGCAGCGCCAGGACCCGTTCGTCGACGACGACGACCGCCTCCGGTGGCAGAATCGCCTGCCCGACGAAGATGCGGAGCGCGGCAAGCAGGACGCCTTGCGCGTCGTCCGCCGGCGCATCCATTGCCTCGTCGTACACCGGCCTGCGCGAGTCGAACAAGCTGCGAAAGTCCTCTTCGCTCCGGGCGAGGGGCCGGTTCGAGCCCTTCACACGCTCCCAGGCGGTGTCCGGGTCGACCTCCACGTGCACGGTGAAGGCGTGAGCGCGGAGCCGCTCGCGCGTCTTCTCGGGAAGGACGGCGCCGCCGCCGAGGGCGATCACGGAGGGCGGGTCGGCGAGGGCCTCGGCGACGACTTGCTCCTCGAACCGCCGGAACTCGGGCTCGCCGCGCTCGAAGAGCTCCGGAATGGGCCCATGCAGCCGCTCGATCTCGGCGTCCGTGTCCACGAACGGACGAGCGGTACGCTCCGCGACCTCGCGCCCGATCGTCGACTTCCCCGCCCCCATGAAGCCGATGAGCGCGAGGTGCTTCCCGAGGGCTCCTACCTCGGGGACCAGGGGATCCGCTCCACGTACGCCCGCCACGCGGCGACGAAGTCCCCTACCGAGTCGCCGCCGAACTTCTCCCTTGCCGCCCGCGCGAGCTCGAACGCGACGCAGGCCTCGGCGACGACCGCGAGGGCCTCCACCGCGGCGACGTCGGAGCGCTCGACGAGCGCCTCGGCGGGCTCCCCGGTCTCGATGTCCGCGGAGCGGAGCGGCCGCATCAGGGTGGGCAATGGCTTCATCGCCGCGCGGACGACGATCTCCTCGCCGTTCGAGACACCCGCCTCCACCCCGCCGGCGCGGTTCGTCTCGCGCCGGTAGCCGCTGTCGTCGCGCAGGATCTCGTCGTGGGCGTCCGAGCCCCGCAGGCCCGCCAGGGCGAAGCCTTCGCCGATCTCGACACCCTTGACCGCCTGGGTGCCCATGAGCGTCCAGGCGAGCCGCGCGTCCAGGCGCTCTTCCTTGGTCCCGTAGGACCCGAGGCCCGGAGGAACGCCCTTCGCCCGCACTTCGACGATCCCACCGACGGTGTCGCGGTCGGCACGCGCCGCGTCGACGCGCTCCTCGAGGTCGTCCCCGGCCACGCTCCCTGAGACCTCGATGCCGATTTCACGGACGAGCGCCTTTGCCACAGCACCGCCCGCGACGATCGCCGCTGTGTGCCGCGCGCTCGCGCGCTCGAGGGCGTTGCGCGCATCGGACAGCTCGTACTTCATGACGCCGGCGAGGTCGGCGTGGCCCGGGCGCGGAAGCGTCACGGGCTCCTTGCCCTTCCCGGCCGGATCGCCTTCTGGTGGCCACGGGCTCATTCCCCATTCCCAGTTCGCGTGATCGCGGTTCGCGACGAGGAATGCGAGCGGCGTCCCCAGGGTGCGGCCGTGGCGGAGCCCGGCGAGGACCTCGATCGTGTCCGTCTCGATCTGCTGCCTGGGGCTACGCCCGTAGCCCTGCTGGCGCCGGTGCAGATCTGCCTCGATCGCCGTGCGGTCGAGCCCGAGGCCGGCGGGCAAGCCGGTGACGATGCCCACGAGCGCGGGGCCGTGAGACTCGCCGGCTGTCGTCAGCGTGAGCGCCACGCCGCAAGCCTATGGCTCAGGCTGATCGTCTCCAAGCTGAAGCTGAAGGGCGATGCGGTCCTCGTAGTGACCGACACGTCGGGGAACGAGACGAGGGTTTCGTGCCTCGTCCCGCCACCCCCGAAGTAAGGGGAGACGGAAGATGACCGTTTCAGCGCGAGAGTGCCGCGCGCATCACCGGGACCGGTGCCTCGATGCCGGTCCAGCGCTCGAACGATGCCGCCCCCTGAGCGAGTAGGACCTCGAGGCCGTCGACGATGCGCTCGCAGCCTGCTTGCCGCGCGGCGGCGACGAGGGCGCTGTCCGATCCGTCCTGCCGGTACGCAAGGTCGACGACCTGCTGCTCGGGCGAGAGCTCGATCAGCGCCTCGTCCCGGATCGGCGTCGCGTTGACGATGAGAGTCGCCTCTCGACCCAGAGGGGGCCAGTCTCCCTCGGCCGAGATCTGCCTATCGGGAAAGAGCGTGCGTAGGCGAACGGCAAGCGCGTGTGCCCGCTCGGCGTCCCGCGCCGCGACCGTGATGGATTCCGCTCCGGCATCTCCGAGAGATGTGGCCGCCGCCTGCGCTCCACCCCCCGCGCCGAGGACGAGCACGCGGGCGCCCTGCGCCTCGACCAGGCCCACGACAGCCGGGCCGTCGGTGCTCGAGCCGAGCACCCGTCCGTCACGGACGACGAGCGTGTTCACGGATCCGGCCCGGGCGGCCACGTCATCGAGCTCGTCGCAGTAGCCGACGACGGCGGTCTTGTGAGGGATGGTCACGTTCGCTCCCGCGAAGCCGAGTGCCTCCAGGCCGGCGATTGCCTCCTCGAGCCGCTCCCGCTTCACGGGCAGCGGCACATAGGTCCAGTCGAGCGCGACCGCGGCGAAAGCGGCGTTGTGCATGAGCGGGGACAGCGAGTGCTCGACCGGGTTGCCGATCAGACCCACGAGCCGTGTGGCACCGCCGATCGTCAACCGCAGTTGAGCCCGCCGCGCGGGTAGTTGTTGAACTCGTCGAGACTGGGCGTGAAGAAGTGGCTCTTGCAGTCCGCCTTGCGCACGTAGTAGAGGTAGTCGACCTTGGCCGGATGTGCGGCCGCCTGCATGGCGGCGAGCCCCGGGTTCGCGATCGGCGTCGGTGTCAGGCCCGGGAACCTGCGTGTGTTGTACGGGCTGTCGGATTCCAGCTGGCTCTGCAGGATGGCCTGGGTCGGAGGAATGTCGAGGCCATAGCGGAGTGTCGCGTCGATCTGCAGCGCCATGCCCAGGTGGAGCCGGTTGTAGATCACCGCAGCCACGAGAGCCCGCTCCTTCGGGACCTGAACCTCTTTCTCGATCATCGACGCGATGGTGAGGACGTCGTACGGCGTCAGGCTCTTCGACTCCGCGTACTTCAGGTCGATCTGGCTCCAGTTGTGGTCGAATGCCTCGAGCTGTTCGCCGACGAGCTCCTTCGTCGTCGTGTCCTCGGTGAAGTCGTAGGTCGCGGGAAAGAGGAAGCCCTCGAGATTCGGCACCTTCCTCGGGAAGCCGGCCGGCGGATCGGTCGTCTTCGTCAGGCGCAGGTACTCACGCTCGGAGAGCTTGGGCGTGATGTGTCGCTTCTCCTCGGCGATCTTGTTCACCGCGGTGATGCGGTCGGCCATCTCGACGCGGGTGAAGCCCTCGGGGAAGACGATCCGCAGGACCGGCTTCGGCGGCGGGCCGGTCGTCGTGTCCTCCGTGGCCGGGTCCGAGCTCGCCCCGCTGTCACGGCCGATGACGGCAAACGCGATCGCGGCGATGACGCCGAGCCCGAGGATCAGCCCGCCGAGAGCCGCAAGCGCACGCGTCGCAGAAGACGCCGGCCGGTGGCGTCTTATCTCGGGAGGGTGCTCTTCCATCCCAGGTAGGTCGAAAGCAGATGAGCTGCGGCGACGGCATCCGGCGGGGCCTCGGAGGGCTGCGCCTCGGCCAGCTTGGTCGTGAACCGCTCGTCGAAGCTCTCGATCGGCACCCCGGTCACCGCCCTGAGAGCCGACACGAACGCCTCCGCCTCCTCAGCCTGGGCTCCGCGTTCGCCACGGAGAGTCACTGGCAGGCCGACGACGATCTGCTCGACCTCTTCGCGCTCGACGAGCTCGGCGAGATGTTTCAATCCGGCGGGGGCCGACGCGTTCTCGACGACTTCGAGCGGCCTCGCCAGAGTCCCGGTCGGATCCGATACGGCGACACCGGTCCGCGCGGAGCCGTAGTCGAGGGCGAGCACCTTCACAGGCGGGCGATTCTAGTTGGAGAGCGCGTCGATGAGCGCCTTCTCCGCCTGGGCAAGCGCGTCTGCAAGCTTTTCGGGGTCGCGGCCGCCCGCGCGAGCCATCGTCGGCCTGCCCCCTCCCCCGCCGCCCATGAGCGCGGCGGCCTCCCGGATCAGCGCCACGGCGTCCAATCCACGCTCCTCGAGCGAGCGGTCGAGGTTGATGACGAGGTGCACGCGCCCGTCTTCGCGGGCGCCGAGCACGACCGCCGCCGGCGCGTGCTGCTGCTTCAACCGGTCGGAGAGCTCGAGCATATCGTCCGGAGTCGACTCGCCGAGCTCCATGACGATCACCGCCACCCCGCCTGCCTGGTTCCGCCGCTCCGCGAGGACCTCGGGGCCCGCACTCCCCTCTGGCTTCTTCTTCGCCTCCTTGCGCGCCTGCCCGAGCTCGGACCGCAGCGCGCTCGCCTCCTCCGCCTGGGCGTGGAGGTACGCGAAGGCCTCGCCGGAGGTCACCGCTTCGATGCGCCGCACGCCCGACCCGATGGAACCCTCGGAGACGATCGCGAACGGCCCGATCTCGGCGGTCGAGCGCACATGCGTGCCGCCGCAGAGCTCCCGCGAGAAGCCGGGGACCTCGACCACGCGGACGACCTCGCCGTACTTCTCGCCGAAGAGCATCATCGCTCCGAGTTTCCGCGCCTCCTCGATCGGCGTCAGGAACGTGTGCACCGGGAGGTTCTCGAAGACGCGCTCGTTGACGATCTCTTCGACTCGCGCGCGCTCCTGCTCGCTCATCGCCTGCGGGTGGGTGAAGTCGAAGCGCAGCTTGTCCGGCCTCACGGCCGAGCCGGCCTGGCGCACGTGGTCGCCGAGGACCTCCTGGAGCGCCTGATGGAGAAGATGCGTCGCGGTGTGGTTGGCCATCGTCGGGAAGCGCACCTTCCACGGGACACAGGCCTTGACCCGTTCGCCCGCGGAGAACCCCTCGCCCCGGAAGAGGAGCGCCTGGTCCTCGCCGAAGCGAAACGCGGCCGCGAGCTCGCCGCGCTTTCCGTCCGCCTCGATCCAGCCCGCATCGCTCACCTGTCCGCCGCCGACGGGATAGAACGGCGACTCCCGCAGCTTGGCGAGGAAGGTGCCGTCGCCGAGATCCTCGAGGGCACCGATCTGCGTGAGCGCCTCGGTCTTTTCCCAGCCCACGAACTCTGTCTCGAAGCCGGCCTCGCGCGCGAAATCCCCTGCCCGCTGCAGCTCGCTCTTCTCCCCGCCCGCCCGCGAGATCTCGCGGTGTTCCTCCATGAGCTGCTTGAACCCGTCCTCGTCCACTCCCAGCCCACGCTCACGCGCAAGCTCCTCGGTCAGCTCGATCGGGAAGCCGTAGGTCGCAGTGAGCGTGAAGGCGTCCTCGGCCGAGATATCTCCCTTGGCCGCGACCTCCTCGAAGAGCTTCATCCCGCGCGCAAGCGTCTCCGAGAACCGCTCCTCCTCTGCGCGGAGTGCGTTGCGGATGGTGTCTCGATTAGCCTCGAGCTCCGGATACCACTTGCCCATCTGCTCGACGACGACATCGGAGAGGCGCCACAGGTCGTCGAGCTCGATCTTCCGCGCCTGCTGCACGGCGCGGCGGATGATGCGGCGAAGGACATAGCCGCGGCCCTCGTTGGAAGGCACGACCCCGTCTCCGACGAGGCAGGTCATCCCCCGCCCGTGGTCGGCGAGCACGCGGTGCGCTTTCGTCGCAACTTCGCTCGTGTCCCAGGCGACGCCGCTCTCCTCTTCGATCCAGGCCATGATCGCCTGGTAGCCGTCGGTCTCGTAGACCGAGCGGGACGGCACCCGCTGCACGATCGCCGACAGCCGCTCGAGCCCCATGCCCGTGTCGACGTTCTGCTGGGGAAGCGGCGTCAGCGTTCCGTCGGGCTTGAGCTCGTACTCCATGAAGACGAGGTTCCAGAACTCGAGGAAGCGGTCGCAGCGAGGGCACGCGGGCGCGCAGCCGGGTTCGCCGCAGCCGTACTCCTCGCCCCAGTCGAAGTAGATCTCGGAGTCGGGCCCGCACGGCCCCGGCCCGCCGACCGACCAGAAGTTCTCGCTGCTCGGGAGGGCGACGATCCGCTCGCGCGGGATGCCGACTTCGAGCCAGTGCCCGACCGCGACCTCGTCCTCGCCGAGTCCGAGCTGCGGGTCGCCGGCGTGCACGGTCGCCCAGACGCGCTCCCACTCGAGCTTCAAGTGGTCCTGGATGAACTCGGTCGCGAGCTCGATCGCGCCCTGCTTGAAGTACCGGCCGAACGAGAAATTGCCCAGCATCTCGAAGAACGTGAGGTGATGGCCGTCGAGCCCGACTTCGTCGATGTCGGGTGTGCGGAAGCACTTCTGGGCCGTGGTCGTGAGGCGCGCGGGCGGCTCCTCGCGGCCCAGGAAGTAGGGCATCTGCGGCTGCATACCCGCGGAGGTGAGCAACGTCGAGGTGTCTTCGGGCCGCGGAACGAGTGGCCAAGAGGGCAGCCGTTTGTGATCCTTGGACTCGAAGAAGGAGAGGAAGCCCTCCCGAAGCTCCGCGGAGGTGCGCATTGCGCTCGATTCTACGCGCCGCTAGCGGCGGCTCTCGGAGGCGCGCCGAGGCTCTTCCTCGGTCACGATCTCCTCGCGCATCTTTTCGAGCGAGCGCCGGATGAGGCGCGAAACGTGCATCTGCGAGATCCCCACCTGCTGGGCGATCTGGGACTGGGTCAGGCCTTCGAAGAAACGCAGGTGGAGGATCCGCCGCTCGCGCTCGTCGAGCGCGGCGAGGCCGGGTGCGAGGACGGTGCGGTCCTCGCTCACCTCGTACTCGTGCTCGATGGTGCCCAGGGATTCCAGCGGATCGAGGTCGGAGTCGTCGTCTCCCCCGCTCGGCGCCGACAGGGAGAGCGTCGCGTAGGCCTGTCCGCTCTCCAGCGCCTCGAGCACGTCTTCCTCCTCGACACCGGCGGCCTTTGCCAGCTCTGGGATCGTGGGCGAGCGCTCGAGCTGCACGGTCAGCTCCTCGAGGAGATGCGAGAGCCGAACGTTCAGCTCCTGCAGGCCGCGCGGCACGCGAATCGCCCAGCCCTTGTCGCGGAAGTGCCGCTTGATCTCGCCGATGATGTTCGGCGTCGCGTAGGTCGTCAGCTCGACGCCGCGATCCGTGTCGAAGCGGTCGATCGCCTTGATGAGGCCGATGCAGCCGACCTGGACCAGATCCTCGAGCTGTTCGCCGCGGTAGGAGTAGCGGCGGGCCAGGGAGCGGACGAGCGGGAGGTATTGCTCGATCAGCTGCTCGCGAGCCTGGGTGTCCCCGCCCTCGTGGTACCTGCGCAGCAGCTCTTTGTCTCTTTTTTCCTCAGGCATTTGTCCCCGCCGGCTTGATCCCACGGACGCGCTTCGAAAGCCGAAGCCAGTCGCCGTCCTCGCGCGCGTCGACCGTCGCGTCTTCGACGAGCGTACCGAGAAGGCGGCCGAGCCCGAAGTCGCCCTCGGACGACTGCTGCAGGTCGGCGCGGACGGTGTCGCCGTTCAGCGGCCCGATGGCCATCGTGATCGCCTCGTGGGTCACATCGACCTCGACACGGATCTCGCCAGCCGCGGCGTACCCGTCGCTTTCGAGGATGGTGACGAGTGCCAGCTGCAGGTCTTCCAGCGCCTCGTAGGAAAGGTTGTGCCGCGCGGCGAGGCCACCGACGACGAGGCGCGCGACCCCGTGGAAGGGGCGTTCGTTCGGGATGCGGAGCTCGATCGCCTGCGTCACGGTCCCTCAGCGCCGTGCTCGAGCTCGTCCGCGATCTCCTGTTCGCGCCGTGCAGCGGCCTTGCGGGCGGCGTCCTTCGCCTGTCGCGGGTCGTGCGAGACCCGGAAGGCGGCGACGCCGTGGGCGACGCCCTCGAAGAGGCCCGAAAGCTTCTGCACCGGCCGTGTGATTGCGAGCGAAACCGCCCGCACGGCCGTGTCGACGTGATCCGCGGCGTCGACGGCACTGTCGGTGACGAGATCTACCTTGTCCAACTGAGCATTCACGCGGTCGACGGTTCCTCCGGCCTTGTTGATCACAGGGAGGACTTCCTTTTCCAGTCCTTGGGTGAACGAAGTAAGGCGCCGAACGGTTCCGCTCAGATTGAAAAGGACGAGCCCGAGCCCGAGGCCCACGACGACGAGGAACACGCTGAGCGCGATCCAGACGATGTCGAGGGTGCTCAGGTCGGCGAGAGGCAAGGAGACGATCCTAGTTCAACGCGACGCCGAAATCAGGCCGGCGCCGACGACCGCGTCCTCCTCGTAGAGCACCGCCGCCTGCCCGATCGCCACGCCGTAGGCGGGCTCGTCGAGCCTGAGCCGAAAGCCGCGCGCGAGCGGCGAGACGGTCGCGTTGCTGGCCGGAGAGCGGTACCGGAGCTTGGCCTCGACCCGCTCGGCGGGGACGAAGAGCCTTCCCGTCCCGGAGCTCACCTCGCGCCGGGCGAGCGACTCGCGCGAGCCGACGAAGACGGCGTTCGTGCCCGGATCCGTTTTCAGGGCGTAGACGGGCCCACCGGTGGCAACGCCGAGGCCGCGCCGCTGGCCGGGCGTGAAGCGCCAGTAGCCGTCGTGGCGCCCGAGCTCCCGCCCCTCGGCGTCGAGCACCTGCCCCTCCCGGCTCTCGAGCCCTTGGCGGGAAAGGAAGTCGCGGTAGTCGTCGCCGGCGAGGAAGCAGGCCTCCTGGCTCTCGGGCCGCGTCGCGGCGGCGAGCCCGGCCGCGCGCGCCTCCGCACGTGTCTCGTGCTTGCCCTGCTCTCCGAGGGGGAACCAGACGCGGGGCAGGAAGCGCGGATCGAGCCGGGCGAGCATGTAGGACTGGTCCTTCTCGGGATCCGCTCCCCGGGCGAGGAGGAGCCGGCCGCGGTGCTCGGCGATGCGGGCGTAGTGGCCGGTGGCGAGCCGGGAGGCGCCGATCCGCTTCGCGAAAGCGAGCAGCGCGCCGAAGCGGAAGCTTCCGTTGCAGCGAACGCACGGGTTCGGCGTCTCGCCGCGCGCGTAGCCGCGGACGAAGGGGTCGACCACAGCCGTGCGGAAGGACTCGCGGAGATCGAGGGTGACGTGCGCGAAGCCGAGGGCCTGGCACGCCTCACGCGCCGCGACCACCGAGGCAGGCGAGCAGCACACGCGCTCGGAGCCCTTGCCGGCCGGATCGGTCCAGAGACGAAGCGTCACCCCGACCGGCTCGTGGCCGGCATCGCGCACGCGGAGAAGCGCGACGGCGCTGTCGACGCCGCCGCTCATCGCCACGGCGACGCGCTCATCGCTTGGAGCCGCGGAGACCGCGGGCCCGAGCGCGTCGTGAAGCGCGTCCGTGGCGAGGCGCTCGCCGGGAACGGACGCCGCGTCGAGCAGCGTGCGTCCCTCGACCTCGCGGAGAAGCCCCGCCAGACCCGGCCCTTCTCCGGCCGCGCGGTCGATCCGCTGCCCGAACACGGTCAGCCGAACCCAGGCGAGATCTCCGTCCCGGGCGGCATTTCCGATGAGCTCGCGTGTCATGGCCATGCGGGAATGGTGCCCTAACCGCCCGGCGGTGCTCGCCGCTACTGTGGGCCAGAGTGCGAAATCCCCTCGATCGCCTGACCTATCGCGTCCCGGAGCCGTCGAGGAGCATCCTCGACTGGACGCTCTCGATCGTCGTCGCGGTGGTGGCCGTCCTCGCGGTGAAAGTGGAGGTCGCCAACCCGTACCGGGTCCCGTCCGCGTCGATGGAGCCGACGCTCCACTGCGCGCGCCCCGCGGACGGCTGCCTCGCGGCTCATTCTGATCGCGTCGTCGCCAACCGCTTCATCTATCGCTTCCGCGATCCGAAGCGCGGCGAGATCGTCGTCTTCGACGCCCTGCGAGAACCATCCAGGCGTGCGCCGAGGGCGGCACGTTCGTGAAGCGAATCGTCGGCTTGCCGGGGGAGGCCGTCTCGGAGCGAAACGGGATCGTCTACGTCGACGGGCGGCGGCTCGACGAGCCCTACGTCGCCCATCGCGACCACCGGACTCAACGGTGGCCCCGGATTGCCCAGGGCCACTACTTCATGATGGGCGACAACCGCAGCCGTTCCTGCGACTCGCGCGAGTGGGGCACCGTCTCGCGCGAGAACCTCATCGGCCGGGTGTTCCTCACCTACTGGCCGATCGGCCGGCTCGGCAGCCCGTAGGGCTAGTCGGCGAAGCGCCAGCGGATCGTCGTCGGCTTCTCGATCCCGAGCTCGTCCGCGAGCGCGGGACTCAGGTCGAACTGACTCTCGGGCCCGACCATGCCTTGTTCGATCACCTCGGTGCGGACCTCGCGCCCGCGGTAGAAGACGACGAGGTCGACCCCGCAGGGAAGCACGGGATGGGCGATGCCCAGGACCCCCTGCGTCAGCAGCGTTCCGCACGCGGTCGTTTCGCGGAGGCGCGAGCGGCCGAAGACGCCGACCGTCGCGTTCTCCCACTCGGCTTGGGAGACGGGCGGTGGTGGGGTCGCGGCCGAGGTCTCCTCGCCGCTCGAGCGATCGAGGACGACGACGAGGAGCACCGCCAGAAGCGCCGCCCCCGCCAGCGCGGCCTGGCGCTGGAGGGCGGCCGATCTCATCGACTCGGCTGGTGCTCGAGCAGCCCGCCGAACGACTCGCGCACGAGGGAGTCGAACTCGGTCGGAAGCACGCCGTCGGCGTTCGCGAACTGGCGGAGGTGTACGAATAGGAATGCCCATTCGTCGCGCCGCTCCGGATGCCCGGGTGCCTCGGCTCGCGCGAGGCGCTCGAGATCCCAGATGTTCCATTGGCGCGGCATGTAGCTCCGCTGCGGCAACTGCACGACCTGCGTCTCACCAGGTGGAGGAACGGGTGGGGGAGGAGTCGGTGCTTCCGGAGGCGGCGTGGGAACCGCGCGCAGACGCCGGCGCCGTCCCCAGCGCGACTGCTGAGCCGCGAGCGCGGCCACCGCGGCCTCAGCCTCCGGGTCCGGAGCAGGTGCGGTAGCGGAAGGCGCGTCGGCGACGATCGGCGGCGGCTCGGGCGCAGGTTCCGGCTCTGGTTCGGGTTCAGGTTCCGGCTCTGGCTCGGGCTCGGGTGCCGCCGCTGGCTCGGGCTCGGGCTCTGGTTCGGGTTCAGGTTCGGCCTCTGGCTCGAGGTCCACGGGCGGCGCCGGCTGGACGACCGTCTGCTCGACCGGCGAAGGCTCGGGTTCGCCCTCCGCGGGAAGCACGGGGGGCGGGACCGATGCGGACGCGCCGCCCTCGACGACGACAACCGGGCCGCGGGCCGAACGCCACGCCAGGTACTCGATCGTTGCGGCGATCAACCAGGCGAGCGCCACGAGGAGCAATGCGATTGCGAGCCGAAGGTCGGCAAGCCAGACCGCCACCGCGACGAGCGCAATGAAGATCATGAGCGCGACGAGGCGCAGAGTCGAGACGATTGGCGGCACGCTTCGGTGCCGAAGAGCCTACGTGCTCGGCGGTGTGTCGTCCGGCCGCTCGTCGTCCGCGGCTTCGGCCGCAGCAGAGGGGCTTCCCGGACCTCCGGGCGACTCGGGCTCCTCCTCAGCCGCCTCTTCGGGCTCACTCGGCTCTGGGATCTCGACCGATGGGCTCGCGGTGACCCCACTCGGCTTCGGTACCGACGACTGCGCTGCGCGGACGATGGCGTCGACCGCTTCCTGGATGGCCGCCTCGCCGTGACCGGCTGCGGACAGAAGCTGCTCGGCGCCCATACGCGCCCGCTGGACGATGACCTCGGCCTGCGCTCGGGCCCACTCGAGAGTCTGCTCGACCTCGGCGCGGGCGGAGTTCGTCAGCTCGGTCGCCTGGTGGCGAGACTGCTCGAGGAGCCGGTTGCCGCGCGTCTCGGCGTCGTGGAGCTCAGAGCTCGAGTCGCGGTTCGCCTTCGTCAGGATCTCGCGCGCCTCGTTTCGCGCGGCATTGAGGATCTCGCCGCGCTGGCGCTCGGTCTCCTGGCGAATGCGTGCGATCTCGGCCTCGCGCTGCTGCAGGTCCATCTGCGACTCGCGGATCTGCTGCTCGGCCTTGCCGACCTGCTTGGCGGCCGCTTCCTGCGCGTCGCGCTCGAGCGTGTCCGCGAACTCGGCCGCCGAGCGAATGAGGTGCAGGGCGTCCATGCGGACGGCATGCCCCGACGGCTCGGTGATCGCGCTGCGCGGCGCGGCCTGCAGGACTCGCAGCTGCGCCTGGAGCGCGGTTACATGCCTGCGGAACGCATCGAAGGCCTCACCGACCTTTTCGCGGTCGAAGCCCTCGCCCGAGCGCGGGATGTCCTCCAACCTCGGCAGGGGTGTGAGGGCATGCCCTCCCGCGCGACTTGGATCTTGACTCGACATCTGCTGTACGCCTCCATCTCCCCGTTTGCACACGGGTTTCGCCAGAAAGTATGACTAGCTCATCGGCCGGCCGGACCGCTTTCTTGACCGACTCCTGGCCGAAGCTGAATTCCGAGCTCGCGCAGCTGTTCCTCCTCCACCTCCGAGGGCGCGCCGCTCATCGGGTCGACCCCCGCCTGGTTCTTCGGAAACGCGATCACGTCGCGGAGGTTCGGCTCCTTCGAGAGCACCATCATCATCCGGTCGATCCCGAATGCGATCCCGCCGTGCGGCGGCGCGCCCATGGCCAGCGCGTCTAGGAGGAAGCCGAACTTCGTCCGCTGTTTCTCCGTCGAGAGCTTGAGGAGCGAGAACACGCGCGCCTGGATGTCGGCTTCGTGGATCCTGAAGGAGCCCCCTCCCAGCTCCTGCCCGTTGCCGACGAGGTCGTAGGCGTGAGCCACCGCGTGCGCGGGATCCTGGTCGAAGGTCTCCTCGAAGCCGGGTGCCGGCCGCGTGAAGGGATGGTGGACGGCGGCCCAGCGCTCGTCGTCCTCTGACCACTCGAACATCGGGAAGTCGGTGATCCACACCCACTTCCAGGCGTCCTCGTCGATCAGCCCCAGCTCGCGGCCGAGGTGGAGCCGTACCGCACCGAGGACGCGCGAGACCATGGCCGGCTCGTCGGCGGCGAAGAGGACGGTGTAGCCCGGGTCGCAGCGGAAGTGGGCGAGCTCCTCCTCGGAGAGGAACTTCGCGATCGGCGAGCGCACCTCACCCTCCTCGTCCCACACGAGGTACGCGAGCCCCTTCGCACCCCACTCCTTCGCCACCTCCTCGAGGCGCTCGAGCTCGCCGCGCGAGAACGCCTGCGGGACGCGGATGAAGCGCACGGACAGCGCGCCGGCGAAGACGCCGAACTGCGAATCGCGCGTGAGCTCGGTCGCGTCCTCGAGCTCGAGCTCGAAGCGAAGATCGGGCTTGTCCGACCCGTACCGTGCGTCCGCATCCGCCCACGTGAGCCGCGGGAACGGCACCTCGAGCTCGACGCCGAGGCAGTCCCGCCAGGCGGTCTGGATCATCTGCTCCATGAGCGCGAAGAGGAACTGCTGATCAGGGAAGGCCATCTCGACGTCGAGCTGTGTGATCTCCTGCACCCGGTCGGCGCGCAGGTCCTCGTCCCGGAAGCAGCGCGCGATCTGGAAGTAGCGGTCGAAGCCCCCGATCACGAGAAGCTGCTTGAGGATCTGGGGCGACTGCGGGAGCGCAAAGAACCTGCCGGGCTGCAGACGGCTCGGGACGATGAAGTCGCGCGCGCCCTCGGGTGTGGGCTTGAAGAGGATCGGCGTCTCGATCTCGAGGAAACCGCCGCTCTCCATCGTCCGCCTGATCGCAGAGACCATCGTGCTGCGGAGTCCGATGTTGCGCTGCATCTTAGGGCGGCGCAGGTCGAGCCAGCGGTGGCGGAGACGAAGCGTCTCGTCGACGTTCTCCTCGTCGAGCTGGAAGGGCAGCGGTGTCGAGGTCGAGACGATCTCCAGCGTGTCGACCTGGAGCTCGACCTCGCCGGTCGGGATGTTCGGGTTGACCGCCTCGGGCGCGCGGCGGACGACTTCTCCCTCCGCGCGAAGGACGAACTCGTTCCGGATCGCGTGGCCGCTCTTCGCGGCTTCGGGCGCACGCTCGGGATTGAGCACGAGCTGGCAGATGCCGGTCCGGTCGCGGAGATCGACGAAGACGAGCCCGCCGTGGTCGCGCCGTGAATCCGCCCAGCCGGCAAGCGTGAGCCGCTGCCCGACGTGCTCGGGCCGCACCTCGCCGCACATGCGGTCGCGCCAGGTCACGCGGTCACCTCGGAGAGATCGGTGTCGGCCCCGACGACGACGACGCGCTCCGCGCCGAGGCGGCTCGCCTGCGTTCGCTGGCCCTTGACCGAGCGGCCGGCGAAGTCGGCTTCCGCGCGCATGCCTGCCGCGCGCAGCGCGGCGACCTTCGCGAGGACCGCAGTTCGGTCCGCGCCTTCCTCGCAGATGAAGAAGACGTCGATGCCCTCCTCGGGCGGCGGCTCGACTCCGGCATCCTCGAGGGCCAGGAGAAGACGTTCGATTCCCGCGCCAAACCCGACGCCGGGCGTGTGCGCCCCACCGAGCTCCTCCGCCAGGCCGTCGTAGCGGCCGCCCCCGCTCAGCGTGCTCTGCGAGCCGCTCTCGGGCCCCACGAACTCCCAGGTGGTACGCGTGTAGTAGTCGAGGCCACGGACCAGCGTGGGCACCACTTCGTAGGGCACCCCGTAGGCGTCGAGATAGCGGCGCACGTCCGCGAAGTGGTCCTGGCAGGCGGCACACAGGGAGTCTCCGATCGTCGGCGCTCGCCGTAGGACCTCCCGAACTTCGGGTGGCTTCGCAGCGATGTTGTCGAGCGCGCGGAGAGGGTTGCGCGATGCCTGTTCGCGGGTGGCCTCGTCGAGCTCACCGGCGTGCTCCTCCAGCCAGGGGCGCAGCCGGTCGAGATAGGCCGGCCGGCATTCGGCGTCGCCGATGGAGTTCAACTCGAGGCGGTACTCGGTCACGCCGAGGCGCCCGAGCAGCGAGTCGTAGAGCTGGATCACCTCCGCATCGAGCGCGGGGTCTTCGGAGCCGATCGCCTCGACGTCGAACTGCCAGTGCTCACGGTAGCGCCCCTTCTGCGGACGCCCGTAGCGGTAGATCGTCTCGTGCGTGTAGAGCTTCTGCGGCTGCGGCTCGCGGTGCAGGCCGTGCTCGAGGTAGGCGCGCACGATCGGCGCCGTGGCCTCGGCGCGAAGCGTCAGCGACCGGTCACCGCGGTCCTCGAATGTGTACATCTCCTTCGTCACGACGTCGGAGCCCTGCCCCGACGTGCGCGCGAAGAGCTCGGTCTCTTCGAAGACGGGTGTGTCGATGCGGCGATAGCCGTAGAGATGGCACAGACGCTCGAACTCCCCGAGCACGTGGCGCCAACGCGGCTGCTCGGAGGGGAGGATGTCGTGGGTGCCGCGCGGAGCTTCGAACTTCACGCTCGGAGCTCTGCGAGGAAGGGGTTGCGCGCAAGCTCGTCGCCGAGCGTCGTCGGAGGGCCGTGGCCGGAATAGACGACGGTCTCAGGCGGAAAGCGCTCGAGCAGCCGACGGATCGAGTCGAGCAGCGTCTCCCAGTCCCCGTCCGGACGGTCGGTCCGCCCCACCGAGCCGGCGAACAGGACGTCTCCCGAGAAGAGCGCCCCATCCGAGTAGAAAGCGAGGTGGCCCAGGAGGTGCCCGGGCACGCGCAGCGTCTCGAACTCGATGCCGGCGAGCTCGAGCCGCTCGTCACCCTGGAGAAGGACGTCGGGGGTGAACGCCTCGAACGTGACGCCCGCCTCGGGATGAAGCTCGTTGATCCGCTGCGCGCGCTCACTGTCCGTCTCCGCCATGTACACCGGCGCGCCGGTGGCCCTCTGGAGCTCGGCCACGCCGCCGATGTGGTCGATGTCGGCGTGCGTGATGAGAATCGCGGCACAACGAGCGCCGTCGAGTCCCTCCTCGAGCCGCTCCGTCTCGCCCGGCCAGCCGGGGTCCACGACGACGGCTTCGCCCGCGCCAGGGCGGCGGACGACGTAGCAGTTCATCCCAAACGGGCTCAGCTCCAGGCGCTTGACGTCGAGAGGCATCGGCCGCTGAGTTTAACGGGGCGGCCCGGCTACACTGGCGCGCGATGGAGAGCTGGCGGCTCCCCGAGATCGCGACACCCACCGGCACTCGCTCGCCCGTCGTCCTGAAGAGCGAAGACGAGGCGCGGGCGGTCCTCATCGGCCTCGATCCAGGGCAGCAGCTCGGCGACCACCAGGTCAAGGAGCACGCATGGCTCTTCGTCGTCGAGGGCACCGCGCAGATCGCGAGCGCCGACGGCAAGATCGAGGCCCCTCCCGGCACGCTCGCCCACTTCGAGCCCGATGAGCGCCATTCGGTCGGGAGCGACGGCGGCGCAAAGGTCCTACTGCTGTTGGCGCCATGGCCCGGACCCGGGCACTTCCGCGGCAGCAGCTAGCGCTCGAACAGAAAGAGGCCGAAGCCGAGAATCTCGCGGCCGCCGAGCTCCCGGTAGCGCGCGCGGCCGTTCGCGATCCATTCACGAAGCTCCGGGATCCCCTCTTCCTCCTCGTGCTTCTCCGCATAGCGCTCGCCGTTCCGCGCCCAGGCGTCCTCGTAGGCGTCCCAGTCGTCGACGCTACTGGTGACCGCGCGCTTGAGGTCGAGCCCGGCTTCCACGGCTGCCTCGATCGTCCCCTCGTAGTCCTTGAGCTCCTCCCGCGCAGCGCCGAGCGCGACGAGGTACTCCGCGGTCGGCTCCTCGCGCCAGTACCCCTCGCCGAAGAGGAGCTTGCCGCCGCTCGCGACGTAGCCGGAGAGAACGGCGAGCGTCCCTCCCACCCCGCCCCTGAAGGCCACGCCGCCGGTACTGACCACGAGGTCGAACGCACCGGGCTCCGGCGCGTACTCGCGCACGTCCTCCTCGAGCAGCACGACCTTCGAATTGGGGACGCGAGCCTCGGCCTGCCGGCGCGCCTCCGCGAGGACGGCGGACGAGTTGTCGAGCCCGGTGGCACGTATGTCGGGATATCGCTCGATGATTCGCAGGAGGATCTCCGCCTTCCCGCACCCGAGGTCGAGAACGTGCGCGCCTGGCTCGAGCTCGAGCGCTTCGATCATCTCCTCGACGTCCTCCTCCGCGAGGGGGTTCATGAACGCGAGGCCCTCGTGGGCGATCGCGGTGAAGTCGTCGCTGTCCAACTACCCGGAGTCCGCGCCGCGCTGCCGCTTCGAGTACACCCGGTACATGATCGAGTCGACCAGATAGCTGAACGGGATGAAGAACGCGATCAGCGTCACTGCTGTGAAGACCTTCGACGCGGTCGTGGAATCGCCGCCCGTCCAGAAGACGACGACCAGGATCAGCGGCCCGAAGATCGCCGTCCTTTTGGCGACCCGGGCCATCGAGGGCTTCGGGATCTCGCGCCCGCCCCGGCGAGCGGCCGGCCGTGCGGTGCTCTTCCCGTCCGGCTTCGGAACGACGACCGGCTTCTCGACAGTGATCTCCTCGCCGTCCTCGGTCTCGATCACGTACTCGTACTCGTGGCGTTGAAGCTTCTCGCGGCGGCGGCGCTGCTTACGGCTCGGCATTGTCCGATTATGCCGTGGACGTGCCGCCCCGGATGACCCGGGCGATGTGGTTTCCTCCGAGGTGGTAGGCCAGGTAGCGCCAGTCGGAGGCCGCGAGCACGACAATGTCGGCGTCGTAGCCCGGCGCGAGGCGACCGACCCGGTCGGCTCGGCCGAGGACGTGTGCCGCGTTGATGGTGCACGCGGTGAGGGCCTCTGCAGGTGTCATCTGCATCTGCGTGCATGCGAGGGCCGCGACGAGCGGCAGGCTCTCGCAGAACGCGCTGCCCGGGTTGAAGTCGGTCGCCAGGGCGACGATGGCGCCCTCGTCCACCAGCACCCTGCCGGGAGGCATCGGGCGGTCGAGGAAGAGCGCGGCGACGGGGAGAAGCACCCCGGCGACGTCGCTCTGGGCAAGAGCTCGCACCCCGTCTGGGCCCGTCGCCTCGAGATGATCGACGCTCACCGCCCCCAGCTCGACGGCGAGCGGAACGCCCCCGGCCTCGGTGAACTGGTCGGCATGCAGGCGGAGCCGGAGGCCGGCCTCCCGGCAGGCCTCGAGGTAGCGCCTGGCCTGAGCGGCGTCGAATGCACCTCGTTCGAAGAAGACGTCGGCGGCCTCGGCGACCTCTGCCGCCTCCGGAAGAACCTCGGCGAGTGCGAAGTCGAGGTAAGCGTCGGCATCCGCGAACTCCGGAGGGACAGCATGCGCGCCAAGCCACGTCGGCGAGCCGCCCGCCTCGCGGACGACCCGCAGCATCGCGAGCTCCGTGTCGCGGTCCAGGCCGTAGCCGGACTTCGCCTCGAAGGTCGTCGTCCCCGAGGCCAGCATCCACGAGCGGTGCAGTGCGAGGGCGCCGGCGAGACCCTTCTCGCCGGCCGCACGTGTGGCCCGGACCGTGGACAGGATCCCGCCTCCGGCGGCATGCAACTCCTCGTAGGCGGCGCCGCCCGAACGAAGCTCGAACTCTTCCACCCTCGAGCCGGCGAAGACGGCGTGGGTGTGGCAGTCGACCAGCCCCGGGATGGCGGCGCAGCCACTCCCGTCCAGCTCATCCACGTCGCCGTCGAGCGGATCGAGGTCGCGCATACGCCCGACCGCCGATATCCGTCCGCTCTCGCACAGGATGAACGCGTCTTCGACGATGTCGACGGACCGCATCGCCTCCCGCCCGCGGAGCGGCGCCCGCGTCCCTGCCGGGGAGACGGCCTGCGCGAGGTCGCGGATCAGCAGCTTCGCCACGCGACGGCTAGGCGCCGGGGACTTCGAGGCCGTGCTCGCGCGCGGCCTCCTTCGCCTCGTCGTAGCCGGCGTCGAGGTGGCGGAGCACGCCGGTCCCCGGGTCCGTCGTCAAGACCCGCTCGAGTCGCTCGGCTGCGTCGTCCGTCCCGTCGGCAACCACGACCATGCCCGCATGGATGGCGTTGCCGATCCCGACGCCGCCACCGTGATGGACGCTGACCCACGTCGCCCCGGCGGCCGTGTTCAGGAGCGCGTTCAGGATCGGCCAGTCGGCGATCGCGTCGGAGCCGTCCGCCATGGCCTCGGTCTCCCTGTATGGGGACGCCACCGAGCCCGAGTCCAGGTGGTCGCGGCCGATGACCACGGGTGCGCTCACCTGGCCGCTCCGGACGAGGTCGTTGATCGCCAGGCCGGCCTTGGCGCGATCGCCGTAGCCGAGCCAGCAGATCCGCGCCGGGAGGCCCTGGAACGCCACGCGCTCGGGAGCGAGATCGAGCCACCGCTGAAGGAGGCGGTCGTCCGGGAAGAGACCCCGCAGCGCCCCGTCGATCGCTGCGATGTCCTCCGGATCGCCCGACAGCACAGCCCAGCGGAAAGGCCCGACGCCGCGGCAGAAGAGCGGCCGGATATAGGCCGGGACAAAGCCCGGGTATGAGAAAGCCTCCGTTACGCCGGCCTGTTCCGCCTCCCCTCTGAGGTTGTTGCCATAGTCGAAAACATAGCTTCCCGCCCGGACGTACTCGAGCATGCCTTCGACGTGACGCGCAATCGACTCGGAAGCCCGGCGGAGGTATTCCTCGGGGTCGTCGGCGCGGAGCCGGTCGGCCTCCTCCACCGAGAGCCCGGCGGGGACGTAGCCGTTCAGAGGGTCATGCGCCGCGGTCTGGTCGGTGACGAAATCGAAGTGCTCACCGCGCGCAGCGAGCTCCGGAACGATCTCGGCGGCGTTGCCGAGCAGTCCGACCGACAGGGCGCGACGGTGCGCGGCGGCGTCGCGAACTCGTGCCACCGCGTCGTCCAGCGACTCGGCCGCTTCGTCGAGGTAGCGTGTCTCGATCCGGCGCTGGATCCGAGCAGGGTCGACCTCGATGCACAGGATCGCCGCACCCGCCATCGTTGCGGCGAGAGGCTGGGCCCCTCCCATCCCGCCCAGGCCGGCGGTGAGGATGGTCTTCCCGTTCAGGTCCGGGGCGCCGAAGTGCTTCTCGCCGGCGGCCGCGAACGTCTGGTACGTGCCCTGCAGGATCCCCTGGGTGCCGATGTAGATCCAGCTCCCCGCGGTCATCTGCCCGAACATCGTCAGGCCCAGAGCCTCGAGGCGGCGGAACTCGTCCCAGGTCGCCCAGCGTGGAACGAGGAGCGAGTTCGCGATCAGGACGCGCGGGGCGCCCGCGTGGGTGCGGAACACACCGACGGGCTTCCCGCTCTGCACGAGCAGTGTCTCATCCTCGCCCAGGGCAAGAAGTGAACGCACCAGTGCCTTCAGCGCGTCGTGATTGCGTGCCGCCTTGCCCGAGCCGCCGTAGACGATCAGCTCCTCGGGCTTCTCCGCCACCTCACGGTCGAGGTTGTTGAGGAGCATCCGAAGCGGCGCCTCCGTCTGCCACGAGCGGGCGTTCAGCGCCTGACCGCGCGGCGCACGGATGGAGCTCAGATCGCCGCAGAGCTCCTCGACGACCGCGTCGACCTCGCGCACGCTCACGCGAGCTCACCCACTTCGGCCTCCACCGCAGCAACCAGCTCCCCGGCCCGGATTGCCTCCGCGACGCGCTCGATGTCCGGCGCGAGCGTCCGGTCCTCCATGACCGTCGACGAAAGCGAGCGAACGAAGTCGTGTGCGACACGCGCGCCGGTCCCGGGCTCCAGGGGCGCGAGGAACTCGACGCCCTGGGCCGCCGCGAGGAGCTCGATCGCAAGCGCGCGCTCCACGTTTCCCAGGACGACCCAACATTTGAGCCCGGCGGCGTTCCCCATCGAGACGTGATCCTCCTGGCCTGCGCTCGTCGGAATGGAGTCCACAGAGGCGGGGTGACAGAGCACCTTGTTCTCGCTAACGAGCGCGGCGGCCACGTACTGCGGGATCATGAACCCCGAGTTGAGTCCGCCGTCGTGCGTGAGGAACGCGGGTAGCCCATCGGAGAGCGACGGGTTGACGAGCCGCTCCACGCGGCGCTCCGAAATGGAGGCCAGCTCGGCCACCGCCAGAGCCATCGAGTCGAGCGCGAGCGCGACGGGCTGGCCGTGGAAGTTCCCGTTCGAGACGAGCTCTCCCCTGTCCACGAGGACGAGAGGGTTGTCCGTCGCCGCGTTGACCTCGACCGACACCGTCTGCTCGACGTAGGCGAGGAGGTCGCGGCTCGCGCCATGCACCTGCGGCGCGCAGCGAAGCGAGTAGGCGTCCTGCACCTTGTCGCACCAGCGGTGCGCCTCGATGATCGCCGAGCCCTCGAGGAGGCGGAGGAGGTTGGCTGCGGCGGCCGCTTGGCCGGCGAGTGGGCGGAGCGCCTGGATCTCCGGCATGAAGCTCACCCGGGAGCCTTGCAGCGCCTCGACGGAGAGGGCGCAGGCGATGTCCGCGGTCTTGGCGATCCGGCCGGCGCGGACGAGCCCGAGGGCACCGACAGCACCCATGAACTGCGTCCCGTTGACGAGCGAGAGCCCCTCCTTCGCCTGCAGGCGAACCGGCTCGAGGCCGGCGCGAGCAAGCGCGTCCGCCCCCGAAAGGAGCTCGCCCTTGTAGTGTGCCGACCCCTCGCCGACGAGCGGAAGGGCGAGATGGGCGAGCGGCGCAAGATCTCCCGAAGCGCCGACGGAGCCGCGACTCGGCACGTCCGGCAGCACTCCCTTGTTCAGGCATTCGAGGAGGAGCTCGACTGTCTCGATGCGCGCGCCCGAGAAGCCCTTCGCGAGCGCGTTCGCGCGGAGCACCATCGCGGCGCGCACGACCTCGTCCGGGTACGGCTCCCCCACCCCGCACGCGTGGCTGCGCAGGAGGCGAAGCTGGAGCTCCTCGGACAGCTCCGGCGGGATCGCCTTCGAGACGAAGCGGCCGAAACCGGTGTTGATGCCGTAGGTGTGCTCGCCCGAGGCCTCCGAAGCGGCGTGGTCGACGAGCTCACGGGCGGCGGCCATTTTCGAACGCCCGTCGTCCGAGAGGGCTGCGGGGATTCGCTCGACAGCGACCGACCAGACGTCGTCGATCGTGAGATCGTCCCCGTTCAGAAGCACTGCGGTGGCAACGGCCATCGCGGCCAAGTCTAGAGCGCGCCGGACCCGAGTTCCGTGCGCAGGAAGGAGGACGAATGCGAGTTCACGTGATCAGCGACATCGAAGGAGTCTCAGGAGTCGTCAGGTCCCAGCAGGGCGACGGCGGCGAGTCGCTCTTCGAGGAGGCCCGGCGCCTGTACACGGAGGAGATCAACGCCGCGATCCGGGGCGCCTGTGCGGCGGGCGCGACGGAGGTCGTCGTGATGGACTGCCACGGCGCGGGCAAGGGCTGGGATTTCAACTCCCTGCTGCCCGAGGCCCTCGACCCTCGCTGCGAATGGGTCGTCCAGAACGAATGGACGGAGTACACGGGCTTCCTCGAGGAGGGATGCGACGCGGCGCTCTTCGTCGGGATGCACGCTCGGGCGGGCGTCGCCGACGGCGTCCTCAACCACACGATCTCGGGCTCCGACATCTTCGAGCTGCGATTCAACGGCACCCCGGTCGGCGAGACCGGGATCAACGCTGCGCTGTGCGGCACGTTCGGGTGCCCGGTGGTGCTCGTGACCGGGGACGAGGCCGTCTGCCGCGAGAGCCGCGAGCTCCTCGGCGAGGGGCTCACCACGGTTGCCGTGAAGCAAGGGCTCGGGCGCAACAGTGCGCGGAACATCGCGCCCCAACGCGCCCGCGAGATGATCGAGGAGGGCGCCAAGCGGGCACTTGGAGACCTGACTGCGGTGGCGCCGTACGACCCTGGACAACCCTGCGAGATCGGGATCGACCTGATGGGGTCGCACATCTCCGAGCGGTATCGCAATCGACACGGGGTCGAGGTCGTGGACGGGCGCCGCCTCGTCTCGAAGGCCGACGACTGGTGGACGGCCTGGGGACAGTTCTGGCCGATGCCCTGAGCCCGGGTCGGCGCTAGTCGTCGAGCAAGCGCAGCTCCAGAACGTGGCCCGCGTCGAAGCCGTCGATCCTGAGCAGGTTGCCCGCGGCCTCGAGGGCGGCGCCCGCCGGCATCAGCCCAACCAGCTCGCTGCCCGCGACCTCGGCTCCGCGGGTCTCGGCCTCGGCGGCGATCGCGGCCACGATCGTGTGCAGGGCGGCCGCCTCCCAGTCGGTCACGTTCATGCTCACCTGCACGAGCCCGGCATTCGGCAGGTCGAGTCCGAGCGCGCGCACACCCGGGAAGCCACCGTCGCGCTCACGGACAAGCGCGGCGATCTCGCGCGCCGTTTCCACGGTCGCGCCGCGCAGGTTGACGTTGAACGCGATCAGCGGCCGCCTGACTCCGATGAGGACTCCGCCTGCACTCGGATGAAGGGTCGCCGGCCCACGGTCGGGTGCGAGCTCTTCCGAATCGATCCGGCGTTGAAGCTCCTCCGGGCCGCCGCGACGGAAGAACGCCGGCTCGCGCCGGTCCTCCGTCAGGCGTCCGTAGAAGAAGACAGGGAGACCGAGGTCGTCCCCCACCCGCTCGGCGAGGGCGAGAGCCGTTTCGCGCGCCGCACGCTCGTCTTCGGGCACGAGCGGCACGAGCGGAACGACGTCTGCCGCCCCGATCCGCGGGTGCGCACCCTCGTGCCGCCGCAGGTCGATTCGCTCGGCAGCGGTTGAGATCCCGGCGACGAGCGTCTCGACGAGGTCGTCCCCCGATCCGACGATGGTGAAGACCGAGCGATGGTGGTCCCAGTCGGTGTGGACGTCGAGCAAGCGCCCCGGTTGAGAGAGCGAGCGCTCGAGAGCCGCAATCGCCTCGGGGTCTCGCCCTTCCGAGAAATTGGGGACGGATTCGAGCGGTAAAGGCACCCGTGCAGGATAAAAGGGGCCGGGAAGGCCGTCGATACACTCGGCGTTGGGTCACCTGTGGACGTAGAGAAGCACCCGAACCTGCACACGTTTGCCCGTTTGCTCGGGTTCCTGCGCCCCTACCGCTGGTCGCTGGCCATCTCGATCGTCCTCGCCGCGCTTTCGCAGGCAGCGGCGATAGCGCTCGTTCGCATCAGCCAGAGCGTGATCGACCTCGCGCTCAGGCCCCGCGACGAGCAGATGCTCTGGAAGCTCGTCGCGCTCATCGCCGTGATCGGCCTCGTCAAGGCGCTGCTCATGGTCGGCAGGCGCTTCATATCCGGCCGGCAGGCGCTCGGCGTCGAGTTCGACATGCGAAACACGATGTATGCGCACCTCCTGCGCCTCTCGTTCGGCTTCTACGACCGAAACCAGACCGGGCAACTCATGTCGAGGGCCACGGTCGACCTGCAGGCGGTGCGCTTCTTCCTCGGCTACGGCCTCATCTTCTTCTTCCAGCACGTGCTCACGATCGTCGGCGTCACCGCGATCATGCTCTGGACGGACTGGCGGCTGGCGCTCGTCGCGCTGGCGATCACCCCGTTCGTCGTCGTGATCGCGTACCGCTACTCGAAGGTCTCCCACCCGGTGCTCCGCGACGTCCAGCAGAAGATGGCCGACGTCGCCACGGTCGCGGAGGAGAACATTGTCGGCGTCCACGTCGTGAAGTCGTTCGCCCAGGAGGAGCAGGAGCAGGCGAAGTTCCAGCAGCGCTCCAACGCGGTCTTCGAGCAGACGGTGCTCGCGAACCGGCAGCGCTCTCTCTACGTGCCGCTCCTCAGCTTCATCCCGCTCCTGGCGCAGGCCGCGATCCTCCTGGTCGGCGGCTGGATGGTCACGCACGGGAACCTGACCGTCGGCCAGTTCTTCGCCTTCAACCTCTACGTGACGATGCTGATCATGCCGCTGCGGATGCTCGGCATGTGGATCGGCCAGTCGCAGCGCGCGACCGCGTCCGGCGAGCGCATCTTCCAGGTGCTCGACGAGCCCGAGGAAATCGCGGACAAGCCCGGGGCCGAGGCACTCGCGCCCGGCCCTGGACGGATCGAGTTCGAGGGTGTCTCGTTTGGCTACGACCCGGAGCGCCACGTGCTCCACGGGGTCGAGCTTGCGATCGAGCCGGATCAAAACGTGGCGGTCATCGGCCACACCGGCTCGGGCAAGACGACGCTGACCGCGCTCGTGCCACGGTTCTACGACGCGACCGAGGGCCGCGTTCTGATCGACGGCGTCGACGTACGCGACGTGTCGCTCGCGTCGCTGCGCTCGCAGATCGCCGTCATCTCGCAGGATCCATTCCTCTTCTCGACCACGGTGCGCGAGAACGTCGCGTTCGGCGCACCCGGCGCGAGCGACGAGGAGATCGAGTCGGCCGCGCGGCTCGCGCAGGCGCACGAGTTCATCGTCGACCTCCCCGAGGGCTACGACACGGTCATCGGCGAGCGCGGGATCACGCTCTCGGGCGGGCAGCGCCAGCGCATCGCCATCGCGCGCGCGATCGCCATGAGCCCGCGCATCCTCATCCTCGACGACGCCACGGCCGCGGTAGACGCCACGACGGAGGCGCGCATCCGGCTCGGCCTCCGCGAGGCGATGAAGGGCCGGACAACGCTGATCATCGCGCACCGGCTCTCCACGATCTCGCTCGCGGACGAGGTGGTTGTCCTCGACCACGGGCACGTGGTGGCGCGCGGGACACAGGCAGAGCTCGCGGAGTCGAGCCCGGTCTACCGGGAGATCTACGAGCACGGCCTGATCGACCGCGAGCTGGCCGCGCGGCTGGAGGCCTCGGCATGAGGGTCTGGCAGCCCGGATCCCACCTCTCCATGCAGCGTGGAGCCGAGGTGGACGACTGGTCGTGGCGGCGCACCGCACACCGCGTCGCGACCCTCGCCCGGCTCGCCGCCCGCTACAAGCTGCGGACGACGCTCGCGATCGTCACGCTCCTCGCGGCGACGCTCACCTCGCTCGCGCCGCCCTACCTCGCGAAGCTCGCCCTCGACGACGGAATCCGCGCCGAGGACTACCGGCGGCTCGTCGAGGTCGTCATCGTCTTCATCGCGGCCGGCGCGCTCAACTGGATGATGAGCAGCGCACAGACGTATTTCACGGGCTGGACCGGCGAGCGCATCCTCGCCGACCTGCGCGACAAGCTCTTCCGCCACCTGCAGCGGCTCTCGCTCGGCTTCTACGAGCGCAACAGGGCCGGCGTGCTGATCAGCCGCCTGACGAACGACGTCGAGGCGCTCGACCAGCTCGTCACCGACGGCGTCACGAGCCTCTTCCAGAACACGCTGATCCTCATCGGCTCGGCCGCGATCCTCTTCGCCCTGGACTGGAAGCTCGCGCTCGCCACGCTTGCGGTCTTCCCGTTCATGGCGATCGCGACGGCGATCTTCCGCGTCGTGTCGGCCCGCGCCTACCGGGCGGTTCGCGAACGGCTCGGGCTCGTCACGGCAACCCTTGCCGAGGACATCGCCGGCATGAGAATCGTGCAGGCGTTCAACCGCCAGTCCGCGAACGAGCGCCACTTCCAGGGGGTCAACGCCCATTACCGCGAGGCGAACCACGTCACGGTCGTGACCAACGGCCTCTACTTCCCGTTCGTCGACTTCCTGTCCACCGCGGCGACCGCGATCGTGCTCGGCTACGGCGGCTACCGCTACTTCGACAACGACCTCACGATCGGCACCCTGCTCGCCTTCATGCTGTACCTCTCCAACTTCTTCGATCCGGTGCAGCAGCTTTCCCAGCTCTACAACACGTTTCTCGCCGCGGTCGCGGCGCTGGACAAGATCACCGAGGTGCTCGACGAAGAGCCGGAAATCCTGGACGCACCGGACGCCCAGGACCTGCCCGTGATCCAGGGGCACGTCCACTTCGAAGACGTCCGCTTCGGCTACGGCAAGGGCATCGAGGTTCTGCACGGCATCGAGCTGGACATCCCGCCCGGGACGACGGTCGCGCTCGTGGGGCACACGGGCGCGGGGAAGTCCACGATCGCGAAGCTCCTCGCGCGCTTCTACGACCCGCCCGAGGGCCGCATCACGATCGACGGCCACGACCTCCGCACGGTCACGCAGGAGAGCCTGCGCAGCCAGCTCGGCATCGTCCCGCAGGAGGGTTTCCTCTTCGCGGGCACGGTGCGCGAGAACATCGCGTTCGGGCGGCCGGGCGCGACCCAGGAGGAGGTCGAATCTGCGGCGCACGCGGTCGGAGCGCACGACTTCATCTCGACGCTCGAACACGGGTACGAGACCGAGGTCGCCGAGCGCGGCGCGAGGCTCTCGCTCGGCCAGCGGCAGCTCGTGGCCTTCGCGCGAGCGCTCCTCGCCGACCCACGCATCCTCGTCCTCGACGAGGCGACCTCGAGCGTCGACATCGGAACCGAGCGGCGCATCGAGCTCGCGCTGCGCACGCTTCTGGCCGGCAGGACCGCGTTCATCATCGCCCACCGGCTCTCCACGATTCGGAGCGCGGACCGGATCGTCGTGCTCGAGCACGGCCGGGTCGTCGAGCAGGGGACGCACGACGAGCTCCTCCAGCAAGAGGGCCTCTACCTCTCGCTCTACGGCGACTGGGCATCGGCCGCCGCCTGATCTACGCTACGCGCCGCGATGGAGGCGGGAACCGTCATCGGCAAGGCGTGGGAGATGTACAAGGCTCACTGGAGCCACCTCCTCCCCATCGCGTTCGTCGTCTACGTCCTCGTCTCGCTGCTGATTCTCCTGCTCGGCTCGCTGGGCTGGCTGGGTGCCGTGGTCGGCTTCTTCGTCAGCATCGCCGGGGTCTTCTGGCTGCAGGGCGCACTCGTCCTCGCGATCGACGATGTTCGTGACGGGCGCGCCGACCTCTCGGTCAGCGAGACGCTTGACCGGGTGAGGCCACACCTGGCGACGCTCGCCCTGGCCGGCCTCCTCGCGGGAATCGGGATCACGTTCGGCTTCATCCTCCTCATCGTCCCGGGCCTCTCCTGCTGACGATCTGGCTCCTGATCGTGCCAGCGATCATGCTCGAGAACTGCGGCGTCTCGGCCTCGTTCGCGCGGAGCCAGAACCTCGTGCGCGGCTACGGCTGGTCGGTCTTCGGCGTGATCATCCTGACGGTGCTGATCTTCATCGGGATCGGGATCGTCTTCGGGATCCTCGAAGGCGTGCTCGACAACCGCTGGCTGAGCTTCGCGCTCAACATCGTCCTCCAGACGATCACCGCCCCATTCCTCGCGCTGGCCTGGACGATCACGTACTACGAGCTCAGGGATCTGAAGGGAGCGGAACCCACCGCAGCCGTCTAAGCTCGGGGTTCGTGTCCGAGCTCGACAAGGAGACTCAGGAGCGGATCGAGGATCCGGTCTCCGAGCAGGCGGAGGAAGAAACCCGTCTGACGCCCGCCGAGGCGGTGGCGCAGATGCGGATCAAGGTCCCGACACGCGCGAACCGCAAGCTCGCGACGCTCGTCGAGCGCATCAACGAGGACGCACAGGTGAAGGCGTGGTGGCACGTCTCGAATGTGAACGCGGTCAAGCGCCTCGAGATCAACGACCACTCGTGGGTCCACATCCAGATCGTCACGAACATCGCGCTGAAGCTGCTCCGCCAGCTGACGAAGCATCATGTCGAGCCTGCGATGGTGGAGGACTACGGGATGAGCCGGGACGACGCCGAGATCGTCGTCGTGCTCGGCGCACTCCTTCACTGCATCGGTATGGCGGTGCACCGCGAGGGGCATGAGGATTGGAGCCTCTTCCTCGCCGAGCCCAAGATGCGCGAGCTGCTCGAAGGGCTCTACGACGAGCCTGAGCGGACGGTGGTCATCGTCGAGGTCCTCGGCGCAATCACGAGCCACCGCGAGGACGGCAAGCCGCTCACCCTCGAAGCCGGGATCGTTCGCGTCGCGGACGCGCTCGACATGGCGAAGGGCCGCTCGCGGATCCCGTTCGAGCACGGCCGCGTGTCCATTCACTCGCTCTCCGCGGCGGCGATCGACAGCGTCCACATCGGCGATGGCGAGAGTGCCCCGATCTCGATCGAGATCGAGATGAACAACTCCTCCGGCGTCTACCAGGTGGACGAGCTCCTCAAGGCGAAGCTCCGCGGCTCGGGCCTCGAGCCGTATGTCGAGGTGGTCGCGCGTATCGATACAGAGGCCGAGAAGAGCCTCATCCCGCTCTACCACCTCGAGCTCTGAGCGCGGGACGGCCGCTACAATGGGGCCTCGCCCTTGCGGGGTCGTCTAATGGTAGGACGCCTGACTCTGGATCAGGTAGTCAAGGTTCGAGTCCTTGCCCCGCAGCCTCGAAAAGCCTCGGAAATGGCGCGTTTTCGTCGCACCGTGCTGCCGGGCAGGTAGGGCCGTTGCAAACGGATTGCAAACGGCAGGATCATCTGCCCCAATCCTCCCAGTCCGGTTCTTGCCACGGCTCCTCAAAGTCGTCCGGATCGACGTCGTTTTGGTCGAGCTGCCACGAATCTGGTATTCCAGCCGCCCCCAACTCTTCGTACCTGAGCTTGAGTCCGCAGATTCTGCACTCAAGCCAAGTTGGGAAGAACGTGACGACGGGATAGGCGCCCGTCGCGAAAGGCTCGCCCTCGTCGCCCTTTTCCCAGTCCACCTCCCAGTCGGTCTGGATGCTGCCTTCTACGACAGCGAGCCTTACGCAGGCCGGGCACGCGATAACCTGGTCGAAGTACTTGGACGGATCGTTGGTTCCCTAGATGCTCCTCAGGGCAGCCTCCTGCGCCGCCGGTTCGAGCGCCTCGTACGTCTGCTTAAACGCCAGACGCGACGCGGCGAGTGCGCCTTGGGTTCGGCTCTCAGCTTCTTCCGCCGATCTGGAGAGTCGAGATTCGACGAAATCAAGGAAACCTCCCTAGAAGGCTTTGCGCTTGGCGTCGTCGATTTCGGCGAGTAGCTGATCAGACGCCCTGAGGTAGGGCGCAAGGACCTCCTCCGCATCGTGGGTTTCGAGTTGGCCGAGGTGAACAACTCCATTCCGGACTGTCCATGAGGACGTGGAGCGGTTTGCGCTTTTGTTCGTTTGGAAGCTCCGGAACGAAGTGGCCGGATCGCTCTAGCGCGTCCTCAAAGCTGACGGTTTTCATGCGTCGCTTCCGCGCGCGGTTTCCGTGACCGCATGCATGAAGCAACGAATCGAAGTCCTTGGCCGCGATCAGGCTCGGGCGATGGACGCGAGCTGTGCCTTCGAGAGCAGTTCGAGCGCCGTGGCCGAGTGCACTCTTCCAAGAGAGCACCGAGCCCTGACTGGGCGAATCACGTCGCCGAGCCTAGAAGATCAGCTGTCGGCGCATTCTCCATCGGCTCCGTGGGCGCGTTCTCGGTCATCTTCCAAGCAGGCTATCCGCGAACAAGGGCAGCGACGGCCGCTGCTGCCCCTTCCTGGAGGGCGGGGATCGAGTCGGAGTAGGTGTCGAGCGTGAAGGCAGCGGAGAAGTGCCCGAGCCGGTCGCAGACGACCTTGGGGTGAACCCCCGCCTGGAGGGCGAGTGTCGCGTGGGTGTGCCGGAGGCCGTGGAGCGGGATGCGCCGGAGCCCCGCCGCGGCGACGTAGCGCTCGAAGACCTCCGAGAAGCCCTGCGGATGGAGCGGGCGCCCGAGCGCGTCCGTGAAGACGAGCCCAGCCTCGTTCGCCCACGCCTCGCCGGCCGCGAGCCGCTCCTCGATTTGACGGTTTCGGTGTTCGCGCAGCGCTGCCGTGGTTTCGCCATCGAGCGCGACCTCGCGCCTACTGCGTTCCGTCTTCGGCGGCGCCAGTCGCGCCTCGTAATCCGCGACCGTAAGCGTCTGCCGGACCGCGACGCGACCTCCCTCGAGGTCGACGGCATCCCAGGCGAGGCCAAGGACCTCCCCACGTCGCAAGCCGGTAGAGGCCGCGAGACGCCACGCAGCAACCAGCCGATCGTTCTCGGTGTGCGCGAGGAAGGCTCGGAGCTCGGCCGCCGTCCACGTCTTCGGTGCCTTGACGGTCGCCGCCTTGCGAGGAGGATCGGATGCGTCGGCGACGTTGCGAACGAGCCTGTTCCACCTCACGGCATCAGCGAGCGCCTTGCGGATGACCGAGTGCGCGTAGCGGACGGTTCGCGGCGAGAGTCCTGCCGCTCTTCACGTTCCGGCGCCCGCTCGCAAGCATGTCCGCATAGGCAGCGTTCAGGTGCGAGGCCGAAAGCTTCTGCAGTGGGACGGAACCCACGCGCGGGATCAGGTGCTTCTCGACGAGCATCCGATACGTCGAGAGCGTGTTCGGGCGCAGGCCGCG
>DATHAA010000004.1:0-12994 GCA_035296905.1 Gaiellaceae bacterium
GGCCCTCCGGTGCCGGATCATCGCCATGAGCGGCACGACGCCCGAGCCGCCGCCGACCAGGAGGACGGGCCCGCCCTCACGGGCGTCCCAGACGAAATAGCCGCCGATCGGCCCGCGCAGCTCGAGCTTGTCTCCGACGACGAGCACTTCCGTTAGGTAGGGGGAGACCTCGCCGTCGGAAAGGCTCTCGACGGTGAGGGCGAGGCCCTCCTCCGGGGCTGACGCGATCGAGTAGCTCCGCTGCGCCTGGTAGCCGTCCTCCGCGGTCAGCCGGATGTCCACGTGCTGGCCGGCGAGGTGCCCGGGCCAGTCCGGCGCGTCCAGGACGAGCGTCTTCACCTGCGGCGTCTCCTCGACGAGGTCCGCTACCTCGCAGAGCTGCCACGCGAGCGGCGCCCTCAGTCCCCCCAGTACCGCTGCTCCCGCCACGGGTCTCCGTACATGTGGTACCCAAGCGCCTCCCAGAAGCCCGGCTCGTCGTTGTCGGCGAGGCTGAGCCCGCGCACCCATTTCGCGCTCTTCCAGAAGTACAGGTGCGGGACGAGGAGGCGGGCGGGCCCGCCGTGCTCGGGGTCGAGGGGCTCGTCGTCGTAGCCGAACGCGACCCAGGCCTTGCCGTCGCTCACGTCCTCGAGCGGCAGGTTCGTCGTGTAACCGCCGTCGCAGAACGCGACCGCGTAGGCGGCGTCGTGCTCGACCTCGCCGAGCAGCGTGTCCACGGACACCCCTTCCCAGACCGTGTCGAGCTTCGACCACTTCGTCACGCAGTGGATGTCCTTCGTGATCGTCTCGCTCGGGAGCGCGCGGAACTCTTTCCAGGTCCAGGTCTTCGGCTCTGCCACTTCGCCGGTGACGGTGAAGCTCCACTCCTCGAGCGGCGTGTGCGGCGTCGGGCCGGCCGAGAGCACGGGGAAGTCGTCGACCAGGTACTGGCCGGGAGGGACCCGGCCGGAGTCCCCTTCCTCGCGGCGACGGCCCTGGAACCCGCGCGATATGAAGCTCACAGGGGCATTCAACACCCCGGCGGCTCCGGGCGAAAGGGAATTCAGAATCCGTTAAGGGCCCGGTCACACGAGCGCAATGCGGTCCCGAAACCCTGTTCGTCGACTACGACCAGGAGGGACCACCATGAAAAGGAAACTTGCTCTTGCGGGTTTCGCCGCCTGCCTCGCGGCGTTCTTCTCAGCCGGGGCGTTGGCTGGAGGCCCGCCCGCGCCCTCGTTCTACGTCAACGGGACGCTCTACCGCACCGTTGGGACGCCGACGGACTTCTCCAGGACGGGCGCGCCGGAGTCGAGCTACGACACGATCTACCAGTTCTTCGGCGCGCAGACGTACAACGTCGCCACCGCCGCGCCGGGAGATCCCGGGTTCAATGGCGGCCGCTGGCGTGTCATCGGCCTCTCGTTCGCAGACTATGGCGCGGCTCTCGCCGCGCACGACACGAACGGCAGCGGCGACTTCGACACCACCGCCGAGGTGCAGGCGGCGCTGGCCGACGAAAGTGCGGTCAGCCTCGGCGTCGTCAAGTCGTTCGAGTGCCCGGTCATTCGAATAACCGGGCGACACTAGAAGCGCAGGCTTTCGTCGCGGCCCGCTGGACGGCACACTGACAGGAGATGGAAACCGTTCTGGTCGTCGATGACGAGCCGACGCTTCGCGAAGTCGTCGTCCGCTACCTCGAGCGCGCGGGTTACCGCGCGCTCGAGGCGGGCGACGGTGACGAGGCCGAGGCGCTGCTGCGAAACCGACCGCCGGACCTCGTCATCCTGGACCTGATGCTGCCGGGAACCGATGGGCTCGAGCTTTGCCGGCGGATCCGGGCAGACTCGGCCCTCCCGGTGATCATGCTGACTGCCCGCGGGGAGGAGGCGGACCGGATTGTCGGGCTGGAGCTCGGCGCCGACGACTATGTGACGAAGCCCTTCTCGCCGCGCGAGCTCGTCGCGCGCGTGCGAACCGTGCTGCGGCGGACGAACGGACCGGTCGAGGCGCGCGACCGCATCCAGCACGGTGACTTGACCCTCGACTCGGAGACGAGGGATGTCCGCAAGGCAGGTTCCCTCGTCTCGCTGACCGCGCGCGAGTTCGATCTCCTCTGGTTTCTCGCCTCCCATCCGCGGCGGGTCTTTTCGCGGGAGCACCTCATGAGCCGTGTCTGGGGTTACGAGCCCGCGTTCGACACGGGGACCGTGACCGTTCACATTCGCCGCCTGCGCGCGAAGATCGAGGACGACGCCGCCCGGCCTCGTCACATCGAGACGGTCTGGGGCGTCGGCTACAGGTTCTCGCCGTGATCGAACTCGCCCTCGTCGTTGCAACGGCGACCTTCGCCGCTGGCGCGCTCGTGGCCCTCGGCATCTCGCGGCTGCGTACAGTCCATGCCCGCCTGCTCGGGCTGGCGCTCCTTTGCGTCGTCCTGCCGCTCGCGGCCGTTTTGCTCTCCGGGGCGGCGATGTTCCACATGGGGGCCGACGTCGTCGTCCTGGCGGTCGCGGGGGCGTCCTCGCTCGTGGCCGTGGGCGCCGCGCTCCTCGTCACCCGCTCGATCACGATTCCGCTCGACCGCCTCCGTGCCGCCTCCTCGGCGCTCGCGGGCGGTGACTTCGCGCCGATGGCGGCGGGCCCGGGGCCCGACGAGCTCGTCGAGGTCGGCATCGCCTTCGACGAGATGGCGCGAAAGCTCGAGGAGCTCTTCGACGCACGCAGACAGCTGATCGCATGGGCGAGCCACGACCTGCGGACGCCGCTCGCCTCGCTGCAGGCGATGCTCGAGGCGGTCGAGGACGGGGTCGTTCCCGCCGAGCACTACCTCCCGGCCATGCGCGAGCAGGTTCGCACCCTCGGACGGCTTGTCGACGATCTCTTCGAACTCGCGCAGATCGACTCGGGAGCGCTCACGCTCGAGCTCGAGGAGGCGCCGGTGGCCGAGCTCGTGCGGACGTGCGTCCGCGGCCTCGAGGCCGAAGCCAGGGCTCGGCACGTCGATCTCTCCGCCCGGCTCGACGGCGACCTTCCCGCGGTGCACGCCGCCCCCGATCAGGTGCAGCGCGTCCTGCAGAACCTGCTCACGAACGCCCTCCGGCACACGCCCTCGGACGGCGCCGTCGCGGTCGTCGTCCGCGCGGGGGACCGTGAGGTGACGATTGCGGTGGAGGACAACGGCGAGGGTCTTTCGGGCGGGGCCGAGCGGCGCATGTTCGAGCGCTTCTGGCAAGGCGATTCGGCGCGGGCAGCACCGCGAAGCGGCGCGGGGCTCGGACTCGCGATCGCCCGCGGCCTCGTCGAGGCTCAGGGTGGCCATATCTGGGCCGAGAACCGCCCGGGTGGCGGGGCCCGCGTCGCCTTCACGCTGCCGCGCGCGTAAGGAAGAGTTCAGATCTCGGGTCTACGATCAGGGCGTGGGCCTGCTCATCGGAGTCGCGTTCGTCGCGGGGATCGTTACGGCGATCTCGCCCTGCGTCCTCCCCGTCTTACCCATCATCTTTGCAGGCGGGGCCACGGGCGACAGGCGTCGGCCGTATGCAATCGTCGCCGGGCTCGTCTGGAGCTTCACGCTCTTCACCCTGGTCGCGACTGCGCTCCTCTCGGCGCTCGGCCTGCCGGACGACCTCCTCCGCAACATCGCTATCGGGGTCGTTCTGCTCGTTGGGCTCTCGCTGCTCTGGCCGAGGCTCGGCGCCGTCGTCGAGCGGCCGTTCCAGGCGCTCGGCCGCCGCAACCCTGGAGGGATGGGGGGCGGCTTTCTCCTCGGCGTCAGCCTCGGCCTGGTCTTCACGCCCTGCGCCGGCCCTGTGATCGCCGCGGTCGCCGTGCTTGCCGCGACGGAGCGCTTCTCTTTTCAAAGCGTCCTCGTGACGTTCGCCTACGCGCTCGGAGCGGGCCTCGTGCTCCTCCTGATCGCCATCGCAGCACAGCGAGGGATGAGCCTCCGTTCGGTGCGCGCCCGGGCGCCACGGATCCGGCAGGCGCTCGGAGCGCTCGTCGTGGCGGTCGCGATCGTGATGGCCCTGGGCCTCGACACGAAGCTCGCCGCGCACGTTCCGGGCTACACCAGGGCGCTGCAGGGTCTCGAGGAGAGTGCGGCCGCCCAGGACCGCATCGACTCGCTTCTGGCTGGCGAGAGCCACTTCCAGGGAAGCAAGCTGCACGACTACGGCCAGGCGCCCGAGTTCCAGGGGATCTCGCAGTGGCTGAACTCGAAGCCGCTCACGCTCGCGTCGCTCCGCGGCAAGGTCGTTCTGATCGACTTCTGGACGTACTCCTGCGTCAACTGCATCCGCACGCTCCCGTATATGAAGCGATGGTATGAGACGTATCGCGACGCGGGCCTCGTGGTCGTCGGGGTGCACACGCCGGAGTTCGCCTTCGAGCACGTCCCCGGGAACGTCGAGAGCGCGGTGAGCTTGTTCGGGATCGACTATCCGGTCGCGCTCGACAACGACTACGGGACCTGGACTGCGTGGGGCAATCGCTACTGGCCAGCGGAGTACTACGTCGACCGGCGGGGGCACGTTCGCTACGCGCATTTCGGCGAGGGCGACTACGCGGGCACCGAGAAGGTCATCCGCACGCTGCTCGCGGAGAAGAACCTGCCTGCGCCGGTCTCGGGCTCGATCTCCGACAAGACGCCGACCGAGGCGCTGACCCCGGAGACCTACCTCGGCACCGACAGACTCTCGAGCCTTGTCGGCTCGCCCGTGGTCGAAGGGCGCGAGGCGACTTACACGATCCCCCACGTAGTTCCGCAGAGCGGCGTTGCGTACGGCGGCCGCTGGCTCGTCGAGCGCGAGCGGATCGTCGCGGGCGAAGGTGCACGGCTCCGCCTGGCCTACCACGCACGCAACGTCTACCTCGTCCTCGGCAAGGGGGAGTCCGACGGCTCGGTCGGCATCGCCCTCGACGGCGAGCACGTGAAGACGGTGAGCGTTACCGGCGACCGGTTGTACACGCTCGTCGCGCTTCCCGGGCCCGCTGCCGACCACACGCTCGACCTCTCGTTTTCGCCGGGGACGGAGGCCTACGCCTTCACGTTCGGCTAGAGCTACCCTCGTTCGGGGGAGGAAATGGCCAGGCCTCGCGCCGAAGTTCACTAGAGGCACGCGAGATGTTGAGGATCCTCCTTTATGTCGCCGCCCTGGTCGCGCTCTTCGCGGGCGCGATCATGTACGGCGGGAATGCGATCGGCGCGTGGGACCCGCTTCCACCCGCGCCCACGCCGCCGCCTGCCGTGAAGCTGGCCAAGGCGACGCCGAAGGACAAGTCCGCGTCCACCAAGCACTCCGCGTCGGCCAGGGCCCCGCGTCTCACTCCTGCCCAGAAACTCTGGGTGAGGAAGGCGGACGCGCTCTGCCGCGAGTCGAGGGCCGCGGCTCAGGCCGTCGTGGCCCAGGGCAGCACCTCGACTCCTGCGGGCGTGCACCAGCTCTTCACGCGGATGAAAAAGGTCAACGCCGAGCTCAACGACCGCTTCCTCGCCATCGACGCGCCTGCCGGCTACAAGGACGACGTGGCGCGCTTCCGAGTGCTCTTCGCCAAGGAGGAGCGCTATTTCGATTCGATGGGCGGGGCGCTCGAGCAGGGAGACATGAAGACCTTCTACGCCCTGAACGACCGCCTCACCGAGATCGCGCTCGAGGAGACCGACATCCTCTCCAAGCTCGGCGCGTACGGCTGCGACATCACGCTCTCGTCCATCTTCGGTTAATCCCGTTTCTCGATTCCAGTCGCTGGGAACCACCGCGCCATGCGTATCTCTGCGGTTGCCGTCATCTATCTCGTCGTGGGAGCGGTCGTCGCGGCCACCCATGGACTACTTCGAGGACATCGACACGCTGTAGCGGTTTCTCTCCGCGGTCCTGGCCGTCGTCCTCTGGCCGGTGATCCTCATCGGGATCGACCTGCACGTGCACTAGCGGCCCCTTCCGCTTCCGGTATCTTCGAGCCGTGAGCGAGCGGCTCCAGACCCTTCTCGACGGCGCGTTCCCGGACGCCAAGAATGTGGACGTCGTCGACCGCACCGGCGGGGGCGACCACTTTCACGTCACGGTGGTCAGCCCGCGCTTCGAGGGGCTCTCGCTCGTCGACCAGCACCGCCTGGTCTACGACGCGCTCGCCGAGCCGCTCGAGGACGGGACTATCCACGAGCTTCGCATCACGACACGAGGAGACGCATGAGCGACCTGAGCGACAGGATCCAAGAGACCATCGACGCCGAGCCGGTGGTCGCCTTCATCAAGGGAACTCACGAGCAGTGCATGTGCGGGAACTCCGAGCGCGCGCTCCAGGCGCTTCGCTCCGTCGGCTCCTCCTTCACGGCAGTCGACGTGCTTCCCGACCCCGCGATCCGGCAGGAGCTCTCCGGGCTCTCGAGCTGGCCCACGATCCCGCAGGTCTTCGTGGGCGGCGAGCTCATCGGCGGCGCCGACATCGTCCAGGAGCTGGCGGCCACGGGCGACCTCGAGGCCAAGCTGAACGAGAAGCTCGGCGATTCGTGGCGGAACGGTGGGGAGGAGCGGACGGTCGCGATGACCGACCGCCAGGACCCCTTCCGGGTCGTCGGCTAGCCGCGCGCCGACCAGACGATCGCCGCGAGGATCACGCTGAGCCCCGAGACGACGATGCCGATGATCCACGCCTCGACGTCCTGAGATCCCAGGATCGCTGCGAGTCCGGTGCCGATCCCGATGATCCCCCCGGTCGCCACGAAGCGGCTGAAGGACGACTGGAACATCGTCATGCGGTCGCGGAAGCCGACGCCTGGCTCGGTCTCCGCCTCCGGCCGGGTTGTTCTATTGCCTTCCTCGAGCGTCACGCGCGGATCCTAGCCCTTCTTCGTCTTGCGCCTCGTCGGCGCGAGAATCGCCTTGACGGCCTGGTGCGAATCCTCGGTCGGCGACTCGGAGATGACCGTCGCCGGCCGCTTGAAGCGCCGCAGCGCAGTGCGCAAAGGCTCCGCCCGGAGCGTGCCTTCGCCGTAGGGCAGGTGCTTCGTCTCGTTGCGGTTCGCGTACGCGATGTCGGAAAAGTGGACATGGAACGGGGCTCCGGGCTCCATGACCTCGTCCGCGGCTTCGAGCACCCCGGCGAACACGTCCGCGTTCGTGAACCCTCCATCGGTGACCGCGTGCAGGTGGGCGAAGTCGAGGACGGGGCGTACCCACTCGAAGCGGGCTGCGAGCCAGAACACGTCCTCGGGAGTCCCGAGCTCGCGCACGCGGCCCATGATCTCGACGCCGAATGCGACGGTGCGGCCCTTCGGCTCCAGCCGCTCTCGGAGGGCGGCGAGGTCGTCCGCCACGGATTCGAGCGCTGCCTCCCGCTCGCGTCCGAGGAGATAGCCGGGGTGGACGACGAGGAGCTCGGCCCCGACCGCCGTCGCGACCCCGGCCGAGTGGTCGATCATCCCGAATGCACGCTTGCGTTTCCCTTCGTCCCCGGGCAGGTGGCCGAGGATCGCTGCGATCGGAGCGTGGATGGAGAGAGCGATCTTGTTCTTCTTCGCGAGCTCGCCGAAGCGAGCGGCCCACTCCCATTCGGGCTTCATCCAGAAGCCGCCCTCGAAATCGATCTCGCAGGCCGAATAGCCGCGTTCGAGAAGGAGCTCGATCGCCGCCTCCGGGCTCTCCCGGCTGGGCACGCGTGCTGGTCCAAAGCGGGTTTTCATGTCGTCCGACGGCAAGGGTACGGTCTTGGACATGGGTAAGCGACCGTCGCGCATCGAGTTGCTCGAGCTGGACATCGACCTGCGGCTTTCCGACCTCTGGAGCGAGGCCTGCGGCGTGGCCGAGTGGAATCTCGAAGTCGTCGCCGCGTTCCTCCGCGCTGCCTACGGCAAGGGCTACTGCGACGCCCTGACCGAGGACGCGCCCGGCTCGTTGTGCCGAGATCACGGGTACCGAATCCCCGACCGGCGAATCGCTCCGGCGCACGAACAGATCTAGAAGAGCCGCGCGAAAAGCCCAGCTAAACTCGGGGTCGTGGCCCGGCGCCGAAGTCCCGTACGGCTCGTCATCGCGCTCTCAGTCGCGGCGGCGCTCGCGATCTTCCTCGTCTATACGGCGCTCGCTGGCGGTACGCCGTCCTTGCGCCCGAGCCAGATCGCGGGTCACGACGGGCGCGTGAGCGTCGCGGGCAAGGTCGTCGGTCAGCCGACCGGTACCGCGCGCAGTGCCGAGGGGCTGCGCTTCACGATCAAGGACGTCCAGGGCACGGCTACGCTGCCCGTGGTCTATCGGGGATCCGTGCCCGACCTCTTCAAGACGGGACGTGACGTCTCTGTCGAGGGATCGCTCCAGAACGGTGTCTTCGTCGCGGACAAGCTCGTGACGAAGTGCCCGTCCAAGTACACCAACAAGCAGTCCTGATGCCCGGCCTCGGGAGCGCCGCGCTCGTCGTTGCGTTCGGCCTCGTCGTCTATGCGGCGGTTGCGGGCGGCTTTGCCGCATACCGCGGACGCAGGCGCCTCCTGGAGTCCGCCACGAACGCGCTCTTCGCGTCCTTCGCCAGCGTCCTTCTCGCGGCCTTCGTCCTCCTCGCCGCGCTCGCTCGGCACGACTTCAGCTTTTCCTACGTCGCCTCGCACACGAGTGCGGAGCTCCCGCTGGGCTACACCCTTGCCTCCTTCTGGAGCGGCCAGGAGGGATCGCTGCTCCTCTGGCTGCTCGTGCTCACGGGAATCGGGTCGGCCGCGGTCGCCCTGAACCGGCGCCTGATCCGCTACGTGCTTCCCTGGACGGTGCCCATCCTCGGCGCGATCGCGAGCTTCTTCGCCCTGCTCCTCGTCTTCGTCGCGTCTCCGTTCGAAACGCAAGTTGCGCCCGCGGACGGCGTAGGGATGAACCCCAGCCTCCAGAACCCCTACATGCTCGCGCACCCGCCGCTCCTCTACCTCGGCTACGTCGGGCTCACGATCCCGTTCGCCTTCGCGATGGGCGCGCTTGCCTCCGGCCGGGCGGACGAGCGCTGGATCGTCGCCACGCGCCGCTGGACGCTGGGGTCGTGGGCGTTCCTCGGCTTCGCCATCCTCCTCGGCGCGAAATGGGCCTACGAGGAGGTGGGCTGGGGCGGCTGGTATGCGTGGGACCCGGTCGAGAACGCCGCGCTCATGCCGTGGCTCGTCGCCACGGCCTTTCTCCACTCGGTGATGGTGCAGGAGAAGAAGAACATGCTGCGGGTCTGGAACGTCGTACTCGTCGCCGGCGCGTTCTGCCTTTCCCTCTTCGGCACCTTCTTGACGCGGAGCGGCGTGATCAACTCGATCCATAGCTTCACGCAATCCTCGATCGGAGCCTGGTTCCTCGGCTTCATCGCGATCGTGGCCGCGGCCTCGACGGCCCTGATCATCTACCGGCTCCCGCTGCTCCGGTCACGTACGCGGCTCGAGTCGCTCGTCTCCCGCGAGGCGGCTTTTCTCTACAACAACCTCTTCCTCGTCGCCTTCGCGCTGACCGTGCTCTGGGGGGTGATCTACCCGCTCGTCTCGGAGGCGGTGCGCGGTGTCGCGGTCACCGTCGGCGCGCCGTACTACGACTTCTTCGCAGTCGCGTTCGGGTTGCCGCTCGTCCTCCTCATGGGCGTCGGCCCGCTCGTCGCCTGGCGGCGCGCGTCGCTTCGCGCTGTGGGACGCTCGCTCCTCTGGCCTGCTGGCACGGCGGTCGTTGTCGGCATCCTCCTGCTTTTGGCGGGTGCGGGATCGAGCCCGGCCGGACTCGTCGGCTACACGTTCGCAGCCTTCGTCCTCGCGGCGATCGCGCTCGAGTTCGCGCGCGGGACGCGGGCGCGCCATGCGCTCGGCGGCGGCTCGTGGTTGGCGGCGTTCACGAGCCTCGTCGGGCGAAACCGCAGGCGCTACGGCGGCTATGTCGTGCACGCGGCGATCGTGCTCCTCCTCATCGGGGCGGTCGGGATCGGCGGCTTCGGCACGACCCAGGAGGGGAAGCTCACGCGGGGCCAGTCCATTGAGGCCGGTGACTACACGCTCACGTACTTGGGGAGCGAGCAGCGGCGCGCGGCCAACTCGCAAGAGCTACGCGCCCGCCTCGCCGTCTCGCGGGGCGGGAAGGATCTGGGGACCGTGCTCGCCGGCAAGAACCGCTATTTCGCGGAGCAGCAGACGTCGAACGAGGTTGCGATTCGTTCGGACTGGCTACGGGCAGAAGACCTCTTTGTCATCGCCGACCAGTTCAATCCCGATGGCTCGGTCTTCGTCAAGGTCATCGTCAATCCGCTCGTCAACCTCATCTGGCTCGCGGGTCTTCTCTTCGTTGGGGGCGCTCTCATCACGCTCTGGCCGGACGCGCGCGAGCAGCGGCGGCTCGCTCGGCGGTTCGCGGAGGAGGGAGCGCTCGCGCGCGCCTGAGATGGACGTCCTCGCAGTCGCGCTCGCAGCCCTCTTCGCCGTCGCCGCGGTCGCGTTCGTCGCGCGCCCGTTCCTGACCGAGCCGGAGGCCGATGACGACCGGCTCGCCGGGCTGACACGCGCCGACCAGGAGCGGCTCGAGCTTCTCGAGCAGCGCGACAGGGCCCTTGGAGCGCTGAAGGAGCTCGAGTTCGACCATCGCACCGGCAAGATCGCCGACGCGGACTACGAGGCCTCCGTCGGGCCGCTGCGCAGGGAGGCCGCGGAGGCGATGAGGGCCCTCGAGCCCTTCGCGCCGCCGGCACCGGCGCCCGTGGAGAAGGTAGACGCCCGTGCCTGACTGTTCTCACTGTGGGCACACCGCTCCGGACGGCAGCCGCTTTTGCCCGGAATGCGGGCGGGCTCTCGCTGACGACGGCGAGACTCTCATTCGCCCGCCGTCGGCCCCCCTCTGGCCGCCCGACCCGTTCCTGATCATCACCGGGGCGCTCTTCATCGGCGCCGTCTTCCTCTTTGCGGCCGCCCTCTGGGCGTGGGCGATCGTCGCGCTGCTCGCCGCCGCAGTCGTCTTCCTCGGAGGGCGAGCGGAGGAGCGGCGGACGGCCAAGTACGCGCTCGGCGGGCTCGGGGCCCGCTTCTCGGCGAGCAAAGACGCCATCTCCGCCCGCAGCCGCGGCCAGATCGACCTCTTTCGGGCGAGGCGGGAGCGAGCCGAGCTCGGGGGCGAGCGCACCCGAGCGCTCCAGAAATTCGGCCACGTGGTGTTCTACAAGGACGAAACGGGCATCGAGTCCTCGAGGGCGGCCGTTCAGGAGGTCGTCGACAAGATCGCAGCGAAGGAGGCCGAGATACAAGCCCTGATCGACAGAACCGATGAGCGTGTCCAGCGCGCCCAGGCCGCCGTCAGGCCGACCGAGAAGCTGGAATCGCCGCCCGAGCCGGCGCGGATCCCCGAGCCGTGGCCTCCGCCCGACGAGGGCGAGCCGCCGCAGCCGGCGGAGGTCCCGGAGCCTTCTCCGGACCAGCCCGCTCCCGAGCCGGAGCAGGCCCCGACGCCGCAGGCAAAGGCAAAGCCGAAGGAGAAGCGCAGCCGCAAGACCGCGGACGAGGCAAGGAAGTCCTGAACGGTTCGCACTTGGCGCGAACCGCGTTTGTCCTGTAAAACACGGAACTTCGGTTAGCCCATTCGCCGCACGCGCGCGCAGGGACGTCCGCGTGCCCGGCGAAACTGAATTTCGTGCGCGATCTTCATCGCCTCCCTCTGCTCGCCCTCGTCATCGCCCTCGGCGTAGCGTTCGGCGTCCCGTCTGCGCTCGGCCAGTCGGTGTGGGAGCAGCAGCAGAGCCTCGACTCGAAGATCGCCGGGCTCCAGAGCGAGATCTCACGTGCGAAGCACAAGGAGGGCGTGCTCACGACCGAGATCTCGAGCGCATCGACGCAGATCTCGTCCCTCCAGGGAGACATCGGTGCGCTGACCGCGAAGGTGGCCGCCCTCCAGTCGAGCCTCGACGTTCACCGGACTCGCCTCGCGCATCTGGAGGAGAAGTACGAGGAGCAGACGGAGCGCTACAACCTGCTGCGACGCAACCACCAGATCGCGCTCCAGCGTCTGGAGGTACGGCTGGTGCAGCTCTACGAGACCGCCGATACGGATGAGCTCGACGTTCTCCTCCAGTCCAACAGCCTTTCGGACCTGATCGAGCAGATCGACTACTTCCGGACGATCGGCGATGCGGACAAGCAGCTCGCCGACCACCTGAAGATTCTTTCGAGCCAGATGCGGCTCGCCCGCATGATGACGGCCTCGACCAAGCGCGACGTGGCCGAGGCGACCGCCGTCCTCGCGCGCGAGACCGAGAGGCAGCGCGCCGCCCGCGACGCGCTCGTGGTGCGGCAGAACGCCCTCGCGGCCGCGCGCACCAACCAGCGCAGCCTCCTCGTGACCGTTCGCTCGCAGCGCGAGAAGGACGAGGAGGATCTCTCGGCGATGCAGGCGGCGAGCGCCGCCATCGCGGCTCAGATCCGAGCCCACCAGGACGCGAGCGGCTCGAATGGGAACGGCACGTCCTCGAGTGGGCTGACCTGGCCGGTCAACGGGCTGATCACGAGCGGCTTCGGCTGGCGCTGGGGCCGGATGCACGAGGGCATCGACATCGGCGCCCCGTGCGGCGCGCCGATCCACGCCGCTGCGTCGGGAACCGTCATCTACTCCGGCTGGATGGACGGCTATGGCAACTTCGTGATCATCGACCACGGCAACGGCCTCGCCACCGCGTACGGACATCAGTCCGCGATCTACGTGAGCGGCGGCTCGGTGTCGCAGGGCCAGTCGATCGGCGCAGTGGGCTCGACCGGCCACTCGACCGGCTGCCACCTCCACTTCGAGGTGCGCGTCAACGGCAGCCCCATCGACCCCTTGGGTTACCTGTAGCCAGGGCGGGCTAGAGCTACGTGAAGACGGCGTAGAGGATCACGCCGGCGAGAACCGCGACGCCGATCCAGATGAGCGGGAGGAGGCGGAAGGCAGCGCGCTCTCCTCGTGTCGGAGTCACGGACTTCACGAACTCCTGCTCCCGGGTCGGCGGCCGGGACAAACCGTCACGCCCGGTTGACGACGCGGAGATCGGGGAGCCC
>DATHAA010000005.1:0-2599 GCA_035296905.1 Gaiellaceae bacterium
GCCGCCGCGAGGAGCAACCTGGGCCGCTCCGGATCGTCCTCCGGCCAGAGCTCTAGCGCGCGATCGTATTCGTGCACGGCGGCACGGAAGGCGTTCAGAGAGGTGGCGCGATCGCCGGCGTCTCTCAGGGCGAGGCTGGCCAACCGTCGCAAGTCCGCGTCCTCGGCTGCCGACGGCAGCGCCTCCAGAGCGCTCACGTAGTGATGCGCGCGCAACTCGGCGAGATCGTCGGGCCGGCCCAGAGACTCGATCCACGCGGCGGCGCGGCGATGTTTCTCCGCCCGCTCCCCCCGCGGGATCTGGCTGTAGGCGACGTCGCGGACGAGCGTGTGGGCGAAGGAGTACTGGGCGTCTCCTTCCATCGAGGACCTTCGCTCCCGCTGCACGAACTGCTTGCGCTGGAGCCCCTGGAGCAGCTCTTCGACGCTCGACGGTTCGACGCCCTCACCGAGCTGACCAAGCGCTCCGAGCCAGAAGACCTTGCCGACGACGGATGCGTCCTGAACGAGTGCCTTCTCCTCGTCGCTGAGGGTGTCGAGTCGGGCTGAGATCAGCCCCTGAATGGACTCCGGCAACGGAAGCTCTCCGCCGCCGAGCGCGTCCCGTTCCAGCGCGATCCGGGCGAACTCCTCGGCATAAAGCGGGTTTCCGCCGGCCCGGTCGAGGAGCGCCGACTGGACCTCGGCAGGCAGGACGGTCTGCTCCAGCACGCCGTGGAGCAGCGTCGCCGTCTCCTGACCGCTCAGCGGCGACAGCGAGATCGTGGTCGCATTCGGCTTGCCTCCGCTCCAGCCTGGCCGCCTGGTCAGGAGCTCGGGCCGTGCGGTGGCGACAACGAGGATCGGGATCCCGGTCGCCCAGTCCACGAGGTGGTCGACGAAGTCCAGCACGCCCTCGTCCGCCCAGTGGAGGTCCTCGAGGACGATGACGAGTGGGCTCCGCTCTGCGAGTCCCTCGAAGAACCGCCGCCACGCGGCGAAGCTCTCCACGCGCCGATCCTGCGACACTCCGGCGTCGGCGCCGTCGGAGAGACCGAGCAGCGGCTGGAGCTCGCGGGTGACCCATGCCGCCTCGGCGGCTTCCGGGACCACGTCGTCGACGGCAGAGCGCAGCTTGGCCTCGGTCCGCTCTTCGGGCTCTCCTTCGAGGATGCCGGCGTGCGACTTCAGGATCTCACCGAGCGCCCAGAATGCGACGCCGTCGCCGTAGGGGAGGCAGCGCCCTTGCCGCCAGAAGATGAGCTCCGGCCGCTCGTCGACCGCGACGAAGAGCTCGTGGACGAGCCGGCTCTTGCCGATGCCCGGGACGCCCACGAGGGTGATCAGCTGAGGCGAGCTCTCGTGCTCCACGCGCGCGAGCGTCGAGGTCAGGAGTGCGAGCTCGCGCTCCCGCCCGACGAGCGGCGTGCTCGGGCGGCGCGTGATGTCGGTTCCGAACCGAGAGCGGGCCTCAACCGCTTCCCAGACCTGCACCGGCTCCGCCTTGCCCTTGGCGTCGACCGACGGCGCCTCGCGGTACTCGATCACACGGGAGGTCGCGTTGTAGGTGGTCTCCTCGACGAGGATCCCGTTCACCGGCGCGGCGTCCTGTAGCCGGGAGGCGGTGTTGACGACGTCTCCCGCGACCAGCCCACGCTCCGCGCTAGGGCTCGGCTCGAGCGCGACGAGGACCTCGCCCGTATTGACGGCTATCCGGACCTCGAGCTCCTCTTCCTCGCGGACCCAGTCGCGGATGGCGAGCGCCGCCCGCACCGCGCGCTCGGGATCGTCCTCGTGCGCGATCGGGGCGCCGAAGACCGCCATGACGGCGTCGCCGATGAACTTCTCGACGGTGCCGCCGCGGACCTCCAATTCGGTCCGGAGGCGGTCGTAGAACGGACGCAAAATCGCCTCGACGTCCTCGGGGTCGAGCGACTCCGCCCGTGAGGTGAAACCGACGAGGTCCGCGAACAGGACGCTCACGACCTTCCGCTCCCTGCGCGACCGGCTCATGCGTCGAGTCTAGAACCGGGGATAGAACCGGCCGGCGTTCGGTGCCGCACTCCGTCCGCCGGCCTCAGCCACTAGACGGCTGCGGAGCCGCGAATCTTCCTTTCTCTACTTGATGCGCTCGACCTGGTAGCCCCACGAGGCCATCGCGTCCAGCAGGACGGCGACGTGTTCCTGGTCGCGCGTCAGCAGCGTCAGCTCGATCTCGGTCTGCGCGACCGGGACGTCCATCCCCTCGCGGTGGTGCTCGACCGACACCACGTTGACGCGCTCCTCGGCGATCAGGGTCAGGAGCCGCACCAACTCGCCCGGCCGGTCCGGCACACGGGTGCGGACGACGAGGTAGCGGCCGCTGGTCGTCAGGCCGTGGCGCATGACCGAGATCAGCAGAGACGGGTCGATGTTCCCGCCCGAGAGGACGATCGCAACCGGGCCGGAGGAGCCGCCGACCTTGCCGGCGAGCAGGGCAGCGATGCCGACGGCACCCGCGCCCTCGACCACGAGCTTCGCGCGCTCGAGCAGGAGGACGATCGCCTCGCTGATCGCCTCGTCGTCGATGTCCACCATGTCGTCGAGGACGTCGTCGAGGATCGACATCGTCAGGTCGCCCG
>DATHAA010000006.1:0-2815 GCA_035296905.1 Gaiellaceae bacterium
TGTGGCAGAGGGGGCCGCTCGGGAAGGCGCAGTTCGGCGACATCCCGTGGCTCCATCGGCAGTTCGACGTCGTGCAGGAGACGCCGTACGAGTTCAAGACCGTCGGCGATCTCGAGGCGCCCGAGAGCTGTCGACCCAACGAGGGCGCTCCGGGCAACCCACTCTTCCTCCTCAACCACTGGGTGGATACGTCGCCGTACTTCTTGCCGCGGAATGCGCGTCGGGTGAACGCGTACGAGGCGCTGCTCCGGCGTGCTCGTCGGTGCATGGGCGAGCGCAAGCGCTTCCCCAACCTAGTGACCGTCGACTTCTTCGATGAAGGCGACGTGGTACGCGTGGCGAAGACGCTGAATGAGGGTCGTCGGGCCGGATCCGCGCAGCGCCGTGGGCAAGAGGCATCGTCCTCGGTCCAAGGTCGCTAACCCTGCCGATCGCACGACGATCGCACGGATCGCCCCAGCAAGGCCGCGAGCCTCCGTTAGCCCTCCGAGAGGGCCGAGGACACACCTCTCCGGTACTTCGGTTCGCTCGCCACGTGCCGTGAGCGGCTCGCGCGGCCTGGTCCGTCAGGTGGTGGGGGCGGCGAGCGAGTCCTGTCTGTGCTCGCTCAGCCCGTAGGCCCGAAGCGCTCTGTTCGGATCCGCCTCGGCTCGACCCCTACCTCGAGCAGAAGGCCCGAAGCAGCTTCGACGAAGCCGTTCGAGCCGCATACGAAGGCTATTTCTGAACCCTTTGCTGCCTCGCCGATCAGGGCGGCGTCGATGCGACCCCTGTGACCGCTCCATCCCTCGGGCGGCTCGCGAGTGAAGGTGAGCACCGCATCGTCACCCAGCTCGGCGGCGTAGACCACGTCCTCGGCCGACCGGACCGAATAGACGAGCCGCATCTCTAGCTCGGGCATGGTCCGGCGGCGGTGGCGCAGCATCGCCATCAGGGGCACGACCCCGGACCCGCCGCCGACAAGCAGTGCGGGGGCTTCGCCGCGCCAAACGAAGTAAGAAGTGAACGGGCCGCGCACCTCGACCTGGTCGCCCTCGACCACGACCTCGTGGAAATACGGGGAGACCTCGCCGTCCTCGAGTCGGTCGATCGTTAGCTGGATCTCACCCTCGTCAAGGGGCGAGGACGCGATTGAGTAGGAGCGCTGGGCGCGATAGCCATCGGGGGCGGTGAGGCGTACGTCGTAGTGCTGACCCGGCAGGTGCGGCATCCACATCGGCAGCTCGATGCGGAAGGTCTTGACGCGCGGCGTCTCCCGCTTGACCGAGGTGACCGTGCCGATCTGCCATCGGCCCGGCGCGCGCTGCTCGACCGGGGTCAGTCGCTCCAATAGCGCTCCTCTTGCCACGGGTCGCCGCGGTTGTGGTAGCCGTTCTTCTCCCAAAAACCCGGCTCGTCGTGGTCCAGGATGCGAAGGCCAGCGACCCACTTGGCGCTCTTCCAGAAGTAGAGGTGGGGAACGAGCAGCCGGGCGGGCCCGCCGTGCTCGCGCGCCAGAGGCTCGCCCTCGTGCTCAGTCGCGACCCACGCCTTGCCGCCCGTCAGGTCCGCGAGCGCCAGGTTGGTCGTGTAGCCGCCGTAGGAGTAGGCGATGGCGAACGAGCCCTGCGGTTCGACCCCCTCGAGCAGGGTGTCGACCGAGACGCCCCCGAAGCTCGTCCCGAGCTTCGACCACTTGGTGACGCAGTGGATGTCGCACGGCACCGTCTCGAACGGAAGCGCGTGGAATTCCTCCCAGGTCCACTGCCGCTCGTGCGACACCACGCCGTCGATGCGAAGCCCCAGGAGTCGGGCTCGATGTATGGCGTTGGACCAGCGGTGAGCACGGGAAAGCCAGACTCGACGTACTGACCGGGAGGAAGCCGCTCGCGCAGCTCCGCCGGCGTGCGCCGCCGGCCGGTGAAGCCGCGGGAGACGAAGTCGCTCATGCCCTAGCCGACCGTAACACTGTTGGGTTTTCTCGGGCAAGAGCAGAACTTCCCCTTCTCGCAGCGCGTGCGTTTTCGCCAGGGCATCTATTTGGCCCCCGAGGCCTTACCGTATCTCGGGAAGGCACGGGTCGTGCACTGGGCGTCGGGTCCGCTGTCCGCACCGGATCAACACCCCCGCTCAGTGCGACAGCTCAGGTGGGCGGGCCTTGGGTCCGTCGGGGTAGAGCCACGCGAGCTCCTCCTCAGTCATCTCGAGCGTGTTGGCGCGCTCCGGAGGCGCGCCGACGACCAGCCACAGCTGCTCGCCGTCCGTGTCGTTGAAGGGTTGACGCACGGTGTCCGGCTCGACGAGTGCCGCGCTCAGGGGAGCGAGGGTGAGGACGGTGTCCTCGACCCGAAGTCTCCCGGTTCCCTCGATCACCACGTAGAGCTCCGCCGTCCGGCGGTGGCGATGACGTGTCGAGGCCTGGCCGGGTCTAAGGCGCCAGAGGCGTGCGCCCAGGGTCTTGGCGGCGAGCTGCTTAGCGAGGTCCGTGTTGAGGACACCCATCTGGTTCGAGGGTCGCCAGTGGGCGTCCGATGCAGGGAGGACGCTGTATGCCATCATGGCTCCTTTCTGCTTCTAACTGACTGTCGGCGGCGATAGGCGCCGGTCTTCGCCACGTTGCCGCAGGCGCCCATCGAGCACCACTTGCGCCTTCCCGGGCGAGAGGCGTCGACGAAGAAGAGGGCGCAGTGGCGGGCGGCGCACTCCCTGACCCGGGAGGCGAACGGCCCGGTGACGAGGTCGGCGGCGTCCCGCGCGATCGTCGCGAGCGCGCCCTCGACGGGCTCGTCGCCGCCCCAGGTGACCGACCTCCCGTCAGGGCCGAGCTTTGGCGTGA
>DATHAA010000007.1:0-99367 GCA_035296905.1 Gaiellaceae bacterium
GCAGGCGTGGTGCGCGACTCCGGAGCAGATCATGGTCGAGGGCAAGGCCGTGGGCGACAAGGTGCTGATCGTCGACAACGACGGCTACTTCACCGGCGTCTCGCTCGCCGAGAAGCTCGCGGAGGAAGGCAAGCAGGTCACCCTCATGACGCACCTCGGGCACATCGCTCCATACATGCACTTCACCCTCGAGGCGCCGAACATGCACCGGAAGCTGCACAAGCTGAAGGTCGAGATCGTGACGTACCAGATCCCGACGGAGATGACGGAGGGCAAGGTCACCTCGGCGCACGTCTACGACGAAGAGCACCTGACCGAGTGGGGCGTCGACTCCGTCGTGCTCGTCACGCAGCGACGTTCGAACGAGGCGCTCTACCGCGAGCTCAAGGACTCGGTCGGAATCGACGCGCTCGACTCGGAGGGCATCACGGGCTTCTACCGGATCGGCGACTGTGTCGCCCCGCGGCTCGTGGCCGACTGCATCTTCGACGGGCACAGGCTCGCGCGTGAGATCGACTCCGAGAATCCCGACGTGCCGCTGCCGTTCAAGCGCGAGCGCCACGTGATCGAGCGAGAGGCGGTTCTCGCCTGAAAATCGTCGTCGCGGTCAAGCAGGTCGCCGTGCTCGGCGACGAAGTCGAGTTCACCGACGATGAGCGGGACGTCGATCCCGACTACCTCGACTTCGCGCTGAACGAGTGGGACACGTACGCGACCGAGGAGGCGCTCCGCCTCGTCGAGGCCGCCGGCTCCGGCGAGGTCGTCGTCGTGTCGGTCGGGGACGAGGACGCGGAGGATGCCATGCGGCGCTGCCTCGCCATGGGCGCCGACCGCGGCATCCGCGTCGAGGCAGAAGGGCGCCTGGACCCGATCCAGGTCGCACGGGCCCTCGCGGAGGTCGTCCAGAGCGAGAACGCCGACCTCGTGTTCGCGGGCGTGCAGTCGAGCGATTCCGTCCAGGCCGCGACCGGCGGAGCCCTTGCCGGGCTCCTCGACATGCCCTCGGTCGCGGTCGTGACGAAGATCGAGCTGGGCGACGGGAAGGCGACCGTCAACCGCGAGCTCGAGGGCGGGCTCGTTGACGTGGTCGAGGTGGACACGCCTGCCGTGCTCACCATCCAGACGGGGATCAACGAGCCGCGCTATGCGACGCTCCGGGCGATCAAGCAGGCGGAGGAGAAGGAGATCGAGGTTCGGCCGGTCGGCGATCTCGGCGAGCCAGCATCCCGCATTCGCAAGATGTTCGTCCCTCCGAAGGGCGAAGGCGCGGAGATGCTGAACGGCGGCGCGGCCGAGGTCGCGCAGCGCATTCATGAGATCGTGCAGGAGAAGCTCGCGTGAGCGTCCTCATCGTCGCCGAGCATCTGCGCGGCCAGGTCCGCCCCATCACGCTCGAGCTCGTCTCGGCGGCCAAAGAGCTGGGCGAGAAGACGGCGGTTGCCGTCATCGCCAAGGACCCGGCCTCGATCGCCGATCAGGTGGACGTCGAGGGCGTGAACGAGATCGTCAGTGTCAAGGTCGAGCAGGAGGAGTTCGAGAACGACGTCCACCGGCAGGCGGTCGAGCAGCTCATCTCCGATCGCAGCCCCGACGTCATCCTCGTTGGGTTCACCGTGAACGGGATGGGCTACGCCCCCGCCCTGGCCGCCAAGCTCGGCATCGGGTTCGCCTCGGACGTCTTCGCGCTTCGGCGGGACGGCGACGACCTCGTTGCCGAGCGCTCGTTCTACGGGTCGAAGGTGAACGCCGAGATCGACTTTCCGGGGCACGACCGCGTCCTCCTGATGATCAGGCCCACTTCCTGGCAGCCGGCCGAGGGTGACGGCGCGGCCGTCCAGGCGAAGCTGGAGGCCGGCATCAGCGGCTCGCGGGCCCGGCACGCCGACTTCCAGGAGGTCGCTTCGGGCGGCGACGTGGACATCACGGCGGCGGACTTCCTCCTCTCCGTCGGGCGCGGCGTGGGCGAGAAGGAGAACCTCGGTCAGTTCGAGGGGCTGGCCGACAAAATGGGCGCGACGCTCTCCGTCTCGCGACCGCTCGTCGACCAGGGCTGGATGCCCAACTCGCGGCAGGTCGGCCAGTCCGGCAAGACCGTGAAGCCAAAGGTCTATTTCGCCCTCGGAATCTCCGGCGCGGTACAGCACCTCGCAGGGATGAAGACGAGCGGCACGATCATCGCCGTCAACACGGATCCCGAGGCGGCGATCTTCAACGTCGCCCACTACGGCGCGGTCGCCGACCTGTTCGAGATCGCGGAAGAGCTCGAGAAGCTCTGCTAGCGTGACCGCGACTCGGGACACGTTCGCCGGTCTCGAGACCTGGCAGATCGTCCTCTGGTACTCGCTGATCGTCCTCTCGGTCGCGATCTTCGTCTACGGCGTCCTTCGCCTCTTCCTCAAGTACCGCCGCGGACGCGGCCACGAGAAGCTCGGCAACCGGCGCGAGCGCGCGATCCGCGTCGGCAAGGTCGTCTTCACGCACGCCTGGATCCGCAGGCGCGACCCGATGGCGGGACTTGGACACCTGCTCGTCTTCTACGGCTTCATGGTGCTCTTCGCGGGAACGGCGATCCTGGCCTTCCAGGACGACTTCGCGAACCCCGTCCTCAGCTTCGACTTCTGGCACGGATGGTTTTACAAGCTCTATTCGCTTTTCCTCGACGTCTTCGGAGCCGCGCTCGTCGTCGGGCTCGCCTACTTCGCGGTCAAGCGCGGGATCGTGAGGCCGTTCCGCCTCCGCTACTGGCGGCCCGCCGAGGCGGCCGAACCACTGCGGGACCAGCCTCGCCGCTACGAGCTCGGGGACTGGGTTTTCCTCGGAAGCCTGTTCTTCCTCGCGCTCACCGGCTTCCTGCTCGAGTCGTTCCGCATCGCCGCCGACAACCCGAGCTTCGAGGTCTGGGCGCCGGTCGGCTGGGCAATCGGGCAAGGGTTCCGTGCCATCGGCTTCGAGGACGGGGCCGCGGCGGACGCGCGCGCAGTCGACTGGTGGGTGCACGGGGTCTTCGCGCTCTTCTGGGTCTCATCGATCCCGTTCACGAAGGCCGTGCACATGCTGGCCGGCCCGGCCGGTGTCGCGGTCAAGGACGACCGCGCGGGCAACCGCCTCGCGCCGCTACCGGCCGGCGCAAAGGCCGCGGACGTCGGCTACGCGTTCATCGACTCGCTCCTGCCCAAGCACCTCCTCGACCTCGATGCCTGCACGAAGTGCGGCAAGTGCCACGCCGCATGCCCGGCGACGGCGACCGGCTATCCCCTTTCACCGCGCGACCTGGTCCTCGACCTGCGTGAAGTGGCCGAGGGGTCGATGGGGAACCGCGCCGCGCTCGGCATCGCCCCCGAGTTCCCCGAGCACGCCCAGATCCTCGGCACCATCAAGTCGGAGACGCTCTGGTCGTGCATGCAGTGCATGGCCTGCGTCGAGATCTGCCCCGTCGGAATCGAGCACGTCCCGATCATCAACCAGATGCGCCGCGCCCTCGTCGAGAAGGGCGACATGGACGGCCAGCTGCAGCAGACGCTCGAGACCATCTACACCTCCGGGAACTCCTTCGGCGAGGCGAAGCGCAAGCGCGGGCGCTGGGCGAAGGATCTCGACTTCGAGGTGAAGGACATCCGCAAGAGCCCGGCGGAGGTGCTGTGGTTCGTGGGCGACTACGCGTCCTTCGACCCGCGAAACCAGAAAGTGACCCAGTCGCTCGCGCGCATCCTGCGCCGGGCCGGCGTCGATTTCGGGATCCTCTACGACGGCGAGCGCACCGCCGGCAACGACGTGCGCCGGGTCGGCGAGGAGGGCCTCTATGCGGATCTCGCCGAGGAGAACGTCGCCACGATCTCCGGCTGCAGCTTCGACCGGATCCTCACCTCGGACCCGCACAGCTTCAACACGCTCAAGAACGAGTACCCGCAGTTCGGCGGCGAGTGGGACGTGATGCACCACTCGCAGCTTCTACTCGAGCTGATCGAGAGCGGGCGCCTCGAGCTCAAGAAGGGCCTCGGCTACCGCATCACCTACCACGACCCGTGCACGCTCGGTCGCTACAACGGCGTCTACGACCCGCCGCGCCAGGTGCTCGAGGCGCTCGGCGCCGAGCTCGTCGAGATGCCGCGGAACCGCGACAACGCGCTTTGCTGCGGCGCCGGCGGCGGACGCATCTGGATGAAGGAGCTGAAGGGCGAGGACTCCCCGCGTCCGAGCGAGCTCAGGATCGACGAGGCGGTCGGGCTCGGCGGCATCGACTATTTCGTCGTCGCCTGCCCAAAGGACGTGACGATGTACGAGGACGCGATCAAAACCTCCGGGCACCAGGGCGAGCTCGAGCTCCGCGAGCTTTCCGAGCTCGTCTGGGAGTCCATCACCGTCGCCTGATGGCGCACATCGCGCTTGCCGTGAGGGATCAGGCGCGCTCGCGCCGCTTCTACGAGACCTACTTCGAGTTCGATCCAGCGACCGCCTGGGTCGCCGAGGACGGTGTGCTCCTCATCGACGGGCCCGGCGGCGTCCGTCTCGCACTCGGCGAGACCGAGGAGTCGATCGAGCTGCCGGGCTTCTTCCATTTCGGCTTCACGAGCGCGGCCGGCCCGGAGGAGGTTCGCGCCTTCCGCGACCGCCTCGCCGGCGACGGGATCGAGATCGCCGAGTTCGCCGACGAGCCCGACTACGTGAGCGTCAAATGCAGAGACCCGGACGGTTACGTGGTCGAGTTCGCGTGGGAGCCTGACGCCCAGGCGGAATAAGCCCGCACCATGATGTCGGTGGGATTGCCGCCGTTCGTCGGCGATATGTCGTCCGGGCAGGCAGACGAGGCGACGAGCAAGTTCGTGAGCGCGCGCATCAGGACGTAGTCGCCGGCCTTCGATAGCGCGGGCTCGATCTCGATGATGCGCCCGTCTGGGCCGATCTTTGTGTTGTAGAAGAAGTTGATCGGCTCCCAGAAGCGGCGCGGCGCGTAACCGAAGGCCGCAAGCTCGCGGTTGAAGTTGTCTGTGCAGTTCACGTGGTCGGGATAGCCGAGCGCCTCGTATGTCTCGCGGTTGCACGCGATACCAAAGGTGTCATGCCTCCCGACGGTGTCCTCGACGAGCTCGAGGAGCTCGTTCCCTTCGCCGTCGTAGAAGCACTGCCCGGGCACTGGGTAGAGCCCGTCCACGAGCGCGCGGGTCACGGTGGTCGAGATGCCGACACCCGGACGGACGCGGTGGAAGGCGAGAAAATCGGAGACCTGGCATCCCTGGATGTCCTCGATCTGGACGTACTCGCCCGCCGCGAGCTCGTAGGCCTTTGCGTCGGCGGGCCCCACGCGAGCTTCCGCGCGCGGCTCTCCGAGGGTCTCCAGGACGGATCGCTTGGACTCGACGGCCATCGGTTTCCTAGGCTACACCCGTACTCCCACGAAAAGGAGCTTCCGTTGAGCAAGGAGACCGCGTTCTATCCCCGCCTGAAGGCGATGACGGACGAGTGGATGGACCTGTTCGGCTACTGGGCGCCGACGGTCGTGACCGACACGCAGGAGGAGTACCGCGCCGTGCGCGAGACCGCGGGCCTCATGGACTTCACCATGCTGCGCAAGGTGGACATCGAGGGCGAAGGCGCGCAGGAGTTCGTCAACTCAATGGTCACGCGCGACGTCTCCAGGCTCATTCCGGGGCACATCGCGTACGGCGCGCTCACGGACGACGACGGGAAGATGATCGACGACTGCACGTCGATGATGCGCTCGCCGGACAGGATCCGCTTCTGCGGCGCGAACGATCGCGACTACGAGATCTTCAGCGAGAAGGCGCCCGGCTCGATCACCGTCCGCGAGTTCACGGACGCGATGCCGCATCTCTGCCTCCAGGGGCCGAAGAGCCGCGAGATGCTGCAGGGACTGGCCAACCAGGACATCTCCAACGACGCCTTCCCGTACTACACGTTCCGCGAGGACGTCGAGATCGCCGGCATCTCCGTCTTCATGACCCGGCTCGGCTACACGGCGGAGCTCGGCTACGAGCTCTGGGTCGACCGGGACCGCGCGCTCGAGCTCTGGGATGCGCTCGTCGAACACACCGAGCCGCAGGGGATGAAGGTGATCGGTATGGTCGCGCTCGACCTCTTCCGAATCGAGGGCGGCTTCATCATCGGCGGCATCGAGTACGACCCCACCGTCTCGCCCTTCGAGTGCGGGCTTGGGTGGTCGGTCGACTTCGGCAAGGGCGACTTCCAGGGCCGCGAGGCGCTCGAGCGCGACAAGGACGCGACGCAGCTCAGGCTCACGAGCGTCGTGCTCGAAAGCGGCGGCGACGAGGCTTCAGGCGGCGACATCTTCGTGGACGGAGAAGAGGTCGGCCTCGTCACACAGGCGGTCGAGTCGCCGTACCTCGACGGAAAGACGCTGGGTCTCGCGAAGATCCGCAAGGATCTCATCGAGGTGGGGCGTACCATCGACGTTCGGATCGGGGACGATCACGTACGCGGCGAGCTCGTGACGCACCCTGTCTACGACAAAGAGCGAAAGCGAGTGAAGGAGAGCTAGATGGCAGGGTGGACGAGCCTGGGTGGTCGGGAGGAGCGGTCCGCCGCCGCCCCCTTCTGGATCGCCGGAGCGGGCCTCGTCCTCGTAACCGTAGCCGCGTGGATCTTCGTCATCGCCACGAGCGGCGACGACATGGACATGATGCCGAGCGCCGGCGCCTACATCGGCTCATGGACCCTGATGATGGCGGCGATGATGCTCCCGTCGGTCGCGCCGTTCGCGCTCCTCTACGCGCGCGGAGCCTCGACCTCGGCGGCGCCCGGGCTGTTGGCACTCGGCTACCTTGGCGTGTGGGCCCTCGTCGGGATACCGGCATACGCACTCGACCGCGCGCTCGGCATCGAGCACCCGACCGCAACGGCTGCCGTCCTGATCGCGGCCGGGCTCTACCAGCTTTCGCCTCTCAAGCAAGCGTGTCTGAGCAAGTGTCGCTCGCCGGTGGACTTCCTCGTCCAACACTGGCGTCCGGGGCTGGGCGGGGCGTTCCGCCTCGGGGCCCACCACGGCGCGTACTGCCTCGGCTGCTGCATCGCGCTCATGGCCGTGCTCGTCGTCGCCGGCGGGATGGGTCTCGCGTGGGTGGCCGCGATCGCGCTCGTCGTCGCGGCGGAGAAGCTCCTCCCCCACGGCCCGCTCCTGGGCAAGATCGGGGGAGTAGGATTAATCGCCGCCGGAATCGTCGTCGCGTTGTGAAAGGAGACCTCAGATGGCTGACTGGGAGCTGAGCGGAACCGTCCTCATCGGCTGCAACTGCGATTACGGGTGCCCGTGCAACTTCAACGCTCCGCCGACCACCGGTGATTGCGAGGGCGGCTGGGTCTGGAACGTCGAAAAGGGCCGGTACGGCGACGTCGGTCTCGACGGTCTCACGGTGGCGATGTTCGCCGACTGGCCAAACGCCATCCACGAGGGCGGCGGCAAGGCGGTCGCGTACTACGACGAGCGCGCCGACGACCAACAGCGGGAAGCGCTGGAGACCCTGCTCCGCGGCGGCGAAGGCGGGCCCTGGGGGATCTTCATCAACACCTACGACCTCCTAGAAGTCGCCCCGGCGGCGATGGAAGTGAACCTCGACGGTGAGCGCTCGAGCTACACCGTAGGGGACGTGGCCGAGCTGCAGATGGAGCCGATCAAGAATCCGGTCTCCGGCGCGGAGGTGCGCGCAGGCGTCGAGCTCCCCACCGGGCTCATCTGCAACAAGGCCTGGTGCGCGGCGTCAACCGTCTTCAGGGTGAAGGGCGGCGACGAGGTCACCTACGACCACTCGGGCAAGCAGGCCGAGTACGCCCCCTTCTCGTACTCGGGACCCAGCTGACGCCTAGCCGCTAGGACTTCATGCGTTGGCCGGCCTCGGCGAGCACCTCGCCGAGGATGGAGACGATCTCGTCGATCTCGGCCGTGTCGGCCACGAGCGGCGGCGAGATCTGCACCACCGGATCCCCGCGGTCGTCGGCGCGGCAGATCAGGCCCGCCTCGAAGAGCCGCGGTGAGAGGAACCCGCGCAGGAGTGTCTCGCACTCCTCGTCGCTGAAGGTCTCGCGGGTCTCCTTGTCCTTGACGAGCTCGAGCGCGTAGAAGAAGCCAGTCCCACGCAGGTCGCCGACGATCGGCAGGTCGAGGAGCTGTGACAGCTGCTGGTGGAAATAGTCCTGTTTTTCGGCCACGTGCTCGACGATGCGCTCTCGGCGCATGATCTCGATGTTCTTGAGCGCGATCGCCGCCATGACCGGATGGCCGCCGAACGTGATCCCGTGGCTGTACATCTCGTGACCCTCCAGGAACGGCTCCATGACCGAGTCGCGCGCAATGACGGCGCCGATCGCGGCATGCGCCGAGGAGAGCCCCTTGGCCGACGTGATGATGTCGGGCCGGATGTCGTACCGCTCGGATCCGAACCAGGCTCCGAGGCGGCCGAAGCCCGTGATGACCTCGTCTGCGCAGAGGAGGATCTCGTAGCGGTCGCAGATCTCGCGCACGCCCTTCCAGTAGCCCTCGGGAGGCGTGTACGAGCCGCCCGCGTTCTGCACGGGCTCGAAGATGACCATGGCGACGGTCTCGGCGCCGGCCTGCAGGATCGCTTCGTCGAGATCCTTGAGCAGGAACTCGGTGAACTCGGCCTCGGTCTCCTCCGCAGGACGGTGGTAGCGGTTGGTGTTGTGCACGTGGATCACGTCCGGGACGAGAGGCTCGAACGGGATCCGAAGAGACGCGATGCCGTTGATCGACAGAGCGCCCATCGTCGTACCGTGGTACGCGATCCGGCGCGCCACCGCCTTCCAGCGGCGCTGGCTCGGGATCCGCTGCTCGATGCGCTCCCCTGCCGCCATGCGCTCCGCGACCTGGGCGCGAACGTTGTCGCCCCGCGCCGTGTAGTACTGCCGCGCGAGCTTCCAGGCCGACTCGACCGCCTCGGAGCCCCCGGAGACGAAGAAGACTCGGTTCAGATCGCCGGGCGCAACGGACGCGATCTCGGCCGCGAGCTCGATCGCGCGCGGATGCGCATAGCTCCAGTTCGTGTAGAAGGGGAGCTCGCGCAGCTGCGCCGCGGCGGCCTCGCCGATCTCGTCGCCGAAGCCGTAGCCGATGTTGACGGCGAAGAGGCCCGCGAGCGCGTCGAGATAGCGCTTGCCGTTGATGTCCTCGAGGTAGCAGCCGTCCCCGCGCACGATGATCGGGATGTCCTCGCCCGTGTAGCTCGACATCCGCGTGAAGTGGAGCCAGAGATGCTCCCGGGCGGCCTTCTGGAGCTCGGCGGGAGAAAGCGACGTGACGGAGGTACTCACACTGCTCCTTTCGGTTGACGGCGCCACTGCCACAGCACATTGACAAGCATGATCGCGATGGCGATGAAGAAGATGGCAGAGCCGATGACGTTGATCGCGGGAGAGATCTCTGTCCTCGCCGCGCCCCAGACGTAGAGCGGAAAGGTCACTACAGAGCCCGAGTTGAGGTACGTGATGACGAAGTCGTCGACCGACAGCGCGAAGGACAGCAAGGCCCCGGCTAGGATTGCCGGAGCGATCAACGGCAGGGTCACGCGGAGGAATGTCGTGACCTCGTTGGCGCCCAAGTCCATCGCCGCCTCCTCGAGGTGGCGATCGAAGCCGACGAGACGGGCCTTCACGGTCACGACGACGTAGCTGATGCAGAACATGATGTGTGCGATCAGAACCGTCCCGAAGCCAAGTGGAGGAAGCACCCCGAGCGGGTTGTTCAGGAATAGGGTCAGAAGCGACGCCCCGAGGACGATCTCCGGCGTCGCCATGGGAAGGAAGATGAGCAGGTTCGTGGCGCCGTTGCCGCGGAAGCGGTAGCGGACCAGGGCGAGCGCGATAAACGTCCCGAGGGCCGTCGCGATCACGCTCGAGAGCGCCGCGATCTGCACGCTGACCGTAACCGCCTGCTGCACGTCAGGCGAATTGAAGGGGTGAAGCCAATTGTCGAAGGTGAAGCCTTGCCAGACGATGTTGAACTTCCCGGCCGGGTTGTTGAAGGAGAACACGATCACAACCGCGATCGGGAGCAGGAGATAGGCGAACGCGAGCATGGCGTACACCGTGAGCAGGTGGTGGCGCACGAACCGAAGCGCGCGGACCAAGAGTCCGGACGTCCGGCGCGCAGGGAGGCGTTCGGCCGCGGTCGTCACCCTGTGAGCCTTTCCGAGCCGAGCACCCGCGCGTAGACGAGTACGACAACGAGAATCGCGGACATCAGGACGAACGACAGGGCGGCGGCTTCGGGGTAGTCCGCGATCACCTTGAACTTCGACTGGATGACGTTCCCGATCATCGATTGGTGCGGCGTGCCGAGAAGCTGCGCGTTGATGAAGTCGCCGGCAGCCGGAATGAACGTCAGCAGTGTGCCGGCGAAGACCCCTGGCAGCGAGAGCGGAAACGTGACCCGAAGGAACGCCATGACTCGGCTCGCATACAGATCCTCCGCTGCCTCGATGAGTCGCTGGTCTATCTGCTCCAGGCTCACGTAGATCGGTAAGGCCATGAACGGGAGGAAGTTGTACGTGATGCCCGCGACAACCGCAGTCGAAGTGGCGAGCAGACGTCCGTCCTCAGCCAACAGATGGAGCGTTTGCAGGGTTTGGACCACGAAACCCTCATCACCGAGGAGCGTCTGCCACGCGAGGGTGCGAATGAGGTAGGTGACGAAGAACGGCGCGATAATGAAAAGGAGCAAGAGATTCTTCCAGCGTCCCCCTCGAAAGGCGATCCAGTACACAAGGGGGTAGCTGATAAGAAAGGCAAGAAGCGTCGCCAGGCCCGCGTACTGAAGCGAGCGGAGGAACTGCGCCTGGTACCGCGTGACGGCATCGGTGTAGTTCTCCCAGGCCCACGAGAAGACGTAGCCGGAAAATAAATCGCCCGACTGGAGCGACGTGTTCGCCAGGTAGTACGTCGGGACCAAGAAGAAAACGGCTAGAAACGCCATCCCTGGCAGAAGGAGCAGGTACGGCGTCGCCCAGCGATGCCGATGCAGGAAGATCATGAGCTCCTAGACGCCGATCACGGCCTGGAACTTCTCCTTCAAGTCCGTGTTGTCCGCAGCCTCGGCATCGAAGAGCTTGACCTGTGCGAGCGTCTCCTCGTCGGGGAAGATCTGCGGGTTCTTCGCGAGCGAAGGGTCGATCTTCGCGAGCTCTTCCTTCGCTCCCTCGACCGGACAGATGTAGTTCACCCAGGCTTCGATCTCCGCCGCGACCTTCGGGTCGTAGACGAAGTTCATGTAGGTCGAGGCAGTGAAGACGTCGCCGCCGGTCGGGATGAGCATGTTGTCCGTCCAGATCATCCCACCGTCGTCCGGGATGACCCATTCGAGGCCAGGAGTGTCGCTCTGGAGCTGCGCGACGTCGCCCGACCAGGTCATTGCAGCCCAGGTGCTTCCGGCAGGGAAGTCCTGCAGGTAGTCGTTGCCCGTGAAACGGCGGATCTGTCCCGAGTCGACCGCTTGCTGGAGCATGTCGATCGCGCTGTCGAAAGCGGCCGGCTCGACCTTTGTCGGGTCGGCGCCCTGCGCCTGCATGACGAGCCCCATCGTGTCGGGCATCTCCGTCAGGCAGGTGACCTTTCCCTTCAGCTTGGAATCGGTGAGAAGCTGCTCGACCGACGTCACGGGGCCGCCCGTGAACTTCGGGTTGTAGCCGATGCCCGTCAGGCCGGACTGCCACGGAAGCGAGTAGTCGCGGTTGGGATCCCAAGCGGGGTTCTGCAGCGCCTCGACGAGATTCGCCTCGTTCGGGATCGCGCTCTTGTCCTTCTTCTGGACGTAGCCGAGCCGAATCATGCGGGCGGCCATCCAGTCGGTGAGGACGACGATGTCACGGTCGACGTCCTGGCCCTGGGAGAGCTGAGCCTGATACTTGCCGAACCACTCCTCGTTGTCGTTGACCTCCTGGATGTACTTGACGTTGACGCCCGTCTCTGCAGTGAACTTTTCGAGCGTCGGCCGGCTGCTACCCTTCTTGTCGATGTAAGCAGGCCAGTTGGCGAAGACGAGCGTGTCAGCGAGCTGCTGCTTGACCTCCGTCGAAGCACCACCGGCGCCTGTCTGCGCCGAGATCCCACCGCCCCCGCCACCGCAGGCCGCGATCAGGGACGGGAGGCTGAGAGCACCAGCGCCGACTGCAGCGCGCTTCAGAAACAGACGTCGAGTGATCGGATCGTTCAACCGGGTGTCGGTCATTCGCTCCTCGCTTTCTCGGAATCGACGACGAACGTGGAGTCGGGGCTCCACGAGAGGGTTACCTGGTCGCCGGGATGGACCGCCGCAGCGCCGGCTTCGCTGTTCTGGACATAGACCGAGATCGGGCCCTGCGGCGTGCTCACGATGTACTGCGTGGAGACGCCGATGTACGCGCGCTCCTTCACCTCGCCGCTCAGCGCGTTTTCGTCGGTGCGGCCGATCCGGATCTTCTCCGGTCGAATTCCGACGGCCACGGGCCCCTGCCTGCCTTGAGCTCCGGGAGCCCGGACGACGGTGCCGTCGTCGAGGCGAACCGAGCCATCTCCGTTCGAGACGCCCTCTAGGAGGTTGGAGACGCCGAGGAACCGTGCGACGAAGGGCGTCGACGGCCGCTCGTAAAGGTCGTCCGGAGAGCCCAGCTGCTCGATGTGCCCGTCGCTCATCACGGCGATCGAGTCGGCCATCGTCATGGCCTCTTCCTGGTCGTGAGTGACATGGATGAAGGTGATCCCCAGGTCCTGCTGGAGCGCCTTGATGAAGAGCTGCATTTCCTTGCGAAGCTTGAGGTCGAGCGCGCCCAGCGGCTCGTCGAGGAGGAGCACGCGGGGGCTGTTGACGAGGGCGCGCGCTAGCGCGACCCGCTGCTGCTGGCCACCCGAGAGCTGCCGCGGCTTACGCCGCTCCATGCCGGAGAGCTGGACAAGCTCGAGTATGCGGATTGCCTGCTTGCGCAAGTTCTCGCCCTTGATGCCTCTGCGGCGGAGCCCGAAAGCAACGTTCTCGAAGATCGTCAAATGTGGGAAGAGCGCATAGCTCTGGAAAACGGTGTTGACGTCCCGCTTGTAAGGCGGGAGCCCCGTGACGTCGCGGTCGCCGAGGTAGATCGTGCCTTCGGTCGGCTCCTCGAAGCCGCCGATCATGCGGAGGGTCGTCGTCTTCCCGCATCCGGAGGGGCCGAGTAGCGCGAAGAACCTGCCGTGCGGCACCTCGAGCGTCAGCTCGTCGACCGCCACGACCTCGTCGAAACGCTTCGTGACACTCTCGAGGCGGACGTCCGGTGCGGAAGCCTCGCCCCCCGACGTCGCCGATGGCTCTACGCGCTCCTCGACCGCCACGTCATTCAGTCGATCTTCGCCATCACGTGCTTGATCTGCGTGTAGTCCTCGAGCGAGTAGACCGAGAGATCCTTGCCGTAGCCCGACTCCTTGAAGCCGCCGTGCGGCATCTCGGAGACGAGCGGAATGTGGTCGTTGATCCAGACGGTGCCGAACTGGAGCTTGCGCGCCGCGTTCAGCGCGCGGCCGACGTCACGCGTCCACACCGAGGCGGCGAGGCCGTAGCGGACGTCGTTTGCCCAGGCGATCGCCTGGTCGTCGTCCGCGAACTTCTGGACGCTGACCACGGGGCCGAAGACTTCGCGCTGGATGATCTCGTTGTCCTGCTCGATTCCGGTGACGACAGTCGGCTTGACGAAGAAGCCGCGGTCGCCGTTCGAGTCACCGCCGGTGAGAATCGTCGCCTTCGACTCCTTGGCGCGCTCGAGGAACCCGACCACGCGGTCCTGCTGGTCCTTCGAGATCACCGGGCCCATCTCGATCTCGTCCCCTTCGGCCGGATCGCCGACGTGCAGCGACTCGACTGCGGGCACGAGCTCCTCGATGAGCTTGTCGTAGATCTTTGGGCCGGCGACGACGCGCGAGGCGGCCGTGCAGTCCTGCCCGGAGTTCCAGTAGCCGGCGATCTTGATCGCCTCTGCCACCGCAGCGGGGTCGGCGTCGTCGAAGACGACGACCGGAGCCTTGCCACCGAGCTCGAGGTGGACGCGCTTGAGGTTGTCCGCAGCCGTCCGCGCGATGGCCTTGCCGGTCTCGACGTCCCCGGTCAGGGAGACGAGGCGCACGTCGGGATGCTTGACGAGAGCCTCGCCGACGGGCACGCCGTCGCCGGTGATGACGTTGAGCACACCCGGCGGGATCACGTCGGCGGCGAGCTCCATGAAGCGGAGAAGCGAGAGTGGAGTCTGCTCGGACGGCTTCAGCACCTGAACGTTCCCGGCCGCGAGCGCGGGCGAGAACTTCCAGACGGCCATCATGAGCGGGTAGTTCCAGGGAGCGATGCCGGCGACGACGCCGATCGGCTCGCGCCGGAGCATGGAGGTGTAGCCCCGCATGTACTCGCCGGCCGCACGGCCTTCGAGCACGCGCGCAGCACCGGCGAAGAAGCGGATGTTGTCTGCGGACACGGGCATCTCGTCCCGTGCGTAGGACAGGGGCTTGCCGACGTTCTTGGACTCGAGGGCCGCAAGCTCCTCGGCGTTCTCCTCGATCAAGTCGGCGAGCTTGAAGAGCATTTCCGCGCGCTCGCCGGGAGTGGTCTCCAGCCACTCCGGAAGCGCATTCTTGGCCGCCTCGACGGCGCGGTCCGCGTCTTCGGCCGTGCTCCGCGCGACTTCGGCGATCACCTCGCCGGTCGACGGATTCAGGACTTCCATCGTCTCTCCGCCGGCCGAGTCGACCCGCTCTCCGCCGACGAAATTCTTGTGCTGCGACACCGCCACGCTCATCTCAGGACCTCCGGCTCCGTTACTACGGCACGGCCAGCGTAGCCCGCGCGCCGTTCTCCAACAACCCTGAAGCGTCGTCCTAGGCTCTATTGGTCACTTGGACGCGATGGCCTAAAGACTGAGGATCGCTACTCCCGTTGCGACAAGGACGGCTCCGGCGAGCCGCTCGGGCCCGACCGGCTCCTTGAGGACGAGCGCCGCGAAGGCCGCCGCGATGACGATGCTCGTCTCCCTCACCGCAGCGACCGAGGCGGCGGAGGCACGCTGCAGCGCGGCGAGCACGAGGCCGTAGGCGCCGAAGGTCGCGAGCCCTGCGGCCACCGTGGCCCAGCCCCATTCGGCCCGCAAGGCCGAACCGCCGCGCAGGCGCACGATCGCCGCCGAGTAGCCGAGGCCGGAGAGGAGCATCGAAAGCTCGAGGTAGACGAACGGCGCGGCGTAGCGGATCCCGTACTTGTCGACGAGCGTGTAGGCCGCGATGAAGCAGGCGATGGCGAGGCCGAAGAGGACTCCCGCCGGCTCGGCCGAGGGGCGCAGGCCGCGGACGAGGAGAACGCCGAGCCCGACGAGGCAGACGCCTGCCGCCTGCTGCGGCGAGCTGCCGAGCCCTAGGGCCGCCACGCCGACGACGAGGACGAGCACCGGCGCCGTCCCGCGCGCGATCGGGTAGACGACCGAGAGCTCGGCCCGCACGTAGGCCGCCGCGAGCAGGATGACGTAGCCAAGCTGGAGGAACGACGTGACGACGATGTAGGGGATCGCCGCGGGCTCGATCCTCCAGGTAAGGGCCGCAACCGGCGCGTAGGCGAGGAGAGCGACGAGGAGAGCCAATGCGGTCGCCGCCTCGGGGTCCTTCGCGCGCGCGACGAGCAGGTTCCAGAACGCATGGAGAAACGCGGCGGCGAGGGCGAGCGCGAGGGCGTCCAGCGGCACGGCGATAGTCTCTCCTGCCGATGGGACGGCCGCGCGCGATCGTGTTCGACTTCAACGGGACGCTGTCGCACGACGAGCCGATCCTGTGCGAAATCTTCATCGAGCTCTTCGCCGAGCACGGAAAGCCGCTGTCGGCGCAGGAGTACTTCGACGTTCTGGCTGGCCTTTCGGACCCCGAGATCGTCCGCACCTGGCTCGGGCGCGACCACCCCGACGTCGACGAGGTGATCGAGGAGCGAATCCGCCGCTACCGTGCCGCGGTCGCCGACGGCTCGAGCGTCCCGCCCGAGCTTCGGGAGGCGGTCCGCTTCGCGGCCGAGCGCGTCCCGCTCGCGATCGTGTCAGGCGCCGCCCGCCCCGAGATCGAGCCGGTCGTCGAGGCCGCCGGCCTCACGGGCTCCTTCGCGGCGATCGTCCCGGCGGAGGACGTCGAGCGCGGTAAGCCCGAGCCGGACGGCTATCTGCGGGCTCTTGAGGTCCTCGACAGCGGGCTCGCCGCGCGCGACGTCCTCGTCTTCGAGGACACGGAGGCCGGGGTCGCCTCCGCCAAGGCCGCAGGCATGCGCTGCTTCGCCGTCCTCGGCACCCTGTCTCCGGAGCGGCTGTCACAGGCGGACGAGATCGTGGAGCGCATCGACGTCCGGCTCATGCAGCGGCTCTTCGACGAGGCGTGAGGCCACTCGTCCTCGCCCATCGCGGCGCCTGCTGGGAGATCCCGGAGAACACGCTGGAGGCCTTCGAGCTCGCGATCGCCGAGGAGGCCGACTACATCGAGTTCGACGTGCGGGCCCGAAACGGGGAGCTCGTCATCTGCCACGATCCCGGGCCACCCGAGGGCGTGCCGACTCTCGACGAGGTGCTGGCCGCCCTGACCGGCCGCGTCGGCCTCTGCGTCGAGGTGAAGGAGGAGGAGACGACCGACGCCGTCCTCGACGCGCTCGAGCGCCACGGCGTCGATCCCGAGCAGCTCATCGTCGTCTCGTTCCAGGTGGGCGCGGTCCGGCGCGTGGCGGATCGCCGCCAGGAGATCCGCTGCATCCTGCACACCGACGACCCCGTCGAGGCCGCGGGGTGCTGGGGGATCGGCTTGGAGGAGCCTGCGACGGCCGGCCGAATCGAGGCCGCTCAGGGCGTGGGACTGGCGACCACGGTCTTCACCGTCAACGACCCGGCGCGGATGCTGGAGCTCGCCGCGCTCGGCGTCACCGGGATCTTCACTGACCGGCCGGCGCTGGCTCGGCGGACGCTGGCTCGCTGAGCGCGAGAACGCGCCCCCCGTCCGCCGGGAAGCTCGCTGCCACGCGTGAGCCAACGGGAAGCTCGGCGGCCTTGTGGCCGGGAAGGTCGGCCGAGAGGTCGTGGTCGCCGGCGTCCACCTTCACGCGCGTGATCGCGCCGAGGAAGATGTGCGCGACGACATCGCCGATGATGGCTCCGGCCACCCCACCCTCCGCGCGCTCGAGCTCGAGGATCTCGGGACGGACGAGAACGAGGACGCGCTCCCCGCTTGGCAGGTCATGCGCATCGTCCACCGCGAGGACACTTCCGCCCACCTGTACCTGCCCGCTTTCGGCAACGGTCGCCTCGAGCCGGTTCATCGTGCCGATGAACTCGGCGACGAACGGCGTTCCGGGCGCGTTGTAGATCTCGGCGGGGGAGCCGATCTGCTCGATGCGGCCGTGAGAGAGGACGGCAACCCGATCGGAGATCGAAAGCGCCTCCTCCTGGTCGTGGGTGACGTAGAGCGTCGTGATCCCGAGCTGGGTCTGGAGGCGGCGGATCTCCTCGCGGAGCTGGACGCGCACCTTTGCGTCGAGCGCGGAGAGCGGCTCGTCGAGGAGAAGCACGCGAGGCTCGATCGCCAGCGCGCGGGCGAGGGCGACCCGCTGTTGCATTCCTCCGGAGAGCTGGTGCGGATAGCGCTTCGCAGCGGCCGTGAGCCCGACCAGCTCGAGCAGCTCCTCGACCCGCGTGCGACGAACAGGGCCGCTCTCCCCTCGGATCCGCAGGCCGAACTCAACGTTCGCCTCTGCGGTCATGTTCGGAAAGAGCGAGTAGGCCTGGAAGACCATACCCATGTCGCGCTTGTTGGCAGGAATGTTCGTGAGGTCGTTTCCCTCGACGACCACGCGTCCCGAGGTCGGCGTCTCGAACCCGGCCACGATCCGGAGCGCGGTCGTCTTCCCGCAGCCGGAAGGGCCGAGCAGGGAGAGGAACTCGCCGGCCTCGAGAGCGACGTCGATCTCTTCGATCGCCGTGAAGTCGCCGAACTCCTTGTGCAGCTTCTGGAGCTCGAGATACGGCATCAGCGGCCCGCCACCGGGGCGACTCCTCGACCGGGCCGCCGTCCGACCAAGAGGATCCCGAGCAGCGCGAGCCAGGTGAGGCCGAAGCTGATGATCGTGAGCGCCGCCGCCGGGTTCGCCTGCGTCTGGCCGACGTAGTTGATGTATGTCGGGAAGGTGTTGAAGAGCGCGATATGAGCCATGGTGAACTCGCCCATGACGAGGGCGAAGGTGAGAAACGCGCCCGCGAGCGCGCCGGATGCGATATTCGGAAGGATCACGCGCATGAGCGTGGTCGTCCACCCCGCTCCCAGGCTGTGTGCCGCCTCCGTCAGCGTGTGCACGTCGATCGACCGAAACGAGACGTCGAGCGCCCGGAACATGAAGGGGAACGAGAGGACGACGTAGCCGGGGACGAGGAACCGAGGCGACTCGATGAACCAGAGCGGCACGCGGTCGACGTTGTAGAAGTCGAGCAGCCCGACGATGAGGATGATCGGCGGGACCACGAAGGGAAGCACCGAGAGGAACTCCACTAAGGGGCGAAGCCGCGGAAAGCTCAGGTGCACGCTGTAAACGCCCGGGATCAGGATGAGCAGGCTCACCACGATCGTCGCGAGGGAGAGCTTGAACGAGACCCAGAGAAGGTCGCGGAACTGCGGGTCGCTGAGGATCTCCCGATAGGAGGAAAGCCCGTAGCCGCTCACCTCCTTGAGGCTGAACTCGAGCGTCGCGGCGAGCGGGATGAAGAAGTAGGCGGCTCCGATGCCGAGCCAGACCCAGCCCGAGCGGGGCATGTGCCGCGTCACGATTCTCGCCTCCGCCAGCGCGACGCCCGCCGCTCGAGGACAAAGTAGAGCGCCATCGTCACCGAGATGACAAGCGCCATGCCCACGGCGAGCGCATATCCCTGGTGAGGATCGGAGAGGACGTTGCCGCCGATCAGCTCACCGATCTGGAGCGGTGTCAGCTCGATGTGCCCCGACGTCAGGGCATAGGCCGTCGCGTAGGCGGCGAACGCGCTCCCGAAGAGGAGCAGCATCGCGCCCAGGATCGACGGGAAGAGGATCGGCAGGCCGACTCGGCGCCAGTACTGCCACGAGCTCGCGCCGAGATTCGAGGCCGCCTCCCGCCACTCCTCGCGGAGGCCATCGATCGCAGGAGCGATGATGAGGATCATCAGCGGGATCTGGAAGTAGAGGTACGTGACGACGATCCCCCAGAAGCTGAAGAGGGTAAAGCCATGTCCATAAAGATCGATGCCGATCTTGTCGAGCCCGCGAGTTACGGCGCCCACGGTGCCGAGGGTCGCGATGAAAGCGAAGGCAAGCGGCACGCCGCCGAAGTTCGCGGCGACGCCTGAGAACGTCGTCATGGCCGGCCTGATGAAACGCGGCGCTTTCGGCGAGATGGCCGCATAGGCGATCAATAAGCCGAGCAGACCGCCGAGGACAGCCGTGTAGAGGCTGATCTTGATGCTGGTGATGTAGGCCGAGCGATAAGGCTCGTGAAAGATGGCCGAGACGAATTTCGTCGTCCAGGTGCCGTCGTCTGCCCGGAACGCGCCGATGAGGAGCGCGGCCGCAGGGATGAGCAGGAACGCAATCGCCCAGAGGAAGAACGGCGCGACACCCAGCCAGGCGAGCGGGAAACGCCGTCCGGGCTGCCTTGGAGCGGCCGCCCGGACGGCGTCGAGGCTTTCAGCGGTTGCCGCCAGGAGTTACCCCGCGACCTCGTTCCAACCGTCGGCAATCGTCTGCGTCGCCGCGTCGTTCTGCTCCGGGGTCGGAAACTCGATGTTCGCGTAGAGGTCCGCCGAGGGCAGCGCGTCGAGCAGTTCCTGCGGGACGACGCCGCGGTCGGACATGTCCTGGAACCGGACCGGGTGCGAAAAGCCCTTCAGCCAGAGAAGCTGGCCCTCGTCCGAGTAGAGGAACTCCTGCCAGAGCCGAGCGGCGAACGGATTCGGCGCGTCGGCGTTGATCGCCTGGCAGTAGAAGTTCCCGACCGCCGCGTCGGCCGGGACGGTCACTTCCCACGTGATGTTCGACTTGAACTCGGAGCCGTAGGCGATCTGCAGGTAGTCCCAGTCGATCGTGACCGGTGTCTGGCCGTTTGCCACCGTTGCCGGCGTGGCGTCGACGAGGATGAAGTTGCCCATGTCCTTCAGCTCTGCGAAGAAGTCGATGCCGGGCTGGATGTCGTCGAGCGAGCCGCCGTTCGCGACCGAGGCCGCGAAGACCGCGGCGAACGCCGAGCCCGACTCGCGCGGGTCGCCGTTCAGCGCGACCTTGCCCTTGTACTCCGCCTTCTTCAGGTCGGCCCAGCTCGCCGGGAGCGGAGCGACCTTGGTGTTCGCCCCGAGCGAGACCGCGCCCCAGTAGTCGCCCACCCACGCGCCGTCGGCGTCCTTCAGGTCGTCCGGGATCGTGTCCCACTGCGAGTTCTTGTAGTTCGCGTAGAGACCGCCGGTCTTGCCTTCCACGGCGAAGGACGGCCCGACGTCGAGGACGTCCGGCGCACGATCCTGGCCCTTGAGGGACTTGACGGCCTGGTTCTCCTCGGCCGACGAGCCGTTCGGGTTGGCGTTCGAGATCTTGATGCCGTACTTGGACTGGAAGGTGTCCATGATCTCGCCATAGTTCGCCCAGTCGGGCGGGAGGGCGATCGTGTTCAGCGTCCCTTCCTCCTTGGCCGCCGCGATGAGGTCGTCCATCGAGATGTCGGCGCCCGACGCGGGGACAGACGGCGCGCCGCCGCCCGTTCCCGTCGCGCCGCTGGTCGAGGTTTCGTCCCCCCCGCACGCAGCCGCGATAGCCGGCAGCGCCGTCAGACCTGCTCCGAAGACAACGCCGCGCCGCAAGAGCGAGCGCCTCGTAATCCGGGACTCTTCGAGAGCACGCTTGACGCGCTCTTCCAGCTCGGGGTCCTGCATGGTGATCCTCCTCGCGTCGTGTTGAGGAGTCCGATGGTCTCACGGAGCTAGGCTCCCTTCAAGATGCGTACACACGTCTTTCTCCAGAAAGGCACCTGGCTCAAATGTGCGCTGCACGCGCACACGACCAATTCCGACGGCGAGCTCGCGCCCACCGATCTCGTCCGCCACTATGAAGAAGCGGGGTTTGACGTACTTGTCATCACCGACCACTGGGTCCGCACGGTCGAGCCCTCGACGGTGCGCCTGCTCGTCGTTCCCGGGACTGAGCTCGATGCGCTGCGCCGGGACGCGAAGACGTATGCCCACGTGCTCGCGCTGGGCGTCGAATCGGACCCCGAGCCTCCCGCGGCCGATTTTCCCGGGCTCGAGGAGACGGTTGCCTGGGTGCGCGCAAACGGCGGGGTGCCCTTCATCGCGCACACGTACTGGAGCGGCCTGCGCACCGATGAGTTCGAGGAGATCGAAGGGCTCGCCGGCATAGAGGTCTTCAACGCGGGCTGCGAGCTCGAGGTCGGGCGCGGCCATGCCGGCCTCCACTGGGACGAGGCGCTCCAGGGAGGGCGTGACCTGCTCGCCATCGCGACGGACGACTCTCACCACCCGGGCAAGGACAGCGCGCACGCGTGGGTGTGGGCCCGCTGCGAGGAGAGAAGCCGGGAGGGGCTCCTCGCGGCTCTCGACTCGGGCTCCTTCTACAGCTCGAGCGGACCGGAGATCGCGGCGCTCGAGACCGAAGACGACGATCTCGTGGTCCGCTGCAGCCCCGCGCGCAGCATCACGCTTCTCACCGGCCGGACGAAGGGGGCCCGCGTGAACGCCGGTGAGGGCGCCTACATCTACTCGGGCGAGGTGCTCGGGACCGACGGCAACGGCCTCATCACCGAGGCGCGGCTGACGCGCCCGCGAGGGGCACCGCATGGACGGCTCGAGATCGAGGACGAAGCCGGCCGGCGAGCCTGGACGAATCCACTATGGCCCTAGAGTGGCGCGGAGAAGCCCTCGAAGAGCTCGCGGGCCGCGAGCTCGACCTGCTGGTCGTCGGCGCCGGGATCATCGGGGCCGGCATCGCCAACGAGGCGGCGCACGCGGGTCTTGCGGTCGCGCTCGTCGACAAGGGCGACTTCGGCGCCGCGACGTCGAGCTCGTCCTCGAAGCTCGTCCACGGCGGCCTCCGCTACCTGCGTCTCGGAGACGTGCGGCTCGTCCGCGAGGCGCACAAGGAGCGGCGCGCCCTCATGCGGATCGTCGCCCCGCACCTCGTCCGGCGCCTGCCCTTCCTCTTCCCCGTCTACGAGCGCGGCCCCTACCGAGCGTTCACCATCCAGACCGGGCTCTGGCTCTACTCGACTCTCGCGCGCGAGCGTCTGGGCGGCCTCGTTCCGCCGGAGCGGTCACGGCGCAGCATCCCGCCCCTCCGGCTCGAAGGCCTTCGCGGCTGCGGCCTCTACGCCGACGCGTGGACGCATGACAGCCGCCTCTGCCTCGCCAATGTGCGCGCCGCCGCCGATGCGGGGGCGACCGTCCTCAACTACGCGGAGGTGACGGAGCTCCGACGGGAGGGCGGGCGCGTCGCGGGAGCCGAGGTGCGTGACCTCCTCGGCGGCGAGACCGCGAGCGTGCGCGCCCGGGTCGTCGTCAACGCGACGGGGCCGTGGGTCGACCGGCTGCGGGGACTAGAGGATCCTGCGGCGGCGGCGTCCATCCGCCTGAGCAGGGGCGCCCACGCGATCCTGCGCCTGGAGCAACCGTGGAGCGCCGCGCTGACGATCCCGCACGACACCGTCCGCGTCTCCTTCGCCGTCCCGTGGGAGGGCATGCTCCTTCTAGGCACGACCGACACGCTCTACGAAGGCGAACCCGACGACGCCGCGGCGACTCCGGAGGACATCGACCAGATCCTCGCCGAGGCCGCGGTCGCGCTCGAGCCGGAGGTGCTTCGGCCCGACGCGATCCGCTCGGTGTACGCGGGCCTGCGCGTCCTTCCCGGCGCCGAGGGAGCGACCGCAAGCGCGAGGCGCGAGACCGTCTACCAGCGCGGCCCGGGCGGAATGCTCACCGTCGCAGGCGGGAAGCTCACGACCTATCGGCAGATCGCGCTCGGCGCGCTGCGCCAGGTGCGCGGCGATCTCGGGCTGCACAGCCTTCCCGGCCACCCCGTGCCGCTGCCTGGAGCCGAGGGGCTGGCGGAGGCAGGCGTCCGCCTCGCCCGCGCACACCCCGATCTCGAGCCGGCGGTTCGCTCGCATCTGGCCCACCTGTACGGAACCCTGGCCGCCGATGTCCTCGAGGAAGCGGCCGACGATCCCTCCCTGCTCGACCGCCTGAACCCCGAGGGGCCCGACATCGCCGCACAGGCCGTCTACGCGAAGCGGCACGAATGGGCGTGCAAGCCGGAGGACATCCTCAGGCGCCGCACCACTCTCGAGCTGCGCGGCCTACGCCCGACGAGGAAGCTCGCGGAAGTCCTTCGCTAGACCTCGACGATCACGGTCTTCGTCTCCGTGAACGTGTCGAAGGGATGGCGCCCGCCGACGCGGCCGATTCCGCTGCGTGAACCGGCCCGCCCGCCGAACGGCAGGTGGCTCTCCCAGTAGTTGGACGACTCGTTGATGTTCACCCAGCCGGCACGCGCCGCCTCGGCGAACCTCAGGCCGCGGCGCAGGTCCTGCGTGAAGACCGAAGCGAGAAGGCCGTACGGCGAGGCGTCGATGAGCGCAAGCGCCTCCTCCTCGCTCGTGATCGTCGAGATCGGAACGATGGGGCCGAAGGTCTCCTCCGTCGAGACCTCCATGTCGTGGGTGACACGGTCGAGGACCGTCGGCTCGTAAAAGAGGCCGGTCGGATAGCCCTCGGCACGCTTCCCGCCCGAGACGACCTCGGCGCCGCGCTCGACCGCGTCGCCGATGTGGCGGTCCATCTTCTCGGCAACCGGCTCGTTGTTCAGCGGGCCCATCGTCGTGTCGTCGGCGAAAGGGTCGCCAAGGTGGATCTCCTTCGCCATCGCGGCAGCGAGCTTGTCGAGGTAGGCGTCGTGCACCGAGTCGTGGACCAAGAAGCGCTCGCCCGCCGTGCAGCTCTGGCCCGCGCAGAGGAAGGAGGCGACGAGCGTGGCCGCGACGGCCTTGTCCAGATCGGCGTCCTCGAGGACGACCACAGGCCCGTTTCCGCCCATCTCGAGGAGGAGGGCCTTGCCCGCGGCCCGCTCGGCGACCTTGTAGCCGGTCGTGATCGAGCCGATGAAGCCGACTGCGTGCGTGCCGGCGCTCCCTGCGACCTCGTCGCCGACGACGGCACCCTCGCCGGTGACCATGTTGAAGACGCCTGCCGGGAGCTCGGCCGCGGCAATGCACTCGGCGAGCTTCACTCCCGATACCGCGGTCGTGGGCGCGGGAACCCAGACGACCGCGTTCCCGGCCGCGAGGGCGGGCGCGATCACTTCTGCCGGCATCGTGTATGGCCAGTTCCACGGAGTGATAACGCCGACGACGCCTTTCGGCACGCGGTAGACGAGCACGCGCTTGCCCGCATCAACGGACGGCGGCATGGAGCCCTCGAGTCGCCGCGCGTCAGCTGCCGCCATGTGCCAGTACTGCTCGAGCTCGTCGACCTCGTCGTAGGCCTCGGCCTTGAGCGGCTTGCCCTGGTCGAGAGTCAGCGTGCGCGCGAGATCGTCGCGCCGCTCGGCGACCGCCGCCGCGATCCGCTCCATCGCCTCGGCGCGCTCGAACACCGACCGGGCCGCCCAGCCGCGCCAGGCCGCGTTGGCAGCCGCGATCGCGCGCTCGGCGTCGGCCCGAGTGCCCGCCGGGAGGCTGCCGAGGCTCTCCCCCGTCGCGGGGCTCGTCGCCTCCGTGCGCTCGCCGGACTCGCCGTCGACCCACTCGCCCGCGATGTACATGCAGTGCTCCACGGGGGGAGTCTCGCATCGCCCATCCGTTCCCGCACGGACGCCGTATGGAAGTCAGCGCCGCCTCCGCCTTACGACCTCACGGAGACGCGCTCCCGGCACCCTGGAACTCGACCCAGTTCAGCCGATCGTAGCGCTCGAAGAGCGCCCTTTCTAGAGACGGTGCCGGCCGAAGCAGCTAGTGCGACGGCGGTTCCCAGCCCTCGAGAACCGGCGGGTGATAGTCCGTGCCCACCGTCTTCGAGCCCTCGACCCATGGGCCGAGCTCGGGCTGGGGGAACTTCGTGTGCTGCTCCTTCAGCTGGATGCCGTAGGAGTTCCCCGACTGCAGGTGCTTGACGAGCACCTTGCGCGCGATCTCGTTCTCGCGCCCCTCGGGGATGTCGAAGTAGATGCGGATGAAGGAGTTCGAGTAGCGGTCGAAGACCGCCGGGGTGCCCTCCTCCTCGAGGAGCTCGACGTCCTCGAGCCAGTTGATGTCCTGTCCCGGCGTCGCAGCCTCGAGGTCGACGTCGTCGAGCTCGGACATGTCCTCCTGGTAGGCCTGCCGCTTCCCAGACAGGTACTCGGAGTCGATGTCCTTGATCTTCTCGGGCTCGCCGCGGGTCGCCATCAGTCGGCCGCTCCGGCCATGTCCTCGCTGGACTCGGGCAGGTAGTCGACCGGGAACTCGAGGTGCTTCTCGAGCATGCGCTCGATCTTCGCGAGCGCGCGCTCCTCGGTCACGCCCGGGATCCAGTTCGTGCCGGCGAGCGGCACCTTCGCCATCGCCGCGGCCTCGACGGTCAGCGCGCAGAGATCCTCGGGCTCGAGAGAGTGGACGTCGGTCTTCCCGCACGCTCGCGCGAGCATCTGCACCTCAAGGGTCAGTGTGTGGAGGAAGTTGTAGACGCGCTCGGCGGCCTCGTCGACGACGAGCCGCTTGCGGAGCTCCGGGTCCTGCGTCGTGATCCCGACCGGACAGCGCCCCGTATGGCAGTGATAGCACTCGCCGGCCGGGACGCCGATCGTCCCTTCGTAGTCGGTGATGCCCGGTATCTCCTTGTTGCAGTTCAGTGCGACGAGCGCGGCGTGGCCGAGGGCCACCGCCTTCGCCCCCAGCGAGAGAGCCTTCGCGACGTCGCCGCCGTTTCGGATCCCGCCGGCGACCACGAGGTCGATCTCGTCCGCGAGGCCGACGTCCTCGAGCGCGCGGCGCGCCTCCGGGATCGCCGCCATCAGCGGGATACCGGTCTCCTCGGACGCGATGTGCGGGCCCGCGCCCGTACCGCCCTCGGCGCCGTCGAGGTAGATGATGTCCGGCCCGCACTTGGCCGCCATGCGCACGTCGTCGTAGACGCGCGCGGCGCCGAGCTTGAGCTGGATGGGGATCTGGTAGTCGGTCGCCTCCCGGACCTCCTGGATCTTCAGAGAGAGGTCGTCGGGGCCGAGCCAGTCCGGGTGACGCGCCGGCGACCGCTGGTCGATCCCCGCCGGCAGCGAGCGCATCTCCGCCACTTGCTCGGTGACCTTCTGGCCCATGAGGTGCCCGCCGAGGCCCACCTTGCAGCCCTGGCCGATGAAGAACTCACAGGCGTCCGCGAGCATCAGGTGGTGCGGGTTGAACCCATACCGGCTCTGGATGCACTGGTAGTACCACTTCGTCGACAGGTCGCGCTCCGGGGGGATCATCCCGCCCTCTCCCGAGCACGTGGCCGTGCCGGCCATGGACGCGCCCTTGGCGAGCGCCATCTTCGCCTCGAGCGAGAGGGCACCGAAGCTCATTCCCGTGATGTAGACGGGGATGTCGAGCTCGATCGGGTTCTTCGCGAACCGCGCGCCAAGGACGGTCTTCGTCTGGCACTTCTCGCGGTAGCCCTCGATCACGAACCGGGTCAGCGTGCCCGGCATGAACATGAGCTCGTCCCAGTGCGGGATCTTCTTGAACATCGAGAAGCCGCGCATGCGGTAGCGCCCGAGCTCGGCTTTCATGTGGATGTCGTTCAGGACCTCGGGGGTGAAGATGGGGCTGCGCCCGAGGACGGTGCGGCGCTCGGGCTGGCCCTCGCCGATGTTTCCGCCGACCGAGTCGTAGCGGTCGCTCGTCGTCATAGCACCAGCTTCCTTTCTGCCGGCTCGAGGTTGTCGTAGTTGTAGAGCACCTTGCCGCACACGAACTTCTGGAGCTCGGGCGGGTCGCCGAGCCCGTAGATGGAGAACTTGCGATTTACGAACTCGGTGTCCGCGTCGGTCCACTCGCCGGGCACGCAGTCGATCCCGAGCGACTTGACCTTGCCGCCCACGTAGATCGTCCCGTCGTACATCGAGTCGCCGAGGCCGGGGCCCACGTTGCCGCAGAGGATCTGGCGACCGCGCTGCATCATGAAGCCGGTCATCGAGCCGGCGTCGCCCATGACGATGATCGTGCCGCCCTTTTGGTCGATGCCCGAGCGAGCGCCCACCTGGCCCTTGACGACGAGGTCGCCCCCGCGCATCGCAGCTCCGGTGAGCGAGCCCGCGTTCCCCTCGACGACGACGACCCCGGACATCATGTTCTCGCAGGCCGACCAGCCGACGCGGCCGTTGATCTGGATCTCCGGCCCGTCGATGAGGCCGCAGCCGAAGTAGCCGAGTGATCCGTCGAAGGTGATCGTGCAGCGGGTCAGGATGCCGACGCCGATCGAGTGCTTGGCGCCGGGGTTCAGAACCGTGACGTCCTTGATCCCTTCTTCGTAGAGCAGCCGGCGCAGCTCGAGGTTGATGAGGCGCGTCGAGAGGTCGCGCGCGTCGAAGGTCGCCTTGCCGTCCTCGACCTTTGCCGTTCGCGGAGCCTCGGCGTCGGGCTCGGCGAGCCCGCGCGCGTCGTAGGTGATCCGCTGCTCGCCTACCGCTGCCATACGAGCACCTCGCCTTCGTAGGGATCGTGCGTATCGATCTCGCGGTCGAGGACGGCGCGGATCGCGATCTCCTCGGAGGCGAGCGCGACGACGTCGTCCGACTCGTAGAGAACGAGCGGCTTGGCGGCCATCTCGTCCTTCGCGACGCCGAGCGCGTCGTCGGTGACGGCGATGTAGGTGAAGACGCCGTCGAGCTCCTCGAGCGAGTCTCGCATCGCGGATTCGAGATCGGCGCCCTCGGCCATCTTCTCGGCGAGGTAGACGGCGATGATCTCCGAGTCGCACTCGGACTGAAAGCGGTGGCCGGAGCGCTCGAGCCGGCGCTTCCACTGGAAGTAGTTCGTCAGCTGGCCGTTGTGGACGACGGCGACGTCCTTGAACGGATAAGCCCAGTAGGGGTGCGCGCCCGAGATGTCCACGTCGGACTCGGTCGCCATGCGCACGTGGCCGATCGCGTGCGTGCCGCCGAAGTCGTCGAGCTCGTACTGCGCGCAAACCGTGTCCGCATCGCCGAGGTCCTTGATGATCTCGAGCGAGCGGCCGATCGAGAGCACCTCCGCGTCGGGGATGTCCTCGATCCGGTCGGTCAGGTCCTTCAGGTCGCCGTCGTAGGAAAACGTCACGCGGTGGGCGTAGTCCGTCTCCTGCTCGTGCTCGCGAATGTCCGCGCCCGCGGCCTTCAGCCTCTGGAGGACGCGGCCCTGGTGGCGCTCGAGGCGCTCGTCGAACTCGAAGTCACGCGGGGTGTTCGAGTCCGCCAGGGTGTAGCGCATGATGGCGAGACCGTCGTTGGGCGGGCCGTAGAGCGCGTAGCCGGTCGAGTCGGGGCCGCGATGCTTCATGGACTGGAGCATTCGGGTCATGTCGCGCCCGATCTCGTGGGTCCCGTCGCGGTAGATGATGCCTGCGATTCCGCACATGTCTCAGAGCCTTCTGACTAGGGCAGGACGTCGAGGTATTCGCTCACGTCCCAGTCGCTCACCTGGGCGCAGTGACGCTCCCATTCGTCCCGCTTGTAGTGCATGAACACACGGTACATGTCGCCTGGAAGCGCGCTCTTGACTACCTCGTCCTCTTCGAGAGCGTCGAGCGCGGCGCCGAACGTCATCGGCAGGCGCTTGACCTCCTTGCCCGCCTCCATCGCCTCGTAGATGTTTCGCTCCTCCGGATCGCCCGGATCGAGCTTGCGCTCGATGCCGTCGCGCATCGAGGCCAGGAGTACGGACAGGGAGAGGTAGGGATTCACCGCGGAGTCGACGGTTCGGTACTCGAAGCGACCAGGGGCGGAGACGCGAAGCGCGGTCGTGCGGTTCTGGTAGCCCCAGTCGGCGAAGACGGGGGCCCAGAAGCCCGTGTCCCAGAGGCGGCGGTAGGAGTTCACCGTCGAGCACGTCAGCGCGGTCAGCGCGGGCTGGTGCGCCATGATCCCGCCGATTGCCCAGAGGCCGTGCTGCCCGGGCTTCTGCTGGTCGTCGCCCTCCGGCATGAAGACGTTCTCGTCGCCTCGCCAGATGGAGATGTTGTGGTGGCAGCCGTTCGCGGACACGCCCATGAACGGCTTGGGCATGAAGCACGGGAAAGCGCCGAGCTCCCGGCCGACCTGCCTACAGATCTGGCGGAACGTGGAGAGGTTGTCCGCCGCCCGCTCAGCCCGGTCGAAGCCGAAGTTGAGCTCGATCTGGCCGGGCGCGTCCTCGTGGTCGCCCTGGATCATGTCGAGCCCGAGCTTCTGGCCGTATTCGACGACGCGGTTGATGATCGGCTGAAGCTCGGAGAACTGGTCGATGTGGTAGCAGTAGGGCTTCGTGACGCCCTCGACCGACGGCGTGCCGTCGTCGTTGAGTTTCAGCCACATCATCTCGGGCTCGGTGCCGGCGCGGAGGTGCAGCCCGGTCGCCTCCTCGAAGTCGGCCTGTTGGCGGATGAGGTTGCCGCGGCAGTCGGAGGTCAAAAACGCGCCCGGATCCTCGCGCTCCTCGCGATTGCGGAAGCACTGGCACCAAACGCGGGCGAGCTTCTTGCCGTCGCCGGCCGTCCACGGGAGGACGGCAAAGGTCTCGGGCTCGGGGATGCCGACGAGCTCCGCGGCCTCCGGTCCGTAGCCGATGTAGTCCCCGTGGCGGTCGGTGAAGAGGTTCGCGGTCGCTCCGTAGACGAGCTGGAAGCCTTTGTTCGCGATCGTCTCCCAGTGGGGAGCGGGCACGCCTTTCCCCATGATCCGTCCGGTGACCGAAGGAAATTGGTAGTAAACGTACGAGATGTCCTCGGCGTCGATCCGCTTGCGGACTTCCTTGATGCGCTCTGCACGCCCGTCGGCGTCGACGAAGCGTTCGAGGTCCGTTGTCGCCACGAACTTCCTCCTGGTCAGGGGCCGGTGCGCGGATACTAAAGCGCGCAACTGCCTCCGGTCACCCTGGTGGCGACGGCTGTCTAGCTGAGGTCGACTTCGCGGTTGAGGACGTGCTCGTAGATCTCGCGGTAGAGGCCGATCGCCTGGCCGACGTCGCCCGGGTCGAAGTCTCCGCCGCGGTCGACGATCATCCGAATCTCGTGCGCCGCGCGATACGAGCCCAGCACCTCGGGATCGATGCCCTCGTCGTCCACCGGATCGGCAGTGTCGACGGGATACCCCGCCTCCACCAGCATCCGCCGGACGAGGTCGTCGAGGTCGCCGAGCGCCTCGACGGGGGAGTCGACGACGAGCGGCTCGAGCTGCGCCCATTCCGACTCCCACTCGTGCCGGTCAAGACCAGGTTCGACCATACGAGTCCTCCTACCGCTCCACCCCGCTATTTGAAACACCCGCCGCCCACCTTAAACTCGCCCACGTGAAGGTCCTGATCTTGGGGTCCGGCGGCCGCGAGCACGCGCTCGCCTGGAAGATCGCGCAGAGCGAGCGGCTGACAGAGCTGCATGCGGCGCCGGGGAATCCCGGGATCGCAGCGCTCGGCCGCTGCCACCCGATCCGCATGGACGACGTCGAGGGACTCCTCGGCCTCTGCCGCCAACACGAGATCCACCTCGTCGTCGTCGGGCCCGAGGCGCCGCTCGTGGCGGGGATCGCCGACGAACTCAGGCGCGCCGGCGTGGCCGTGTTCGGGCCCAGCAAGGCGGCCGCGCGCATCGAGGGGTCGAAGGCCTTCGCGAAGGAGGTGCTGGAGTCCGCCGCGGTCCCCACCGCCGCCGTTCTGGAAGAGGTCCACGCGCCCTGCGTCGTCAAGGCCGACGGCCTCGCGGCGGGCAAGGGCGTCTTCGTCTGCCACACGCAGGAGGAGGCGGACACGGCGCTCGTGCGCGCCCGCGCGCTCGGCGGCGACATCCTCGTCGAGGAGCTGCTCGAGGGCGAGGAGGTCTCGCTCTTCGCACTCTCGGACGGCCAGAAGGTCCTTCCGCTCGCGCCGGCTCAGGACTTCAAGCGGCTCGAGGACGGAGACGAGGGCCCGAACACGGGCGGCATGGGAAGCTACTCGCCGGTGCCGATGCTCGGCGAGGACGACGTCGAGGAGCTCGCAGGCCTCGTCCATCGGCCCGTGATCGCCGAGCTCGCCCGGCGCGGCACGCCTTTCACCGGCCTCCTCTACGCCGGCCTGATGCTGACCGACGCGGGCCCACGCGTCCTCGAGTTCAACTGCCGCTTCGGCGACCCCGAAACCCAGGCGCTCCTACCCCGCCTCGGCGGCGACCTCCTCGAAGTGCTTGCCGCGGCCGCGCACGGCGAGCTCGCCGGCGTCGAGCTCGACGCGGGATCGCTTGCAGCCGTGACCGTCGTGCTGGCGGCGCGTGGCTACCCGGACGATCCGGAGAGCGGCATCCCGATCGGAGGCGTCGAGGTGGCCAGCGCGACCGGCGCGCTCGTCTTCCATGCGGGCACGGCGCTCCGCCACGGCCAGCTCGTCTCGGCCGGGGGTCGCGTGCTCGACGTGGTCGGCACGGGGGGCTCCGTCTCGGACGCGCGGGAGCAGGCCTACGCCGCCGTCGAGCAGATCGACTTCCCCGGCGCGCAGTTCCGCACCGACATCGCAGCGAAGGCGGTCCATGTCCCAGGGTGAACCCCATCTGCACGAGGTGCCCTTCGCAGCCCTGGAGGAGTTCGAGGACGCGGGCCCGCTCGTTGGCATCCTCATCGGCTCAGAGTCCGACCGGGAAGGCATCGAGCCCGCGGTCGAGGAGCTGAACGAGCGCGGGATCTCCAACGAGCTGCGCGTGCTCTCGGCCCACCGCGACCCGCGTGGCGTGGCCGAGTACGCCTCGAACGCCGCCCTTCGCGGAGTCCGGGTGATCATCGCCGGAGCCGGAATGTCCGCCGCACTCCCGGGCGCGGTCGCCGCCTACACCGAACTGCCCGTGATCGGGGTCCCGATGACGTCCTCGAAGACCGCCGCAGGCGGGCTCGACGCCATCCTCTCGATCGTGCAGATGCCTCCCGGCGTGCCGGTTGCGTGCGTCTCCCTGAACGGCGCGCGGAACGCCGCGATCCTCGCCGCGAAGATCCTCGCGCAGGGCGGCGGCTACCCCATCGGCCCCGGCGGCCCGGCGACCGCGGTCTAGAACTAGGACAGGGCCCTCGCGGGCCCCGTCGGGTCGAATCGTGCCGCTGGGCGGCTAGTCGTCGTCTCCGTGGCCGGAGTTGCCGCCGTCGTCCGAGCCACGCCCGGAGTCGTCGTCGCCTCCGCCGGGGCCGGAGTTGTCGTCGTCGGCGTCATCGTCGTCGTTGCTCGAGCCGGGGCCGGAGTTGGCCGAAGGGCCGGAGTTGTCGTCGTCTCGGTCCTCGACCTCGCCCTGGTCGTCGCCGCCGGCTCCTCCGCCCGCACCCGTGCAGCGCGGGTCGTTGGCGTGCTCGGCCTCGTCGCAGGGGCCACTGATGTCCTCGCCCTGGTCGTCGTCGTGATCGGCGACGGCGACGTCGTCGTCGGCGTGGTCGCGGCCGCGGCCGCGATCGTCGTTTTGATCGTCGCCCTGCTCGTCGGCGTCGTTGTCCTCGGGAACCCGGGCGCCGGCGCACGCGGGATCGTTCGCGTGCTCGGCCTCGTCGCAGGGGCCCTTGACGTCGACCACAGTCGAGGCCGGATCCGAGCTGGAGCCGCCGTTCGTGCCGGCTGCGACCGCAACACCGACGCCGACGGCGAGCACCGTGGCGAGAATGAGCAGAAGCTTGTTGAAGGAATTCACTGACATGACCTCCTAGAAAATTGCTGACTCCATGACCGTAGAGAGGCCCGGTTCAAGCGCGGGCGAGCTTCCAGTGAAGGTTCAGTCGGCGCTGGTAAAGACTTGGTTGAGCGCCCGGGGCGGGGTCAATCGTCCCCGCCGCCCGAACCGGAGTCGTCCGACCCGGACCCGCTCGATCCGGAGCCCGAGGAGCCGGATCCCGAGTTCGAGCCCGAGCTGTCATCCGAGCCCGAGCTCCCCGAACCGGAATTGTCGTCGGAGCCCGAATGGTCGTCGGTGGTCGTGCCGCTGCCGGTCGACGTGGCGCCGCCCTTTCCGTCATCGCTCGAACCCGACCGGTGTTTCTTGTCGTCGGACTTCGAGTCGTCGTCGAGCGCCCTCGGGTTCGCCTTCCCCTGTGGGGTCTTGACGGGCACCGCAGCCGGCGTCGCGGCGATCGTGCTCGCCGAGCTTAGATAGACCGCGAGCGCGAGCGCCACCGGCAGCGCGAGGCCGGCGATTGCAACTAGAAGCGTGGTCAGGCGAGGCATTGCCTGAACGTAGCAGCGGTGGCCTTCAGAATCGGTAAAGACACGGTCAACGATCGGCAGGCACGTGCAGGAAGGCCACTTGGATCCTCGTGCCGGGGCCGTCCGCGAGCGTGACCTCGCCGCCCCATCGCTCGACGAGCTCCGCCACGATCGGGAGGCCGAGCCCTGTGCCCGGCCCGAGCCGGCGGCCGTTCGACCCCCGGTAGAAGCGCTCGAAGACGCGGCCGCGGTCCTCGTCCGGGATTCCCGGCCCGTCGTCGGCGACGACGAGCGTCGCGCGGCCGTTCGCCGCTTCCGACTCGACCGTGACATGCGCGCCGGGCGGCGTGTAGCGCAAGGCGTTCTCGACCAGGTTGTCGACCACGTGCGCGAGGTCCCCCGGATCGGCGAAGACGAGCGCCTGCTCCCGGCGCCCTGCCGCAACCGTCTTATCCGCGTCCGACGCGGGAGCCTGCCACCGCTCGACCGCCTCCTCGACCACAGCGGAGAGATCGACATTTGTCCCGGCAGGCGGCGTGGTCGCCGCACCGGCGAGATCGAGGAGGTCGTCGACGAGCGCCTCGAGACGGTCGAGCTCCTCCTCCGCCTTCGCTGCATTCTCGCCGGCCGTCCCGCCTTCGGCCCGGATCGCCTCGAGGCGCAGCTTGATTCCCGTCAGTGGCGTGCGGAGTTGATGCGACGCGTTCGCGACGAAGTCGCGCTGGGCACGCATGCTCGAGCCGAGAGCGTCCGCCATGCGGTTGAAAGAAACGCCCAGGGCCGCGAGCTCGGCCGGGCCGTCGGTCGGAGCCCGCGCGTCGAGGTCCCCGGCGCCAAGCTCGCGCGCGGTGTCGCGTAACCTGCTCAGGGGACGCGACACAGTCGTCGCGAGGAACCACGCGAGCACGAAGGCGCCCGCGACGACGGCGAGCCCGATCGCCGCGAGGCGCGTCCAGCTGCGATGAACGCGGTCGACAACGGACTCACGCGAGGCCGATACGCGCACCGCACCCACCACCTGGCCCCCGTCGACGACCGGCACGGTCACGAGCAGGAGCTCCTCGCCGGCTGTGTCGCTGAACCGGCGCCTGGAGTCGACTTGCCCCTCCTCGAGGGCGACGCCGAACTCCGGCCGCTCCGCGGTCCCGAACTTCGACCCGCTCGCCGCCTCGCCGGTGCTGTCCACGAGCACCTGGCCGCCTTCGTTCGTGACAACGATGCGCTCGTCCGGGGTGGCTGCCGAGGAGCTCACCGCCTCGGTCAGGGCACCGGTGTCGACGCTCGCCCCGCCCTGGCCCGCCGCCGCAACATCATCTGAGATGCGAGCCGCGAGGAGGGCGGTTCGGCTGAGCACGTCGGCCTGGAAATCGGAGTCCGCCCGGCGCTCGATGCTGAGCGCGAGCGGGATCTCGAGCGCGAGGACGACCGCGGCGACGAGATAGGCGGCCGCGAGGACGAGGCGGGTGCGGAAGCTCACGGCTCGAGCTCGTCCGCGGACGAAAATCGGAAACCGACTCCGCGGACGGTGTGGATGTAGCGCGGCGCGGCGGGATCGTCGCCGAGCTTCTTGCGCAACGAGCTCACGTGGACGTCCAGCGTTTTCGTCGAGCCGAACCAGTTCGCATCCCAGACCTCCGCGACGAGGTCGTCCCGTTTCACCAGCCGGCCGGCGCTCTCGAGGAGGACGCGCAGGAGCTCGAACTCCTTCACCGTGAGATCGACTGGCTCGCCGTCGCGGGTGACCGTGCGCGTGTCGAGGTTCATGGCCAGGTCGCTGCGCGTGACGACTCCGCCGGACGGGCCCGTGGGCTCGGCCGTGCTCCGCCTGAGAACGGCGCGCATGCGGGCGACCAGCTCGGCCGCGCTGAACGGCTTCGTGACGTAGTCGTCCGCGCCGAGCTCGAGGCCGAGCACGCGGTCCATCTCCTCCCCGCGCGCGCTCACCATCACGACCGGCGTGCGCGATGCCTGGCGGATTTCGCGGAGCACGTCGCGCCCGTCGCCGTCGGGCAGCATGACGTCGAGGAGAACGATGTCCGGGGCCTGTGCCGAGAAGGCCTCGAGGCCGCCCGCGGCCGTCTCGGCCAGGTGGACGTCGAAGCCCTCGCGCCGCAGCGCGTCCGCGAGAGGTTCCGCAATCGGGCGCTCGTCCTCGATCACCAGGACTTTCTTCCTGCTCACCATGGCCACGCTCACAATACGGACGTAACGGGCGGTCGGCTTTTCACCCAGGTCGCCCACCGCGGGCTCTAGAATCGAACCGGTGATCCCGCGCTACTCACGCCCGGCCATGCAGCACATCTGGTCGGACGAGGGCAAGCTCGCCCGCTGGCTCGAGGTCGAGCTGGCCGCGCTCGAGGGCTGGAGCGAGGTCGGAGCGGTTCCGGCCGACGCGGTCGGGCGCATCCGCGAGCGGGCGACTCCGCCGACACCCGAGCGCGTCGCCGAGATCGAGGAGCGGACGCACCACGACCTCGCTGCGTTCGTGGATGCCGTCGCCGAAGAGCTCGGGGACGACGGGCGCTGGTTCCACTTCGGCCTGACATCCTCCGATGTGCTCGACACGGCACTCGCCCTGCAGGCTCGCGAGGCTTGCCTGCTCGTCCTCGTCGGGCTCCAGAGCGCCTTCGCGGCGGTCGCTCGCCGCGCCGAGGAGCATCGCGGCACCGTGATGGTCGGGCGAACTCACGGCGTCCACGCCGAGCCGATCACCTTCGGCGCCAAGCTCGCCGGCTGCGCCTTCGAGCTCGAGCGCGACAGCGACCGGATCGAGCGCGCACTGGCCGGAATCAGCATCGGGAAGATCTCAGGAGCGGTCGGGATCTATGGCGGCGGCGACCCCGAGGTCGAGCGGGTCGCCTGCGCCCGCCTCGGACTCATGCCCGAACCGGTCTCCACACAGGTGGTTCCGCGCGACCGGCACGCCGAGCTCCTGTCGGCGCTGGCCGTTTGCGCCGCGTCGGTCGAGCGCTTCGCCACCGAGATCCGCCACCTCGCGCGCACCGAGGTGCGTGAGGTTCAGGAGCCCTTCGGGAGAGGCCAGAAGGGCTCGTCCGCGATGCCGCACAAGCGAAACCCCATCGTTTCGGAGCGGCTCTGCGGCCTGGCACGCGTCGTGCGCGCAGCCGCGACGGTCGGGCTCGAGAACGTCGCGCTCTGGCACGAACGGGACATCTCGCACTCGAGCGCCGAGCGCGTCGTCCTCCCCGACGCCTTCCTCGCACTCGACTACATGCTCGACCGCTTCACCTGGCTCGTCGACGGGCTCGTCGTCGACCCGCAGCGGATGCGCGCCAACCTCGACTCCTCGCACGGTCTCGTCTTCAGCCAGCGCGTTCTCCTTTCGCTCGTCGAGTCCGGCCTCTCCCGCGACGAGGCCTACCGGCTCGTCCAGCGGAGCGCACTCCGCGCGTGGGACGAAGGGGTCGACCTGCGGGCCCTGCTGGAAGAGGATCCCGAGCTGACTCTGCCCCCGGAGGCACTCGACGCCGCCTTCGACCTGGACGACGCCCTCAAGCACGTCGACGTCGTCTTCGACCGACTGTCCGCCCTCATGACCCGCAAGGAGGAACCCATACATGCCTGAGGCTGCCGTCCACGTCGCGAGCGGCAAGGTTCGCGAGATCTTCGAGCTCGACTCCGAGCGCCTGCTGCTCGTCGCCAGCGACCGCATCTCGACCTTCGACGTCGTGCTCCCGACCGAGATTCCGGACAAGGGCCGCGTGCTCACCGGACTCTCCGGCTTCTGGTTCGCGCGGACGCGTGCGATCGTCCCAAACCACCTGCTCGCGCTGCGGCCCGACGGCCGCTCGACCGAGGCGAAGCGCCTGCAGATGCTCCCGATCGAGTGCGTCGTCCGCGGGTACCTCGCCGGCTCGGGGTGGAAGGACTACTGCGCGACCGGCGCGACATCGGGCCACGAGCTTCCGGCCGGCCTGAGTGAGTCGGACCGGCTGCCCGCTCCGATCTTCACGCCCGCGACGAAGGCTCAGACCGGGCATGACGAGAACATCGACCACGCCCGCGCGGCCGAGCTCGTCGGCGAGGAGCGCCTGGCGCAGGTAGAGCGAATCGTTCTCGAGCTCTACCGGCACGCGTCCGAGTACGCCGGCGAGCGGGGCGTGATCATCGCCGACACCAAGTTCGAGCTCGGTTTCGACGAGAACGGCGAGATCGTCCTCGGTGATGAGGCTCTGACGCCGGACTCCTCCCGCTTCTGGCCGGCGGACGTCTACACGCCCGGCGGGCCGCAGCCCTCATTCGACAAGCAGTACGTTCGCGACTACTGTGAGCGGCTCGGCTGGGACAAGACCGCTCCCGGCCCCGAGCTTCCCGAGGAGGTCGTCGCCGAGACGCGTGCCCGCTACGTCGAGGCTTTCGAGCGCCTCACCGGCCTCTCCTTCGAGGACTACCTCGCCGACCCGGAGATTGTCCTCCGATGAGGGCGACCGTCCTCGTTCGGCCGAAGGCAGGGATCCTCGACCCCCAGGGAGCGGCGGTGGAAAGCTCGCTGCGCCAGCTCGGGTTCCCGGTCGGCGAAGCGCGCGTCGGACGCGTGATTGACCTGGACGTCGACGCCGCCACCGCCGACGAGGCACGAGGCGAGATCGAACGCATGTGCGAGCGCTTGCTCGCGAACCCCTTGATCGAGAGCTACGAGATCGAGGTCGCCGGATGAGCGAGGTCGTCCCGCGCATCGCAGTGCTCGTCTTCCCGGGGTCGAACGACGACCGCGACGCGGCGTGGGCGCTCACTGCGCTCGGCGCCGACGCACGCCTCATCTGGCACGCCGAAGAAGCGCTGCCCGAGGTGGACGCCGTTGTCCTCCCCGGCGGGTTCTCGTACGGCGACTATCTGCGCTGCGGCGCGATCGCCCGCTTTTCGCCCGCGATGCAGGCGGTGACCGCGTTCGCGGCGGAGGGCGGTCTCGTCCTCGGGATCTGCAACGGCTTCCAGATCCTCTGCGAGGCCGGCCTCCTTCCGGGGGTCCTTCGCCCCAACGCGTCGCTCGAGTTCGTCTGCGCGGACGTACCCCTGCGGGTCGAGCGCACTGACACGCCGTTTACCTCCAGGTGTGAGCCAGGACAGGAGCTGGTGATCCCCGTGAAGCACGGGGAGGGCTGCTACCACGCACCGGCCGACCTGGACGACGAACAGATCATCCTCCGCTACACGCGGGGCGCGAACCCCAATGGCTCGGAACGCGATATCGCAGGCATCGTCAACCCTGACGGGAACGTCCTCGGCCTGATGCCGCACCCCGAGCACGCGGTGGACCCCCTGCTCGGATCGGGGGACGGCGCGCTCGTGCTCGCGTCGCTGGTGGATGCCGCTCGAGAGCGGCTCTATGCGAGGGCCTAGGCAGCCATCCCGAGCGCTCCTTGGATCGTTGGATGTTCGGCAAGCGCTGCGCGGAAGCGCTCGAGGTCACGGCCGCGGAGGGTGACGGGTCCTCTCCGAGCTGTGCCGTCGGTCGAGTAGGCGAAGCGGACGAGCTCGTTCCCCTTCTCGTCCACCAGAAGCTGGACGATCGTCGCGAAGCGGCGGTCGCCCGCGCGCTGCTGCACGGTGAACTCCTCCAGGACCTCTGCCTGCCCCCAGGGTGTCGTCGCTTTCGCCATGACCCGAGGCTAGACGGAAAAAACGCACGGGAGACGCGCGAGGTGTGCCGGCTTTGCGAAGCCTCTGCGCCGAGAGGCCCTAACGAGGCTCAGGCTTCGCGCAACCGCGGGTCGAGCATGTGGTGGGCGATGTCAACGAGCAGGTTCAGGCAGATGATCATCACGGCGAGGACGATCGTCACGCCCATGACCACCGTGTAGTCGCGAGCGATCACCGACGCGACGAAGTACTTCGAAATGCCGGGGATGGCGAAGATGTTCTCGACGATGAACGAGCCCGTGACCATCGCGCCGAACATCGGCCCGGCGACGATGATCAGGGGCAGCAACGAGTTCTTGAGCGCGTGGACGCCGACGATGCGCCTCCGCGACAGGCCCTTTGCCCGGGCCATCCGTACGTAGTCGCTCTCCAGGGTCTCGAGCAGAGTGCCGCGCAAGAGCCGTGCGAAGTAGGCCATCGGCACGAGGCTCAGGGTGAGGGTCGGCAGCACCTTATTCTGCCAGCTGTCGTCCCAGCCAGAGGTCGGGAGCAGGGCGAGCTTCACCGAAACGTAGTAGATGAGCAGCGTGGCGACGAGAAAGCTGGGCAGCGAGATGCCGAGCCCCGTGAGGACGCGGACGGCATAGTCGAAGACCGAGCCCGGTCGCAGCGCGGCCAGGATTCCCACCGGGATCCCGATGAGGATCGCCCACGCAAACGCCAGCAGCACGAGCTGGACCGAGCGCGGCGCCATCTCCTTGATGATGTCGGTCACGCGCATGTATCGAAACGACAGCGAGGGTCCGAAGTCGAGTGTCACGACGCCCTTCAGATAATTGCCGTACTGCTGGTACCAGGGCAGGTCGAGCCCGTACTTCTCGCGCTGGTTACGGCGGATCGCCGGAGGCTGCGGATCCCCGTACTTCACCCATCCCGCATTCGAGAGCCCGAGCAGCGGCCCGTGCCGGAACGGATCGCCGCCGATTGACCTCATCATGAAGAACACGATCGTGAGAACAACCCAGAGGATGGGGATCGTCCACAACAATCGGCGCAGGATGAAGCCAGCCACAGACTGAGCTTGCCCCATTCGTGAGCATCACCACCACTTTGATTTCTTGCCGCGAGCATAAGCGCTCCTTAGGCTCGTGGAGCGGACGCTGAGCCGCAGGCGAAAACCCTTTCGCTCCCGAGACGGGCACTCGTGCGCAGGGCGAAGACCGCGCTTCGCCACACATCTCGGGGGAGGCCCGTGCCGATCGGGACGCGCTCCGGATCCGGTGCTTCGGGGGTGGGACCAACATGCACACGTTCCGGGCAGCGCGTGTGGTCCGCCAGGGCACGGCGCTCGCCAACCCCTCCCTCTCCCGAGAGTCTCGCCGACCGCAGGTTCGGTGACTGGACGATTTCCACCCAGGCGATGAACCTGCTGGAGCAGGAGATCCGGGCAAGCGCGCCCCGCCGCGTGCGCGAGTTCGGAAGCGGGCTCAGCACCGCCTGCCTCGCGCGCTACATGGCGGAGAACGCGCCCGGCTCGATCCTTTGCGCACGCAAACCGTGACGGGCTGGCCAAGGTCGACGTTCGCACCTGAGGAGCTTGCGCTCGAAGCGTTCCGCCTCGGAGCCAGCCATTTCAGCCGCGCTCGATCAGCTCGACCCGGTAGCGCATGTGCGTAAATTCATGCCCGCTCGATCAATTCGACTCGGTAGCCGTCGAGAAACAGTACGTTTGTAAGTTGATCTGATTTGATCCTTCAGGCGCTGCTGTCCTCGATCAATTCGACCCGATAGTCGTCTGGAAGCGCGAACTTGTCGTGTGCAGCCCGTTTTAGCAAGCCTCCCCAGCGATCAAGCTCGCCAATAGCGGCGCGTGAAGAGCACGACGATCGGGATCAGCTCCAACCGGCCCAGCCACATCAGCACGATCATGATCACTTTGGAAAGGTCGCTGAAAGGCTCGAACGAGCCCATCGGGCCCGCGAACCCGAATCCCGGTCCGACGTTCCCGATCGTCGTCGCGACGGCCGACATGGCCTCGAACGGGGTCACTTCTACCCCTGCTCGCGCGGATTCGATCGTGATGCCGATCGTTCCAAGGGCGAAGAGCCCGAGGTAGAGCAGCACGAAGAAGCTGAGCGCTCTCAGCGTCGGCTCGTCCACGACCCGCTGGTTGAAGCGGACCGGCCGAACGATCTCGGGATGAATGGTTTGATCGAGCTCGCGACGCATTAACCTCGTGAGCATGAGGTGGCGGACGACCTTGATCGAGCCGGCCGTCGAGAGCGCCATCCCCCCGACGAACATGGCCACGACGAGGAGCACGGACGTCAGCGCCGTCCAGCGTGTGAAGTCAGCGTTCGCGTAGCCCGTCGTAGTTGTCACCGAGACCGTCTGGAACACGGCCTTTCCAAAGGCTTCCCTGCCGTCGAACAGGTCGTTTGCCCACAGAGAGGCAAAGATGACAAGCGACGTGACGATGAGGACGGCGCCGTAGGTTCGAAACTCCTCGTCGCGCAAAAAATTCATACGCCGGCGGGCAACCCCGTACAGGAGGACGAAGTTCGTTCCCGCCAGGAACATGAAGGCGACGATTGTCCATTGAGACGCCGAGCCGAACGCCTCGATCGAGCGCGCCCGTGTCGAGAACCCACCGGTCGGCATCGTGGTGAAGGCGTGCCCGACGGCATCGAAGAGATTCATCTCGGGGTCGACCCCCGTCCAGCCGAGGAAGGCGAGAATGGAGGCCTCGAGTGCCGTGAGACCGATGTAGAGGACCCACATGAGGCGCGCGGTCTCCCGAATCGAGCTCGTCAACGTTTGGAACTCGTGCCCGGGCGCCTCCGAGGCGAAGAGCTGCCGCCCGCCGACGCGAAGGCGCGGGAGCACGGCGATGGCGAGCACGATGATTCCCATGCCGCCGATCCACTGGGAGAACTGGCGCCACATCGCGAGCGAGTGGTTCAGCGCGCCGATGTCCGTGAGGGTGCTCGCCCCGGTCGTGGTCAATCCGCTCATCGCCTCGAAGAAAGCGTCGAGGGGGGCGTCGAGCTGCTGCTCGCTCGACAGGATGTACGGCAGCGCGACCAGGGCCGCTCCGAGAAACCAGGTGACGGCCACGACGAGGAAACCCTCTCGCGGTCCGACCCGCTCCTTGCCCCGCGTGAGGAACTCGAGACCCGCGCCTAGAGCGAACGAGACGGCACCACCGATCACGAACGGCCAGACGGGTTCGCTGTAGCCGAGGGCGACAGCGGCCGGCAGGACGAACGCGAGGCTGAGGTACTTGACGAGCGCGCCGATTAGGTTCACGGACGCGCCGAGATCGACCCCGATCGTTAAGCGTGCCTCGCCTGGCTCACGCGGTCTCCGATGCCATCGCTGTCGAACCACGAGCCTGACGTTAGAGACGCGCTCGGCGCTCGGGGTCATGACCGCGAATCGAGGATCGCGTGGCGCTAGGCTCACACGGCATGAAGGTCATAGTCGTCGGGGCGGGACAAGTTGGCTCAACGGTCATTGAGGCACTCCACGGCGAGCACGAGCTGACGCTGATCGATGTCGACGCGACACGGCTGAACACGTTCGCGCACCGCTACGACATCGCCACGGTCGAGGGGAACAGCGCCAGCCGCCGCACGCTCCGCCAAGCGAACGTCGAGGAGACCGACCTGCTAATCGCCTGCACGTCCCGCGACGAGGTGAACATCGTCTCTTCGATGTTCGCGAAGAAGCTCTCGCCCTCGACCACGACGATCGTGCGGACGACGAACGTCGAGTACCTCGAGATCTGGCGCGAGCGAGAGCTCGAGATCGACTTCATGGTCTCCTCGGAGCAGGAGGTGGCCAACGCAGTCACACGAATCATCGGCATTCCAGCCGCGCGCCAGACCGACGTCTTCGCAGACGGGAAGGTGCAGGTCGTCGAGTTCGATGTGCCGGCGGACAGTTCCGACGGTCCAGTCATTGGGAAGGAGCTTCGGGAAGCCGAGATCCCGGCGGACTCGAAGGTGGCAGCCGTCATCCGCGGCAGTCGTGTCATCGTGCCGCGCGGAGACTCGTCCATCCTTCCAGGCGACCGGGTCGTGTTGATCGGCTCTCCCCGAGCAGCGCGCGAGTGGAGTCAGATGCTGAGTGGCATCCGCCGCGGCGTCGAGAACGTCGTCATCTTCGGAGCCGGCCAAACGGGCTTCGCCGTCGCCGAGTCTCTCCTGGCCGAAGGAATCGACGTGCGTCTGGTCGAGTGGAGGGCCGACCGCGCCCGCGAGGTGGCCGAGGCGCTTCCCAAGGCGCGCGTCTTCCATGCAACGGGCACGGATGCGGACTTTCTCGAGCGCGAACGGATCGGACGGGCCGCGGCTGGAATCTTCGCCATGCCCGACGACGCGAAGAATCTCTATGCGGCGACGCTCGCGCGGGTGCACGGACTGAGGCTGACGATCGCGCTCGTCCACGAACCCGGCTCCGAGGAAGTCTTCGAGCGCACGGGAATCGACGTGACGATCAACCCGCGCACCGTGACCGCCGAGGAGATGGTCCGGTTCGCACACGACCCCCGTATCCGCCAGCTCGCGATGCTCGAGCGCGACCGTTTCGAAGTACTCGACATCACCGTCCGGGCGGAAAGCCGGCTCTGCGGGACGCCGTTTCGCGAACTCCCGATCACCGGCTCGCTCATCGGGGCCATCATCCGTGACGACACCGCGGTCTTTCCGCACGGCAATGACATGCTCGAGCCCGGCGACCGTGCGATCATCTTCACCGAGTCGTCCCGGGTCCGCGAAGTTGAGGACGCCCTATAGCGTTCGTGCAAGCGCGTGCTCAGCTCCGCTCGTCTCCATGTCGATCTGGGGGCGAAGCGGTCGAGAGGGGTCGAACGCTCATCCCCACCTCGCGAAGACGAGCGGGCGCCTCGTCGCCGTGCTCCTGCGTGTGACGGGTGTAGCCCCGGACATCGCGATCAGGAAGGTCCGGATCCCGGCTTCCGAGGTGGGTAGGAGAGGGTCTTCGAATCAAGGCCGCAAACGCCCGTTTCGACGAACCGGGCAGCACATGTGCTTGCCGTTCTCGCGGGTCAACCACACGAAGAGCCAAGGGCCCGGGCGCCGGGCATGACCCACGAATCGCCCCTCTGACGGTCGCTCGATCAGCCGCTGCATTCGATGAGCCCGACCCTGTAGGGATCGGGGGAAGCGCGTGGCCGCGAATTCATCCGCGCTCGATGAGCTCGACCCGGTAGCCGCCTGGAAACGCGAACTTGTCGAGTGCAGCACGGTTAGCCGCTCCCCTGCGGTCACGCCTGCTCGCGGCCGCATCGACCTCCCAACGGGCTTGGCACCTCCGCAGGGCTACGTCTACCACTGCCACATCGTCGAGCACGAGGACGACGAGATGATGCGACCCTTCCGCGTCGTGAGCTGAGACGGCGGGTAAGGCGGCAGCGCGAAGAGCCGGGCGCCACACCGCCGAGCTCATCGAGCACCGAGGCGCTCAACCCGCTCTCGAGCGGCCTTCGGCTCCCACCGATTCGTGGTCGATTTGCTCGAGTCGGCTGAGCCGAGCGTCGACAGCCCCGAGCAGCGCGATGATCTCGTCCTCCTTCGACTCGAGCGCGTGCTCCTCCACTTCCACTTCCTGGAGGATCAGAATTGAGGCGACGACTGCGGTGACGACCGCGAAAAGGGCAGCACCCGAGAACATGAGTAGGAATCCGACTCCTCGGCCGGCAGCAGAATTGGGGGGCGAAATCCCCGTAGCCGATGGTCGTGACCGTCGCCCCCGCCCAGCAGATGCCGCTGAACGGCGAGTCGAATTCCTCTGGTTCCACGAGCCACACCGCAAGCCCTGCGCTCGAGACGAGGGCCGCCGTGACCGCGGCCGCACCCCACAGCGCCTTCTGCGCCATCAGCCGGGGAAAAAAAGAGAAAATGAGTGCCATGCGTGTCGGACTCCACTTCGATTCCATCGACTCACTCGCATCTTGGAATCCGAGAGCGCCCCGATTCCCTGTGCGGATTAGTACATCTCCGGAGGGCATGCGAGATCAGCTCACGTAACCGGCCCGAACATGCCGGCGGCGGGCCGAATCAACCGGACTCGATCAGCTCGACCCTGTAGCCGTCCGGGAAGCGCGTGCGCGCAAATTCATCCGCGCTCAATGAGCTCGACCCTGTAGCTGTCTAGGAGGCGTACGTTTATAAGTTGATGTCTCAGGCGCCGGGCTCCTCGATCAGTTCAACCCGATAGCCGTCTGGTAAGAAAAGGTTGTCGAGCCCACAAGTGGCCCGGCGCGATCGCTGACAGCTCTGGAATCAGAGACTCCCGCGTCGTACGCTTGGCATCTTGCCTGGCGATGCGGCCCAGACCTCCGTCCATCGGACGGAACCACTGGACGACTCCGACATAAGGACGTTCCTGATCGCCGACGTCCGTGGGTACACGCGGTTCACCCAGGAACGAGGAGACGAGGCGGCGGGCGCCCTCGCCGGGCAGTTCGCCGACCTAGCGCGCGGCGTCGTCGCCGATCACGACGGCCATGTGCTCGAGTTCCGGGGTGACGAAGCGCTTTGCGTCTTCCGCTCGGCCCGCCGGGCCCTGCGGGCCGCGGTCGGCCTCCAGGTGCGCTTCCGCGCTCCGGCGGGCGACGGGTCCACGTTTCCCCTCGGGATCGGCATCGGGCTCGCGGCGGGTGAGGCTGTGCCGATCGAAGGCGGATTCAGAGGGGCCTCTCTCAACCTGGCCGCACGACTCTGCGCGCTCGCGAAGCCAGGCGAGATCCTCGCGAGCGAGACGGTCGTCGGGCTTGCCGGCCAACTCGACGGCGTCCGCATCGTGCCAAGGCGCTCTGTCCGCTTGAAGGGCATCGATCGTCCGGTCCGCTTGCTCGAGATCGCGTCAGAGACGCCGCTCCCCCCGCTTCCGGAACCGCACGCGCGACGGCGGCGTATCGATCGACGATGGCTGGTCCTCGGAGCGATAGGTGCGTTCGCAGTTTTGGCCGGTCTTCTGACGCTTGGGCTTACTCGGGCGACCGCGGACCGCGGGCTCTCGGCGCTCACGCCGAATTCGCTTGGCGTCGTCGACCCGTCCGACGGGCGCATCACCAGCGAGATTGCACTCGAGGCTCGCCCGAGCGCGGTTGCCGAAGGCGACGGCTCGCTCTGGGTCGCGAACGCCGCTGACAGCACCGTCACGCGCATCGACCCTAGTACGCGCGCCAGCACAACCATTCCCGTGGGCCCGGGACCGACCGCGCTGACCTTCTACGAAGGGGCAGTCTGGGTCGCCAACAACCAGGGAAGAACGGTTTCGCGCGTCGATGCAGCGACGAACAAGGTCGTCCAGGAGATCACCGTCGGGAACGGGCCACGAGCGATCGCCGGCGGCGCAGGTCGCGTCTGGGTTGCGAACGGAGTCGACGGCACGGTTTCGAGCATCGACCCCCAGAGCGGCAACACGACGAAGCCGATCACGGTCGGGGCGGATCCGAGCGGTCTCGCCGTGCTCGGTGGCAGCCTCTGGGTGGCGAGCGAGGCGACCGGGACGGTTGTTCGGCTGAACCCTTCGGGGGACATCGTCGAACCAGTCGCAGTCGGAAATGCGCCGAGCGCAATCGCGACCGACGGAGAGGGTCTTTGGGTCGCGAACGCTCAGGACGCGACCGTGTCCAGAATCAATCCGAGTCGCGGCAGTGTCACCGACGTCGTGCGGGAGGAAAGAATCCCCGGGCACTTGCCTTCGGGGAAGGCGCGCTGTGGGTGGCGAACGTCGACGACGGCACTCTGACCAAGGTCGACGTACAGAGCCGAAGAGCGGTGCAAACGATCGAGCTGACGAGCAGCCCGATCGGCATCGCCTTTGCGGACGGGTCCGTCTGGCCGACTGCCGTGGCGACGCCGGTAAGCCATCGGGGCGGAGTCCTTCGTGTCGCGTTGAGCGGCCTTTCGGACTGCGAGTGTCTCGACCCCAAGGTCTCCTGGGACAATGGCGCTTGGCAGCTGATGGCGAACGTCTACGACGGGCTCGTCGGCTACAAACGCGTTGCTGGCGCGCTGGGCCGGTCTCTCGTGCCGGACCTCGCGCGGACCGTCCCGACCCCCACCGACGGGGGAAAGACGTACTCGTTCCAGCTGCGGCCAGGGGTTCGCTTCTCGAACGGCCGGGTCGTCCGGGCGAGCGACGTCCTGTACTCCTTCGAACGCCTCTACACGGCTGGATACCGCTACAACCAGATCCCCTACTACGGGGGGATCGTCGGCGCGGAAGCGTGTGCGGGGGATCCGAGCTCGTGCGATCTCTCGGGCGGAATCGAGGCGGACGACACGACGGGCACCGTGACCATCCACCTGACCCAGCCGGATGGTGATTTCCTCTACAAGTTGGCCCTGCCGTTTGCCGCAATCGTTTCGGCGGAGAGCCCGCCTGCGAAGGACTCCGGACTCAACGTCGCCGGCACCGGACCGTACAAGCTGGCCCAGTACGACGGGAACGGCGTTCGGCTCGTCCGCAACCCCCACTTCCAGCCGTGGTCGCTCCAAGCTCAGCCGGCCGGTTATCCGGACGAGATCACGGCGATCCTTGGTCTATCCCCCGACGAGCAGCTCTCGGCCGTCATGAACGGCAAGGCCGATTACACGAGCGAGCTTCCACCCGAACGGATCGCCGATCTTTCGACCCGCTATCCCGGGCAATTCCACAGCGATTCGATGACCGGCGTCTATTTCGTCTCACTGAACTCGGCCGAGGCGCCCTTCGACGACGTTCGCGCTCGTCAGGCACTGAACTATGCGGTCGATCGGCGCCGCGTCGTGGAGCTCATGGGCGGCCCTGCGATGTCCCAGATCACCTGTCAGTTCCTGCCGCCGAACTTCCCGGGCTACGAGCCGCATTGCCCCTACACGTTCGATCCAAATCCGGCCGGAACGTGGACGGCGCCCGACATCGCCCGGGCACGCCGACTCGTCTCCGCGTCCGGCACGAAGGGGATGCGAGTGGAGATGTTCGTGAAGCAGGACTGGGCAAAGGTCGGTCGGTACCTTGCGAGCGTGCTCGACGAAATCGGCTACGACGGCTCGTTGACGGTTTTCACGGACGACGAGAGGTACTTCGACGCCATCTACGCGAAGCATCGCTATCAGGCGGCGATGAGCGGCTGGGTCGGGGACACGGGTCCGGCCAACTTCCTGCAGGTGAACTTCGGCTGCCCCGCCGCGGAGAACACCTCCAAATTCTGCGATCCGAGGATCAGCGCTCTGATAGACCGGGCGGTGGACGCGCAGAGCGCGGAGAACGCCGTCAGTCTCGCCCCCTGGGCCGAGGCGGATCGTGCGCTCACCACCGTGGCGCCCGTCGTCCCGCTCTTCAACCCGCGCCGGACGGTTCTCCTCTCGACGCGAACCGGTAATTTCCAGTCACACCCCGAGTACGGAGCGCTCCTGGATCAGTTGTGGGTCCGCTGAGCCGGCAGCCCGCCGCGAAGACGACTCGGGGCGGCGCGGCTCGGCTGGCGCCTTCGATCAGCCGCGCTCGATTAATTCAATCCTGTAGCGGTCTAGGAAGCGTACGGTGGTAAGTTGATGATTCAGGCGCCCTCGCCCTCGGCGGCCCCGTCGACCACCTCGGACTGTAGGTTCGCGTCCGTGGCCTGCTCAGGGGCCACGGCGGACGGGAACCGCACATCCGCCGCGCTCGCGACTTCCTCGACCCGCGTCGTGATTTCACGGATGTCGGCGAGGAGGCGACCGCGCTCTTCCTGAATCATGTCTGCATCGGCGCGAAGCTCATGCACCCGTGCCTCAGCCTCTGCACGCGACGCGGTGACCTCCGCCTGGCAGCGCTCGCGCTCTTTCGCAGCTTCCGCCCGCGCCTGCGCCACGGTGGCCTCCGCCTCCCCCTGTGAGCGGGCGAGGATGTCTTCCGCCGCGGTCTTCGCTTTGGCGACGATCTCCTCTGCCTCCTCGTTCGCGCGGGCGATTGTTCCTTCTGCGTCATGGCGCGCCGCGGTCGTGATCTCTTCGGCCGTCAACCCCGCCTGTTCGAGGAGGGCTCTTGTCTGCTCGCCCACCTGTTCAAGCGCGCGCTTCACCGCTGCCTCTGGTGAGCGCCTCAGCTCGAGCTCAGCGACGACCTGCTCGACGCGGTTCGCGTAGGCATCGACGGCGGCGCGGTCGTAGCCGCGAACCGACACGGGGAAGGTGGCCTTTCCGATTTCCTCGGCCGGGTCTCGCCACTCCGTCATCTTCTCCTCTGGAATGGAGGACGCAGTCGGCTCGCTCGCGGGCTCAGAGGGCTGGTCGCTCGGCACTGCTCGAGTATGCCTCGCACTAATGAAATTTGTCGCTGCGTGTTGTGTTCGCATCACGCTCCTCGCCATCTTCGTCGACGAAGTGCGCAACGGTTTCGTCCAGTCGCGTGGCGATGGCGCGAATGCCCGCGAGTACGTCACGGCGCTGGCCCCAGATCACATTCGTATCGATGCGAAGTGCCCGCAGCCGTGCCTCTGCTTCTTTGCGCATGACCTCGATCTCGTGCTCGGCGTGCGCGAGTCGGCGTGCTGCCTCCGTCACTGCGTCTGCCAGGATCCGCTCGGCCTCAGCTCCTGCCCTTGCGCAATGTTCGTCGGCCTCGACCTTTGCCCGCTCCGCTTCATCGCCGGCAGTGACGACGAGATCGACCGCTTTCGCCCCGGCCGCCGAGGTGATCTGCTTCGCCTCTCGCCCGGCCGCAGCAACGAGCTCGGCCGCCGCCTCCCGGGCGTCTCGCAAGATGTCGCTTCGCTGTTCCTCCGCCCGCTCGAAGGCGCGCTCGAGCACAGTCTCTGGCGAACGCGTCGCCTCGAGCTCGGCGATGAGGCGGTTCACGCGGGTGACGTAGACATCGACCGCCCGGCGCTCGTAGCCGCGACCGACAGTCGGGAAGGCGACCGTCCGGAGGTCTTGGGGGACGCGCGGCGGTTCCCTCACGCTTGCCCCCTATTCTCGCGCGGGCAGGTCTGGGGCCTCCGAGTCGCGACCATCAGCCGCACGCGGGAACCCTACCCGCCGACTGGCCGGCACGTGGGAAGCCTAATCCCAGCGGCTCGAGCAGGCGGGAAACACGCTTTGGTGGCCCAGGCGCATCCTCAGACGAGCGGCCGTTCGTAGCCGCCTGCGACCTCCGCGACGAGTAGCCAAACGACGCTCTTCCTCACCCCGAAAAGGGAAATCCTCGTCTCACCCTTTCGCTGCAATCAAGCCCTCTCGGCCCTGAGGAGCGGTCGCAAGGATCGCCTCAATTTCACGCGTCGCGCTGGTCAATCAGTTCAACCCGATAAGCCGTCCGGGAAGTCGCGTGCACGCAAAATTCATCCCCGCTCAACAAGTTCAACACGGTAGCCGTCCGGGTCGCGGACAAAACAGATGCGCGAGCCGCCCTCACGAACTGTGTACGGAGGCCGCTCCGGCGCGATGCCCTTCTTTTCCAACTGGCCGAGTGCTTCGTCGAGGTCGTCGACCGTCACGGCTATGTGTCCGTAGCCGGTGCCAATTTCGTATCCGGCCTCGGGTGTCTCAAAGTTGTACGTAAGCTCGAGCTCTGGGCCGTCCCGGCCCGGGACGCCGAGAAAATAGTTGACGGCTTCGTCGCGGATCGGGAGCTCGCGCCGTTTCTGGAAGCCGAGTGCCTCGTAAAAGGCGATCGACGCGTCCGGGTCAGTGACGCGGTAGCAGGTGTGGATCAGCTCCACGTGCCGAGCGTACTACGAACGACTCCTGACGCGAGAAGAATTGGCGGCTCCCAACGTAGCGTCACCGGCTCTCGCCCTCTTCGCAAGAACAGCGAGCGCCTACACGGTAAGGAAGGGCTCGACGGTGCGAGTCCGTCAGAGGGCTTGCCGAACCCGCCGCAGATGGCGGGTGCGGGCGCTCCTCCTCAGCGGTGCTCAGCCAACCTTCCTACGTGTCGAGCTCGGTGGCGGGCACGGTGAGACGTCGACCGTATCCGAGGAGGCGCTCTGGTGGCCGCCAGGCAAGATCGTTGGCCACTACCTGAGCCCCTTCCTCGCCAGCCTCGGCATCGCCGAGGTTCATGATGAGGACGAGGACGTCCTCCGCGTCGAGATCGATGCGGCCACTGCGCATGAGCGCCGACTCGTAGGCGCAATCCGTACTAGCCCGAGGAGCAAGACGGCGTTTTCCCCGACGACGCCCGTACGCGCTGGCGCCACCCTATAGACGAAGCGAAAGGAGCACACTGTGAAGACGGAATTCGCAGCGGAAACGCCCGTCAGCCTCGTCATGACGAGAGATTTCCTCACCGCCGAGCCGTGGGACACGCTCGGCGAAACGGCTGAAAGAATGACCCAGTCGGCCTACGGCTCGGCGCTCGTGATCGACGCAGGGCAACTCGTTGGCATCCTTACCTCACGCGACCTCGTGCGTGCAATGGCGGGTCGGACACACTCGAGCGAGGCGCGCGTGCGCGAGTGGATGACGTCGAACCCGCGCGTTGCTCGTCCCGAGACAGCCGCCGAGGAGGCCGGACTAATCATGGTCGAACAGGGCTGCCATCACCTGCCGGTCGTGGACGAGAACGGCCGGCCACTCGGCCTCGTGGGAATGCGGGCCGTCGTCTCCGAGACATTCGAGCCGGTCCTCGATTAGACCTCAGAGGCCACTGGCTTCGTCACCGGAGTCGGCGAAAGCAGTACGGCTCGCGACGAGCGTCAGAGCCCTATCCGGCACACGCCCGGGGTCGCCTACCGCGGCCAGAGCTGATTCATGCTGTCGAGCGGGCCTATCGGAAACCTGTAGCTGCTCGAGCTCGTAGGAGTCGACGCCGAAGCTGTACGTGAGCTGCAGGCGGTCGCCGTCCGCGGGCAGGCCCATGAAGATGTTGATCGCCTCGTCGCGAATCGGAAGCTCGCGGCGCTTCTCGAACCCGAGCGCCTCTTAGAACGTGACCGAGCGGCCGGGGTCGGTGATTCGGTAGCAGGTGTGGATCAATTCCATGGCGCGAGCCTAACGCACGCAGCCTGCTCGCCCGGCCGCCGGCAAAGACCCGTCCACGCCCGCCCTGCGTATGCGTGGGCAAACCTCGAGGGAAGGGAGACGGGATGAAGAGGCTCTTCGCAATCCTGGCCGCGGTCGTCGTCTTGGCCGCAATCGGAGTGACGGCAGCGATCTCGAGCGGGGACGGGCGCACAGTCCTCAAGTTCGACACGATGGCGCCGGTGGTGCCGCCCTACACGGGCGCGACAAACCCGATCCGGGGCGTGCACGGCGGTGGGGTGCCGTGGAAGCTCGAGTCCGCGCAGGGGAGGCTGCGCGCCGACGGACGCCTCGACATCGAGGTAGAGGGCCTCGTGCTCGTCTCCACGGGCGCGAACCCATCGCCGACGTTCAAGGGAGTCGTGAGCTGCCTCTCCTCCAATGCCGCAGGCGAGCCGACGACAGTAAACGTGGCCACGGATCCGGTGCCGGCGACGATGACCGGAAACGCCGAGATCGACGCGAAGGTGGCGCTGCCGTCTCCGTGCTTCGCCCCGATCGTCTTCGTGACGTCGGGCGGCGGCAACTGGTTCGCGGTCACCGGCCGCTGAGCGGCTGAGACCGCCTATGCGCGTGGGGTCGCCGGGGCGGGCTCGTCCCGGCGACCCCGCACGACCTTGAAGACGCCGGAGCCGAGCGCCACCCCGGCGAGGATGAGCACGAGGCCGAGCGCCGCGTTCAGGTGGACCTGCTCGTCGAGGAGCGTGACGCCGTAAAAGAGCGCCATCGGCGGCAGGAGATAGGTAACGAGCGACGTGCGCGACGAGCCGTACGTGTTCAGCATCCGATAGAGGACGAGCGTGGCGAACGCGGTGCCGATGAGGCCGAGAGCCGCGACGGACGCGAGTGCCTTCCAGCCTGGCATCTGGTCGGGAAGCTGGAACAGCGAGACCGGGATCAGCAGGATCATTCCCCAGAAGGTGGTCGTGGCGGCCACGACGAGCGGCTCGGTGCTCCCGAACCGCGCCGGCGCGTAGAGGTTTGCGCACGCATAGGAGAACGAGGCGATGACCACGGCGAGCGTGCCGGCGATGGCCCACCAACCGCCGTCGGGATTGAGCCCGGTGAGGACGCCGACGCCGACGAGCCCGAGGATGACCCCGAAGAGACGCATGCCGGTCACGCGCTCGCTCGGGCGGAAGCGAATGGCGAGGAGCGCGACGAAGATCGGCACCGTCGAGTTCGCGATCGCGGCCACGCCTGAGTCCACGTGCTTCTCGCCCCAGGCGATGAGCGTGAACGGGATGGCCATGTTGATGAGGCCGAGCAGCAGGCCCCCGCCCCCGGTGCCACGGATCGCCGAGACCGCGCCGCGAAAGCCAGAGGCGTAGGCGAGCACGGGAAAGAGCGCGGCGAAGGCGAGGATCAGCCGCAGGCACATCATCGGAGCGGGCTCGAGGTCCTCGACGGCGACCTTGATGAAGAGGTAGGACGCGCCCCAGGAGGCGGCCAGGATCCCGAGCATGAGGACATAGCCGCGCATGCTTAGAACCTAAACGACGAAGATCCCTCCTCGCCTTCCGCTCGACTCGATATGGTTGGCGAGGCCTCTTGAGCTCCGTTGCTCACCGCCCATTGCATCGCGCGCTCGGCCTCACGGACGGGGAGTTCGACCGTATTGAGACACTGCTCGCGCGCGGGCCGAACGACTTCGAGCTCGCCGTCTTCTCGCTTCTCTGGTCGGAGCACTGCGGCTACAAGCACTCGGCGCTCCTGCTCAAGCGCTTCCCCACGGAAGGCGCGGGAGTACTGCAGGGGCCGGGCGAGAACGCGGGCGTCGTCGACCTCGGCGAGGGCGAGGCAGTCGCGTTCAAGGTCGAGAGCCACAACCACCCGTCTGCGGTCGAGCCCTTCCAGGGCGCGGCGACGGGGGTCGGTGGGATCCTCCGCGACATCGTCGCCATGGGCGCCCGCCCGATCGCGCTCCTCGACGGCCTGCGCTTCGGCAAGCCGGGCTTCGAGTTCGGCCGCGCGGTCGGCGGCATCGGCCACTACGGGAACTGCGTCGGCGTCCCCACCGTCGGCGGCGACACGGTCTTCGACGACGCCTACGCGTCGAACCCGCTCGTCAATGCGATGTGCATCGGGCTCCTCCCGACCGACCGCGTGACGCGCGCCGAGGCCGGCGGTGCCGGGAACCACGTCATCCTCTTCGGCGCGACCACGGGGCGGGACGGGATTGGCGGCGCGAGCGTCCTCGCGAGCCAGGAGCTTTCCGACGAGGACGAGGACAAGCGCCCGTCCGTCCAGGTCGGCGATCCGTTCACGGGCAAGAAGCTCATCGAGGCGAGTCTCGCGCTCGTCGAGGGCGGCCTCGTCCAGTCGCTGCAAGACCTCGGAGCGGCGGGCCTCGCGTCCTCCCTCTCCGAGATGGCGAGGGGCGGCGTCGGCCTCGACGTCCACCTCGACCGCGTGCCCCTTCGCGAGGCCGACATGGAGCCCGTCGAGATCATGATTTCGGAAAGCCAGGAGCGGATGGTCTGCGTCACGGACCAGCCGGATGCGGTCGCGGCTGTCTGCGCGCGCTGGGAGCTCGAGGTTGCCGATATCGGCGTCGTCACGGCCTCCGGGGCTCTGCGCATGTTCTGGGACGACGAGGTCGTCGGCGAGATCCCGGCTGAGCTCCTCACGGAGGAGACGCCGCGCTACCGGGTCGCAACGCGGCCGCGCACGCTGCAGGCGCCGATCTCTCACCGCCCGATCAAGCCCGAGCCCGCCGAGCTCGTCGATCTGCTCCGGACGCCGGGTCTGAGGAGCCGTGTCTCGGTCTACCGCCGCTACGACCAGCTTGTCGGGTCGCGGACGGTTCGCCGACCCGGGCTCGACGCGGCCGTGCTGCGGCTGCGCCCCTCCCACCGCGGGCTCGCGGTCTCCCTGGACGGCTCGGGGAGGATCGCGTCGCTCGATCCGCAGACCGGCGGGATGCTCGCCGTGCTCGAGGCGGCCCGCAACGTCGCGTGCGCCGGCGGGAAGCCGCTCGCGCTCACCGACTGCCTCAACTTCGGCAACCCCGAAAAGCCGGAGATCGCCTGGGAGCTGACCGAGGCGATCGAGGGCATGTCGCTCGCCTGCGAGGCGCTCGGCATTCCCGTGGCCTCCGGCAACGTCTCGCTCTACAACGAGACGGACGGCACGGCGATCCACCCCACCCCAGTCGTCGGCTGCGTCGGGCTCGTTCCCGACGTACGGCTCGTCCCCGCGGGCTGGCGGGAGGGCGATGCGATCTACGTGGTCGGCGCACCGGAGCTCGCGCTCGACGGCTCCGAGTACCAGGCGCGCTTCCTCGGCGGCCCGGCCGGCCGGCCTCCGCGCCCCCACCTTGGCGCCGAGGCGGCGCTCGTCCGCTTCCTCTGGCGCGCGGCCCCGACGCTCACCGCCTCCCACGACGTCTCCGAAGGAGGGCTGGCGATCGCGCTCGCCGAGCTCGCGCTCTGGTCGGGGACCGGCGCACGGATCGAGCTCGAGGACGACGCCGTCGTCTGGTTCGGGGAGGGTGGAGGCCAGGCGGTCGTGGCCTGCCGAGGCGACGACGAATCCGCGCTCGAGGGCATGCCCTACTGCCGCATCGGCGAGGCGGGCGGCTCAAAGATCTTCGGCGTCGAGCTCGAAGACCTCGCTCGAGCAGGTGACTACGCCTGATGTGCGGGATCTTCGGCATCCACGCTCCCGACCGCGACGTCGCGCGCCTCACGTACTTCGGGCTCTTCGCTCTGCAGCACCGCGGCCAGGAGTCCGCCGGGATCGCGGTCTCGGACGAGGGCCGCGTCACCGCTCTTCGCGACATGGGCCTCGTCACCCAGGTCTTCAGCGAGCAGAAGCTCCGCGGGCTCACCGGCCAGGTCGCGGTCGGCCACGCGCGCTACTCCACCACCGGCTCCACACACTGGGCAAACGCACAGCCGATCATCCAGCAGGGCCGGGCGCGAACCGTGGCTCTTGGCCACAACGGCAACCTCACGAACACGAGCGAGCTCCGGGCCGGGCTGCTCGCCGAGGGCGCGCGCCTGCGCTCGACCTCCGACACCGAGGTGATCGCGGCGCTGATCGCCCGCGACGAGCGGCCGCTCGAGGAGGCCGTTGCCGGCGCGATGGGCAAGATCGAGGGCGCGTTCGCCGCCGTCCTCCTCGCCGAGGGGAAGCTCGTCGGCTTCCGCGACCCGCAGGGGATTCGCCCGCTCGTCCTAGGGAGGCTCGAGGACGACTGGCTCCTTGCCTCCGAGACCTGCGCCTTCGACCTCCTCGGCGCCGAGATGGAGCGGGAGCTCGCTCCGGGCGAGATGGTCGTCGTGGACGAGAACGGGTATGAGGCGCGCCAGGCCGTCGCGCCGGACGGCGCGGGCTCCCTCTGCATCTTCGAGTTCATCTACTTCGCCCGGCCCGACACGAAGCTTCGCGGCGTCGAGCTCCACGGAGCCCGCGTGCGGATGGGCGAGCAGCTGGCCGTCGAGGCGCCGGCCGAGGCCGACCTGGTCATGGCCGTCCCTGACTCCGGCACGCCGGCGGCGATCGGCTTCGCGCGCGCAAGCGGGATCCCCTTCGCCGAGGGCCTGATCAAGAACCGCTACGTCGGGCGCACGTTCATCCAGCCCGACCAGGCGCTCCGTGAGCACGGGATCAAGACGAAGTTCAACCCGCTCGCCGAGGTTTCGGGGAAACGCGTCGTGGTCGTAGACGACTCGATCGTTCGCGGCACGACGACGCGCAAGATCGTCGCGATGCTCTTCGAGGAGGGCGCGCTCGAGGTCCACCTGCGTATCTCCTCCCCGCCCATCGTCTCGCCGTGCTTCTACGGGATCGACATGGCCGACGAGGACGAGCTGATCGCCGGCAACCGCTCGGTCGAGGAAGTGCGGGAGCAGCTCGGCGCGACGAGCCTCGCCTACCTCTCCCTGGAAGGCCTGCAGGATTCGACCCGCAGGCCCGAGGGCACGTTCTGCCGCGCCTGCCTGACGAGGGAGTACCCGACGCGGATCCCGGATGACTTGAAGCTGGCAAAGCTTCGCTTCGAGGGTCAGGCCGCCGCGGGCTCCGAGCGGAGCCTGGCGAACCCGACGAAGACGAACATGCTGGCCGCCAGCGGTACGAGCCCCAAAGCCCCGTAGCCGAACGCCTCGGCGACTCCCCCGCCGATGGCCGGCCCCACGAGGTAGCCGACCGCCCAGATCTGCGACCAGACGACCATCGCCAGCAAGATGCGGTCGACTCCGATTGATTCCAGGAGGACGCCGAGGGAGCCCGCCTCGCCCGCCCCGACGCCGAGCCCGAACACGACCGCGACGACGACCCAGAGGCCGATCATCTCCGTGGCCCCGCCGAGGGCGATCGAGAACGTCATGAGCACTGTCGCCACGGCGAGTATGGGCCTCGGCGCCTGGCGGCCGGCGAGCGCGGCCGCTCCCGAGGAGATGAGCGCAGCGAGGACGTAGAGCGCCGCGATCTCGGCCTGGCTCAGGTGCTCGGCGAAGTGGAGCGGCATCGGGCCGTCGAACGTCCCGAGGGTCAGCGCCACCATGAGGATCCCTGCCGAGGCAAGCCAGAAGCCCGGAGTTCTGAGCGCGGCCCGGTCCGAGCCGAACTTGGCCGTGTTCTTGGGAGCGCCGATCCCCACGAGAGCCAGGGTCAGCACCGTCACGAGCACGAGGTGGATGGCGAACGGCGCGCTGATGCCTCCGATTCCGCCGATCGCCGGGCCCGCGATCGCGCCGAGCCCGTAGGCGGCCAGGATCCCCGTCAGCCGCTTGTACTCCTCGCCGGGATACCGCTCGATGATCGCGAACGCCGTCCCGATCCAGAGGCCGCCCGCGCCGATCCCCTGCACGAGCCTGGCCGGGAAGTAGACGCCGAGACTCTCGCCGAAGACGAAGCCGAGGTCGCCGACGATCACGAGGGCGAGCGAGACGAACAGAACCGCGAGGGCGTGCCGTCGCTGCAGCACGCGAGCGGCGAGCGGGTAGCCGACCATCTGGCCCACGGCGAAGGACGCGACCAGGGCGCCCATGAGCCCCGGCCCGGCGCCGGTCGCATCCCCGATCTCGGGAACGACGGGCGCAATGATGCTGTAGCCCGCGGAGTCGAGCGCCGCGAGCGCGAAGAGGACGGCGAACGGCAAGGACTAGTGGACCACTAACTAGTCGAGGCTGCCGACGTCGAGCACGACCGTCCTCAGGTCGGTCATGTCGAGCATCGTGTACCGCCCGCCGATGCGCCCCCAGCCGGTGCGCGTGCCGGCGGCGCCGCCGAACGGCTCGTGCGCCTCCCAGTAGTCGGTCGAGTCGTTGACGACGACGTTGCCGACGCGCAGGTTGTCGAGGTAGCGGAATGCGCGCTGGAGGCTCGACGTGTAGACGGCCGCCTGGAGGCCGAGGTGCGAGTCGTTCGCAACGGCGAGCGCTTCATCATCGTCCGCGACACCGATGATCGGGACGATCGGCCCGAACGTCTCGTCGCGGTTGATGAGCGTGTCGGTGCCGACGCGGTCGATCACGGTCGGCTGGTAGTAGAGGCTCGTCGGCCGGCCTTCGTCCCGCGAGCCGCCGACGACCACCTCGGCGCCTTTGGAGACAGCGTCCTCGAGATGAGCGTCCATCTTCTGCGCGGTCGGCTCGTTGTTCATCGGGCCGACGAGGGTCTCGTCGTCGAAAGGGTCGCCGAGCTTCCAGCCCTCGGCCTCCTTCACGACCGCGGCGAGGAAGTCCTCGTGGACGCGCTCGTCGACGAGGACGCGCTCGGTGGCGCAGCAGACCTGGCCGGCGCAGAAGAAGCCGCCGAAGACCGCGCCCTTCGCGGCGGCCTCGAGGTCGGCGTCGGCACAGACGACCACGGGCCCGTTACCACTCGCCTCGATCAGGGAGCGCTTGAGCCCCGCGGCGCGGACGATCTTCTCCGCGGTCGTGTGCGAGCCGACGAACCCGACGCAGTCCACGTTCTCGTCCTGGATGAGCCGCTCGCCCACCTTGCCGTCGCCGTAGACGACGTTCACGACACCTTCGGGGAGCCCGGCATCGGCCATGATCTGCATGAAGTTCGCCATGGCGATCGGCGTCCACTCGGAGGGCTTCATGACGATCGCGTTCCCCGCAGCGATTCCGGGCGCGATCAGCTCGACCGGGATCAGCGTCGGGAAGTTCCACGGGGTGATGCCCGCGTAGACACCGTTCGGCTTGCGGAAGGTGAGGATGCGCTTGTTCACGTCCTGCGAGGGGATGACGGCGGTCTCCATCCGCTTCACGTCCTCGGCGGCGATGCGGAAGTTCTCCGCGGTCTCCTCGATGTCGGGGATGGCCTCGGCCGTGTAGGGCTTGCCCTGCTCGAGCGAGAGCTCGCGTGCGAAGTCCTCCTTGCGCTCCTCGATCAGGTCGGCGATGGCGTGGCAGACCTTCGCGCGGTCCCACGCGGAGAGCGCCGCCCACTTCGGCTGGGCCTCGCGCGCCGCTTTCGCGGCCCGCTTAACGTCTTCCTCGCTCGCGTTCGGCGCGTCGGCGAGCTTCTCGCCCGTCACCGGGGAGACGATCTCCCGCGCCTCGTCTCCCGTCGCCTCGACCCAGTCGCCGGCGACGAAGTTCTGCAGCCTCTTTACAGCCGTTGCCATGTCACGCTCCCACTTTCGTGTTGACGCGGTCCCACGCCTCGTCCAGCACTTGGCGCAGAACGCCCACCATCTCGTCGAACTCCTCCGGCCCGGCGACGAGCGGCGGCGCGAATTGCGCGCACGTCTCGCCGCGGTCGTCGAAGCGCATGTAGACCCCGAGCTCGCGCGTGCGCGGGAGCAAGAACGTCTTGATCAGGTCGTCGCGATCGGCGGGGGTGAACGTCTCCTTCGTCTCCTTGTCTTTCACGAGCTCGAGGGAGTAGAAGTAGCCGTCGCCGCGCACGTCGCCGACCATTGGGTGCTCCTCGAGCAGCACTTCGCAGCGCTCGCGTAGCTCCGGCCCGAGAGCCTGCGAGCGCCCGATCAGGTCCTCCTGCTCGAAGACCTCGAGGTTCGCGAGCGCGATCGCGCAGGAGAGCGGATGGCCGCCGAAGGTGATCCCGTGCGTGAACGCCGTCTTCTTCTCCGCGAAGAAGGGCTCGATCGTGCGCTCGTTGGCGATGAGGGCACCGAGCGGCGCGTACGCCGAGGTGATCCCCTTGGCCACGGTCATCATGTCGGGTTCGATCCCGTAGCGGTTCGACCCGAACCAGTCGCCGACGCGGCCGAAGCCGCAGATGACCTCGTCGGCCACGAGCAGGAGCCCGTGCTCGTCGCAGATCTCGCGGACGCGCTCGAAGTAGCCCTCGGGCGGAGTGATCGAGCCGGCCGAGTTCTGGACGGGCTCGAGGATGACCGCCGCGACGGTCTCCGGCCCCTCGTTCTGCACGATGGCGTCGATCTCGTCGGCGCACTGGAGGTTGCAGCGCGACTCCTCCGAGCAGTAGGGGCAGCGGTAGCGGTACGGCATCGGCGCGCGCAGGCAGCCGGGCACGAGGGGCTCGAACTGGGAGCGGAGCGCCGGGCTCCCGTTGATCGAGAGCGCGCCCATGGTCGTCCCGTGGTAGGCGCTGCGGCGCGTGACGAACTTGTAGCGGGTCGGCTCGCCGCGCAGCCGGTGGTACTGCCGCGCGACCTTGAGCGCGGTCTCGATCGCCTCCGAGCCGCCGCCCACAAAGAAGATGCGGCCGACGTCGATCGGCACGAGCTCCGTGATCTTCTCGGCGAGCTCGAGTGCAGGCGGCGTCGCAAAGCCGACCCAGTTGGTGAAGAACGGGAGCTGGTCGAGCTGCTTCTGCGCGGCCTCGGTGATTCCGGGCCAGGGGCCGTAGCCGATGTTGACGCAGTAGAGGGCCGAGAGCGCGTCGAGATAGCGGTTGCCCTCGTTGTCCCAGATGTAGCACCACTCGCCGCGCTCGATCACGAGCTGCGGCGCGCCTGCCGCGGTGAAATGCCCCCAAAGGCGGTCCGTCGGCGTTGTCGTCAATTCGTGCTCCTTCCGTTGCGGGCGGCGAGGGCCTGCTTGGCCTTCACGGCCAGCCAGAGCTCCATGCGCTGCTGAGGGTCGTCGGGATGGCGCCCCGTCTGCTCGCGCAGGCGGTCCATCCGGTAGCGAAGGGTGTGGCGGTGGACGCCGAGCTCGTCGGCAGCGTCGCTCCAGCGGCAACCGGCGTCGAGCAGAGCGGTGAGGGACTCGATCAGCCAGGTGTTCGACGAGGCCGGGCCGAGCACGCGGTCGACGAATGCCTCGAGCGCGGCGTCGGGAAGGCTGAGCAGAAGCTCGAGGGAGCCCAGGTCCTGGTAGGAGGCGACCTCGCCGGTCCCGGCGTCGAGCGCGGCGCGCGCTTCGAGAAGGCTGCGGCCGAGGCCCCGGCCCTGGGAAGGGCGGCCGATGCCGACTCTCGCCATCGGCTCCGCCTCGACGACGCGGCGGGCGAGGCTCATGACGTCCTGCTCGCTGTCGGCGCCGACGAGGAAGGCCGCGCGGTCGCGACGCGCGGTGGACAGATACGGCACGCTGCCGCGCTCGAGCTCCTCGGCGACTTCGTCGCGCAGGCGCTCGCTGGAGAGGCCATTGCGCGGAACAGCGAGGAGCGCCGCGTACTCGCGGTCGGACTCGAGCCCGAAGGCGGCCATTCGCCGCGCCGCCTCCCGGTCGTCGAGGCGGTCGTCCTCGAGGTCCTCGAGGAGGTCACCGGCCAGACGCAGCTCGGCTGCGCTCACCGCGCGTGTGCGCGAGAGCTCGAAGGCGAGCGCCGACTGCCCGTGGTGGAGGACGAGGCGGTCGTACTCGCCGAAGTCGCCGCCTTCCCGGGCCGCCTTGAGAGTGACCATCTCGCCCGGAGAGACGACCGGCAGCTCGAGAGCGTTCTCGAAGCCGAGCCGGTTCCGCGCGTGCCGCTCGGCGACGACGCGGCCGTTCTCGTCGACGAGCGCGAGGCTGCAGCCGAGGTGGTTGCAGACGACGGCGAGAAGGGCCTGCAGGCCGCGACCTTCGAGGACCGCGGCGGCCAGCCTTTCGTGTACCTCGAGCGCCCGGGTCATCTGCTCGAGCTGCTCGCTCGCGAGGTGCGTCACGGCCGCCTTCGTGATCGCAACGAACGGGATCTCGTACGGCACCGCGAGAACCGGGAAGGCGAGCTTGTTCGCCTCCTCGACGATCGGCGCCGGTACGTCCGGGAAGCCGAAGCCCACGCCGAACCCAAGCCCCGCGAGCCCGTGCTTGGCGAGCCGCTTCACGTAGGCGCGCTGCGTCGTCGCCATCTCGCCCACCCCGAGCCCGGTGGTGAGGAGGAACTCCCCGCCCTCGAGGAACTGCGTCGGGTCGGCCAGCTCGGAGACGTGCAGCCAGCTGACCTCGTTACGAAGGCCTTCCGCGCCGGCGGCGACGGCCAGGCCGAGGTCGGGGAGCTCCGCGATCTCCTGGACGGTCAGCACGCGATCTTTGCGATCTTTCGACGCACGGGCCAAGACGGTACGCTGTTCGGCGCCTTCGAGCAACAAGGAGCGCGCGTCTCTTGGACGCGCGGGCCAGAGCGCGTCTTCTTGAACCGTGCCTGGGCACTCTGGGACGGCGCTCGCAAGGGAGGCAAGCGAGCAGGTCCGAGACAGTACGAGTGGTACGGCGAGGGACTGCGAGCAGGATCCCGCCGCGAGTCGATTTAGACGCGAAGCGTTGAAGCCGGGCTTTGCTCGGCGAAAGCCACCGCCGCCCAGAGCGCCCAGGGCCGGCCGCGTCGGCCGGCCCGGGAGAGTCCTAGTGGCCTTCCAAGACCTTGCCGGCCTTTGCGATCCCGCGGGAGATCATGTACGCGGCCGCAAGGAAGACCGTCGCAGTCGTGAACTCGGGCCAGTCGACCCGGTCGGACGCCACGGTGATGATGAAGACCACCGCCCAGACGAGCAGGAAGACGACGAGCTCGCCGTTGGGAGCGGCCACTGTCGGCATCCCGTAGTACGGCTGCCCGTAGCCCTGGGTCGGAGGCGGAGGTGGTGGAGTGCTTTGCGTCATGGTCGCCCGTTCCCCACGAGGCGGCTGATTCCTCCGCGCCGAGTACGATGGAGCCGCCGGTGCACCTGTTCCACTACCACCTCGTGACGAGCAAGGTCCGGCTGCTCGAGGCCCGGTATCTCGGCAAGCTCGGCTTCGAGCTCATCGGCCGCTACGGCTGGCGGGGCGAGAGCTCGTACTGGTTCGAGCCCGGGACGTCCTGGGAGGAGCTCGACAGGATCGGCTTCCGCTTGCGGCTCGTGGAGGTCGGGCGCGGGGCCGTCAACGTCGTTCTCCAACCCGGTCACTGGGACGTCCCGCGCGTGGACCACCTGGGCATCGCCCTCGGCGAGGAGGACTACGAGACCGTCCTCGATCGAGCCCGCGATCTCGGCCTGAAAATTCAGGATCACCCCGGGAAGCGCACCTTCGTCACCACCGAGGCCGGCTACAGGCTCGAGGTGCACCCACCGCGCGACTGGGTGGACGATGCGCTCGCGCAGGCGGACGAGTTCCAGATCGGCGAGCTCCACCTGCGCGCCCACGATCCCGAGGAGAAAGCGGTCGCCCTCTCCGAGATCCTCCTCCTCGAGCGCGAGGGTACGAGCGTGCACCTCGGCGAGAGCATCGTGCGCTTCCTCCCGGCCGGGCCCGAGGGCCGCCCCGAGCTCGTGGCCGAGGTGCTGGCATGAGCTCCTACGAGGCGGCGGGTGTGTCGCTGGGGAAAGCAGAGGAGGTCGTCGAGCGGCTGCGCGTCGCCGTCTCCTCCACCGGCGGATCCCTGGGCGGCTTCGCGGGCCTCCACCCGCTGGACGACGAGCGCCTCCTGGCCGCAACGATGGACGGGGTCGGGACGAAGCTCATCCTCTCCCGCCGCGCCGGCCGGCTCTTCGACGCAGGCGTCGACCTCGCCGCCCACTGCGTGAACGACGTCATCACGACCGGCGCCCACCCGCTCTTCTTCCTGGACTACGTCGCCTCCGGCTCCCTCGACCTCGAGGAGGTCGCCGAGCTCGTGGAGGGCGCCGCATCCGTCTGCCGTGAGGCAGGGTGTGCGATCCTCGGCGGCGAGAGCGCGGAGCTTCCCGGGATTTACCGCGATGACGAGCTCGACTTCGCCGGCGCCTGCATCGGGCTCGTCAAGCGCGCCGACCTCGTCGACGGCTCGCACTGCGAGGCCGGGGACGTCGTCCTCGGCCTTCCATCCTCGGGCCTGCACGCCAACGGCTTCACCCTCGTCCGCACCCTAATCGGGGACGGGGACTTCGACGCCGACCTCTTGCTCCCGCCAACGCGGCTCTACCTTGAGGACGTGCGGCGCCTGCGCGCCCAGGCCGACGTCCGCGCCCTCGCCCACATCACCGGGGGCGGGATCATGGGCAATCTCCCGCGCGTCCTTCCGGCGGGCATGCGCGCCGAGATCGACTGGAGCTCCTGGGAGCGCCCGCCCGTTTACGCCTGGCTCGACGAGCAAGGCGTGTCAGAGGACGAGCAGCGCCGCGTCTTCAACCTCGGCATCGGGATGTGCGCCGTCGTCCCCGAGGCCGACGCGGGCACAGGGCTCGTCATCGGCCGGCTCGCGTGATCGGCGTCCTCGTCTCGGGTGCGGGCACGAACCTGCAGGCGCTGCTCGACGCCCGGCTGCCGGTCTCCGCGGTCGCCTCGAACACGGCGGGAGTGCAGGCACTCGAGCGCGCCAAGTGCGCTTCCGTCCCGGCGGCCGCGTTCCCGCTCCAGGATTACGCCGATCGCGAGACTCGCGACGAGGCGATGGCCAACTGGCTCGCCGAGCACGGCGTCGAGCTCGCCGTCTGCGCCGGCTACATGCAACTCCTCACGCCCGGTTTCCTTGCACGCTTCCGGTGCATCAACGTCCACCCGTCGCTCTTACCGGCCTTTCCCGGCCTCGACGCGGTCGGTCAGGCGCTCGCGGCCGGAGCGCAGGAGACCGGCGTCACGGTCCACTTCCTGGACGAAGGCGTGGACACCGGTCCGGTCATCGCGCAGGAGCGAGTCGCAATCGAGCCGGGCGACACCGCCCAGACCCTTTACGCGCGCATCCGGGCGGTCGAGCACCGGCTGCTGCCCGACGCCGTCAGCCTCTATCTGGCTGGCGCAATAAGGTCCTAGGCCAATGGCCGTCCGGCGAGCGCTCATCTCCGTCTTCGACAAGACGGGCCTCGACCGGTTCGCCACCGGCCTCGCAGAGCTGGGCGTCGAGCTCGTCGCGAGCGGGGGAACCGCCGCGTACATCTCCGAGCTCGGCCTCTCGGTCAAGCCCGTAGACGCGCTCACGGACGTGCCCGAGATGCTCGGCGGGCGCGTCAAGACGCTCCATCCGAGGATCCACGGCGCGATCCTCGCGCGGCGGGACGTGAAGGCCGACATGGAGGCGCTCGAGGAGTACGGCGTCGAGCCGTTCGACCTCGTGTGCGTCAACCTCTACCCCTTCGCGCAGGTCGCCAGCCGGAAGGACGTGCGCGAGGAGGAGGCCGTCGAGATGATCGACATCGGCGGGCCGGCCATGCTCCGCGCCGCGGCGAAGAACTTCGAGCACGTCGCGCCGGTCTGCTCGATCGAACGTTACGAGGCGCTTCTACTCGAGATCCAGGCGACCGGCGAGATCGACGCGGAAACGCGACGCGAGCTCGCCGCCGAGGCTTTCGCACACACGGCCGCTTATGAAGCATCGATCGCCACCTGGTTCGGCGACCGGGAGACGTTCCCGCCCAAGCTGATCGTCGCGCTCGAGCGCCAGCGTGAGCTTTCCTACGGCGAGAACCCGCACCAGAGAGCTGCGTACTACGTCGAGAGCGGCGCCCGGCGCGACCTCCTCTCGCGCGTCGAGCAGGTCTCCGGCAAGGAGCTCTCCTTCAACAACCTGGGCGACCTGGACGCGGCCCGCGGGGTCCTGGGCGAGTTCGAGCTCCCGACCTGCGTGGTCGTGAAGCACGGGAACCCGTGCGGGGTCGGCGTCGCCTCGGCGCTGGACGACGCTGCCGCGAAGGCCTACGCCGCCGACCCGGTGTCGGCGTACGGGGGCGTCGTGGCGGTGAACCGCCGCGTCGACCCGCCGCTCGCCAAGCGCCTCGCAGAAGAGTTCGTGGAAGTGCTGATCGCTCCCGAGTACACCGCCGACGCCGTCGAGATCCTCAAGCAGAAGCCTGCGACCAGGATCCTCGAGGACCGCGAGCGCCGGCGCGCGACACTCGGCGAGCGCGACTTCCGGCGCGTGATCGGCGGCTTCCTCGTCCAGGACGCCGACGCCGAGGTGGACGACCGCGCGGGGATGGAGGTTCGCGCGGGCGAGCAGCCCGACGAGCAGCTCTGGGGCGACCTTCTCTTCGCCTGGCGCATCTGCAAGCACGTGAACTCGAATGCGATCGTCGTCGCCAAGGACCTGCAGACGCTCGGCGTCGGAGCGGGCCAGATGAGCCGCGTCGAGTCCGTTAGGATCGCGCTCGGAAAGGCCCGCGAGCTCGACCATTCCATGGAGGGAGCAGTGCTCGCCTCCGACGCCTTCTTCCCCTTTCCGGACGGGCCGCAGCTCGCTCTCGAAGCAGGCATCAAGGCGATCGTCCAGCCCGGCGGCTCGAAGAGGGACGACGAGGTCGTGGCCGCGGTCGCCAAGGCCGGCGGCACGATCGTCTTCGCGCCCAGGCGCCACTTCAGGCACTAGGCGCAGGCCGTATCGTTACGGCGATGGCCGGCGACCACCCCACCGTTCTCGACCTCGTCGGGAACACGCCGCTCGTCCGCCTGCAACGGCTCTCGCGCGAGGTCGAGCCCACGCTACTCGCCAAGCTCGAGCTCCTGAACCCGGGCGGGAGCGTGAAGGACCGGATCGGCCTCAGGATGATCGAGCAGGCCGAACGGGACGGGAAGCTCGCACCGGGCGGAACGATCGTCGAGCCCACGAGCGGGAACACCGGAGTCGGCCTCGCCATCGCGGCCGTGCTCAAGGGCTATCGCTGCGTCTTCGTCATGCCCGACAAGATCGCCGAGGAGAAGCGTGCGCTTCTGCGCGCCTACGGCGCCGAGGTCGTCATCTGCCCGACCGCGGTCCCGCCCGAGTCGCCCGAGAGTTACTACTCGGTCTCGAACCGCCTCGCCGAGGAGATCCCCGGCGCGTTCAAGCCAGACCAGTATTCGAACCAGGCAAACCCGCAGGCCCACTACGAGACGACCGGGCCCGAGCTCTGGGAGCAGACCGGAGGCCAGATCGACGCGCTCGTCCTGTCGGTCGGCACGGGCGGGACGGTCACCGGGACCGCGCGCTACCTCAAGGAGCAGAAGCCCGATCTGCTCGTCGTCGGCGCCGACCCCGAGGGCTCGATCTTCTCGCAGCCCGACAACGTCCACCCCTATCTCGTCGAGGGCATCGGCGAGGACTTCTGGCCTACGACCTTCGACCCCTCGCTCGTGGACGAGTTCATCACCGTCTCCGACCGCGACTCCTTCCGCACCGCGCGCCGCCTCGCGCGTGAGGAGGGCATCCTCGTCGGTGGATCCGGCGGCACGGCCGTCTGGGCGATGCTCCAGGTCGCCGAGCGATTTGGCCCCGACGCGACCCTCGTCACCATCGTGCCCGACTCAGGCCGCGGCTACCTCTCCAAGGTCTACGACGACAACTGGCTCCTCGAGCACGGCTTTCTCGAGCGCGCAGCGCCGGCCGCGACGATCCAGGCCGTCCTCTCCTCGAAGCAGGACGAGGAGCCCGAGATGCCCGAGCTCGTCACCGTCGCCACGCACCAGAAGGTCGGCGAGGCCATCGACCTCATGCAGCGCTACGGGATCTCGCAGATCCCCGTCGTGCGAAACGGCGACGAGGCCGTGTCGCTCGCGGACGTGGTGGGCTCGATCCGCGAGAGCGGGCTCCTCGACCGGGTCTTCCGCGACCAAAACGCGCTCTCCGAGGACATCGCGGCCGCGATGGAGCCGCCGCTTCCCGCGGTCGAGATCGGCGCCTCCGTCGACACCGTCTTCGCCGACCTTTCCGCCGGGAACCCTGCGGTGGTCGTCGCGAGCCGCGGCCGGCCGGTGGGAGTCCTCACGCGCGCCGATCTCCTCGAGTACCTTGCCCGCCAGCAGAGCTCGGCCTGATGGAGCAGCGCCTCAGCCTCGTCACCCTCGGCGTTTCGGACCTCGCCCGCTCCCGCGCGTTCTACGAGGCGCTCGGCTGGAAGTCGGGCGCCGCCCCCGCGGACGACGTCGTCTTCTTCCAGGCGGGCGGCATGATCGTCGCGCTCTGGAGCCGCGAAGAGCTCGCGGCGGACAGCGGCGTCGAGGACCCCGGCGGCTGGGGCGGCATCACGCTCGCCTACAACTGCCGCTCGCCTGAGGAGGTCGACGCCGTCATCGAGGAGGCCCGCGCGGCCGGCGCGCACATCCCACGCGCAGGGGCGAAGACCTTCTGGGGCGGCTACTCGGGAGTCTTCATCGATCCCGACGGCCATCCATGGGAGGTTGCGCACAACCCGCACTGGACGATCGGGGCCGACGGCTCCGTCACGCTCGGCTGAGCTAGTCCAGAACGGTGAAGAGGGTGAGCTGCATGCCGTCGGGCGCGCGCAGCCGCACATTTCGGTGCTGCCACGGCGTCACGACCGGGCCGCCCACGCGCTCGGCACCCGCGGTCTCGAGCCGCTCGGCCGCCTCGACCGAGTCCTCCACCTCCAGCGCCAGGCGTACGGGGCCGGAGCTCGGACGGCCGACCTCGATCTCGTCCACGAAATCGGTCTGGCTTCGCGACAGGACTTCGAGCGTGGCGCGGCCGGCGTCGAGGATCGCGCCGCTCCCGCCCTCGTTCTCCCACGACTCGACCACCGGCAGCCCGAGTGCGTCGCGATAGAAGCGCAGCGCCTCCTCGTAGTTTTCCGCCGTGACGGCGACGCGCAATTCGCGGACTGGGCCCATGCCGCAAGGATACGATCAGGCCCATGGACTTCGAGACGCGCGCCATCCACGAAGGGCAGGAGCCCGACCCGGCCACCGGGGCGATCACCACACCGATCTATCAGACCTCCACGTACCTCCAGGAAGCAGTCGGCAAGAACAAAGGCTACGACTACTCGCGCGCGGGAAACCCGACGCGCACCGCCCTGGAAACCTGCCTCGCCTCGCTCGAGAGTGCCGATCACGGCCTCGCCTTCTCGTCCGGCCTCGGCGCGACGACGACGATCATGCATCTCGTCAGCCCCGGTGAGCGCATTGTGTGCGTGAACGACGTCTACGGCGGCGTCTACCGCATGTTCTCGCAGGTTTACGAGCCGAAGGGCTACGACTTCAGCTTCCTTTCCGCCCAGGAGATCGGTGCCAACCTCGCCGACCACCTCGACTCCAAGGCGCGGATCGTCTGGCTCGAGTCGCCCACGAACCCGCTCCTGAACGTGATCGACATCGCGGCCGCGGCGGAGGCCGCCCATGCGGTCGGCGCGCTCGTGGTCGTCGACAACACATTCGCCACGCCGTACCTGCAGCGCCCGCTCGAGCTCGGCGCCGACATCGTCGTCCATTCGACCACGAAGTACCTCGGCGGACACTCGGACGTGATCGGCGGCTTCGCGGGGACGAACGACCTGACCGTCGCGGAGCGACTGCGCTTTCTGCAGAAGTCCCTGGGTGCCGTTCCCGGCCCCTTTGACGCCTGGCTCGTTCTCCGCGGCGTGAAGACCCTCGCGGTCCGCATGCGCCAGCACTGCGAGAACGCGCGCCGGATCGCCGCGTTCCTCTCCGAGCACGAGGCCGTCGAGCGCGTCTTCTATCCTGGCCTGCCCGACCACCCCGGGCACGACATCGCGGCGCGGCAGATGGCGGACTTCGGCGGGATGATCTCGTTCCTCGCCGCCTCGGAAGAGGCGGCAGTGCGCCTCGTGGGAGAGACGAAGGTCTGGAAGCTCGCCGAGAGCCTCGGCGGAGTGGAGAGCCTCATCGAGCAGCCGGCGCAGATGACCCACGCATCGACGGCAAACGCGCCATTCGCTGTGCCCCCGAACCTGGTCCGGCTCTCGGTGGGAATCGAGTCGGGCGACGACCTCGTCGCCGACCTCGAGCACGCGCTTGCGACGATTGTCGCAAGTCCTTCCTAGCTCCTCTTTACAATTCGGGGCAGATGAACGACTGGGGCCTCTACATCCTGCTGCTCGTCCCGACCCTCGTCATCGGCCTCGCTGTGCAGTGGTGGCTCCGGAAGACTTTCGACCGCTACTCGCACATCCAGCTCCTTTCTGGCATGACGGGCGCCGAGGTGGCGCGGCAGATCCTCGACCGAAACGGGCTCGAGGAGGTGCCTGTCGACCGCTCCGACACGGGCGCGCTCTCCGACAACTACGACCCGCGCAAGAAGGCGTTGCACTTGTCCCCGCCGGTCTACGACCCGAAGACGGTCGCGGCGGCGGCCGTGGCAGCCCACGAGAGCGGCCACGCGCTGCAGCACCAGGCGGGCTATGCGGCCTTGCGCTTGCGGAGCGCGATGTTTCCCGTGGTAGCGATCGCCTCGAACACGTGGATCTGGCTGCTCATGGCCGGCGTGCTCTTGAACGCGCTGAACCTGATCACGATCGCGATCCTCATCTATGCGGTCGCCGTCCTCTTCCACATCGTCACGCTGCCGGTGGAGTTCAACGCCTCCAAGCGGGCCGGCCAGCAGCTCACGACGCTCGGCCTCGTCACCGCTGACGAGTCGGCCGGAGTCCGGAAGGTGCTCACTGCGGCCGCACTCACGTACGTCGCCGGCGCGCTCGCCGCGCTGACGCAACTTCTCTACTTCGTTCTCGCCTACCTGCGGGACTAGCCAGCCCGGCTAAGCCGCAGCAACGGCGCCTTCGAGCGCCTTCTCGTAGGCCGCTTCGTAATCGCGGACCATCCGCTCGGAGGAGAAGCGCTCCTCGACGTAGCGCCGGCAATCCATCGGGTCGAGCGCGGCGGCCCTCTCGATCACGCCGGGCATCTCCATGTAGTCGTCGACGACGATGCCCGTGCGGCCGTCGTCGATCACCTCGGGCACGGCGCCCCAGCGCGTTGCGACCACAGGGGTCCCACACGCCATCGACTCGATCATGACGAGGCCAAACGGCTCCTCCCATTCGATGGGGAAGAGGGTCACGCGCGCGTTCTGGAGGAGGTCCACCTTCTTCGCGTGGTCGACCTCGCCGAGGTACTCGATGCCCCAGCCGAGGTTCGGCCGCACGTGCTCCTCGAAGTACTCCTTCTCGGCCCGGTCCTGCATCTTCCCAGCAATGAGGAGCGGGATATCGGCCTCCTTCGCCACCTCGATCGCCCGGTGGCAGCCCTTTTCCGCGCTCCCACGCCCGAGGAAGAGGAGGTAGTCGCCCTTGTGCGGGTGGACTGGGTAGACGTCGAGCTCGAGCGCGTTCGGGCAGTTGGCCACCCAGTTCAGGTCCGGGAGCGGCTTGCGCTGGTTCATGGAGAGGGAGATGAGCCCGACCTCAGGGCAGACCTTGGAGAGCGACGTGTAGAGGAGCCCCGGCTCCCCACCGAGCGGCCCGTGCACGGTATGGACGACCGGCGTGTCCACGACTCCGCCGAACATGGCGCCGAGCGGCCCGCTGTGATCGTTGATGACGTCGAAGTCCCCGGCCCGCTCGAAGCACGAAAGCGCATGGCGGAGCTCTACCTGCGTGTTGCCGATCATCTCGGACGGCGCCTCGTCGTAGATCGCAACGAGCTCGGCCTGTGTGCTCGAGTCCCCGGAGGCGAAGAGCGTCACCTCGTGCCCTGCGCGGACGAGCCCCTCGGAGAGAAGCGAGACGATCCACTCGATCCCGCCGTAGCGAGTCGGCGGCACCGGGAACCACACCGGGCTGAGAACAGCGATTTTCATTGGGATTCCTCCACCTCTATATGCCCGTTCTCGAGACGAACGTCCCAACTGCGCTCGAAGGCGCGCACGCCCGAGAGCGTCAGAGTTCCGAGCCAGGCGGGCAACTCCTGCGGAGCGACGGAGACGAGCGCCTTCCTTCCGGGATCCGGCCGAAGGCCGAGCAGGAGGTGGAGAAGGAGCACCGGCGTTCCCGCAGCCCACGCCTGCGGCCGGGCGGCGGTCGGGTAGGCGATCGGAAACGGCGTCGCCGCGCGGGAGAAACCCGCGAATACCTCCGGCAGCTGATTGGCGAAGTGACCTGCCGCGCTGAGCATGCGCCGGGCAATGCGGTGCGTTTCCGACCAGCGATCGTAGCGGGCGAGCCCCCAGGCGATCAGGGAGTTGTCGTGCGGCCAGACGGTGCCGTTGTGGTACGAAAGCGGGTTGAAGGCCACGTCCCCCGAGGACATCGTCCTCACTCCCCAGCCCGACCAGAGCTCCTCGCCCATGAGCTGGTCGACGATCGCATCGGCGCGTCCAGCCGGGACGATGCCGCTCCACAACAGGTGGCCGACGTTCGAGGTCAACGAGTCGACCTTGGCCTTCTGCCCGTCGAGCGCGAGCGCGTAGTACCCGCCGCGCGCCTCGCACCAGAACGCATCGTCGAAGCGCTTCTGGAGGTCGGCCGCCTCGGTCTCGAGTCGGTCCGCGAGCGCCGTGTCTCCCCAGACATCCCGGGCGAGCTCCGCCGCGCGCTGCTTGGCGTCATAGACGTAGCCCTGCACCTCGCACGGCGCGATCGGCGCCTCCGCCAGCCGCCCGTCGTGGAACCGCTGCGAGTCGCCGGAATCCTTCCAGGACTGGTTCACGAGCCCTCGCTCCGAGCGGCGCCTGTACTCGACGAAACCGTCCCCGTCGAGGTCGCCGAACTCGTCGATCCACCCGAGCGCGCGCATCGCCGGCTCCCGGAGATCGCGGACGAGCGCCGCGTCGCCGGTCCAGCGCCAGACCTCCGACAGAAGGATGAGATAGAGCGGCGTCGCGTCGACCGTGCCGTAGTAGCGCGGGAACCACGCGTCGGCGCCTTTGCCGTGGCGCACCTCGTGGACGATCTTGCCGGGCTCGGCGTCGATGGCCGGGTTGTCTTCGGTCGCCTGGAGGGCGGCGAGGACACGGAGCGCGTTGCTCGCAAGCTCCGGGCCGAAAAGCAGGGTCTGCAGGCACGTGATCAGCGTGTCGCGGCCGAACACCGTCATGAACCACGGCATGCCGGCCGCAGGGAGCTGACCGGGGACGCGCGGGTCCTCGTCCATCCTGAGCGACGCAAGATCGGCGACGGATTGCGCGAAGGTGCCGCCGAGCTGCTCCCACGACGCGCGGAGATGCGGCACGGAGAGATGCCACGCCGAGAGCGAGGAGCGCACGCGCGAGAGCTCGTCGCCGAAATTCCGCTCCGCCTGGGCGACCGCGAGCCGGACGCCGTCTGCCGAAGGGATGACGTCGGCGCGCAGCCGCCACTCCTCCCGGGGCTCGAGCGCGATGGAGTAGCGAACGCTGCTCCCGTTCACCTCGCCGGGCTGTGAGAAGAGCACCTGCGTGAGACGCTTGGGCCCGTCCACGAAGATGAACTGGTTCCCCTCTGCGTCGAACTCACCGGTAGCGAGGCCAGGGAGCGGGGACGCGCTGTCCGGATGTCCGAGCGCAAAGTCGTGCTCCTTGACCGCGAAGATGTCCGCAAAGTCCGTGCCGACCTCGAGCGCGAGCTCGAACTCGACCGGGTGCTGCCCATGGTTGACGACGATGATGTGCTCCTGCATGGCATCGCCGATGAAGCGGTCCCGTCCGATCGAGAGCACGTCCTGCTCGAGTCCTCCCGCAATCGGGTTGCGGAGAAAGAACGCGGCCGAGAAGTACTCGACCTTGTCCGACGAGAGCCGCAGCGGGCGCTGCCCGTTGATCGTGAGAATCCAGCGCGAGAGAAAGCGCGTGTCGTCGGCGAAGAAGCCCATCACGGGGTCGGCGATGTCGCCGCGCTCGTCCGAGACGCAGAACGTCGACCCCTCCAGAATCGTGAGAGCCACTACCTGCGGACGATTGCGTCCTGGCTTGCCTGCTGGAGGGGTTTGATGACCATCTCGTCGACGACCATGTAGTCGGGTCGGGTCAGGGCGAAGAGGATGCAGTCGGCAACGTCGGCGGGGGTCAGGTAGTCCACTCCGTGGTAGACGGAGTCCTTGCGCTCCTGGTCGCCCCCGAAGCGCACGTCGGAGAACTCCGTGTCCCCCACCATGCCCGGGTCGACCGTCGAGACCTTGATGCGCCCGACGAGCTCCTTCCGCATCACCTGCGTGAGCGCGAGCACGGCGGTCTTCGAGCCGACGTACATTCCGCCCTGCGGGTAGGCCTCCCGCCCCGCCCACGAGCCGAGGTTGACGATGTGCCCGCGCCCGTCCTCCATATGCGGGAGAACGAGGCGAGTCATCCGCATGAGCCCGAGCACGTTGGTCTCGAGCATCCGGCGGTCGTCCTCGTCATTCGACTCCTCGACGGAGGTGCGCCCGAGGGCGAGTCCGGCATTGTTAATCAAGATGTCGAGCCGAGAAAACCGGCTCGCCATCTTGGAGACAAATTCCTCGCAGCTCTGAGCGTCCGTGACGTCGAGTGGCGCGATCTCGTGGCCCTCTCCGGGAAGATCCGCGACGAGCTCTTCGAGCCGGTCCGTCCGTCGCGCGCCAAGGGCGAGGCGGGCGCCGGCGGCGGCGAGCGCGCGCGCGGTCTCGGCCCCGATGCCACTCGAGGCGCCCGTGACGACGGCTGTCCGATCCTTCAGATCCGGCACGTGCGGAGCCTACAGAGCTACTTGCCGACCGTGGCGTCCACCAGCGTGGAGAGCTCCGCGCCCCCACGGCCGTGGGCGAGTCCGACCAGATAGCAGAGGAGCGGAGCGTTGATCCGCTCGCCGCTCGAGTGCGCCGCGAGCCGGGCGAGCTCGAGCAACTCCTCGACGTCGGCCTGGGAGAGCTCGAGGCTCTCCGGGCTCTCGCCGGACGCCGCGGCCAGGCGATCGCGCGCCTCACGGAGCCATTCGTCCACACTCGCACCTTAGACTGCGCGCGGCATGAAGGTCGGCGTCCCCAAGGAGACCGCTTCTGGCGAGCGGCGAGTCGCCCTCGTGCCCGATTCGATCAAGCGTCTCGCCGAGGCAGGCGTCGAGGTCCTCGTCGAGGCGGGTGCAGGAGCGGCAGCCGGATTCCTCGACGAGGCCTACGAGGAGAGCGGCGCGCAAATCGTGGGGGACGCGTTCTCCGGAGTCGACGCGGTGGCGAAGGTGCAACAGCCGTCCGACGGCGAGGTGGCCAGGCTCGGGGACGGGCAGATCCTGATCGCCTTCCTGCAGCCGCTCGTCAACGGCGACCTCGTGCGCGCGCTCGCCGAGCGGCGCGTCACGGCCTTCTCGATGGACTCGATCCCGCGCATCACCCGCGCGCAGCCGATGGACGCGCTCTCCTCCCAGAGCACGGTCTCGGGCTACAAGGGAACGCTGATCGCGGCCGACCACCTGCCGAAGTTCATGCCGATGCTCACCACCGCTGCCGGGACGATCCCGCCGGCGCGCATCCTCGTGCTCGGAGCGGGCGTCGCCGGCCTGCAGGCGATCGCGACCGCGCGGCGGCTCGGCGCCGTCGTCTCGGCCTTCGACGTGCGTCCCGCCGTGAAAGAGCAGGTGGAGAGCCTCGGCGCCACGTTCCTCGAGCTGGACGTCGAGGGCGCGGAGGGTCAGGGCGGCTACGCGGTCGCGCTCTCGGACGACCAGCACGAGCGAGAGCAGGAGCTGATCGCCCGCCACGTTGCCGAGTCGGACGCGGTCATCACGACCGCCCTTATCCCCGGCCGGGAGGCACCCGTCCTCATCACGGCCGACGCGGCTCGGGGGATGCGGCCGGGCTCCGTGATCGTCGACCTCGCCGCCGAGGCGGGCGGGAACTGCGAGCTCACGAAGCCCGGCGAGACCGTCGTCGAGAACGGCGTCACCCTCGTCGGCGAGCTCAACCTGCCGAGCTCGATGCCGCTGCACGCGAGCCAGATGTACTCCCGCAACGTGTGGACGTTCCTGAACCACCTCCTCGGAGGCGGCTCGGAGCTTACGCTCGACTTCGACGACGAGATCACGCGCGAGACGTGCGTGACCCACGAGGGGCGCGTGCTGAAGGAGCCGGTTGCGGCATGAGCATGACGCTCCTCAACAGCATCACCGTCTTTGTCCTCGCGGTCTTCATCGGCATCGAGATCATCTCGAAGGTCCCGACCATGCTGCACACTCCGCTCATGTCGGGGACGAACGCGATCCACGGCATCGTGCTCGTCGGGGCGATGCTCATTGCGGGCTCGGCCGACTCCGACCTCGAGAAGGCACTCGCTTTCGTCGCGGTCGTCTTCGCGACGATCAACGTCGTCGGTGGCTTCCTCGTCACCGACCGCATGCTCGAGATGTTCAAGCGCAAGCCGTCCAAGCCCGAATCCGAATGACGGTCCTCGCGTTGTCGCAGACGGCGATCAACTTCACCTACCTCGTCGCCGCGGTCCTCCTCATCGTCGGGATCCGCCGGCTCTCCTCGCCGCCGACCGCGCGGTCGGGCAACTGGATCGCGGCGGTCGGGATGGGGATCGCGATCTTCTTCACGTTCCTCGACGAGGACATCACGAGCTACTGGCTGATCCTCGTCGGCATGGCCATCGGGACCGTGATCGGGGCCATCTCGGCGCGCCTTGTGAAGATGACCGCGATGCCGCAGATGGTGGCGCTCTTCAACGGCGTCGGCGGCGGCGCGGCGGCGCTCATCGCGGCCGCAGAATTCCACCGGATCGCGCCCGCGGCGGGCCACCTCTCGGGTGACTCGGTCGGCGCCATGCTCTTCTCGGCGCTGATCGGCTCGATCTCCTTCTCGGGCAGCCTGGTCGCGTTCGGCAAGCTCCAGGAAATCCTGCCGGGCCGGCCGATCACCTATACGGGCCAGCAGATCGTTAACGCTCTCCTCTTCGTCGCGCTGCTCGGGCTCGGAGTGCTCGCAGGCTCGACCGAGCAGGGGATCTGGATGGTGCTGCTCCTCCTGGGGGCTCTCCTCTTCGGCGTCTTGCTCGTCCTTCCGATCGGCGGCGCCGACATGCCGGTCGTCATCTCGCTCCTGAACGCGTTCACGGGTCTCGCGGCCGCCTCGGCCGGCTTCGTGCTCGAGAACACGGCGCTGATCATCGGCGGCACGCTCGTCGGCGCCTCGGGCACGCTGCTCACCGTCCTCATGGGCCGGGCCATGAACCGCTCGATCGCCAACGTCCTTTTCGGCGCGTTCGGGGCGGCCCCGGCCGGAGGCGCCGCGGCAGCGGCCTCGACGGACGGGAAGTCCTACCGCGAGGTGACCGCCGACGACACGGCCGTCATGCTCGCCTACGCGCAGCGCGTCGTCGTCGTGCCCGGCTACGGCCTCGCGGTCGCGCAGGCCCAACACGCGGTGCGGGAGCTCGCCGACCTCCTCGAAGCGCGCGGCGTCGACGTCAAGTACGCGATCCACCCCGTCGCGGGCCGCATGCCGGGACACATGAACGTCCTCCTCGCGGAGGCGCAGGTGCCTTACCCGCAGCTCTACGACATGGACGACATCAACCCGGAGTTCCCTCGAACCGACGTCGCTCTCGTCATCGGCGCGAACGACGTCACGAACCCCGCCGCGCGCGACAACCCCGAGAGCCCGCTCTACGGCATGCCGATCCTGAACGTCGACCAGGCGGCGAACGTCGTCATCCTCAAGCGGAGCATGAGCCCGGGGTTCGCCGGGATCGACAACGACCTCTTCTACGAGGGGAACTCGGCGATGCTCTTCGGAGACGCGAAGTCGTCCGTCGAGAAGCTCGTCGCCGCGGTCAAAGCAGCGTAATCGCGTCGCCCTGGGAGACCCGGCCGGTCGTGACGACCTTGGCCAGCATCCCGCGCTTGCCCTCGAGCTCGGCCTGTAGGCCGGGGCGGATCTCCTCCATCAGTTCGCAGGGGTCGCAGATCATCGAGACCTCGAACTCGGCATCGCCGATCTGAAGGCGCTGGCCGATCCGCCAGTTCATGACGTCGGCGCCTCGCACGGTGAAGTTCTCCTTCACACGCCCGGGCGGCACACCGAGCGACTCGAGGTCCTCGGCCGCGACGAAGAGGACGTTGCGCTTGCCGCCGCGGCGATGGGCGCAGCCCTCGACGCCTTCGTTCTCGAAGACCTGGGCGGTATCGAGTTCCTCCATCAGCTCGCGCCGCTTGGGCGAGCGCCAGATGTGCGCGATCTCGGCCATGGGCCGAGTATAAGGAGGCATGCCGCTGATGGACATCGCACCCGGCCTCTGGATCTGGCGTCTGCGGCATCCCGCCTGGAGCCCCGAGGCAGATTGGGACCCGCACGTGACCTCGACGGTCGTCGAGACCGGAGGCGAGGTCGCGCTGACCGACCCCCTCGCTCCTCCGGAGGAGAACCGCGAGGTGTGGGAGCGCCTGAATGCCGCGCCACCCACGCTCGTCGTGGTCCTCAAGCCGGACCATGTCCGCGACGTCGATCTCTTCGTTGGCCGTTACGGCGCGCGGGCGTTCGGGCCGAGCCTCTTCTGGCGCGACGACATTCCCGAGACCGAGCTCGAGGCGATCGAGCCCGGCTCGGAGCTCCCGGGCGGGCTCGTCGCGCTCTACGACGGGCGCGGCCGGAACGAGACGCCGCTCTGGGCGCCCGAGCGGCGGGCCCTGGTGTTTGCCGACGCCCTGACGGAACGGGACGGCCAGCTCCGGGTCTGGGGAACGCCATGGCACGAGGAGCGAACGCTTCCCGCCCTCAGGAGTCTCCTCGACCTCCCGTTCGAGCACGTGGTCGTGTCGCATGGTGAGCCCGTGCATGACCGCGCCGCATTCGAGCGGGCGCTCGAGCTCCCGGCCTTCGGCCCTTAATGGACGAATGGACGAAGGGCCGGTTTCCCGGCCCTGCGCCTTCGGCTTGGCCGCAAGCTCGTTTTCGAAGCTAGGGAGTGACTGCGGCGAAGGCATCGACGATGCCGTGGCCGTACAACCCGTTGTAGCCCTCGCCACCCTGGCAGGCGGTCGGGTCGGGCGGGCACGCCACCTCGGTCGCCGTCTGCTGGAGGTAGGCCTGGACGCGCCCGGGCCTCATCGCCGCGTCTCCGCTTCTCAAGTCTCCGTAGCGGCTGACGATGAGCGCGGCGACGCCGCTCGCGTGGGCCGCGGCCATCGAGGTACCCGCCATGAAGCGGTAGAACGCGGGACCCGGTGCGGCGGGATCCTGAAGCAGGCGAGGAACCTGGAGCGCTGCCGGCCACGTCGAGAGCACAAAGCCTGCGGGCGGGGCGGGAACCGCATCGCCGCCGGGAGCTGCCACGTCCGTGAACCCGACGCCGTAGTTCGAGTAGCTCGCCTTCTCGCCCGACAGAGCGGTCGCGCTGACGGCGATGACTCCTGGGAGCTCGCTCGGCAGGCGGACGCACTCGTTGCCGAGCGGAGGATGGGCAAGGTCGATGTTCGAGTTCCCCGCCGAGGCGACGACGCTCACGCCACTCTTGAGCGCGTAGCGGACCGCGCGCTTGACCGCTTTGATGAGCGGCTGCTGCACCGCGTCGTTGTGGCAGAAGAAATCGAGGGGATCTCCGGCCGTGGTCGCGCCGACATCGATGGTGTAGCTGTTGTTCGTCACATCGATGCGGTGCGTCGCCGCCCACATGAAGCCGCAGATAACAGCGGCGGGCGTGATGAGGCCGCTCGGCTGTGCCACCTTGATGGATGCGATCTTCACGTTGGGGGCTACGCCGACGATCCCGATCCCGTTGGAGGCCGCGGCGATCGAACCTGCGTTGTGCGTCCCATGGCCGTTGTCGTCCTGGTAGGCAGTCGGATTCGTGTCCGGGACCCCGGTCACGCAGGAGGCGCTGTCGGCGAAGTCCATGTTCTGAGCAAGATCGGGATGCGTGAAGTCGATCCCGGAGTCCAGCAGGCCGACGACAACGGCGGGGCTTCCCCCCGTGATGGCATGAGCGTCGGGTGCGTGAATCTGACGCATGTTCCACTGCAGCGACGAGAACGTGTCCGCGTCGGTCGCGGGCACGTTCGGGAGCTCTCCGTCCCACTCGGTCGAATCGTGCTCGAGCCCGAAGGTGAGACCGGAAAGCGCCGACACACCGTCGACCTTGTTGTCGCCCGCCAAACTCGCCGCGAAGCCCGCGTTGGGCGAGTCGGCGAGTGCCACTCCGATATCGTTGTACGACCGCACGAGCTGACCGCCGGCCCGCTCGATCGCAATCGCCGCCCCCTTGGGGACGTCCTCGCTCTTGTAGACCACGAGGTAGCGCTCCGCACCAGCCGCGCTCGTGAAGGCGAGCGCAAGTGCTGCGATCAAAGCGCCTAGGCAAAGGCGCGCCACTCGTCCCGGTTGCCGCAAAGCTAACCTCTCCTCCGCTCGGTCCTTCTCCGACGGGCACTTGCCCGCACACGCACTTTACGGCGGACTTTAGGTCCACGCGTCCCTCAATAGAGTGAGCCGTCCCGGTTAGAAATTTACCCGCAAAACGACTGCTTTTCGGGTCGACGGCGTCCACATCGTCACATAGGCCATTCGGCCCGTTAGCGCCGTCGTCCAAAGAAGAGTCTTTCGTCCGCTCACGTGCATGAGCGTTTTCGTCCGCTTGCTCCCGAACCACTTCATCCGCAGATACGAGCCCCGCGAGCGGTGCTCGACCCAGACGATGCGCCGCGAGCTCACGGATGGGTTCGCCTCCATCCAGACGTCGGTCTGCTTGATCACGCGCCGCTTGTTCGTCGCGAGCTCGAGCACGTAGATCGACGAGCCGCCGCTGGCGATCCGGTGCCAGGCGAGACGGCCGCCGCGAAGCGCCGGCCGGCCGAGGTCGGCTGCGCTGTGCACGGAGGCAATGTTCCGTTCTTCGAGGTTCGGCTTGCTGATATCTGCGAGGACGAGGCGCTCGTGTGCACCGTCGTCGCGGATGTAGGCGAGCAGCGGGTAGTCGAGCGCCGGATGTGAATAGGGCCCGTCGAGCTCGAGCACGGGGGAGTCGTTGCGCCAGTCGATCACCTTGATGCCCTCGTCGTCCTCGTAGGCGAGGTAGGCGCCGTCGAGCGCGGGGGCGTCCGCCGGGCTCACCGTGTCGGTCGGGTCCGGGGCGGGCGGCACCACGACCACCTTGATCGTCCCGGAGTCCATGCGGGCGCGTGCAAACGTCTGCCCATCCGCGGCCGGGTCGAAGCCGCGGCCAAGCGAGGTGACAGCGGCGCCGGCGGCCGGAGCGAGGGCGAGCAGGACGACCGCGAGCCCGAGCACGACCGCGTTCGCGCGCGAGACGAAGGACGCGCGTCCGACGAGTCTCTCGACGGCGGCGGGGCCGCTCGGCTCTCGGTGCCGGGGCCAGACCGCCATGAACGCGCGGCCGGCTCCGTAGAGCGCGAAGCAGGCGGCGGCGGCCGCGGGGTTCCCGAGCGCGAGCGCCACGGCGCACGCGACCCAGAACGTGGCGACCGGCTGGAAGGTGAGGAAGCCGAGGCCGAGTCCCGCCCCGTAGCCGGCGCTCCACAGGGGCAGCGGCAGCTCGTACTGCCAGCGCTCCGGCACCTGCCTCCTGGACTGCGGGATCGGCATGCGGAGGATTCCCGCCTCACGCAGGGCGGCCAGGAAGGCGAGCGCAGCGGCCGCGATCAGCGCGGGCCGGGTGCCGACGAGGCTTCCCACGAAGCCGAGCGTCGCCCCGAGGGCAGCCGACGCGACGACCGCCGCGAGGGCGAAGAGAGCGATTGCGAGCCGTTGGCGGGAGCGGCTCCCGCACACGGCGGGAGTGAAGGTCTCGACCATGGAGAATCCTCAGGGCGACCAGGCGCCCGAGACTCCGGCGAGGAGGGCCGTTGCCGCGAGCGCGGCGGCAACGGCTAGCACTTGAGCCCCGAGTCGTAGTAGAGGACGCAGAACACGCGCCTCCCGTCGAAGCAGTAGCCCGTCAGAGACGCATCGCCGTTGATCCGCTTCTTGCTGTAGGAGCAGCAGTCCACGAGCTTCCGCACCTGGCCGTTGCAGCAGCGGTACCACGCGCCCTGCATGACGCCGCCGATCCTGTAGTGCTCGTTCGTCCAGTCTTCGCAAAGCCGCGTGCGCGGGGCACGCGGGAGAAAATCGCCGTCAGGCGAGCGCAGTCGGTTGCCCGAGCCGTCAACAGCCCAGCCCGCGGAGTTGACCGCCCGGCCGAGATTGTCGATCGGATGTCCGTCGCTTGGCCGGAGCGGAAAGCCGTTTTTGTCGATGCGCGGGAGGCCTAGTGGGTTCAGGCACGACCCGGTCGTCCAGATGTGCCCGCAGAAGTGAAACGCCTCGCTCTTCTCGGGACGCACCGCTGCGGCGACCGCCGCTCCTCCCGTCGCGGCGAGCACCGCCCCGCCCATGCGTCCGAGGAAGGACCTCCTGGTCATCCCCGAGGCCAGGCGGGTCGAGAGTGCCCGGGCTGCGCCGTCGAAGAGCGCGTCAGGCCGGCGCATGTTCCATCCTGGCGGAGCCAAGCGCGACGAGACCGTCGAGTTGCTCGAGCGAGTTGACCGTGCCCTTGGCAGCGACGACCCCCTCGACGACGTGGACGAGGAACGGCGTCCCAGGAACGCTCCAGCGCTCGAACACGGAGGGCTCCTCGTGCTCGTACACGGTTCGCACGGGCATTCCTTCGCGCTCGAAGGCCCGAATCCCCGGCGCGATCGCGCGGCAGAGGCGGCAGTCGGCGCTGAAGAACGCGACGAGCTCGTCTCCGACTCGGCTGAGGCCCTCGAGCTCCGGGGCGACGTCTCCCAGGGGCGGGCCCTCCTCGGCGAGCTCGAGCGCGACGCCGGGCCCGAGGCGCATCGTGAGCACGCCCACCTGGCGGTAGAGCGCGAGCACGAGCGCAGCCAGCGCGAAAACGGCGAGGCCGAGGACCACGAGTGCCGCGAAGACGATCGCATCGTTCGACGGCCGGCCGACCTCGACGTGCGCGAATGCGCCGAACGCCGCGATTCCCGTGAAGAGAACGGCGCGGCCGAGAAGAAGATCGGTGCTGCGTTCCCTGGCGCCGAAGCAGCCGCAGCGGAGCCGGCGCACCCCGCGGGCGCGGACGCTCGCCAGCGCGCCGACGAAAACGACCCCCAGGGCGACGGCCGCGACCGCAGCGGCCCGGACGCCCGCAAGAAGAAGGATGCCCGTCGCGAGCTCGATCCCCGTCCACGCGGCGAGCGCGGCGCCGCGCCAGCGCGGGGACACGCCGTACGGCGCCAGGAACGACGAGTCTCTGGACAGGAGCTTCGACACGCCCGCCCACAAGAGGGCGACCGCGACGACCAGACGGGCGATGAGGTCGAGCGACAACAATGGGCGTTCGTTCGTCGGCTGGGCGTTCCGCCCTTGGTTCTCGGAGGCAGCAGGATACCGGCTAACCCGGAGGATCGGCCCCCGAAAGCGTGGCCTTGACCCCCGTTTAGCCCGCCCGCTCGGCGCTTCTCAGGCCGCGCAGGGCCCAAACGGAGAAGGCGACGACCAGAGCCGCCGTGACCGCGAACGCGAGCCCGGTCTCGGTCGGGGTCCCCGCCAGGAAGCCGCGTCCTGCCTCGAGCACGCGCGTGATGGGGTTGTACGTCGCGACATTGTGGATCCACCCCTGCAGCAGGGCGAGCGGGACGTAGACCGGCGCAAAGAAGAGCAGGAGGAAGACGGGCATCTGCATGACCGGGCCGGCCTGCATTGTTCGCAGGCGAAGCGCGATGCCGGCCGCCCAGAGGGTCGCCGCGAGATTGAGGCAGACGGCCAGCGTGTAGAGGGCGACGAGGTCGACAGCGCCGCCGCCGATTTGCATCCCGACGAGTAGCGCGACCGCCGTGACAACCGCGGCCGTGAGCAGCCAGCGGACGAGAGCCGCCGCTACATAGCCGAGAACGATCCCCATCCGGTACGGCGCCGAAAGGAGGAGCCTGCGCCCGAACCCGCTCTCGAAATCGCGCGCGATGCCGAAGCCCGTGAAGACCCCGCCGAAGGCCGCCGACTGCAGAAGCACGAAGACGAACTGGAAGGCGGTGTAGCCCGGCGGGTAGTCGAAGCCAGGCACCTGGTCGAGGCGCGAGAGCCCGCCCGCGAACGCGGTGAAGAAGAAGAGCGGGAAGATCAGGGACGGGATCAGAAGCGACGGGTTCGTGAACACGTTGTGGAGGACGCGCCAGGCCACTCCCTCGGCGACGGAGAGCGTCCTCATGAGCGCGTGAGCCTCGTCCGCAGGGAGAGGGTGGCGAGAGAGACCGCGACCGCAGCGATGAGCAACGCGATCCCGAACCCGAGCGCGAGCGCTTCCGAGTCCCACCCGATGACGATCAGACTGCGAATGCCTTCGATCAGGTACGAGACCGGGTTCAGGGTCGCGGCGGTCTGGAACCACTTGATCTCGATCAGGTTGCGCGGCATGGCCATGGACGAGATGAAGAGGAAGACGAAGAAAACCGGGAACATGCCTTGCACCGCCTCGCCAGAGCCGGTGCGCAGCGCAAGGAAGGCGCCGAGCGCCCCGAAGCCGAGCCCGATAAGGAGCGAGAAGACGAAGAGGACGGCGATCCCCCCGGCGCCCGCCGCGAAGTGCACACCGAGGATGAGCCCCGCTGAGATCCACACGGCGGCCTGAACCGCGGTCATCGCCATCACGCCGCCGAGCTGGCCGGCCAGTAGCGCGACGCCACGCATGGGCGTCAGCGCGAGGCGGTTGAGGAACCCCGTCTGGATGTCGCGCGCGAGATCCGTGCCCGCGTTCATCGTCGCAAAGAGCGCGCCTTGCATGAACGGGACGGCGAGCGCGAATGCGAGATACGAGTCGGTCGGAAACCCGGGCAGGTGCGTGGCCGACTGGAGACCGCTCGAGTTCACCGCGAGCAGGAGCAGCGGGAAGACGAGCGGGAAGACGATGTTCGCGGGCTGGCGCGCGGTGCGCACGACCGATCGCCGCGCGAGTTGGCCCACCTGCTCGACGAAGCTCTCGCTCACGCCGGCTCGAGCGCCAGCTCGGGTTCTTCTTCCTCCTCGCCCGCACCTTCGAGCGAGCGGCCGGTCTTGGCGAGGAAGACGTCGTCGAGAGACGGCTGGTGGAGCTGAAGGTTCTCCACCTTGAGGCTCTCGGCGTCGAGCGCGCGCACGATCTCCGCCAGGTCGGCCTCGCTCGTCTGGAGGCGGACCGCGACGCCCTGGATGGCAGCGCAGGGCTCGCCGAACCGCGCGAGGATCACGGCGGCGCGCTCCTCGTCCTCGGGGCTCGCGGGGACGACCTCGACGGTGGGCCGCCCGACTTCCGCCTTGAGGTGTGCTGGAGTCCCTTCGGCGACGATCCGGCCGTGGTCGATGATCCCGACCCGGTTGGCGAGCACGTCCGCCTCTTCGAGGTACTGCGTGGTCAGGAAGACGGTGACGCCGTCGTCGGTGGCGAGGCGGCGGACCTCCTCCCAGAGCGCGCTACGGCTCTGCACGTCGAGGCCCGTGGTCGGCTCGTCGAGGAAGAGGATGCGCGGGGAGTGGACCAGGGCGAGCGCGAGGTCGAGCCGGCGCTTCATCCCGCCGGAGTAGCCGCCGACCTTGCGGTCGGCCGCCTGCGAGAGCCCGACGCGCTCGAGCAGAAGCTCGCCCCGCCGCGAGCGCTCGGAGCGCGGGATTCCCTGCAGCGTCGTCTGCAGGCGCAGGTGCTCGCGCCCCGTCAGCAGCGGGTCAAGCGCCGCCTCCTGCAGAGCCGCGCCGATCGCGGCCCTGACCTGCGGACCCTCGCGGACAATGTCGTAGCCGGCAACGGTCGCGGTCCCCGCAGTGGGCGGCAGCAGGGTCGTGAGCATGTGCACCGTGGTCGACTTGCCCGCACCGTTCGGGCCCAGGAACCCGTAGATCTCGCCGGGGTGCACGACGAGGTCGATCCCGTCCACGGCGCGGGGCCCCTTCTTGAACTCGCGCACAAGGCCTGTCGCGACGATCCCATGCTCGTCCGCCATGGTTATAGGCTAGTCGTGTGAGCACTCCGACGGTCTCCCGCGGGGCGGAGCTCGACACCTGGGTCAGCTTCCTACGAACGCACTCCGCGATCGTCGGGAAGCTGAACACCGAGCTCGTGGCGGACCACGGGCTGACGATCAACGACTTCGAGGTCCTGCTCCACCTCTCGTGGGCACCCGAGCAGGCCATGCGGCGAGTGGACCTCGCCTCGAGCGTCCTCCTGACTCCCTCCGGGATTACACGCCTCCTCGACGGGCTCGAGCGCTCGGGCTTTGTCGCGCGCGAAGCGTGCGCGACCGACCGGCGCGTCGTCTACGCGAAGCTGACCCCGGCCGGGAACGAGAAGCTCCGGGCCGCGCGCACGACGCACCTCGCCGGCGTGCACCGGCTCTTCGTGGAGCGCTTCAGCGCGGACGAGCTCGCGAGCCTCGCCAGTCTCCTCGAGCGCCTTCCCGGCGCGAACGGCGACAGCGCGGACTGCTAGAGCGCGAGCACGTCGTCCGCCTCGGCGACGACGAGCGGATCGTGGGTCGCGCAGATGACCGCGGCACCGCGCACGCGGGCGTAGCGCCCGAAGAGCGCGCCGACCGCGAGCGCGTTCGCCTCGTCGAGCCGCGCGGTGGGCTCGTCGGCGAGGAGGAGCTTCGCCTCGGCGGCGAGCGCGCGTGCGATCGCCACACGCTGGCGCTCTCCCGCCGAGAGCCGGGCGACACGCTGTTCCGCCCGCTCGGCGAGCCCGACCTCGGAGAGCGCATCGAGCGCGCGCTGGTGCGCCTCCTCGGGGCTCAGTTCCCGTAGCGCGAGCGCGACCTCCACGTTCTCGCGCGCACTGAGAAACGGGGTCAGTCCCGGATCCTGCGGGATGAACGCGATCGGGTCGCGCCGGAGTGCGGCGCGCTCTTCCCGTCCCAGCCCAGCCAGATTCGTATCGAGGACGCTGACGCTCCCTGCGCTCGGGTCGCGCAGTCCGGCGACGATGTGGAGAAGCGTCGTCTTCCCCGAGCCGGAGGGCCCGGTCAGCGCTGTCAGCCGGCCGCCGCGGAAGTCGGCATCGAGCCCGGCGAGGACGACGGTCTCCCGCGCGCCCGCCCCGTAACGCTTGCCGACCCCGCGCGCGTGCGCGATCACGGCGCCGTTTTCACCTGCCGCCGGAGCCGGGGCCTGTCCGTCCCGAGATCCGGGCTGCGCCGGCTCGCCAGCGGCCGAGACCACGATCCCCTCGTGAGCGAGCTCGGCGCGCGCCCGCGAGCCGATCCGGGCGCGGACGAGGAGCTCCTCCGGCAGGCGCACCCACCCGCCCCGCGCGACGACGAGCGTCTCCCCGTCTCCCCGCTCCGTCTCCTCGCTCACGCGGCCGTCGCGGACGCGGACGGTCCGGTCGGCGATGGCTGTCGACTCGACGTCGTGGCTGACGAGCACCGTGGTACACCCGTGCTCGCGGGCGAGCTCGCCGATGAGCTCGTACACGAGCCCGGCGCTTGCGGCGTCGAGTTCTCCGGTTGGCTCGTCGGCGAGAAGGAGCCTCGGGCGGTGCGCGAGCGCTGCGCACACGGCGACGCGCTGCTGCTCGCCGCCCGAGAGCTCTGCGGGTGGCGCGGTGCGCTTATCTGCGAGACCCACGCGCTCGAGGAGCTCGTCGGCCCTCTTCTCCCGCTCTGCGCGGGGCGCGCCGGCAAGGCCGAGCTGCACGCCGAGGAGCTCGCGGGCGCTCAGGTCGGGGTCGAGTGAACGGGAGTAGTGCTGCTCGACGTAGCCGGTCGTCCGCGAGCGGTACTCGGCCAGGCGGCGCGACGACAGGCGCCCGAGGTCGGCGTCGAAGACCTGTGCCGTGCCCGCGGAAGGTCGCTCGAGCCCCGCGAGAATCCGGAGCAGCGTCGACTTCCCGGACCCGCTCGGGCCGAGAACGACGAGCACCTCCTTCTCCTGCACGGAGAGGGTCAGGCCCTGCAGCGCCGCAGCGTGTCCCTCGGGCGTTGAGTAGACGCGGAAGAGATCGCGGACCTCGACGGCGCTCAAACCGCCCTCCTCGTCGAGAGCGCGACCAGCCCCGCCGTGAGCACGCCGTACACGGCGCAAGCGAGGGCGACGAGACGCCAGTCCACCGCAATCGCGAGCGGCGGCTCGGGCAGAGAGGCGCCCGCAGTCAGCGTGACCAGGTCGACGGCGAGCACGGCGAGAAGCGCAGCCGCAGCCAGCCCGCCGAGTAGCCCGAGGACGGCAACGAGAACCGCGCGCAGGCGCAGATGCCGCCTGAGAGTGCCCGGCCCTGCACCCTGCGTCTCGAGGTCGAAGAGCTCGCGGCGCTCGTCGCGCGAGTCTCCGGCGAGCAACACCGCGAGCCCGACAAGGGCAAGCAGGAAGGCGACGATCGCGGCTCCCGTCAGCGCGGCCAGCGAGCCGCGGGCGAGCGGGTCGGCCCGGAGGCGATCCTCGATCTCGGCGCGCGAGGAGACGGAGAGCGGCGCGAACGGCGGCCGCTCCAGCTCGACGCCGATGTCCTTGGGCCCGGCGAGCCAGAGCTCGTTCGGCACAGCGGTGCCGGGATTGGCCGCGTTCATGGCGACGTAGAGCGAGCGCTCGTCTCCGAGTACGAAGTCGCCGTAGACCGATGGGAAGCGTCGAATCGTCCCCACAACGCGAACCGGGACGGAGCCGCCGGGGAGCCGAAGCGGGAGGATTCCGCCGGAGCCAGCCGCGGCCGCCAGGCCCGGCGTCGCGACTACTGCAGGGGGCGCCGCGTCGGTTGCCTGGCTCGGCTGGAAGCGCGGGTTCGCGGCCTCATTTGAGAGCAGGAAGCGGAGCCTCGACCCGGTTGCGTCGACGTTGTCGAGGCCGATCCAGCCGGAGTAGTCCGTGATCAGGTTCCCTCCGGCGGTCGCCGGGGCCAGCGTGAGCACCCCGTCCACGCGCGCGAAGTCGCCGTGACCCTCCACCGACAGCGCTCGCGAGAGCTCGAGCGCGACGATCCGCCCGCGGTGGGCGTCGGGCGGGATCGCTGCCCTCAGCGTCCCGGTCCCCGGCCTCGCCGTCCCGAGGTCGATGCGCGCAAACAGATCGTCCGGCTCGAGCACGACCGCCGTGAGCGTGACCGCTCCCCCGCGCAGGGTGTAGGGAATCGCAAGCTCCGAGGAGTCGGCCGGGAGCGGAGCGCCGCGCAGAACCGGGGACGGGCTGGGCTCGAGGCGCTCGATCAGCTCACCGCGGGAGAGTCGAGAGAAGCGGTCCTGCCAGCCGTCGAGCTCCGCGATCGCGTCCGCGGGTACCCCGAGCACGGTCAGCTGGTCGGGCCCTCCCGCGCTCGCGGTCTGGCGGAGAACGGGCGTCACCTCCGCGCCCAGCGCCTCGTAGCTCGAGACCGGAGCCGCTACGAGTGGCGCGACGAGCCCCGTTGGGGACAGGTCCTCCCGCACGGTGAAGTCCTGGGGCACGGCGTAGGCGGCCTGCTCGGAAAGGCCGTCGTCCAGAGTCGAGCGGTAGACGACCGCGAAGAGGCCGAGGCCGAGGCTCGCCACGAGGAACGTGACCGCCACAGCCGCCCGGCCGGGACTCCGTGCGAGCGAGAGCGCCGCCAGCCGCATGTGGATCCGTCCGCCGCGGGCGACGCGCTCGAGCAGGCGAAGGCCGGGCACGAGCAGGCGCGCGGCCGCGACGGCGACGACGAAGGTCACGAGGCCCGGGAGGAGCAGAAGGAGCGTGCCCGTGCCGCCGCCCTGGCCCAGGGCGCGGGCGTCCGCATCTCCACGCGCGAACACGAGGACGACGGCGAGGAGCGCCCCGAGAGCCGCTGCGTCGAGCGGAGTGAAGGTGCGCCCGCCGAGCGAGATCCCCGGAACGCTGAGAACGAGGATCAGGACGAGAGCCCCGGCGAGCGCGAGCGCGGCGGCGGCGGCGAGGCCGGAGCCCGCGAGCGCCGAATGGCCGAGCACGGCGCCAGGCGGGGACCCCGCCTCGTCGGCCAGAAGCGCGGTGACCGCGCTGCCAAGCGCCCAACCCACGACTGCACCGAGAAGCGCAACTGCGGTCGTCTCGGCGACCGTCACCAGATGCACCTGCCAGCGCCGCGCTCCGAACCAGGTCAACCGCTGGCCGGCCGCCTCGACGTCGCGCCGCATGCCGACGGCCGCGAGCACGGCGAACGCGAGCAGGAGCGCCGCCACCTGTCCGCCGACGAGCAGGAGCCTGCGCCCGGCGACCTGCCCGGTCTCGCGCGCCGCCGCGAGCTCGGCCACCGGGGCGGAGAGGTCGAGGAAGAGCGAGCGGGCACGCAGCGTCGACTCCGCACGCACCGCGCGCGTCTCGAAGCTGTCGATCTCCCAGGGATGGATGCTGCGCGGCGCGAGCGGCACTGACCAGGCGTACGTCCGGTAGATCGCCTGGAGCTGGGGCAGGGCGGAGAGCTCGTCGAAGCCCTCGGCGAGGAGGAAGGGCGGTTCCGCGACCCCGAACGACTCGCCCACTCGCGTCGCCTTCGCGCCGGGCAAGAGGCCGAAGGGGAGCGGCGATGTGAGGTCTCCCTCGCCCACCTTGACGAAGCGGAGGCCCGGCGCGCTTGCGATCTCGCCCGTGCCGCCGAGCTGGACGACCTCGCAGCGCTCGGGCGTGCACTCGCGGGGGTAGCGGCCCGAAGTCAGGCGCACCCAGCGCGAGACGTCGTCAACGGCCCCGAGGTTCGTGAGCGCGCCGTCGATCCGAAGGAGCTTGTACTGCACCGCGCGCACGGGCTCGCCGGACGCGAGATCGGCGAGGCTGCGAACGACGAGGGGCTCGAGCTCCTCGCGCGTGACGCCGTTCCGCTGCAGGCCGAGGTCGGCATACGTGACTGCGACGGCCCGCTTGGACGCGGGTAATCCACCGAGCGCGCGCCCCGCAGCCACGTCCTGCGCGACCAGGCTTCCTCCGAGCACGACCGCCAGCGCGCCGGCCGCCGCGGCGATCCCGAGCGCGAGCAGCAGGGCACTGCCGGGCCGGTGCCGCAGGCGCGACCACGCGAGCCCGAGCGGATACCCCACCGAGCGGATCGCCTTCACCTCCCGAAACGCTGCCAGAGAGTGAGCATCACAACCACTGAATCTTCTTGTGGTTGGCTAAGATTCGCTTATGCTCGACGTTCGACGGATGCGGGTGCTGAGCGCGGTCGCCGAGCACGGCTCGATCGCCGCTGCCGCCCAGGCGCTCGCCTTCACGCCCTCGGCGGTCTCCCAGCAGATCGCGACCCTCGAACGCGAGGCAGGCGTGGCTCTCGTCGAGCGCGGTCCACGATCCGTCCGCCTGACCGAGGCCGGGCGCGCCCTCGTCGCCCACACGGACGGAATCGTCGCCAGCCTCGCGGCCGCCGAGGCCGAGATCCAGGCCATTGCGGGCCTTCGCGGGGGGATGCTCCGCCTTGCCTCCTTCCCCACCGCCTATGCGACGATCATGCCGCAGGCGATCGCGGAGTTTCGCCGCCGCCACCCGGCGGTCGAGCTCTCGCTGACCGAGGCCGATCCGCTCGCGAGCCTGGCCCGCATCAAGTCGGGAGAGCTCGATCTGGCGCTCATGTACGAGTACGACTACGTCCCGTTCCCCGAGGACGACTCGGTCGAGCAGACCTATCTGCTCGACGATCCCATTCGCGTCGTGCTCCCGAAGGGACACCGGGCAGCCCGCCGGCGAGCAGTGAAGCTGGACGAGCTCTCCGAGGAGTCGTGGATCACCTCGACCGCCAACTCCTCCTGCCACGAGTTCGTCTCCCGCGCATGCCGAGACGCCGGGTTCGAGCCCTCGATCGGCTTCGAAAGCGACGACCACGGCGTCTGGCAGGGGCTCGTCGCCGCGGGAGTCGGCGTCGCGCTCGCCCCCGAGCTCGCGCTCGAGACGCTCTACCCGGGCGTCGAGGCCCGGCCGGTGGCCCTGAGCCCGCTGAAGCGGCGGATCTTCGCGGTCAACCGCGCCGGTGGACGCTCGCCGGCGATCGAGGCCATGCTCGAGGTGATCGCCGAGACGATCGCGGCGCGCGAGGAGCGGCCCGCCGTCGAGCCGCCCCTCGCATCGCTTCGGTAGAGCTAGAGGATCCCCCGGTCCTCGAACGCGCCACGGGTGGCGTTGGCCGCCGAGTTCCCGTAGAGGCTCCGCGCAGCAGCCACGGTCGCACTGGCCGCGGCCGGCATGGAAGTGTCGGGCGCGAACGAGAACTGCGCCTCGAGGATGCGCGTGTCCGCCTTCACGTGGCCGAGCGCGCCGCGAATGTCCCACAGTGCGCGCGACGCGAACACGTTCGAGACCGTGGCCGCCCAGTAGTCGCCGAAGCCCTCTCCGATCGAGCCGGCCTCGGCTGACGTGCCGAAGGTTCCGTCGGGCTGCTGCCATTCTTGAATCGCGTGCCCGTACTCGTGCAGGATCACCTCGGCGTCCTCGGCGTCCTCGGCGTCGTCGACGCCGCCCTTGCCGAAGCGAACGACGTCATGCTTGTCCCACGAGTACGAGTTGTCGATCCCGATCTGGTCGATGCGGATGTCCTGCGACTGCTCATTGACAGGACGACGCGCGAGGCCGAAGCCGAGGCTTTGGATGTACGTCTGGGCCGTGGTGACCCAGTAATAGGCCATCACCTGCTCGAAGCGGTCGTCGTCGCGCGTGTACAGGAACGAGTTCGTCGAAGAGAACGCCGCCTTGCCGGTGTTGCTGCGGACGTTGGCCCAGTCGCCCTGGAGGTACCCGCTCCCGTCGAGGTTGGTGAGGGTCACCGTCCGGTACGCGGGGTTGCAGCGCCGCGTAGTTCGCATCCTTCTGGTCGGTCAGCGACTGATCTTGCAGGGTCGCAATTGGATTCGGCGAGAGACGCGGCCCGACCCGGTCGACGGGCTCGGCCCCGCGCCGGCCGGCTGGAGGACGACGACGGCGACCGTCGCCGCGATGAGCAAAGCTGAAAAGCGCCGCAAAAGAACCTCCCTGTGGTCCCGAAAACGGACCGCAGCGTAGCGCGCCCGGCGAAAAGGCCTAGCTGGCCGCGCGGGTTTCGACGCCTAGCAACGTGCGGGCACCGCCCGCGGCCTTCGCGCGATAGGCGGCGATATCCGCCGAGCGGTAAAGGTCGTACGAGGAGCCGAGGTTGATCGCTGCCCGGGCGACGCCGCCCGAGAAGCTGTACGGACCGCGTTGGTTGAGCGCTTCCTGCGCCCGCTCGGCGACCTTGATCGCATCGTCCGGGTTGGCACCCGGAAGGATGACCGCGAACTCGTCTCCGCCTAGTCGACAGGCGACGTCTCCGCCGCGCGACGACTCGACCAGGGACTCTGCGAGAGCGCGGAGCGCCTCGTCGCCGGCCGGGTGGCCGCCGAGGTCGTTGATCCGCTTGAGACCGTCGAGGTCGACGACGAGCAGGCTGAGCTCCTCGCCGTTGCGCTGGCTACGGGCAACAGCTGCGTCGAACTGCTCCTCAAAGAGACGGCGGTTGTAGAGGTTGGTGAGCTTGTCGCGCGCGGCGAGCTCCTTCATCTCCTTGTAGAGCATTGCGTTCTGCACCGCGGGCGCGACGACGTTGCAAAGCGCCTGGCAAAAGTCCACGTCGGCGGCGTCGAACTCCCGGTCGAGCTGGTCGACGACCTCCATCATTCCGATCGTCTCGCCCCCTGTGATCAGCGGGAGCATGAGCAGGGCCTTGCGGTCGCGCGCCTCGAGGAGCGCGCGTTCGGCGGGGTCGTCGTTTTCGTTCGAGACGCGGATCTGGATCGGCTCCTGCGTCTCGAGCACTTGCTTTGTCGCCGGGAAGTCGACGAGCCGGTAGATCTGGCCGCCCTCCTCGGTGATCTCGTTCGCGCCCTCGAGGTACTCGACCAGCATGATCAGCTCGTCCCGTGCGTTGTCCCAGAAGGAGATCTCGGCCGCGGTGGCGCCGGTGAGCTCGGTCGCCTGGTCCGTAAAGGCACGCAAGACCTCGCTCAATTCAAGGGTCGAAGAGAGCTTGTGAGAGACGTCGAGCAGCGCCTGAAGCCGGTTTGCCGGAGCCATACGGGACTTATCGGGATTCGGGGCGAAACGCTTGAGAGTGGCTAGGATCGGTGGATCTCAGGGAGGGAGAGGGCGTGCAAGCGACCGTTATCCACGAAGGCGGCGGCCGGAAGTCCTCAAGTACGAAGAGATCCCCGACCCCACTCCGGCCGACGGTAGGTGCTCGTCCGGCTCGAGGCCGCGGGGATCAACCACTTCGACCTCAACCAGCGCCAGCAACGCCCCTCTTCTTCCCCTTGCCCAAAAGGTGTTTCTCTTCTCGCCCAAATTCCCATCCGGGGGGAAAGCTGCTAGATCGGGCGCTGGACGCCTAACTCGTGCCACGTAAAAAATGAGACACGAGGCGTTGGGTCCAAAACCACACCACTCGGAGGGTTCCATCCATACTGGCGCCAGCCGCTGAGTCGATATGCCGGTCGCAGGATGAGCAAGGTTCCGGCTCGGATTTGGCTACGCCCCCGTTGCGGGCAAGCGCGAGCGCATCGTCCAGAGCTCTGACGAGAGCCGCTCGGCGTCACCACCCACTCGGCCAGACAGTGTCGTATGAGGCAACGACCGGCGACATCATCTTCGACTAAGCGGTGCGGTTGAACCGGCGTTGGAAGGTCCGCGCGAGGAAGGTGCGCGGAAAGCGCATGCCTCGGTACGTCCGGGTCGCACCTCAGGTCTTGCTGCGTGCCCCCGGGCGTACTAGGGTTGTGGCCTGCGGCGGAGGAGGGTCCCGTTTCTCCCGCGAGAGCCGCTGCTTCGGCGCCGGCGCCCCGGCCTCCTCCGCCCAGCCATTTGTTACGTCATGCGGGGCCGAACCGCCGTTTCCCCTTTCGCGCTGCCGACGTCGCGCGCGCTTGGTCGGCAGTGCGGGTTCGATCCGACCCCGCACTATTAGATCGGCAAGATCGGCGCCGCTCTTACTACTTCCGCCCGAGCAGCCGAGCGACGGAGGGGATCGCCGCCTCACCTCGCTCGTCCGAAGAAGACGAGCTCCTCTGTATCGAGTACCTCACCGGTGTTCACGTCGGTGGCCGTCGCGACCCAGATTTGGTCCTGCTTGATCCCGATGAATTCGTCATGGGGAACGAATCTCTCGACGAGCGTGCAGCTCTCGCCGGGTGCAAGGACAGCCGGCTCAAAGAGCGTGCAGGTGCTCTCAACAAGACCACCTGCGAAGTCGTCCCACGAGCGCACCAGAGTGAGGGTTAGGAGGACCGCCTCGTCGCTCGTGTTGCTGATTGTGGTGAACTTGATCGTGGACGACTCGACGGGCTTCGCCCCGAAGTTGACCGTCCGGGGCGTCACCTGCAGGACATTGCCAGAAGCGAGCCCGCTGGCCGGCACTGCAGCCAGCGCAGCGAGGGCGACGGCGACGGCGACGGCGATGATGAAGCATCTCAGTCTCATGGCTGCCTCCTCAGTCGCAGCATTGAGGCAACCGTATCTAACTCGTTCGCAGAAATCGAGATCGAAAGCGCCGTTGCAGCGTGCTTGGGATGGCGTCCTCGTCGCTGACCGGGATCCGTTGCCAGGTGTTTCCGTAGTCAAGACTCACATGGAGGAACAGACGGTCATGGTTCCGCTCCGCCAGGGCCATGCGCCCCGGTTGCAGCCATCCGTCGGGGAACCAGTCGCATGCATGTAGGCGCGGTCCCAGCCTTCCCCGCAGTCGACTCGGCGTTCCTTGAAGTTGCCATCGGTGGCCCAGGAGACCGAGCAGCTGCGGTCGACGAACCACAGGAACTCGTCGACGTTCGGTCCTCAGTAGCGAGCGACGATCGTGGACGGATCGTCGGGAAGGAGATGCGGCACATCCAGCGGCCGTATCGTGCCTTCGCGCTCGTCGATGAGGTAGACGTGCTCGAAGTGGTCCCCAGTACCGGCCGTTGGCGCCCACGATGAAGAGGGCGGAGCGCCCGTCCTGAGTCACCTCCAGCGCCGCATGCTGGTACGGGACTCGGAGCGGAGGATCGCTTTTGCATGCGGAGCGGGGTCCGTCGCACACAACGTAAGCGCGCGTCGTGAAGCCCGACTCGGTCACCGTCTGGTTTTCCGGAGAGCCCTCGGCGCGGATCCGCTCGAGCGACCACAGCTCGTCGGTCGAGGGCGCCGCCTCCCTGCCGTCGCTCCCGGCGCTGCGGACAGCGTCCACGATCGCCACAAGAGCGACGGCAGCGACACACGTCACGCTGAGCCATCTGAACGCAAGCCGCATTCGATCGCCCGAGCATAAAGACGCGCCGTTCGGACTGACAAGAGCCACTTTCTGCAGGAGTCAGCCGTCCGCTACGTCGACGGCGGCGGCGACGTGCTGCTCGTGCCTGACTCGGAGCTCGCCACCGTCTGCCGCAGACACAATCCGCGCGGCGGCTAGGACGGGCGGAACCTGTACGGAAGGACGCGGGGTGCGACCGGAACTTTTGGCTCGAGGGGCTGAATGCTCACGGCCCTACGAATGGATGCGGGAACCTGAACACCGACGAAGGTGTATGACGACTGCTAGAGCTGGCAGCGTCCGGGAGGTACACGAATGAAAAAAGTCGCCCTCATCCCCCTCGCAATCATGCTTTTGAGCGCGCTTTGCCCTGCGGTCGCTCTTGGGAAGGGTGCAAGCAAGGCCGAGATCACCGGCCCCGGCCTCGACAATCCCATCCTCCTCGCCGGCGAGGGCCAAGTGGGCGGGAAGCGCCTGATGCACATTGCCGAAGCGGCTGGCTTCTTTCCGGCGACCTTCGGACAGAGCCCCGATCCGATGCTCGACAGTAGGCCTGCCGGAGATCTGGGGCCACGCTACCGGATTACGTATCTGATGCCCGGCCCGAATAACGAGCTGGACGAGATTCGACAGGACGTCTACCCGTATGCCGAACCAAACCCTGTGTCCTATACGCCGCCTGGACAGCCCTTTTTCGGGAGCGAGCAGACGCGCGGAGGGTGGTACGTGGCATCGACGTCATTTCTCAAGGATGCTCTCATTCAAGCTGGGCTCCCTGAAATCCAAGCTGGACTCCCTGAAGTCCAAGATGGGCTCCCTGAAGGGGTGCCGACCCGAGCTGACAGCGGGACGTTCCCTTGGATGGTCGTGGGTCTCCTGGCCGCGCTCGGGGGAATGTTGCTCTTTGGAGCGGTCCTAGTCTTTATGCTCCGCCGCCGCCCACAAGTGGCGAGATAGCACACTCGTATGGATATCGTGACGGGTACCGGGGGAGGTTATGTCCGAGGGTGAACGCCCGGACACACCGCTAACTCTCCGCGAGAAAAACTCGCGAGGGGATGAAAAATGAGGGTTTCCGTACCAGCCCCCCGCCCTAGCTGCTGAACCTGCTCTGCAAGGCCTCAGCGCCGCCGGCTGCGAGTTGAACTCGAGGCCGGGGTATGACAGCGTGGACGGGCAGTCCGCTCTGGGTCGTTCGGCCCAGACGTCTGGGCCGCCCCCTTGGAAGGAGCTTTCTCTTGAGACGTTTGACTCTGCCGGTCGTGGCTGCGCTTGCGCTGCTAGCCCTCGCCGTGGGCGGAACGGCCTCAAGCCAGCACCAAGACGGTCTACGACACGTTCCAGAAGAAGGGCGGCTACTCGCTTAGTGACTATTACGCGAAGTGGTCGAACGGGCCCGGCGGCGCCTATGGCCTCGGTGACATGGGGGTGGCACCGGGCGACACGCGTTCGTCGCGGACGGCACCTTCTATATCGACGATGCTCCATTCCGGACGTCCTTTGACTTCAGTGTTTTCGACCACCTGAAGTACATCGCGACAAGTAACCAGTCGTTCGCTGTACCGGCGCGCGGCTCGGTCGAATTCTCATCCGAGATCACGGCTGTCACGCCCGGGACGGTCCCGGGATACGTCGTCGACGGCACCTACGGGCCGCCCGGCTCGTATCCGAATGGCCCCCTATTCGAGCACCGTCCTCCAGGGGCAACAAGCAGGCGCGGTCATGAACATGGTCGACTTCTGCACCGGCCAGCTGTTCGATTGGTTCATTTCGGGCAACACCGCGTTTCCGCTGATCGAGCGCCTCCCAACTTCGTCACCGGCAACACGTCCGTCCCCGCGAGGGCAACTACGCCGGACCAAACGAGATGCACACCCAGATCATCAAGGAAGTCCCGCTCACGGCTGGCGTGAGCCACAAGGTCGCGATTCGCTACACGCGGATCGACGATCTCATACGTCGAGTATTTCCTCGACGGCAAGCTCGTCTCCAAGGTCAAGAACATCGGTATGCCTCTCGACGCGCAGGGTGTGAGCTATACGGGCACCTCGCCGTCGATCCCAGGCGCGACCGGCGAAGACCTTTGCGCCAAGATCAACTCGTTCTCCATCGGTCACGGGACGTTCAGCGCCGGTCATGAACGGAGCGCATGCGCGCTCTTCTTGACCACGCGGCCTACCGTGCTCTCGCCTTCCTCGTCCGAAGGAGCAAATCGTTCGATCATTGCCCGCGTCTCCGGGCCGAGCTCGATTTGGATGACGCTTGTACTCGCTATGCGAGTGAGCGTCTCCAGCGTCCTCTCGCCTAGCTCAAAGTGGATCGTAAAGAGTCCCATTCGCCTCCATTCGCGCACGACTCTTTAGGTCGTCCGCCTCTAGTCGATGAGGGGCAGGGCGCCATCTGCGCGGCGCCCTTGCCCCTCAGGCTTCAACGCTCTGCTCGTTCTACTTGCGGGTGAGGTAGTTGTCCTGCTGGGGAATCGGAAAGCCCTCCCCGAGCACCTCGATCTTGCGGTAGTTGGCGTTGTAGACGACATAGGAAACGCCTTGTGCCCGATCGACGTCGATGTAGTCACCGATGAAGGTGCCGCCCAGGAACGGATCCGCTTCGGGCTCGTTGGACAGGCGCGTCACCCATCGCCGCTTCGTCACCGTGCCGGACTGCTTCGAGACAAGGACAACTTCCACGTCCTGTCGATTGTGGAAGATGGTGTCGCGACGGTTCGTGAACCAGGCGACCGCGAACTTGCCCGTTCCGTACTCATCAGAGACAGCGGGGAAGTAGTTGTCGCCTCGCTTCGAAATGCTGACGGGTGTCGCCCACGTGTCCCCCATGTCGTCAGACCAGGTCATATATATCTGCGACTCCTCGCAAGTAAAGTCGAGCAGGTTGTACAGGCAGCGGTCCCAGAGCACGAACATGCGCGGCTCTCCGTTTACCATGGGCATGATCGACTTCGGGTACGTGGCCACGCGGAAGTCGTTCGAGTGGAGGAACCCACCAAACGGGATCGGGTTGACCTCGCGGTTCACGATCTTGGTCGGACCAGGCGTAGTTGAGCCGGGCGGAATGACCACCGCCTTGACCGTGAACACCTGCGCCGTCTCCTCTAGTTCACCTTCGATCTGCACCCACGTGATCAGCGTCGAGCCATCGTTCGCGATCGTGACGTCCGAGAACTGGACGTCCTCGTCAGTGCCTGAGATGACAATCGGCTGGTCACAGGCAAGCGTCACTGCATCGCAGTGGACCGCCTTGATCTCCGCGCCGGTAAAGCCAAGCGGTGCGTTGGGATCATTGGCGAAGTCCGAGTACGTGATCCAGATCT
>DATHAA010000008.1:0-11345 GCA_035296905.1 Gaiellaceae bacterium
CGGGCCTAAAAAAAGCCGCGCCAAATGCCTGCGGAATCCAGCCATTGTATCGGAAATGGGCTTAAAACGCCAAGTTTCCAGGGCTTTTGTGCCCTATTGCGGGCACTTTGCAACCTGAGAAGGGCTAATTCGGCGCCTCAAAGCTGCAAATACCGGTCAACAAGATTGTGCTCCTGCAGCCGCCGCAGCCCTTCGCGGATCTCTCGCGCCCTGACGGCACCGACGCCGTCGACCGCCTCGAGATCCCTGTGGCTCGCTCGAATGACCGCGTCGAGCGAAGAAAAGTCCTGCACGAGGTGGCGGATGACGTTGTCCGGGAGCCTCGGGATCCTCGAGAGCACCCGGTAGCCGCGCGGCTGCACCCCGTAGTCGAGCGGATTCGTGTCGCGCGCGTAGCCGAGCACCTCGGTGAGCTCCTCGAACTCGAGCAGCTGCGTGTGCGTCAGGTCGGCAAGGCGCTCGAGCACCTCGGCTGCCTTCTGGGGCTCGCCGGAGAGCTCGTAGTCGAACACGATCGATGCCTTGTCGCGCGGGACGTTCTCCATGAGCTCGTCGAGCTGCATGCGGATCAGGCGCCCCTCGCCGCCGAGCTCGACGCAATTGCGCTCGATCTCCTCGGCCATCCTCGTCGTCATCTCGGCCCGCTGGACGACCACGAGCACGTCGTCGAGCATGACGGCGCTCTGGAACTCGAGCGCGGTGAGGCGCGTAAGGCCCTGGTCGAGGCGCTGCCGGTAGGTCTCCAACGTGCCGAGCGCCTGGTTCGTGCGGGCGAGGACGTCCGAGATCTCGCCGAGCTGGTAGCGCAGATCGCGGACGAAGATGGTGACCGTCTCGCGCTGCTGCGAGATCGAGATCACAAGCGCCTCGGTCTGCTTGGCGACGCGCTCGGCGGTTCGGTGACGCGTGCCCGTTTCCTCGGAGGCGATCGAGGGGTCGGGCATGAGCTGGACGTTCGCGTAGACGATCTTCTGCGCCGACTCGTTGAGAATGATCGCCCCGTCCATCTTCGCCAGCTCGTAGATGAGCTGCGAGGTGAAGGGCAGATCGAGCCGCATCCCGCCCGAGTACAGAAACGAGAGCGCGTTGGGATCGCCGATGACGAGGAGCGCCCCGAGCTCGGCGCGGATGATGTCGTCCATCCCCGCGCGCAGGGCAGTTCCCGGCGCAACCCGGCTCAGGGCCGAGAGGAGAGTCGTGTCAGTCCGTGGATCCGCTCGCATCGAGCCCCGCTTGAATGGCCTGCCTCAGCGTTTCCGCTGCCGTCAGGCGCATTTTGCCACGGGACTCGGTGCCGTCCGGCACGATTGCTGCAGAAAAGCCGAGCTTGGCGCATTCGGCCAGCCGCCGCTCCGCCTGGCTTGCGGGCCGGAGCCGCCCGGTCAGGCCCACCTCGCCGAAGCATGCAAGCCCTTCGCGGACCTGAACTCCGCGCGCAGCGGAGGCAATGGCGAGCGCCACGCCCAGGTCCGCGCCGGGCTCGTCGATCCGTACGCCGCCGGCTACGTTGACGAAAACGTCGGCCTGCCCGAGCGCAACTCCCGCATGGCGGCCGAGGACGGCCACGATCATGGAAAGGCGCTTCGGATCGACTCCGGTGGCGACCCGCCGCGGCATGGCGAGGTCGCTCGGCGAGACGAGCGCCTGGATCTCGAGGAGTAGGGGACGCGTCCCTTCGAGCGCGCAGACGACCGCCGAGCCGGGCTGGTCGTCCTGCGGGCGGCCGAAGAGCTCGGACGGGTCTTCGACTCCCTCGAGGCCCTCACCCGTCATCTCGAAGACGCCGAGCTCGTTCGTCGAGCCGAAACGGTTCTTCACCGCGCGAAGGATGCGATGCGAGCGGTAGCGGTCGCCCTCGAAGTGCAGGACGCAGTCGACGAGGTGCTCGAGGACGCGCGGTCCCGCGACGTTGCCGTCTTTCGTCACGTGTCCGACGAGGAACGTGGCGATCCCCAGCTCCTTCGAAACGCGGAGCATCCTGCCCGCGGCCTCACGGACCTGGCCCACCGAGCCCGGCGCCGAGCCGAGCTCGGGCGCGTAGAGCGTCTGCACGGAGTCGATCACGCACACGTCGGGGCGCTCCCGCTCGAGGGTGGCGCAGACCTCGTCGAGGTTCGTCTCCGCCAGGATGTGCACGTCGGCTCCGCCGCCGAGCCGGTCGGCACGGAGCTTCACCTGCGCCGCCGACTCTTCTCCGGTGACGAGCAAGACTCGCCGGTCGGCGCTCAACGAGCGGAGCGCCATGAGGAGGAGCGTCGACTTCCCGATCCCCGGATCGCCGCTGACGAGGACGAGGCTCGCCGGGACGAGCCCGCCGCCGAGCACGCGGTCGAGCTCGGCGACGCCGGTCGGGATGCGCTCGGCGTCGCCCGCCTCCACTTCGACAAGGCGGAGCAGCGGCCGTCCAGCCGCCTGAGCCGCGCCCTTGGGCACGGCGGCGATTCGCTCCTCGACCAGGGTGCCCCAGCTTCCGCACGCGGGGCACTTGCCGAGCCACTTGCCGGTCGTGTACCCGCATTCGGAGCAGGCGTGCTGGATTGCGGCGGCCTTTGCCATGGGCGACCCATCGTAGGGCCGGCGTCCGACGTCTCCAGGCTCCTGGGACAATCCCGCGACGATGCCGGCACAGATCTTCACCGATTCGGAACGCCCTGACCTCTTCGACCGCCTCGACGAGCTCGCAGACCCGTGGCCCGAGTTCATCCATCACGACGACGTCGTGAACGAGTGGTGGCCCCTACTGCACCAGCGCTTTCCCGATTTCCAGCTCGTGCTCTACGACCCGGACGTGGACGTGATCCTCGGCCGCGGCTGCACCCTGCCCGTCTCGTGGGATGGTCGCAACGAGTCGCTCTTGGCCGGTGTCGTCGACATCCTCAGGGAGCGTTCGACGAGCGCACCGAAGCAAACGTCCTCTGCGCGCTCGTCGCTGTGGTCGACCCGAGACAGCAGGGGCGCGGGCTTTCGGGTCACATCATCGGAGGGATGGCGACCGCCGCCGGACGCGCCAGCCTCAAGTGTCTCATCGCGCCTGTTCGGCCCACCTGGAAGGACCGCTACCCGCTGATCCCGATCGAGGACTACATGCGGTGGACGCGCGAGGACGGGCTGCCCTTTGACCCGTGGATCCGCCTGCACGCTCGCCTGGGAGCCGAGATCCTCGCCGTCGCCGAGCGCTCGCTCGACATCAGCGGTTCGACTGCAGAGTGGGAGGAGTGGACCGGCATGCGCTTCTCGCAGAACGGCGAGTACGTCGTGCCCGGCGCGCTCGTGCCCGTGCGGTTCGAGGACGGCGTGGGCCGCTACGTCGAGCCGAACGTCTGGATGCGGCACGAGCCCCGCTAGCCGAAGCGCTCGATGCGAAACGGCTCGAGCTCGCGCGGCGAGGCGTCTTCAAGGATCACCCGCGCGAGGAGCTTCCCCGTGATCGGGCCGAGCGTGATGCCCATGCGGCCGTGGCCCGTGGCGAGGTACAGGTTCTCGCGCTCGGGAACCGCGCCGATCACCGGGAGCCCATCGGAGGGATACGGCCGCAGGCCGGCCCAGACGAGTTCGATCTCGTCGGGAGCCGACCAGTCCTTCAGGAAGGCGGCTGACGAGCGGAGCAACGCGTTGATGCGTCGCAGCTTCAGCTTCTCGTCGATCCCCGTCAGGTCGAAGATGCCCGCAATCCGCAACAGCCCCCCGTCGAACGTGCTGGTCCCGACCTTGCCCTCGGAGAGATACAGCGCGTGACGCGGAAGCCTGCCGCCTGACTTCGCCGTGATGCTGTAGCCCTTCGCCGCCTCCATGGGAAAGCGGCTCTCGCCGAGGAGCTCGCCGGACCAGGCGCCGGCCGCCACGACGATTGCGTCCGCGTCCAGGTCATCGAGGTCGTTGACGACAGTGTTCTCCTCGACCGCCGCACCGTTCGCGCGGAGCCACGCGGCGAGTCCGCGGGAGACGCTCTCCGGGCGCACATACCGCTCGCTCGGCGCGTGGACGCCGCCGATCACGGCCTCGGAGAGCGCCGGGTCGAGCTCGCGCGCCTCGTCGCCCGAGACCACGCGGACCGGGCCTTCGTAGCCCGCCTCTTCGGCCTCGGTGAGCATCGCTGCGTACTCGTCGAGACCGGGCTCGGTCAGGGCCGCGACCAGCATCCCGGTGGAGTGCATCTCGAACTCGACGCCCACGGCTCGCAGCTCGTCGTACTCGGCGAACGCCGTCTTCGTGAGGGCAACCGTTGCCTCGAGGCCAGCCCGGTAGCGCTCACGCGAGGACGCACGCCAAAAGCCCCAAGACCAGCGGAGAAACGACGGGCCCAACAGCGGGCTGATGAGGAGGGGGCTGTCGCGGTGCAGCATTCCGCGGAGCGCACCGCCCATGACTCCCGGGGCCGGAAGCGGCGCGGATAGCCCGGGGCAGATCCAGCCCGTGTTGCCGCGCGAGCACCCCTCGCCGACGCGGCCGCGCTCGTAGACGGTGACCTCGGCTCCTCCGCGCCGGAGAGCGAACGCGCACGAGAGGCCGACAACTCCCCCGCCGACGACCGCTACGCGCACCTTCCTAGTAGCCGGAGAAGCTGTCCGACTGGACCTGGTCTTCGGAAAGCCCCGCTTCGAGGAGCGAGGCCTCCACGGACTTCGCCATCGGCGGCGGGCCGGCGATCATGAAGTGGAACGACTCGAGGTCGCCGAGGAGCTCGCGGAGTACTTCGGCGTCGAGCATCCGTTTGTCGCCTTCCCAGCTCGGGTCATCGGTCATGGTGAAGAGGACCCGACATCTCGGGACGACCGACTCGAACTCCTTGAGCTCGTTGAGGAACGCGGTCGACTCGACGTCACGGTTCGAGTAGACCAGCGTGATGTCGTAGTCGAGGCCGTTGTCGGCGATGTAGCGGAGCATAGAGCGGAACGGCGTAATGCCGATCCCGCCCGCGACGAACGCGTATCGCTTCGACGTGTCCTCCGGGAGGACGAAGCTTCCCTTCGGCTGCTCGACGTCGACCGACGCGCCCTCCGGCATCTCGACGAGGGAGCGCTTGAACGCGGTGTCGCGGATGCGGGTAGCAAGCCCGAGCACGCCCTCCGTCGGAGACGTGACGACGGTGATATGCCGGCGCGGCCCTTTTTCATCCTCGTAGGGCGGGTCGAGGAGCTCGACCCAGAAGTACTGGCCCGGCTCGAACTCGACATTCTCGCCGCCGAGGTCAAAGGTGACGAAGAGTGTCCCCTTCGCGACCTCGCGCTTTTCTTTGATCGTCGCCTTCATCGCTCTCCCACTACGTGGCAGGGATTGTGGCGGTTCTTACCCCTCGGTGCGACAAGCAACGCAGCCGAGGCGGCGTGCGACGCTATTCGTCGTCGTGCGGTTCTTCGTCGCCCGCTTCGGCCGACGGCTCCTCGGGCGGAACCGTGACCTTCTCGGGCTCGGGCTCGTCGGGCGGATCGATGACCGAGATGCCGACCTCGTCGTCGTCCTTTCGGTCGACCATGATGGTCGAGCCTGGCTTCAGCGAGCGGCCGAGGACGAAGTCCGCGAGCGGATCCTCGATGTAGTGCTGGATCGCGCGACGGAGCGGCCGGGCGCCCATCGCCGGGTCGTAGCCCTTCTCGACGAGCAGCTCCTTGGCCTCCTCGGAGAGCTCGATGGCGGCCTCGTGCTCGCCCATCTGCTCCTTGAGCCGCTTCATCATGAGGTCGACGATGATCTTGATCTCGTCCTTCGTCAGCTTGTGGAAGACGATCACCTCGTCAATGCGGTTGAGGAGCTCGGGGCGGAAGACCTTCTTGAGCTCGCCCATGATCCGGTCTTTCATGTCCTCGTAGGACAGGCCGGTCTCGTCGCCGACTGAGAAGCCGAGCGACTGGTTCTTCGAGATGGTGGCCGCGCCGATGTTCGAAGTCATGATCACGATCGTGTTGCGGAAGTCGACCTTGCGGCCCTGGGCGTCGGTCAGCTTCCCGTCCTCGAGGATCTGGAGCAGGATGTTGAAGACGTCCGGATGGGCCTTCTCGATCTCGTCGAGGAGGACGACGGAGTACGGCTTGCGGCGCACGGCCTCGGTGAGCTGGCCGCCTTCGTCGTAGCCGATGTAGCCGGGAGGCGAGCCGACGAGCCGGGACACGGAGTGCTTCTCCATGTACTCCGACATGTCGACCTGGATCATCGCGTCCTCGTCGCCGAAGAGGAACTCGGCGAGCGTGCGCGCCAGCTCGGTCTTCCCCACGCCCGAAGGACCGAGGAAGATGAACGAGCCGGTCGGGCGCTTCGGGTCCTTGATTCCGGCCCGCGCGCGGCGGATCGACTTCGACACGGCGACGATCGCCTCGTTCTGGCCGATGACGCGCTTGTGGAGCTCCTCCTCCATGCGGATGAGCTTCTGCGACTCGGCCTCCGTGAGCTTGAAGACCGGGATGCCCGTCCACATGGAGACGATGTCCGCGATCTCCTCCTCGCCGACCTCCGGCTGCTCGACCTGTTCCGAGTTGCGCCACTTCTCCTCGAGGTCGCGCTTCTTCTGCGAGAGCTTGCGCTCCTTGTCGCGGAGGTTGGCGGCCTTCTCGAACTCCTGCGCCTCGATGGCGGCTTCCTTCTCCTCGCGGACGCGCTCGATCTCTTCCTCGAGCTCGCGGTGCCGCGGGGGAGCCGTCATCGTCTTGATGCGCATGCGGGACGCGGCCTCGTCGATGAGGTCGATGGCCTTGTCCGGCAGGTGGCGGTCCTGGATGTAGCGATCGGAGAGCACCGCGGCGGCGCGAAGCGCGTCGTCGGTGATCGTGCAGCGGTGATGTGCCTCGTAGCGGTCGCGCAGGCCCCGCAGGATCTGCTGCGTGTCGTCCACGGTCGGCTCATCGACCTTTATCTGCTGGAAGCGCCGCTCGAGAGCGGCGTCGCGCTCGAGGTACTTGCGGTACTCGTCGAGAGTCGTGGCGCCGATCGTCTGCAGCTCGCCGCGGGCGAGCGCGGGCTTCAGGATCGAGGCGGCGTCGATTGCGCCCTCGGCGGCACCCGCGCCGACGAGATTGTGGAGCTCGTCGATGAACAGGATGATGTCGCCGCGCTGGGTGATCTCCTTCATCACCTTCTTCAGGCGCTCTTCGAACTCACCGCGGTACTTCGACCCGGCGACGAGAGCCGCGAGGTCGAGCGTGTAGATCTGCTTGCCTTTCAGAAGCTCGGGCACCTGGTTGCCGCTGATGCGGGCGGCGAGGCCCTCGACGACGGCCGTCTTGCCGACGCCCGGCTCGCCGATCAGCACCGGGTTGTTCTTGGTGCGGCGCGAGAGGATCTGCATGACGCGTTCGATCTCCGTCTGGCGCCCGACGACCGGGTCGAGCTTGCCCTCGGAGGCGAGCCGCGTGAGGTTGCGGCCGAACTGGTCGAGAAGCTTGGAGCTCTTCGTCTTCTCGCCCGTGGCGCCGCCGCCACCCTGCTGCCGCCGGCCGGGGCCGGAGAGCATGCGGATGATCTCGTTGCGGATCTTCTCCGCATCCGCGTCGAAGTCGAGGAGGATGCGGGCCGCGACACCCTCGTTCTCGCGCACGAGGCCGAGGAGGATGTGCTCCGTCCCGATGTAGTTGTGGCCGAGAGAGAGCGCTTCGCGGAGCGCGAGCTCGAGGACCTTCTTGGCGCGCGGAGTGAACGGGATCTGGCCCGTCGTCACCTCGTCGCCCTGCCCGACGATGCGCGCGACCTGGGCACGCACCTCCTCGACGGTGATGTCGAGGCTCTCGAGAACCCGGGCTGCGAGCCCCTCTTCCTCCCGGAGAAGGCCGAGGAGGATGTGCTCGGTCCCGATGTAGTTGTGCTTCAGCGCGCGGGCCTCGTCCTGTGCGAGAACGACGACCTGTCTTGCCCTCTCAGTAAACCGTTCGAACAACCCTTGAATCCTTTCTCGCTTGCTTCGCGACCTATCGTACCGATTCGGTCGGGAGCTACCGAACGCCTGCAAGACACGCTACGTGTTCGTATCGGACGCACGACAGATTTCCTCAAGGATCCCTCTCGCGAGGGCGGCGTAACCGCTCCGACTAGACGATTTTCTATCGTGTGAGCGTCGTTCGCTGGATCTGCATAGCAATAGGAGCACTCGCCTTCGCGGCACCCGCCGGCGCGGCCACCGTCGTCCAGCACGACAGGGCGGAGAAACGGCTCGTGCAGCGGATCAACCACGTGCGGGAGAACCACGGGCTCCAGCGCCTGCACGTCGTCACACGCCTGACGCATGCGGCGACCCGGCACTCGAACTCGATGGCGAACGCCGGCTACTTCCGGCACGAGCTTCGCCACAACGGCAAGTGGAAGTCGTTCGGGACCTGGATTCGCTGGTACTGGCCCGGCCCGGGCTACACGTCCTGGGGCGCCGGCGAGAACCTCGCCTGGGGAGCGCCCGGCCTCGGCGTCCGAAAGACGGTCTCGCTGTGGATGCACAGTCCCGGCCACCGGGCCAACCTCCTCAGCAAGGACTGGAACAGAATCGGAGTCTCGATCGCCCATGTCACGAACCCGGTCGGCTACTACAAGGACTTCTCCGAGGCGACCATCACCACCGCAGACTTCGGCCACCGCGCCAAGTAGTCTCGCGGGGTTGCCCTTCGAGACCACGATCACCCCGGTCCAGCCCTACTCGCTCGCCCTCTCCGCGCGGATGAAGAGCGACGCGACGCGGTTCCTCCGCGACGGCGTCCTCACAGTTGTCTACGAGGCGGGCGGTTCACCGGCCATCGCGCGCATCGCCCAGAAGCCGGACGGAAAGCTCGACGCCTCCATCGAGAGCCCGGAGCCGGAAGAGGCGTTTGCACGGCTCCGCTTCGTCCTCGCCGCAGACGACGACCACGGCGAGTTCCTGCGGCGCTTCCGCGACGACCGGCTCATCGGAAACGCGGTCCGAAGCATGCGCGGGATGCGGCCGATTCGGACTGCGACGGTCGTCCATTCGCTCCTGAAAGCTGTCTGCGGGCAGCTGATCGACTCGAGGTCTGCCCGGCTCCTCGAGGCGAAGCTCGTCCGCCTCGCTTGTCCCGAGTACGAAGGCCTACGCCTCCCGCCTACCCGGCAGACCTTCCAGCGGTTCACGCGTGCCGAGCTCGCCCGCCACGGTCTCGTCTCGCGAAAGGCCTCGGCGCTCCTCCGCCTGACCAAGGAGCTCGACCTCGAGCGGCTCCGCGGTGTGTCGACGGACGTGGCGGCCCGGAGAATCGAGCGCGAGCGCGGCCTCGGCCCCTGGTCGGCCGGGATGGTCTGTCTCTACGGGCTCGGCCGCTACGAGTGCGGGCTCGTGGGCGACCTCGGCCTGGTGAAGCTTGTCTCGGCCGAGCGCGGCCGCTGGGTCGAGACCGAGGAGACGCGCGAGCTCCTCGAGCCGTACGAGGAGTGGGCCGGCCTCGCGAGCCTCTACATGCTCGCCGGACTGAAGGACTACTCCGTGGGCCGCAACGTCGGGAAGAGGATGACGTCACGGATGGTCTCGCGGCCCGTCAGCAGCATGGAGAGCCTGTCGATGCCGAGCCCGAGGCCGGCCGTCGGCGGCATCCCGTAGGAGAGCGCCTCAACGTAGTCGGGATCCTCGGCGCCCATCTCGGCGAAGCGGGCGGCCTGTTCCTCGGCAACGTTCAGCTCCGAGTAGGCGTTGCCGAGCTCCATCCCGCCAGCGAAATACTCGAAGCGCTCGACGATTCCTTCCTCGCCCTCCTTCAGGCGCGCTAGCGGCGAGAGCTCGACCGGGTAGTCGTGGAGGATCGTCGGCTGGATCAGCTTCGGCTCGACGAGATGGCTGAGCGAGTGGTCGACGAGCTGGGCCCACGTCTCGTCGGCGCCCGTGTCGACCTCCCGCTCCTGGAGCCGGCTGCGAAGCTCGTTCGCGTCACGCGTCCAGACGCCCTCGTCCTCGAGCGCCTCGATCAGGCTCATCCGCATCCATGGAGGCCCGAAGTCGATCTCGTTCCCGCGGAAGGAGACCTTCGTCGATCCCGTCGCCTCCTGCGTCACGACGCGGAGGAGATCCTCGATGAGGGCCATCGCGTCCTCGTAGTCCGCGTAGGCCTCGTACCACTCGAGCATCGTGAACTCGGGCTGATGCTTGTAGGAGATGCTCTCGTTGCGGAAGTCCTTGGCGATCTCGTAGACCTTCTCGAGACCCCCGACGATGAGCCGCTTGAGGTAGAGCTCGTCGGCGATGCGCAGGTAGAGGTCGGCGCCGAGCTCGTTGGAATGCGTGACGAACGGCTCGGCGAGGGCGCCTCCATAGCGGGGTTGGAGAATCGGCGTCTCTACCTCGACGAAGCCGCGCGCGTCGAGATAGCGGCGGATTGCCGCAACGACCTCGCTGCGGACGAGGAAGGCGCGCCGCGTCTCCTCGTTGACGAGCAGGTCGAGGTAGCGCTTGCGATAGCGCGTCTCCGCGTCCACGACACCGTGGTAGGTGTCGGGCAGAGGCCGCCCGATCTTGGCGAGAAGCTGAAGCTCCGTCACCGCGAGCGACGGCTCGCCTCGCTTGGTCTTCGTCGCGTTGCCGCGCACGCCGACCACGTCACCCAGGTCGATGTCGAGGCCGCCGAGCTCATCCGGCTGAGCCAGAAGCTGGATCTGGCCGCTGCGGTCGACGAGGTCGAGGAATACGAGCTTCCCCATGTCCCGCCGGCCCATGATGCGGCCGGCCAGCGCATGCTCGGCACCCATCGCCTGCGGCTCGAGGGTTTCTGCCTCCACCCGCACGGCAGCGATTTCTCCCCGGTCGGGAAAGCGGTGCGGAGTGCTCATGACCGCGCGAGTCTAGAGGGCTGCGGCGCGGCCGGACTCGTCGTCCCCGTCGTCCTCGTCCCACGACTCACCGACGGCGTCGGTCTCGGTCGGATAGATCTGCGGATCCGGATCGACCGGCAGCTCGAGCGCCGCTGCGGCACCTGGAAGCGGCCTCCGAGGCGGGTCCACCGGCACGAGGTCGTCCTCCGAGTCGGGCCACCGCGGCTCGGGCGGCGGCGGCTCGGAACCGCGCGGACCGGAAATCCTGCGACGAGTGGCCCTCCAGAAGCGCCGGAGTCGTCCGGGCCTCTCCTCCATGCGGAAAGTCTAGGCGGCCTACGCCGCCTTGATGTCCATGATCTTGAACTTCAGCGACCCGCGCGGGGCCGTGACCTCGACGGTCTCGCCCTTCTTGTGCCCCATGATCGCCTTGCCGACCGGCGACTCGTTGGAGAGCTTGTGCTCGGCTGGGTTCGCCTCGGCGGAGCCGACGATGTGGTACTCGACCGTCTCGCCCGCATCGACGTCGCGCAGGCGCACCTTCGTCCCGACGGCGACGACACCTGTGGGAATCTCCTTCTTCGTCACGACGCGCGCGCTCGTCAGGCGCTCCTCGAGCGTGG
>DATHAA010000009.1:0-6939 GCA_035296905.1 Gaiellaceae bacterium
CTCGGCTTCGCGGCCACCCGCGCCCATCATGCCGACGTCGGAGGCTCCGAGCCGGGCAGCCTGCCCGCCGGCTCCACGACTCTCTCGGAGGAAGGTGTCGTCATCCCTCCGACCCGTCTCGACGACGATGTGCTTGCCCAACTCGTCGCCCGAATGCGCAACCCCGAGGAGCGCCGGGGGGACCTTCGAGCCCAGCTCGCCGCGCACCACCTCGCTGCGCGGCGCATCGCCGAGCTCTGCGCCCGCCGCGGGCGCGAGCGCGTGCTTGCCGCCATGGATGAGCTGTACGCGTACTCGGAACGGCGCGTACGCGCGGCCGTCGCCAGGCTTCCTGATGGACGCTTCGAGGCTTGCGACATGCTCGAGGCGCCCGAGAGCGATCTCGAGCTGCGCGCAGCCGTTTCCATCGCCGGCGAGGAGATCGAGATCGACTTCACGGGCACAGCCCCTCAGCACGAGGGAAACCTCAACTGCCCGCTCGCTGTCACGCGCGCGGCCGCATACTTCGTCGTCCGCTGCGTCGCCGACCCTGACGTCCCCGCCTCGGGCGGCGCCTTCGCTCCCGTCACGGTCACGGCGCCCGAGGGCTCGATCCTGAACGCGCGCCCGCCCGCCGCGGTCGCGGCCGGCAACGTCGAGACCTCGTGCCGGATCGCCGACCTCCTTTTTGCCTGCTTCGCCCAAGCCGTGCCCGTACCCGCCCAGGGCCAGGGCACGATGAACAACGTCACGTTCGGGAACGACCGCTTCACCTATTACGAGACGATCGGTGGCGGGCAAGGCGCCTGTCCCGAGGCCGACGGGCCCTCGGGCGTACACGTGACCATGTCGAACACGCTCTCGACCCCGACCGAGGCGCTCGAGCTCGCCTATCCGCTCCGGATTCGCCGCCACGCCCTCCGCCTCGGATCCGGCGGCCATGGCACACATCGCGGCGGTGACGGAATCATCAGGGAGATCGAGGTGCTGGAACCCTGCAGTTTCTCAGTCGTGAGCGAGCGCCGTCGTCACCCTCCCCAAGGCGTCGACGGCGGCGACCCTGGACAGCCAGGTCGCAATCTCCTGAACGGCGAAGAGCTCCCCGGCAAGGTCAGCGGCGACCTCGCACGCGGAGATGTGCTCACCGTCGAGACCCCTGGCGGTGGGGGTCACGGGCGGGGCCGTCAGCCGTAGCATGCGACTGAGCTTGCACCCGAAGGTCGCATGCGCAGGCTAACGTGAGCGTGATGCCCGATCGCATCCAGCAGCCGAACTTCCTGCTCCAGACCTACATCCTCGGCCAGCTCGTGGGCGGCCTGCTCGCCGAGGAGATGACCGCGGGCGAGCTCGTTCCCAGCGAGTACGCCGTTCAGAGCGTCATCGGCGCATTCGGCCCGATCATGCCCAGCGAGCTGGCGCAGATGCTCGGCATGCCGCCGACCACGCTGTCCGCCCACCTGCGCCGCTTCCTCGAGCGCGGCCATCTCGACCGGACGCCGAACCCCCGCGACGGCCGCTCCTACCTCGTGACGCTGTCGGCGAAAGGCCGGAAAGCCGTGGAGGAAGGACACGCCGCGCTGACGCGGACGCTCGGCGACGTGCACGCGCAGCTGGATCCGGGGGCGGCCGAAACCGTCGCCGCCGCGCTTGCCGAGTACGAGCGCGCGCTTCGGGCCGCCCAAGTGGCATGGGTTGAAGCGGGCGCTGCGAAATCGCACTAACTAATTCCATATCGTAGTAGTCGTACAGGGCATGCGCGCCTTCGTCGCGGCCCTCGCTCTCGCCTCCCTCCTCGCCGGCTGCGGCGGAGGTGGCGGAGGTAGTGACACCAGCGGGAGGACGGACGCCGCGCCCGTGAGCCCAGTCGTCGCGCAGATCGAGGTGCACGCGCGCCCGTGCGGCGTCAACGGCGGCTTCGGCCTCGTCTGGACGACGAGCTATTCCTACGACGAGCTCATCGGGATCGACCCCGCGACGAACAAGCCCAGCGGCCCGCCGGTCAAGCTCGGGCACCAGCCGTGCGGCGTCGTCGCAGGAGCCGGCTCGCTCTGGGTCGAGGTGTTCGGCGCCAACCGCGTCGATCGTGTCGACCCCGCGAAGCGTGAAGTCCTCGAACGCATCCCGGTCGGCAATCAGGCGTGGGACATCGCATTCGGGGCGGAATCGGTGTGGTGCTCGAACGCAAGCGACGGCACCGTCTCGCGCATCGATCCCGCCACGAACGACGTCGTCTCGACGATCGAGACCGGCGGCCAGCCGGCGAATATCCGCTTCGGCCTGGGCGCGCTCTGGGTCGGCTCCAACTCCGGCAAGGCGATCTATCGGATCGACCCGGCGACGGAAAAGGTCGAGAAGGTTCCAGTCGGCGCCGAGGCGCCCTCGTCCGTCGCACTCACGGACGATGCGGTCTGGGTCATGAGCCGAAGCGACGACCTCCTCGTGCGCCTCGATGCAAGCACGCACGCTGTCGAGGCGCGGATACCGGTCGGACGGCAACCCGTCGTCGGAGCGACGGCCCCCGACGGCTCGGTGTGGGTCCCAAACCAGGGCGACAGCACCGTTTCGCGCATCGACCCGGCCACGAACAAGGTCACCGGGACGTACAAGGCGGGCCTCGGCGCGGTCATGGTGAACGAGGCATTCGGGGACCTCTGGGTGACGGCATTCCAGGGCACGACCGTGACCCGCGTCGACCCCGATCGCGCCGGCTAGCCCGCCGAGAAGGCCTGCCCGGAGGGTGCTACTCTGGGCTTCGACCGCGTACCGTCGGCGTGCATTCAGCGTCCCGCCCAGTGGGAATGCGAGGGGCGCTTCGGGTCGCGGCAAACAATCCACAACTCCGAGGACTTTCAGCACATGCATGCTCAAAATCATTACGAGGTCGCAACGATCGGTGCCGGCCAGGCGGGCCTGACCATAGGGTACGAGCTCGCGCAGCAAGGCCGCCGCTTCGTCATCCTCGAAAGCGCCGACTCGGTCGGCCAAGCGTGGCGCACCCGCTGGGACTCGCTCACGCTCTTCACACCGCGGCGCTACGACAGCCTCCCCGGCCTCGAGTTCCCGGGCGATCCTGACGGCTACCCCGGCCGCGACGAGGTGATCGCCTACCTCGAGAGCTATGCGGAGACCCACGACCTCCCCGTCCAGCTCGGCAGCGAGGTCCGTTCCGTCAAGAGTGAGAACGGCGGCTTCAGGCTCGACCTTCAAGACGGCGCAGCCGTTGAGGCCGACCAGGTCGTCGTCGCCACCGGGCCCTTTCAGGTGCCACGCGTGCCAGCCCTCGCCGCCGACCTCGACGCGGCCGTCTTTCAGACCCACGGCGTGGGCTACCGCAACCCCAGTGAGCTCCCCGACGGGCCCGTGCTCGTCGTGGGCGGCGGCAACACCGGCTTCCAGATCGCCGAGGAGCTCGCGACCGAGCGCGAGACCCATCTCTCCGTCGGATCGCGCCAGATGCCGCTTCCGCAGCGGATCGGCGGGCGCGACCTCTTCTGGTGGCTCGGAAAGCTCGGGATCCTCGAGAAGAGCGTCGACACGAAGCTCGGCCGCCGCCTCTCCACCCGGGACACGCTCATCGGCTCGAGCCCCCGCACGGCCAAGCGCGCCGGCGTGACCATGCACGGCCGCGCGGTCGGCACCTCAGGGCGAACGGTGGTCTTCGAGGACGGCTCGACCCTCGACGTGGCCGCAGCCATCTGGGCGACTGGCTACCGGTTCGACCACTCCTGGATCGACCTTCCGATCACGGATGACGGCGGCAAGCTCGTCCACCGTCGCGGGGTCACGGACGTTCCCGGCCTCTATTTCCTCGGCCTTCCCTGGCAGCACACGCGCGGCTCCGCCCTCGTCGGCTGGGTGAAGGACGACGCCGAGTTCATCGCAGAGCGGATCGCCGAGCGCGCTCCGACCTCCGCCCCAACACCCGAAGGAGCGGCCGCCCATGGCAAGTGACAACTTCCCGACCGGCACCGCCGGCCTGGCCCCCAGCGTCGAGACTCCCGTCGTCGAGCTTTCGGACGGCGACGAGCTCGATCTCACGATCGCCCCGGTCACTAAGGAGATCGACGGCGACAACCTCCGCATGCTCGCTTACAACGGCTCGATCCCGGGCCCCACGCTGAAGGTGAAGCAGGGCTCGGAGGTCGTGGTGAACGTGCGGAACGAGGGCGACCTCGAGGGAACCGTGCACTGGCACGGGCTTCGCCTCGACAACCGCTACGACGGGACGCACGAGACACAGCCGCCGATCCCCGTCGGGGGCAGCTTCACGTACCGCATCGAGTTCCCCGACCCGGGGGTCTACTGGTACCACCCGCACATCCGCGAGGACTACGGCCAAGAGCTGGGCCTCTACGGCAACATCGTGGTCGAGCCCGCTGAGGAGGGCTACTGGCCGCCCGCGCACCGAGAGGTCGTCCTCACCCTCGACGACATCCTCATCGAGGACGGACACGTGGCCGAGTTCAGCCACTCCGGGCCGAGCCATGTCGCGATGGGCCGCTTCGGCACGACGATGCTCGTCGGCGGCGAGACAGACGTCTCCCTCGAGGCCAAGCGCGGCGAGGTCGTCCGGTTCTTCCTCACGAACACGGCCAACACGCGCGTATTCCGGGTCGGGGCCGCCGGCGCGAAGATGAAGCTCGTGGGCGGCGACAGCGGCCGCGTCGAGCGGGAAGAGCTCGTCGAGGACGTCATCCTCGCCCCCTCGGAGCGTGTCGTCGTCGATGCCCTCTTCGACACCCCGGGCGAGGCGGCGCTCGAGCACCGCACTCCCGAGACGACCTACCGGCTCGCATCCATGACCGTCTCGGAGGACGAGGCCGAGCCGCTCGACTTCGAGACCCTGCGCGAGAACGCCGATCTGGCCGCAGAGCGCAAGCGGATCGCTCCGTATCTCGAGACCGCGCCCGACAAGACGCTCTCACTCGTCGCCGAGATGGACCTGGGCGGCGCAGTCGAGGGCGAGACGGGCGTCTTCGCCTGTCCGATGCACGCGGAGATCGTCGCGAGCTGGGAAGGCAAGTGCCCGAAGTGCGGAATGAAGCTCATCCCGGCCGCTGCTGACGTGCCCGCGCCGAGAGAATTCGCCTGCCCGATGCACGCCGAGATCACGGCCACCTGGGCCGGTGAGTGCCCGAAATGCGGCATGACCCTGCGCCCGACCGAGTCCGGCGGGCACGAGGAGCATGAGCACCACCACGAGGAGCACGCCCATGCGCACGACGCCTCGGGCGGCATCGAGTGGGAGGACGACATGATCGAGGTCAACCGCGAGACGACGCCGGACAACACGCGGTGGCTCATTGTCGACAGGGACACCGGCGACCGCGGGCATGCGATCGACTGGCGCTTCCGTGTCGGCGATCAGGTGAAGATCCGGATCGTCAACGAGATGGACTCCGACCACCCGATGCACCACCCGTTCCACATCCACGGGGCGGGGCGCTTCCTCGTCCTCAGCCGAAACGAGGTCACCGAGCCCAACCTCGTCTGGAAGGACACGGTGCTGCTTCGAACCGGCGAGACCGTGGACATCCTCCTCGACGTCACGAATCCCGGCATCTGGATGGCGCACTGCCACATCGCCGAGCACCACGAGAGCGGGATGATGTTCACCTTTACCGTCGAGCCGTAGCCCAGGCCCCGGCAGCTAACGTGGGCGCATGAGGGGCCGTTTCAGCCCAGACAAGCCACCGGAGCGGCCGGCAGACCCGGCCGTTCGGCGCGCGAACCTGCGCCGCGTCCTCATCCTGTTCAGCCCGTATCGCCTACGGCTCGGCGCCGTCCTCGCGCTGATCTGCTTCTCGGCGCTCCTGGGTATCGTCTCACCGTTCCTCGTCCGCGACATCTTCGACCACGCGCTGCCGGAGAACGACGACAAGCTGCTCACGATCCTCGTTCTCGCCCTGATCGGGATCGCGGTCTTCACGGGGATCCTCGGCGTGTTCCAGACCTGGCTCTCGAACGTCGTCGGGCAGCGCGTGATGCACGACCTGCGCGCGGCCGTCTACAAGCACCTCCAGCGCCTCTCGCTCGCCTTCTTCACGCGCACACGGACGGGCGAGGTGCAGTCGCGGATCGCGAACGACATCGGCGGGGTCGAGCGGGTCGTCACGTCCACGGCGACCTCGATCGTCTCGAACACGACCACTGTGATCGCGGCCGTGGTGGCCATGTTCCTCCTGGACTGGCGCCTCGCCGTCCTGTCGCTCGCGCTCGTGCCAGTCTTCGTCCTCCTCACGCGCAAGGTCGGTGAGCAGCGCCGCCGCATCACCACCGACCGCCAGAAGACAATGGCCGACATCTCGACGATGGTGGAGGAGTCGCTCTCGGTCTCCGGGATGCTGCTCGGGAAGACGATGGGCCGAAGCGGCGAGCTCTCCGATCGCTTCGAGCGGGAGTCCTCCGAGCTCGCCAACATCGAAGTGCGGCAGGTGATGGCCGGCCGCTGGGTGATGGCCTCGATCCAGATGAGCTTCGCGATCATGCCCGCTCTCGTCTACTGGTTCGCGGGCCAGAGCTTCGTCGGCGCGGTCTCCCTCGGAACGGTGGTCGCCTTCACGACCCTGCAGACACGGCTCTTCTGGCCGATCGGCTCGCTCCTCTCCGTGCAGATCGACGCGCAGACCTCGCTCGCGCTCTTCGACCGCGTCTTCGAGTACCTCGACCAGCCGGTGGACATCATCCAGCGGGACGACGCCGTCGACCTCCCCCCCTGCCGCGGCGACCTCGCCTTCGAGCACGTGTGGTTCCGCTACGACGCCGATAGAGAGAGCTGGACCCTCGAGGACGTGGGCTTCGAGGTGCCGGCCGGAACAAAGACGGCCGTCGTGGGCGAGACCGGCTCGGGGAAGACGACCGTCGGCTACCTCGTCGCACGGCTCTACGACGTGGAGCGAGGCAGCGTCACGATCGACGGCATCGACATCCGCGGCGCCACCCTGTCTTCGCTCGCCCGCA
>DATHAA010000010.1:0-9739 GCA_035296905.1 Gaiellaceae bacterium
TTCAACGCGCAGACGCAGCAGGAGAACGGTCGGATCATCCCGGTCGAGATCACGGTCTACGAGGACCGCTCGTTCGACTTCATCACCAAGACGCCGCCTGCAGCCGTCCTGATCAAGGAGGCGCTGCGGGTCGAGAAGGGCTCCGGCGAGCCGAACCGCGAGAAGGTCGGCAGGCTCACGCGCGACCAGGTGCGTCAGATTGCCGAGACGAAGATGCCGGATCTGAACGCGCGCGACGTCGACCAGGCGATGAAGATCATCGCGGGCACCGCCCGCTCCATGGGAGTGGACGTCGCCCGATGAGCCAGCACGGGAAGAGCTACCGCAATGCCCGCGCGGAGATCGACCGCGAGGAGGTCTACAGCCCGGCGGAGGCGATCCGGATGGTCAAGGGCTGGCCGGAGCGCAAGTTCGACGAGACGGTCGAGGTCCACTTCAACCTCGGCCTGAACGTCCGCCACGCCGACCAGCAGCTCCGCGGCACGCTGATGCTTCCGCACGGGACCGGCCGCGACACCCGCGTCGCCGTCTTCGCCGAGGGCGAGAAGGCGAAGGAGGCGCAGGACGCCGGAGCGGACGTCGTCGGCAGCGCCGACCTCGCGAAGCGCATCGAAGACGGCTTCGACGACTTCGACGTCGCAATCGCGACGCCAGACCAGATGGGGAACGTCGGCAGGCTCGGGCGGATCCTCGGGCCGCGCGGGAAGATGCCGAACCCGAAGACAGGGACGGTGACGATGGACGTCGGCAAAGCGGTGAGCGAGGCCAAGGCCGGCAAGCTCGAGTACCGAACCGACCGCGGCGCCAACGTCCACGTCGCGATCGGCAAGCGCAGCTTCGAGGAGCTCCCGCTGCTCGAGAACTACGCCGCGCTGATCGACGAGATCATGCGGGCGAAGCCGGCGGCAGCGAAGGGGCGCTACATCCGCCGCATCACGTTGACGACCACGATGGGGCCGGGCATCCACGTCGACCCGGCGCGCACGAGAGGCATCGTCGAGGAGTTGGAGGAGCAGGCAGAGCCTGTAACCGCGTAAACGCCCGTCGCCAAAGACAGTTGGTGGCTCATGGAGCCGTAAATCCAGCCGAGGCGCGGCCGAGAAGAGCGCACCTGCCTCTGCTCGGGCCCGCCTGCCGGCGGGCCTGATTCGTTTCGAGGAGGTGATTTGGTGCAGAGATCCGAGAAGGAGAAGGTCGTCGCAGAGCTCGTCGAGCAGCTGCGCTCCACCCAGACGCTGATCGTCGCCGACTACCGCGGCCTGTCCGTCACGGACATCAACAAGCTGCGCGGCGAGCTGCTCGAGCACGGCGCTCGCTTCACCGTCGTCAAGAACACGCTGACGAAGCGTGCAGCGGAGGAGGCGGGAGCCGACGCGCTGCTCGCCCTGCTCGAGGGGCCGACGGCGATTGCGTTCCTCGAGTCCGACGGCGACCCCGTCGCCGTCGCGAAGGCCCTGAACGCCGCGGCTCGTGAGACGCGGGTGCTGGAGATTCGAGGAGGGATCCTCGACGGAGAGCAGATCGGTGAGGACGACGTCAGGAGCCTCGCGACGCTGCCCCCGGCGGACGTGCTGCGCGCCCAGCTGGTCGGCGCCGTCAGCGGCCCGCTCACGACCGTCGTCGGCTTGTTCACCGCGCCGCTGCGGGACCTCGTGAACGTGATCGACGCGCGAATCAAGCAGCTGGAGGAGCAGGGCGAGACTGCGGCGCCTCAGGACGAGGCGGAGGAGGCGCCGCAGGCGTCAGCGGAGTCGGCGGCCGGCGAAGAGGTCACTCCGGAGGCTCCGGCCGCCGAGGCCGCGGAGCCGGAGCCGGCAGCAGAACCGGAAGAGGAAACCACGGAAGACACAGCCGAGGAGGCAACTGATGGCGAAGGTTGACACCGACAAGGTCGTCGAGCAGCTGGGCGGGATGACCGTCCTCGAGCTCGTCGAGCTGAAGAACAAGCTGGAGGAGGAGTGGGGCGTGACGGCTGCGGCGCCGGTCGCGGTCGCCGCTCCGGGTGCCGCTCCCGCGGCCGGCGACGGCGTCGCCGCGGAGGAGAAGACGTCGTTCGACGTCGTGCTCTCGAGCCCAGGCGGCCAGAAGATCCAGGTGATCAAGGTCGTCCGAGCGGTCACGGGCCTCGGCCTCAAGGAGGCGAAGGACCTCGTCGACGGCGCGCCGAACGCGGTCAAGGAGGGGATCGCGCAGGACGAGGCCGATCAGATCAAGGCGCAGTTGGAAGAGGCCGGCGCCACCGTCGAGGTCAAGTAGCTCGGCCTCTCGACCGAGCCGAGGAACGCAACGAGGGGCCGGCCGCGGCCCCTCGTTCTCGCCCTTGCGATCGTCGTGCGCTCCCGTTGCTTGGGCGTCGAAACGTCTACCGGGCGGCCGCCGTGACCACACCGGCCTCCGCTATACTGGCCGCACTGCGCCAGGGGCCGTCGTGTGCCCTTGCGCAGGCTCGTCCGTGTTCGCTAAGCTGGCCGGTTCCGGCCGTCCACGTCCGCGCCTGATTTCTCCATCGTTCCGAGCCGTTTCCAAGGGAGGCTTCATCGTTGAGTAGAGGGGTTGCCGCGCCACGCGCGCGCAAGAGTTTTTCGCGCCTGAAGCACGTTCTCGACCTCCCCAACCTGATCGACATCCAGAAGGCGTCGTTCGAGTGGTTCTTGCAAGAGGGCCTTCGCGAGACGATCGACGACATCTCGCCGATCGAGGATTACACGGGGACGCTCGCCGTCGAGTTCGGTGAATACAAGTTCGGCGAGCCGCAGTTCACAATCCAGGAGTGCCGTGAGAAGGACCTGACCTACCAGGTCCCGCTCTCGATGACGGTCCGGTTCGTGAACAAGGAGACGGGCGAGATCCGCGAGCAGACCGTCTTCATGGGCGACTTCCCGATGATGACTGAGTTCGGCACGTTCATCATCAACGGCACCGAGCGCGTGATCGTCACGCAGCTCGTGCGGAGCCCGGGCGCGTACCTCATGGAGCCGAAGGACGCGACGAAGCAGGTCTTCACCGCGAACTTGATGCCCTCGCGCGGCTCGTGGCTCGAGCTCGAGATCGACAAGAAGGGCATCGTCTACGCCCGCATCGACCGGAAGCGCAAGCTCCCGATCACGACGCTGCTCCGCGCCCTGCCGGAGGAGGATCCTTCGACGGGCTTCAAGCTCGACACGAGCTCGAACGAGGCGCTGCTCGAGCTGTTCGACAACTCGATCTTTATGCAGCTCACGTTGGAGAAGGACACGACTCTGACCGAGGAGCAGGCGCTGATCGAGGTGTTCAAGAAGCAGCGGCCGGGCGAGCCGCCGACGGTCGAGAACGCACGCAATCTCCTGAACTCGCTCTTCTTCGATCCGAAGCGCTACGACCTCACGAAGGTCGGCCGCTACAAGCTCAACCAGCGGCTCGAGGTCGACGTCCCCGAGGACACGCGCGTCCTGACGACGCAGGACATCCTCGCGCTCGTCCGGCGGCTGGTCGACCTGCCCAAGAACCTCGGCGTGCCGGAGGACTCGAAGGACTATGCGGCCGACGCGGCCACACTCTCGCGTGACGCCGTCCGCGGCGAGCTCGACGAGTACGAGGACTTCGGGAACCGCCGCCTGCGCACCGTCGGCGAGCTGATCCAGGAGGCGTTCCGGGTCGGCCTCTACCGCATGGAGCGCGTCGTCCGCGAGCGGATGACGACCGAGGACGTCGACACGATCACGCCGCAGACGATCATCAACATCCGGCCCGTCGTCGCGGCGCTGAAGGAATTCTTCGGCTCTTCGCAGCTGTCGCAGTTCATGGACCAGACGAACTCGCTCGCGGGGCTCACGCACCGGCGGCGGCTCTCGGCGCTCGGCGCCGGCGGGCTGACGCGCGAGCGCGCGCCGATCGAGGTGCGCGACGTGCACCCGACCCACTACGGGCGCATGTGCCCGATCGAGACCCCGGAAGGCCCGAACATCGGCCTGATCGGCTCGCTCGCGTCCTACGCGACGGTCTCCGAGTTCGGGTTCATCCAGACGCCGTACCGGAAGGTCTCGGGCGGCAAGGTCACGGATGAGATCGTCTATCTGGACGCCGCCGAGGAGGCGCAGTACACGATCGCCCAGGCGTCCGAGCCGGTCGACGAGAAGACGGGCAGGTTCCTTCACGACCAGGTGCTCTGCCGATCGAAGGAGGGCGAGGCCGTGATGGCCGCGCCGAAGGAGATCGAGTACATGGACGTCTCCCCGGCGCAGATCGTCTCCGTCGGCACGGCGCTGATCCCGTTCCTCGAGCACAACGACGCGAACCGTGCGCTGATGGGCGCGAACATGCAGCGGCAGGCGGTGCCGCTGCTGATCACCGACGCGCCGCTCGTCGGCACGGGCCTCGAGTACCGGGCCGCGGTCGACACCGGCGACGTCGTCGTCGCCGAGAACCCGGGCACGGTCGTCGACGTCGACGCCGAGAAGATCGTCGTCGAGACGAAGGACGGCGAGAAGGACGACTACGACCTGACGAAGTTCATGCGCTCGAACCAGGGCACGCTGATCCACCAGCGCCCGATCGTCGGCCTGGGCGAGCGCGTCCGGGGCGACCAGGTGCTCGCCGACGGCAGCTCGACCTCGCAGGGCGAGCTCGCGCTCGGCAAGAACCTCCTCGTCGCGTTCATGCCGTTCGAGGGCTACAACTTCGAGGACGCGATCGTGATCTCGGAGCGGCTGGTCAAGGAGGACGTCCTCTCCTCGATCCACATCCACGAGTACGAGATCGACGCCCGCTCGACGAAGCTCGGCGACGAGGAGATCACCCGCGACATCCCGAACCGCTCCGAGGAGTCCCTCAAGGACCTGGACGAGCGTGGGATCGTTCGCATCGGCGCGGAAGTCGGCTCCGGTGACCTGCTCGTCGGCAAGGTGACGCCCAAGGGCGAGACCGAGCTGACCGCGGAGGAGAAGCTGATCCGCGCGATCTTCAAGGAGAAGGCGCGCGAGGTCCGCGACACCTCGCTGAAGGTCCCGCACGGCGAGGGCGGCAAGGTGATCGACGTCAAGACGTTCTCGCGCGAGGGAGGCGACGACCTCTCACCCGGCGTCAACGAGCTCGTCCGCGTCTACGTCGCGAAGAAGCGCAAGATCGCCGAGGGCGACAAGCTCGCCGGCCGCCACGGGAACAAGGGCGTGATCGCGAAGATCGTCGCCGAGGAGGACATGCCGTTCCTCGAGGACGGCACGCCCGTCGACGTCGTCCTCAACCCGCTCGGCGTCCCGAGCCGGATGAACATCGGCCAGATCCTCGAGACGCACCTCGGCTGGGCGGCGCAGCACGGCGTCTTCTCCGAGGACGGCGAGCGCAACGGCCCGACGCCGGTGGCGACCGCGGTCTTCGAGGGCGCCTCGCCCGAGGACGTCGACCAGGCGCTCGTCGAGTGGACGAAGCAGAATCCCGACTCGCCGATCAAGTTCGTGGTCGACGAGAAGCGGCCCGCCGGCCGCCAGGCCTCCGGAAAGCTGCGGCTCTTCAACGGCAAGACGGGGAAGCCGTACGAGAACAAGATCACGGTCGGCTACATGTACATCCTGAAGCTGCTCCACCTCGTGGACGACAAGATCCACGCGCGGAGCACCGGCCCCTACTCGCTCGTCACGCAGCAGCCGCTGGGCGGCAAGGCGCAGTTCGGCGGCCAGCGCTTCGGCGAGATGGAGGTCTGGGCGCTGGAGGCGTACGGCGCGGCCTACACGCTCCAGGAGATGCTCACGATCAAGTCCGACGACACCGTCGGGCGGGTGAAGGCCTACGAGGCGATCGTCAAGGGCGAGAACATCGCGGAGCCGTCGATCCCGGAGTCCTTCAAGGTGCTGCTGAAGGAGATGCAGTCGCTCGCGCTCGACGTGGACGTCCTCTCGGAGGAGGGCGCCGAGGTGGAGGTGCGCGAGGAAGAGGACGAGCTGCTGCGCGCAGCGGAGGAGCTCGGCATCGACCTCTCTCCGGGGTCGTTGCGGGCAGCGGCACGCGAGCCGAACGCCGAGGAGCTCGAGGAGGGCCAGGAGCGCGTCGACCAGGAGGGCGAGCTGGCGCTTCCGAACGACGAGGCGCTCGTCGACGTCGCAGACCCGGCGCTCGCCCCGGGCGAGGAAGCCGCCGAAGAGGCGCAGGACCAAGCCGGGCCACTTGCAGAAGAAGTCGAACTAGAGGAATAAGGCCTACGGCCCCTGGAATGACGCGGATCAACGGAAGAGAGACTGGAGTGACGCGAATTTGATCGACATCAACGATTTCGACGCGATTCGGATCGGGCTCGCCTCGTCGAAGCAGATCCGCGACTGGTCCTCCGGCGAGGTAACGAAGCCGGAGACGATCAACTACCGCACGCTCAAGCCCGAGCGTGACGGGCTCTTCTGCGAGCGCATCTTCGGTCCGACCAAGGACTGGGAGTGCTACTGCGGCAAGTACAAGCGCGTCCGCTACAAGGGGATCATCTGCGAGCGCTGCGGCGTGGAGGTGACGCGGCAGAAGGTTCGCCGCGAGCGCATGGGGCACATCGACCTCGCCGCGCCCGTCTCGCACATCTGGTTCTTCAAGGGCGTCCCGAGCCGCATCGGCTACCTGCTCGACATCGCGCCGCGCGAGCTCGAGAAGGTCCTGTACTTCGCGGCCTCGATCGTCACGAACGTCGACAACGACGCTCGGAAGAAGGACCTGAACGACCTCGAGGACAAGGTCACGGCGGAGTACGAGCGCATCGACGTCGACCGCGAGGAGGCTCTCGGCGCGCTCGAGGACCGCCTCAAGCGGCGCCGCGAGTACTTCACCAAGGGCAAGGAGCGGAACTTCGACGAGGACGACGAGTTCTGGGCCCGCGGCCTCTCCAACTGGGCCGAGGAGCAGGCGCTGCCCCCGCTCGAGGAGGCGCGGGAGCTGGTCGGCGGCCTCTTCCTCGAGGTCGCGAAGGAGATCACGACCGAGGACTCCAAGAAGATCCGCGAGCTCGTCCGCAACTCGGCGATCCGGGACGACCGCCGGCTCTCTCCGCGCGAGCTCGAGCAGGTCGCGACTGCCGCGATCGAGCTCGAGGACGCCCTGAGCCCCCTCTTCAAGCAGGCCGCGAAGGCGACCGGCTCGAAGAAGGGCGCGGTGACGAAGCACATCAACAAGATCCTCGACTCGCTGCTCGCCGGCGAGGAGCTCGAGGAGGACGACGCGAAGCTGGTCGCCGGCGTCGACGTCAAGAACCTCGAGAAGGCCAAGGACCTCGGGAACAACCTGCTCCGTGAGATCCTCGAGGCCGCTCCCCACGAGTCTCCCGACGAGATCCGCGAGGTCGCAAACGACCTCTGCCTCCGCACCGACGGCAAGATCCAGAAGGAGGACCTCGACGCGCTCGTCCAGTGGGCGCTCAAGGTGCGCGAGATGTACCTCGACATCGAGTCGCGGCGCAGCGACGCGCGCGACGCCGCCGAGGACGCGAAGCGGCGCCTCTCGGAGACGTGGGAGACGTTCAAGAGCCTCGAGCCGAAGCTGATCGTCAACGACGAGCAGATCTTCCGCGAGCTCAAGGAGCGGTTCGGCTCGCCCTACGGCTTCGGCGAGTACTTCACGGGCGGCATGGGCGCCGAGGCGATCCGCGACCTGCTCCGCGACCTCGACCTCGGGAAGGAGGCTGCATCGCTCCGCGAGACGATCAAGACCTCGAAGGGTCAGAAGCAGCAGCGCGCGATCAAGCGGCTGAAGGTCGTCTCGGCGTTCGTGAAGTCCGAGAACAAGCCCGAGTGGATGATCCTCGAGGCGATCCCGGTGATCCCGCCGGAGCTGCGCCCGATGGTGCAGCTCGACGGCGGCCGCTTCGCCACGAGCGACTTGAACGACCTGTACCGCCGCGTGATCAACCGGAACAACCGGCTGAAGCGGCTGCTCGACCTCGGCGCGCCGGAGATCATCGTCAACAACGAGAAGCGGATGCTGCAGGAGGCCGTCGACGCCCTGTTCGACAACGGCCGCCGCGGCCGCGCCGTCACCGGCCCGGGCAACCGGCCGCTGAAGTCGCTCTCCGACATGCTCAAGGGCAAGCAGGGCCGCTTCCGCCAGAACCTGCTCGGCAAGCGCGTCGACTACTCCGGCCGCTCGGTGATCGTCGCCGGCCCGTACTTGAAGCTGCACCAGTGCGGCCTGCCGAAGCTGATGGCGCTCGAGCTCTTCAAGCCGTTCATCATGAGCCGGCTCGTCGAGCGGAAGTCGGTCCAGAACATCAAGGCGGCGAAGAAGTACGTCGAGTCGATGACGCCCGAGGTCTGGGACGTGCTCGAGGAGGTGATCGCGGAGCATCCGGTCCTGCTGAACCGCGCTCCGACACTGCACCGCCTCGGGATCCAGGCGTTCGAGCCCGTGCTCGTCGAGGGCAAGGCGATCCAGGTCCACCCGCTCGTCTGCCACGCTTTCAACGCCGACTTCGACGGCGACCAGATGGCCGTTCACCTGCCCCTCTCTGCGGAGGCGCAGGCGGAGGCGCGCGTGCTGATGCTCTCGTCGAACAACATCCTCTCGCCTGCCCACGGGCGGCCGCTGACGACGCCGACCCAGGACATGGTCCTCGGCGTCTACTACCTCACCTACTCCGGCCTCGACCTCGCGGCCACCACCGCCGAGGCGCTGGCGAAGGAGCAGAAGGTCAAGGGGATCCGGCGGTTCCAGAACGAGGAGGAGGTCGAGTTCCACCTCGAGTCGAAGGAGATCGGCCTCCAGGACCCGATCGAGTACCGCTGGCACGGCGAGGTGATCCTGACGACGCCGGGCCGCGTGATCCTGAACACGGCCGTCGAGCGCTCGCTCGAGGAGGCGGTGGTCGTCGGCGAGGCCGGCGTGCACAGCTTCATCAACCGGACGCTCTCGAAGCGGGAGATCGACATCTTCATCGCCGAGCTCGTGGACAGGTATGGCGCCCACGCGATCGCGTCGGTGCTCGACACGATCAAGAGCCTCGCGTTCACCTACGCGACGCAGGCCGGGATCACGATCTCGAAGAACGACATCGTCATCCCGCCGGCGAAGGAGGAGATCCTCGCCGAGTACGAGAAGCGCGTCGCCTCGGTCGAGGCCAACTACGAGCGCGGCCTGATCACCGAGGACGAGCGGCACGAGCAGATCGTCAACATCTGGACGGAGGCGACCGACACGGTCGCCGACGCGATGCAGGCGAACCTGAACGAGCTCAACTCGATCTACATGATGGCCAACTCGGGAGCGCGTGGATCCTTCAAGCAGATCCGCCAGCTCGCCGGCATGCGCGGGCTGATGGCGAATCCGAAGGGCGAGATCATCGAGCGCCCGATCAAGGCCAACTTCATGGAGGGCCTGTCGGTGCTCGAGTACTTCATCTCGACCCACGGCGCCCGCAAGGGCCTCGCCGACACCGCGCTCCGCACGGCCGACTCGGGCTACCTGACGCGCCGCCTGGTCGACGTCTCGCAGGACGTGATCATCCGCGAGGCCGACTGCGGCACCGAGGAGTTCGTCGAGCTGCCGATCCACGTCCCGGAGGGGCTGAACAAGTCCGTCATGGGCCGGATCCTCGCCGACGACGTGCACAAGCCGCTCGCGAGCGGCAAGCCGGGGAAGACGGTCGTGGCCGAGAAGGGCGAGCCGATCACGGCTCCCCGCCTCCGCGAGATCGCGGAGGCGCTCGAGGACGACAGCGCGAAGCTGCCGGTGCGCTCGGTCCTGAAGTGCCGCGCCGAGACCGGCGTGTGCCAGACCTGCTACGGCACCTTCCTCGCGACCG
>DATHAA010000011.1:0-32178 GCA_035296905.1 Gaiellaceae bacterium
GGCCGCAAGGGTCTTCCCTGAGCCCGTCGGCGCCTGGATCAGCGTGTGCTTGCCGGACGCGATCGCCGGCCAGCCGTGCTCCTGAGCGGTCGTCGGCGCGTCGAAGGTCTGCTCGAACCAGCGGCGGACGGTAGGGCTGAACAGGGCGAGCGCGCTCACCGTTCCAGCGTATCGCGCGGGCGGAGGCCTACCGGGACGGGCTTGGTCGTACGTTGGGTTCTCGTTCCTCCTCCCACCCCAGCCTAGGAGCGAGATCGTCGCGCCGCTGGGACGAAACGCATCAGAAAGAAGAGGGTTTGCGTAGAAAGACGTACGCGCTAGGATCGACATGGATGACGGCACAGGCACCCACCCGGCTCCACTTCACCGGCAACGACGAGGCCGACGCGCTGCTCGCCGAGGAGCCGCTCGCGCTTCTCATCGGCTTCGTCCTCGACCAGCAGGTGCCCGTGCAGAAGGCCTTTTCGGGTCCGCTCGACCTCAAGCGGCGGATCGGCACCCTCGACGCGAGCGCGATCGCGGGCATGGACCCGGGCGAGCTCGACAGTGCGTTTCGGGAGCGGCCAGCGCTTCATCGCTTCCCCGGGACGATGGCGATGCGGACGCAGGAGCTCTGCGCCGCCGTCGCCACAGACTACGACGGGGACGCCGCTCGCATCTGGACCGAGGCGAGCGACGGCAGGGATCTCGAGCAGCGCCTTCTCGACCTGCCGGGAATCGGCCCGATGAAGGCGCGGTCGCTGATCGCGATTTTGGGGAAGCGCTTCGGGATCAAGCCACCGGGCTGGGAAGACGTCGCCCCGAGCCATCCCACGCTCGGCGACGTCGACTCCGTCGAGGCTCTCTTGAACTACCAGGCGAAGAAGCGCGCGCACAAGGCGGCCATGCGCGCCACCGACCCCACCTAGGCGTAGCTAGAGCCCCTTCTCGAGCGCCGAGCGCGCCGCGAGGAATCCGCACATCCCGTGCACGCCTCCTCCGGGAGGAGTGGACGCCGAGCAGAGGTAGACCCCACGGGCGGGCGTTGCATAGGGGTTGAGCTTGGTCACCGGCCGCGCGGCGAGGCGCCAGAGCGTCGCGGCACCTCCGTTGATGTCTCCTCCGACGAGATTGCGGTTCCGCGCCTCGAGCGCCGACGGGGGCAGGACGTTGCGGGCGAGCACCCGCCTCCCGAACCCGGGGGCGAAGCGCTCGATCTGCGCCTCGATCCGCTCTGTCATGTCGACGTCGGATCCGTTCGGCAGGTGGCAGTAGGCCCACGCAGTGTGCTTCCCATCCGGGGCGCGGCTCGGGTCGAAAAGGCTGTGCTGCGCGAGGAGGACGAAGGGGCGCTCCGCGTGCCGGCCTCGCCATGGCGCCCGCTCCGACTCGGCGATCTCTTGCAGGGTTCCGCCGAGGTGGACGGTGCCGGCACGCGCGCACGCGGCCGCCGTCCACGGGATCGGCCCGTCGAGCGCATAGTCGACCTTGAAGGCGGCCGGCCCATGGCGGAAGCGGCCCAGGCGACGCACGTAGTCGCGCGGTAGGCGGCGCTCCGCGAGCCTGACGAGCTCGCGCGGGCTCACGTCGCAGAAGAACGAGCGCGCGGGTGGCAGAGAGTCCAGGGAATCGACCGGTGCATCCGCTTCGAGCTCTCCGCCGAGCTCGCGGAGGACCGAGACGAGCGCGTTGGCGATGCGCTGCGAGCCTCCGCGCGGGAACGGCCACCCAAAGAGGTGCCCGCTGAGGAGGAGAACGAGCCCGAAGCCGGCAGTCGGGCTCCGTTCCAGGGGCACCATCGAGTGCGCGGCGCAGCCCGTGAACAATGCGCGCGCCCGCTCACCCGAGAAGGTGCGCGCGGCGAGGCCGGTCGCCGACCGGGCCGCATGCCGCCCGAAGCGCGACAGAGCCAGCGGATGGGAGGGCAGCGCCGTCAGAGGCCCCAGAACCGCCGCCTCCAGCTTCGGCCAGTCGGCCGCGAGAGGCTCGAGCAGCCGCCGGTACGCCTCGCCGTCGGGCCCCAGTCCTGCGGCGGTCGCCTCGACAGAGCGCTCGAGCACCACGGCGGTGCCGTCGTCGAGCGGGTGTGCGAGCGGCGCGTCGGGCTGGATCAGCTCGAAGCCGTGGTCGGCGAGCGGCAGCTCCCGCAGAACGGGCGACCCCGGCACGAAGGGATGGATCGACGAACAGACGTCGTGCACGAAGCCCGGCAGGGTCAGCTCGGCGGAGCGCGTCCCGCCGCCGAACGTGTCCTCCGCTTCGCGGACGAGCACGCGCTTGCCAGCCCGGGCGAGCGTGACCGCCGCGACGAGGCCGTTCGGCCCCGACCCGACGACGATCGCGTCGTAGAGAGGGCTCAGCCGACCTCGGTGAATGCAGACGAGCGGTTCTCGCGCACCATCTCGCGCGCGATCACGAGTCGCTGGATCTCGTTCGTGCCCTCGTAGATCTGCGTGATCTTGGCGTCGCGCATCATGCGCTCGACCGGGTACTCCTTGATGTAGCCGTAGCCGCCCAGGATCTGCACGGCGTCGACGGTGACCTCCATGGCCGCGTCCGAGCAGAGCAGCTTGGCCATCGCGGAGTACTTGGTCAGGTCGGGCGCGTCCTCATCGATCATGACCCCGACCTTGTAGAGAAGGTCGCGCGCCGCCTCGCACTTCGTCTCCATGTCCGCGAGCTTCGCGGCGATCATCTGGTGCTCGACGATGGGTTTGCCCATGGTCTCCCGCGACTGGGCGTAGTCGAGAGCGTAGTCCGTCGCGCCCTGGGCGATCCCGAGTGCCTGCGCTGCGATTCCGGGCCGCGAGCGGTCGAGGACCCGCATCGCAATCTTGAAGCCGTCGCCCTCGCTCCCGACGAGATTCGCGGCCGGTACGCGGCAATCGCTGAAGAAGATCTCGCCGGTGGTCGAGCCCTTGATCCCGAGCTTAGGCTCGATGCGGCCGATCTCGAACCCGGGTGCGTCGGCCTCGACCATGAGGCACGAGATGCCATCGTGGCCCGCCGACGGGTCGGTCTTCGCGAACACCGTGTAGAGGTGCGCGACCCCCGCGTTCGTGATGAAGCGCTTCGAGCCGTTGAGCACGTACTCGTCGCCTTCGCGCCTGGCCTCCGTGCGCATCGCGGCGGCATCCGAACCGGAGCCGGGCTCGGTCAGCGCATAGGCGGCGATCCACTCGCCGCTCGCGACCTTCGACAGGAAGCGGTCCTGCTGTTCCTCGGTGCCCGCGAGGCGGAGCGCGAGGGAGCTCAGCTCCTGCACGGCGAGGATGAGGCCGACTGTCGCATCGGCCTTGGAAATCTCCTCAACGGCGACGAGCAGCATCAATGCACCCGCGTTCGCGCCGCCGTGGCCCTCGTCAAAGGCGAGCCCGAAGATCTCGTGCTCGCGCAGGAGCTCGACCATGTCCCACGGGAAGTCGCCCGACTCGTCGATCTCGGCCGCGCGGGGAGCGATCCGCTCCCGCGTCAGGGTGCGGACGAGCTCGCGAATCTCACGCTGTTCCTCGGAAAGAGGGTCCCACGGCACATCCCAATTCTAGGTGCGGTCGGCATTTTCGAACCGCGCGTGCAGGTGGTTGTCGTGATTCCATAGGACCTCGACGACCCCCGGCGGGCCAGTGAGCCTCGTGTTCGGGCCGACGAAGACGAGCGAGGCCCCTGCGGTGACGAAGCGATCGACGAGATCCTGGGCAAGCCGGTGCTCGATCTGGCTCGCGACGAGCGGCGGCCGCTCGCGCTTGTCTCGCCGTGGGTAGTAGACGTCGACGTCGAGCCCGTTCTGATGGGACGCGTGGCGAGGGCCGAACGGGCCTCCCCGCCGACGGCTGAGGTCGCCGATCCCGAGGCGCGGCGCGGACGGATGCGCCTCTGCGTAACCCGCGACGACGCCGAGGACCCTGCGGACGAGGAAGTCCGTCCCCCACCTCCTCCCGGGCCGGTCGGGGCGGCGATGGAGCAACGGATCCCACGTGAAGAAGCGAGGGCCTGCCGCCGGGAGCTGCACGCCGCGCACGAGCCTTCCTGCGGCCGGCATCCCGACCGCGCGGGAATCGCGCCACTGCATGGCCCGCTCCCTCGGTGCAGGGGGCGGCGCGCCCTCGTTCGCCGACGGCGTGGCGAAGCCGCAGAGAGCAAACGTCAGGATGATCGGGCGGATTGTGCGCACTCAGGGGGTACGTGAACCTCCCGGTCGGCGGTCCGCGTACAAGAGATCAATGGGAATCGAGATCCTGCTCTCCGCAGTCGCGCTTGCCTCCTCGGGGCCCAGCACCGGCACCGAAGTCGTCGGCCACTCGACCCAGGACCGCCCCATCAAGGTGCACCGCCTCGGGGATCCGACGAGCCCGCACAAGGTGCTCGTCGTTGGCTGCATCCATGGAAACGAATGCGCCGGGAGCGCGGTCACGCACAACCTCGTCCGCCGCAAGCCGCCGGGCAGCTTCGACCTCTGGGTGATCCACTGCGTGAACCCGGACGGGCGCAAGCTCGGCGTGCGCCAGAACGGCCGCGGCGTCGACCTGAACCGGAACTTCGGCTCGGAATGGATCCCGATCGGAAGCCGCTGGGATCCCGAGTACTCGGGCCCACGTCCGTGGTCCGAGCCCGAGACCCGTACGGTGCGGAGGCTCGTCAAGGACCTCCGGCCGGAGCTGACGATCTGGTACCACCAGCCGCAGACCCTTGTCCGGGCGTGGGGGCAGAGCGTGCCGGCGGCGAAGAAGTTCGCGCGCTTCTCGAACATGACCTTTGCCAAGATCCGCTGGCCGCACGGCACCGCCCCGAACTGGCAAAACCACCGCTTCGCCGGCACGAGCTCGTTTGTGGTCGAGCTGGCGCCGGGGGCGCTCTCCAAGCACAAGGCGAACCGCCAGGCCTACGCCGTCATGCGCATCGCGCGGACGCTCGCGAACTAGGCGCGCTCGGCGAGGATCTCGTCTGAGGTGGCGAGGCGGGCGCCCGCATCCTCCATCTCCTGAAGCGCGCGCTCCGAGTCGCCCGGCTCGACGTTCACTCCACGCACGGCATCCTCGACCACGGTGACGTCGAAGCCCTCGCGTCGCGCGTCGAGCACGGTGTGCTTCACGCAATAGTCGGTCGCGAGGCCGGCGACAAAGAGGCCGGCCACTCCCCGCTCCCGAAGGAGATCGCCGAGTCGGGTGTCCTGGAAGCCGGAATATCCCTGGCTGTTCGGGTCCTGGCCCGTGTCGATCACGACGTCGACCTTGGCCTGCTCCAGGTCCGGATGGAGCTCGGCGCCGGGCGTTCCCGCCACGCAGTGCACCGGCCAGATGGACGGCGGGTCGGCGCCGCGCCACTTCGCGGGGTCGACCTCCACGCCCGCGAACGAGCCGTGGTCGGCCGGATGCCAGTCACGCGTGGCAATGACGAGGTCGAAGCGGTCAAGAAGCTTGTTGATCGGCCCCGCGATCCGATCGCCGTCGGCGACCGGCAGCGCGCCGCCCGGCGTGAAGTCGTTCTGGAAGTCGATGATCAGGAGGGCGTCCATGGCCGGAATGGTATGGACCTCGCGGCCGGGCGCGCGCGTAGGTCTCGGATGGACTTCTTGGGGGCACAGGCTCGTATAGTCGGCACGCCATGGCAGGAACGGGCCGCGAGGAACGTGCCTGGGTGCGTGCCGCCCAGGCCGGATCGGCCTCGGACCTCGAGGCCCTGTTCCGCCACCACTGGTCCGGCGCCTACCGGGCCGCCTACCTCGTTGTCCACGACGCCGCCGCGGCCGAGGACATCGCCCAGGAAGCGTTTCTCTCCGCGATTCGCGCACTCGACACCTTCGACCGCCGGCGGCCCTTCGGGCCCTGGCTGCACCGGATCGTCGTGAACCGGGCGATCGACTGGACGCGCGCGCGGGCTCTCCGGCGGGAAGTGGGAGACGAGCAGCTCGCCGTCACGCCTGCGCGCCCGGACCGGCTGCCGGACGACCTCAACACCGAGACGATGTCCGCGCTCGCGGCGCTTTCCCCGGACCACCGCGCAGTCGTCGTCCTCCGCTACGTCCTCGACTACTCGCCGGGAGAAATCGCGGACCTCCTCGAGCTTCCGCGCGGCACTGTCAACTCGCGTCTCCGGCGCGGGCTGGACGCCCTGCAGGAGCGCGTCACGACGGAGACTTCGTGAGCGAAGACCGCGTGCGGAGCGCTCTCCGGCAGGTCCCGCTCCCCGACGAGGCCGGCGCGGCCGAGCGCGCGTGGACAACCGTCGACGCAGCATTCGAGTCGCGCGAGCGGATCCCCCGGACGCGAAGGCGCCACGGGCCGCTGGTCGCGCTCGTGGCCGCGGGCGCGATCCTGGTCGCGGCGCTGACACCGCCCGGCATGGCGGTCGTCGATCGCTTCCGCGACGCGGTCGGGCGCGAGCCTTCGCGGCCAGCGCTCGTGAAGCTGCCCGCCCCCGGCCGCCTGCTCGTTCTGTCTCCGGAAGGGCCGTGGGTCGTGCACGAGGACGGCTCGAAGCGGTTGCTGGGCGACTACGACGACGCGTCGTGGTCCCCCCGTGGGCTTTTCGTCGTCGCGACTCGAGGGCGCCAGCTTGTCGCCCTCGACTCCGAGAGCGGCGAGCCGCGCTGGTCGCTCTCGCGGACGGAACCGGTCCGCGACCCGCGGTGGTCGGGGATCGGGTTGGACACCCGGATCGCTTACCGCGGGGGCGACACGCTGCACGTCGTCGCGGGGGACGGCTCGCCGGACGTGGTCGTCGCCGACGGGGTCGCCCCGATTGCCCCGGCCTGGAAGCCGGATTCCCACGTGCTCGCCTACGCCGACGCCCTAGGGCGTGTCCATGTGGTCGACGCCGACACTCGGGGCCAGCTCTGGCGGACCGCGGTCGTGAAGGGCGTCCGCGAGCTCGAGTTCTTGGGGAACCGGCTCGCCGTCTCGACCTCGTCGCGCGTCATCGTCTTCCGCCGAGGAGACCCGGCGCCGTTCTTGGAGCTGCCGCACAGTCACGTCCTCCTCGACACGGCCATCCTCAATTACGGCGGCGTGCTCTATGCGGACTACGACCCCCGAACTGACTCGACCACGCTCTTCCGTTCCGACTGCACAATCGCGGGCGCCTGTCGGCTCATGCCCGACACGCGGATGTTGGAGGGCCCCGGGCGGATCTCGAACCTCGTCACCTCGCCGGACCGCACTTGGATCACGGCAGGCTGGCCCGCAGCCGATCAGGTTCTGTTTCTCAGAGTCGTGCCGCGTGTCGGGAAGGTGGAGGCAGTCTCGAACGTGACCGCGGAGTTCTCGCCCGGCGGCGACGCGGGCGGGGTCTTCCCCGAGGTCGCTGGCTGGGCGCCGCCCGCTCCATGAGCACGCGTCCATAGCCGTATCCCTTTCCCCATCTTCCGGCCGGGTCCGATTGGATTGCAGGCGTGATCCTCGAGAACGGCACGATCCGCACCCTCGACCCCTCGCTGCCGAAGGCGGGCGCCCTGGCGATCGCCAGCGAGCTAGTGGCCGGCGGGGTCGGCACGCACGAGACCGCCCTCGCAAGCCCCGATCGCGTGGACCTCGGGGGCCGCTGCGTCCTTCCCGGATTCACGGACGCCCACGTCCATTTCCCGACCTGGGCGCTCGCCCAGCGCCAGGTACGCCTCGAGGGCACCCGCTCGCTGGACGAAGCGCTCGCGCGCATCGGCGGCGCGGTCGGGTCGGTTCCCGAAGGACGCTGGCTCCGCGGCCTTGGGTGGCGGAGCGGCGACTGGTCTCCTGCCGTCGAGCCTACGAGGGAAGCCCTGGACGCCGTCACGGGCGACGTCCCGGCCGCGCTCATGGCGCGCGACTACCACTCGCTCTGGCTGAACTCGGCCGCGCTCGCAAAAGCGAACGGCGACCTCCAGGTTCCCGGTGGAGTCGTCGAGCGCGACGAGCAGGGCGAGCCGACCGGAGTCCTGCGGGAGGAATGCGCGTGGCACTTCCGCGACGTCTACGTGCGCCCCACCCACGAGGAGATGGTGGACGCCTCGCGCGAGGGAGTCCGGCTCGCGAACTCCCGCGGCGTCGTCGCGATCCACGACAAGGACGGCTGGCTCGGAGCGCTTGCCGTCTTCCAGGAGCTCCAGCGGGAAGGCGCCCTCACGCTGCGGGTCTGGCAGTCACTCCCGCACGACCATGTCGACCGGCTCGCGGAGATCGGCATCTCGTCGGGCCTCGGGGACCCGTTCCTCAGGGTCGGCTACATCAAGGCCTTCATGGACGGCACGCTCGGCTCCCAGACAGCGCGCATGCTGGACGGCTCGGGGGTCGAGATCACGAGCCGGGCCCAGCTGGAGGACATCGTCAGCCGGTCTGCGCGCGCGGGCTTCCCGGTCGCGGTCCATGCGATCGGCAACCTGGCGAACCGGGAGGCGCTCAACGCCTTCGAGGCGACGCAGGAGGAGTGGCGGCCGCGCGCGCTTCGTCCACGCATCGAGCACGCCCAGCTCCTTGCGCCGGAGGACGTGCCGCGCTTCGAGGAGCTCGGCGTCGCGGCCTCCGTGCAGTTCAGCCACGCGCCCTCCGACCGCGACCTCGCCGACCGCTTCTGGGGCGACCTGACCGAGGGCGCCTACGCCTACCGCTCGCTCCTCGACGCCGGCGCGCATATCGCCAACGGCTCGGACGCGCCGATCGAGGAGCTCGACCCGCTCGCAGGCATCGCCGCCGGAGTCCTCCGCACGATCGACGACAGGCCGGCCTGGCATCCGGAGCAGCGAGTCACGGTTGAGGAGGCTGTCCACGCGACCTGCGTCGCCCCGGCCTGGCTCGAAGGAGCCGAGCGCCGGCGCGGCCGCCTTGTGCCGGGCCAGCTCGCCGACCTCGTCGTCCTCGACGGCGACCCGTTCGAGTGCCCGCCAGAAGAACTTTCCGACCTCGGCGTGGTTGCGACGATGGCGGGCGGCAGGTGGGTGCACAGCCCGCCCCCTTGGGACTAGGGAGCCTCGGGGTACAATGAGCGCATGCGCACGATGCGTCCTGTCCACGACGCCAACTGCTCGGTCGCCTGTACGGCCGACATCATCGGCGCCAAATGGACCGCGGTAATCGTTCACGACCTGTCCGAGGGGCCCCGTCGTTTTTCCGAGCTCGAGCGCTCGTGCCCCGGCATCAGCCCGCGCACCCTCTCCGAGCGGCTGCGCGTCCTCGAGCAGGAAGAGATCATCCAGCGGACGAGCGCCCGCCGCCGCGTGGACTACTCCCTGACCGGGAAGGGCGAGGCGCTTCTGCCGATCATCGACGCGATGCGGCGGTTCGGCCACGAATGGCTCGTGCCCGAGCACGGGCACGCCCACCCGTCCGCGGACGAAACCGCCCTCGTCTAGCTAGAGCTCTTTGAAGGCGAGCAGGGTCTCGCGCGCGGCGGCGACGCCGAGCGGGATGTAGCGCGCAAGGAGGCGCTCGTTCGGCGAGTGCACGTTGGCGCCGGGGAGCGAGAAGCCCGTGAGGATCGTCGGAATACCGTTGTCGGCGAGCGCTGGCACGATCGGGAGCGTGCCGCCGGTTCTGAGCAGGAGCGGGCGCCTCCCGAGCGCTTTCTCGAAGGCGTCCTGCGCCAGCTTGACGGCGGGCGTTTCGGGTGAGATGAGCCCAGCCGGCGCCGAGGACAGCCGTTTGATCTCGAGGTCGGAGCCCTCGGGGGCCGCGTCGCGGAGAAGCCGCTCGAAGGCTCCGGCGATCTCGTCGACATCCTGACCGGGGGCCAGACGGATGGAGACGTTCGCCTCGGCCCCGACGGGGAGCACCGTCTTCTGCAGGATCGGCTCGCCGCCGACGAGGCCGTTCACGTCCACGGCGGGGCCGGCCAACGTACGGAGGTAGAACTCCTCGGCCGCCGCGGTGTCCATCGGACGAGCGCCCTCGGCGGCGAGGACGTCCGCGCCCGGGTCGAGCTCCTTCCAGGAGCGCCGCTCCTCCTCGGTCGCGGGTGCGACTCCAGCGCGCAGCTCGTCCGGAACGGCGACGACGGCCTCGAGCGCTTGCATAAGCGCGTGCACGCCGTTCAGCGCGGCGCCGCCGAACATCCCGGAATGGAGGTCTCGCTCGCCGCTCGTCAGGCGCACGTGGAAGTAGATGAGCCCGCGGGTGCCGAGGTCGAAGGAGGGCACATCCTCGCGAGGCATGCCGCTGTCGAAGATGATGCAGGCGTCCGCCCCGCGCTCGTCGGCTTCGAGGAACTTGACGATCGAGTGGCCGCCCGTCTCCTCCTCCCCGTCGAAGGCGACGCGCACGTTGACCGGGAGCTCGCCCTCGCGCGAGAGCAGCTCCGCCGCCTTCAGCAGAAGGTACGAGTTCCCCTTGTCGTCCACCGAGCCGCGCGCGTAAAGGTAGCCGTCGCGGATCTCGGGCTCGAAGGGATCGGACTCCCACAGGTCGAGCGGCGCCGGCGGCTGAACGTCGAAGTGGCCGTAGAGCATGACCGTGGGCGCGTCGCCGTTTCCGTTCGACGCGGGGATCTCCCCGATCGCGAGCGGAAAGGTGGACGTTTCCACGAGCCCCGCTTCGCCGCCGGAGGCTCGCACGAAGTCGCAGACCCACTCGCCGGCGCGCCGCACATCGTCGGCGTGCGCCGGGTCCGCGCTCACGCTCGGGATGCGGAGGAGCTCGTAAAGCTCCTCCAGCCAGGCCTGCTCCGGACCGTCCGCCACGGCCCGAGACTCTAACTAGGCCGCGACGTCTCTGAGCTTTTGGCTTTCCGCCAGCGCCTGGAGCTTCTTCAGGCTCTGGTTCTCGATCTGCCGCACGCGCTCGCGGGTGACGTTGAACGTCCGCCCGACCTCGTCGAGCGTTCGCGGGTGCTGGCCGTCGAGGCCGTAGCGAAGCTCGAGGACGCGCCGCTCGCGAGGCGAGAGCGCGCACAGGATCCGCTTGAGAGTCTCCTTGCGCAGCGTGGTCTCGGCTGCCTCATCGGGCGCAGCGGCATTCTGATCGGCGAGGAAGTGTCCGAACTCGGACTCTTCCTCGTCGCCGACCGGCTTCTCCAGCGAAATGGGCGCCTGGGCGCTTCGCCGGATCTGCTCGACCTCTTCGCGGTCGATCTCCAGCTCGCGCGCGATCTCGTCCGCCGTCGAGTCGTGCCCGAGCTCGGCGAGGAGCTTGCGCTCGACGCGGCCGATCTTGTTCAGCCTCTCGACGACGTGGACGGGCATGCGGATCGTGCGCGCCTTGTCGGCCAGCGCACGGGCGACCGCCTGCCGGATCCACCACGTCGCGTAGGTGGAGAACTTGAAGCCTTTGCGGTAGTCGAACTTCTCCGCCGCGCGAACGAGCCCGATCGTCCCCTCCTGGATGAGGTCGAGGAAAGGCAGGCCCTGGTTGCGGTAGTTCTTCGCGATCGAGACGACGAGGCGGAGGTTCGCCTCGACCATCTGCTGCTTCGCGCGGTGGTCGCCGCGCTCGATCCGCTTCGAGAGCTCGACCTCCTGCGCGGCGGTCAGGAGCGGCACCTTGCCGATGTCCTTGAGGAAGAGCTGGAGCGAGTCGGTCGAGACCTCGGCCGCGTCGGGCTGCACCTTGGTGGGTTCCTCCTCCTCCTCGGGCTCGGCCTCGACGACCTCGATATGGAGCTCGTCGAGCTGCCGATAGAACTCGTCGACCTGGACGGTGTCCAGCTCCAGCTCGTCGAGCGCGAGCGCGACCTCCTCCTGCGTCAGGAAGCCGGCCTCCTGTCCCTGACGGACGAGCGCCTTGGTGGCGTCATCGTCAAGCGTCACGCCTTTCCCACCATTCCCTCTCCCCTCCTGCAAGCTGACCCCTCCTCTGACCGTATTGACGGCCCCCGATTTGTCAACGGCCTATCTGTGCCAGATCCCACCCTTGTGTCGCGCGACTCTTGCACGGCGACCGGACAGTTCGCCATGGGCCGACCGGACTATTTCTTAGACGCTAGGTCCCAATGCCTTCAAGACGGGAAAGAAGCGATTTTGCTTCCCGGCTGTAGAGACTTTCAGGCATGGTAGCTGCGGCTTTCTCCAACTGTGCGCGCGCGTCCTCGATGTCTCTGATCCAGAGGAGAAGGACGCCGAGATGGAAGCGGACGAGGGCGGAATCGGGATTGTCGCGTGCCAACGGGCCCAGGCGGGAGAACGCGGCCGAGGGATCGTCCTTGTCAAAATGCCCAACCGCGGCGGCGACCTTGGCGTCCAACCAGTCGGGCGCGAGCTCGAGGGCGCGGTCGAAGGCGGCGCGCGCCGAGATCGGCTTGCCCACCCGCTGCAACGCCGTGCCGTAGAGGATCCACTCGTCGGCGCCGCCCTGACGGGCCGCCGCCTGGAGCGTGTCGAGTTGCGCCTGCGCCGACTTGCCGGTGAGGCCGTCGGGCGGCTCCAGCGCGGTGAAGAACGACGGGAGCCCGGGAGCCATCTCCGGATGAAGGAGGTCTCCGGCCCGCACCGCGGATTGAGAGTCGGGCTCGACCTCGAAGGCCTTGCGCCACTCCGCCGTCGCCTCGTCCTGCTGGCCCTGGGCGTAGAACACGAGCCCGAGGTGCAGGTGGACAAGGGCGCTTTCGGGATGTGAGGCCGCGAGCTCCCGCAGCCGTGCGAGCGTGCCGTCCGGCCAGGCGGCGACCGCGGCTCCGACAGCGGCCTCGAGCGAGCTCGGGTGGTCGCGGAGCAAGGCCGCGAACTGCGCGCGCGCGTCCTCGATCTGGCCACTGTCGTAGGCGCGTTCGGCGGTGCGGAGGGCCTGGGCCTCGGAGTCGTCGCCGAGGACGACGCTGAGCTCGAGGACGGGCGGCTTCTCGCCGGGGCTCCCGTCCCCGCGGCCGATGAGGGCGACACCCGCGACGACGGCAGCGGCGACGAGGGCCAGAGCCCCCACGATCAGCCGAATGCGGGTGCGCGGAGACACGTGCCGAGCGTAGCCCGCGCGCTCTGGGCAGCCGGGGCCAAGTTGCTATATTTCGTGAAGTTATGCCGACCTACCGCGAGCTGCTGCAGCAGACCAAGTCCGAGATCGACGAAGTCGATGCCTCCGCCGCGCAGGAGTTCCTGTCCGAGAGCTCCGTCGCGGTCGTGGACGTGCGCGAACGCGACGAATGGGACGAAGGGCACCTTCCCCGCGCGGTGCACGTGCCGCGCGGCAACCTGGAGTCCCGCATCGAGCGCGCCGTCCCGGACAAGTCGAGCAAGGTGCTCCTCTACTGCGCCGCCGGAAACCGCTCCGCGTTCGCCGCGAAAACCCTCGAGGAGCTCGGCTACGAGAACGTCGTCTCCCTCGCGGGCGGCTTCACCGACTGGAAGCGAAACGGCCTTCCCTACGAGGTTCCCCAGGCGCTCGACGCGGCCAAGCGCCGCCGCTACAGCCGCCACCTCCTGATCCCCGAGGTCGGCGAGGAGGGGCAGCTCAGGCTTCTCCAGTCGCGCATCCTCCTCATCGGCGCGGGCGGGCTCGGCTCGCCGGCCTCGCTCTACCTCGCGGCCGCGGGCGTCGGGACGATCGGGATCGTCGACGACGACGTGGTCGACGAGACGAACCTTCAGCGCCAGATCGTCCACTCGACCGACCGTCTCGGCGAGCCCAAGGCCGACTCGGCCAAGCGGACGATCGAGGCGCTGAACCCGGACGTCAACGTCAAGGTTTTCAAGGAGCGGCTCACGTCCGAAAACATCGACCGGATCCTCGGCGAGGGCTGGGACGTGATCGTTGACGGTGCGGACAACTTCCCCACGCGCTATCTCCTGAACGACGCCTCGGTTTGGCACGGCATCCCCGTGGTGCACGGCTCGATCTACCGCTTCGAGGGCCAGGTGACGGTCTTCAAGCCGCACGAGGGCCCCTGCTACCGCTGTCTCTTCCCGCAGCCGCCGCCGCCCGAGCTCGCCCCGAGCTGCGCCGAGGGCGGCGTCCTCGGCGTCCTTCCGGGCGTTGTCGGCTCCCTGCAGGCGAACGAGGCGCTGAAGCTCGCGCTCGGGATCGGCGATCCGCTCGTCGGCCGGCTGCAGATGTTCGACGCCCTCGACGGCACCTTCACGGAGATCTCCCTCCGCCGCGACCCGGAGTGCCCGGTTTGCGGCGAGAACCCCACGATCACGGGCTACATCGACTACGTCGAGTTCTGCCAGGGCGGAAGGACGCACGTAACCTCGTGACCCGCGTCCGCATCCCGCCCACACTCCGCGATTCGGTCGGCGGCGCACGGGAGGTCGACGCCTCCGGCTCGACCGTCCGCGAGCTCCTCGCCGACCTTGCCGAGCGCTTCCCCGGTCTCGGCAGCCAGGTGCTGGAGAACGGAAATGAGATCGCCCCGTTCGTGAACGTCTACGTGAACAACGAGGACGTTCGCACCCTCGACGGCCTGGAGACACCCGTGGGCGACGGAACGTCGGTCATCCTCCTGCCGGCGATGGCCGGGGGCGAGCGGACGCTGACGCCGTCTCTGCTCGAGACGATCGGCCGCACTCCACTCGTCGAGCTTTCTCGGATCAGCCCGGAAGGGGGGGCACGGCTCTACGCCAAGCTCGAGGGCCAGAACCCGACCGGGTCGATCAAGGACCGGATCGCGAAGACGATGGTCGAGGCCGCGGAGTCCTCGGGCGAGCTCGAGCCCGGACGCGAGCTCCTCGAGCCGACGAGCGGCAACACCGGCATCTCGCTCGCGATGGTGGCGAAGCTCAAGGGTTATCCGCTGACCTGCGTCCTTCCCGAGAACTCGACGCCCGAGCGCGTGCGCATGCTCGAGCTCTACGGCGCCAAGGTCGTCTTCTCGCCCGGAAGCGAGGGCTCGAACGGCGCCGTTCGCCACGCGCTTCGCCTCGCGGAGGGCGACGCCCGTTACTTCATGCTCAACCAGTACGCCAACGAGGCCAACCCGCGCGCCCACTACGAGGGCACGGGCGCTGAGATCGCCGAGGCGCTGCCCCGCGTCGATGCATTCGTCGCGGGCCTCGGTACGGGCGGCACGCTCATGGGTGCCGGCGAGCGGCTGCGGGAGACCTTCCCCGATGTCCTGGTCGCCGCCGCAGAGCCTTTCCAGGGCGACCTCGTCTATGGCCTCCGCTCGCTCGCAGACGGCTACGTGCCCCCGATCCTCGACGTCTCGCGGCTCGACCGGAAGATTCTCGTCTCCAACGACGAGTCGCTCGCCGGCCTGCGCGCCCTCCTCGACCGCGAGGGGATCTTCGCGGGCGTCTCCTCGGGCGCCGTCGTCCACGTGGCCCGGCGGATCGCGGCCGAGCTCGACGAGGACGCGGTCGTCGTCGCCGTGCTCGCCGACGCCGGCTGGAAGTACCTCTCCGCCGATTTCTGGACGGAAGGCCCGCGGACGATGGAAGAACACCTCTGGTGGTAGTCCCGCCGGCGGTGCGCTCGGCGCTCGTCGAGCACGCCGAGGCGGAAAGCCCGAACGAAGCCTGCGGAGTCGTCGTCTTCAGAGACGGCGAGGCCGAGCGCTATATCCCGGGCACGAACGTCTCCGAGAGCCCGTACCGCTACGAGCTGCAGGTGCCGCCCGACACGTGGTTTTTGGAGGACGACGGCTACGACCTCGCCGTCTTTCACTCGCATGTCTCGAGTCCCCCGCGTCCGTCGCGCACCGACGTGGAGAACATCGGCCTCTGGGAAGGCAAGCCCTACCTAATCCTCTCGCTGCGAACCGGCGAGCTCGCAGGCTGGCGGATCGCCGGCGGCCGGATCGAGCCCGAAGACGTCGCCTAGGAGACGCCGGAGCTGCCGTGCATCGGCTTCGGATGCGCGTCGCAGCGGAACTAGTAGGTGCCGACCTGCAGCGTGACCTTCCAGCTGGGCTGCCGATGAAGTCGATCGCCGTCTTCTTGCTCACTCCGGGGCCGAGCAGGTGAAAGTTGTGGAACGAGCTCTGGTCCGAGATGGCGAAGCGGTGCTCGCCCGGGCTCGCGTGCCTGAGGTTGGTGCCGTCCGCGCGCTTGAGCAACGGATTTCACCCGTCATGAGGGATTGACCGGCCGGCGGGGAAGGCCGAAAACGAGATCGAGGCTCCTCGCCGTCTTTGCAGTCGTTCTCTTCATCACTGTGCCCGCCTCGGCGGCTCCCGTGCCACTTCCGGACGCGGCTGCCCGCTCTTTCCGGAGACGAACGTCTGGAACAAGCCGGTCGGCCAGCTCCCCCTTCGCTCGAATTCGAAGAAGGTCGTCCGCGCGATCGGCGCCCGGCTCCCGGTTCACGCCGACTTCGGCGCCGGGCTTTGGGAAGGCGCGCCGATCGGGATCCCGAACACGGTGGTCGACTCCTCGCAGGCGGCCTCGGTGGTGGACTTCAACTACGACCACGAGAGCGACGCGGGGCCGTACCCGATCCCGAACGGCGTCGCGATGGAGGGCGGCGACGAGTCGGACGGAGACCGGCACGCGATCATCGTCGTCTCAGACTCCTGCACGCTCTACGAGCTCTTCGGCCTCTACCCTTCGCCATGGAGCGCGGGATCGGGCGCGATCTGGAGCCTCCCCGGCCTCGTCCGCTACGAGGAGGTCGCAGCGGGCCACATCGACCACGCCATCCGATTCACCGTGAGCCAGTCCAGGCGCGCCTATGTCTATCCGCACGGCACTTCGCCTCGAGCCTGACGAGCAAGTCACTGCCGCCGATGGGCCTGCGCCTCCGGCTCCGGGCGAACTATCCGGTGTCCGGCTTCCCTACCAGGCCCGAGTCGTCCTCAAGGCACTCAAGCGCTACGGAATGATCGTCGCCGACAACGGCTCCAGCTGGTACCTGACCGGCGCGCCCAATCCCGGCTGGGACAACGACCAACTCCACACGCTCGGCAAGGTCAAGGGCTCGGACTTCCGCGTCGTCGACACGCGAGGCTTCACGAGCGGCTAGAGCAGCGTTGGCCTAGTAACAGACTGTTACTAGGCCAATTTCGTCACAAAGCCCGGAGACCAACACTGCGCATCCGGCCTCGACTTCCGCGGTTCCGGGAGCAAGTAACAGTCTGTTACTTGGCGATTTCGGTGCGCGACCCGTCACACCAGCGTGACGGGAGCGCCCTCGTCGGCCGACCGGTACAGCGCCTCGAGGGCTCGCGCTTGGCCTACCGCGTCGTCGCGGCCGAGGAGCGGCTCGGCTTCGCCGGCGATCGCGGAGCACATGTTGTCCAGTTCGAGTCGATACGGATCCGACGGTGGAAGCGCGATCTCCTCCCGGCTCTCGCCGCGACGCAGATGGAGGACGAGGCGCTGGGCCAGCCAGGGGTCGGGGATGACGAGCGAGCCCTCGGTCCCCACCGCCTCGAGGCCGTCGCGCCTTGGGAGGTGCATGCCCGCATCGATCTCCGCGAGCACACCGCGCGGGAAGCGGAGGATGCCGGTGAAGAGGACGTCGACGCGGGAGTCGCCGATCAACTGCTCGCCGTAGACACGCTCCGGCTCGCCCGCGAGAAGGCGGGCGGCGCTGACGCAGTAGGCGCCCACGTCCATGAGCGCGCCGCCGTCGAGGTCGGGATCGAGACGGATGTTGCGCCGGCCTTCGAGCGGGAAGCTGAACGTCGCCCGGACGAGCTGGAGCTCGCCGATCACGCCTCCCTCCACAAGCTGGACGAGCTTGACCGTCTGCGGGCTGTGCCGCCACATGAAGGCCTCCATGAGGATGCGGCCGGCGCGCTCGGCGGCGTCGAATGCCTCCGCCGCGTCCTCAGCGCTCCGCGTGAGCGGCTTCTCGCAGAGGACGTGCTTGCCGGCGGCGAGGGCTCGCACCGACCACTCGACATGGAGGGAGTTCGGGAGGGAGATGTAGACGGCGTCCACGTCTGGGTCCTCGACCAGCGCCTCGTAGCTCCCGTGCGAGCGCGGAATGCCGTGCTCGACGGCGTACGCCTCGGCGCGGTCTGCGTCCCGGCTCGCGACGGCGACCACCTCGGCGAGATCCGACTTCTCGGCGGCGGCCAGGATCCGCCTGTTGATCCGCGCGGTGGAGAGGAACCCCCAGCGGACAGCAGAGCTCACCCGCCCTGCCTCTCGCTCGGCGGCGGACAGAAGCGCTCGTAGGCAGGGGTGCAGATCTGGTCCCAGGTCATCGCTCCATCGCGGATGACCGTGTCGTTGATGAGCTGGGCGTCGTTCGTGATCTCCATGGGCTGCGACACGACCGCGGCGAGGCGACGCGCGAACGGCGCGCAATTCTCGGGCGTGCCCATGGTCGAGCCGGTGGCCACGTCAGAGCGGCTGAACGAACTCGACCGGTACCCCGTCCACCTCGATGAACGAGACGCGAACCTCCCCGAAGACGTCGAACGGCTTGGCGATCGTCTTCTCGCCTTTCATCGCCTCTTCGAGGCTCTCCACCAGGTACGCGACGTGCGGCACCGTGCGGATCACCTCGGCCTTGGGGCTCTCGGGTTCATACCAGAGCCATTCGACCCGGTAGGGGTGGTCGGCCGGGCTCGTGAGCCAGAGGCGCTTCGACTCGAGGAAAACGCATGCCGTTTTGCTCTGCGGCAGCAGGAACGCCGATGTGATCGAACTCCACGGAGCCAGGGATCCTAATCGGCGGCGGTGACTTCTTCGGCTTCGGGCTCATCCTCCGGGAGGAACTCGACCTCGAGCCGCTCAATACGCGGTCCGTCGACGTCGAGTACCTGGAACCGCATGCCGTCGTGCAGAACCTCGTCGCCCTTCTCGGCCGCGCGCCCGAGCTCCCCGAACACGAATCCTGCGACGGTGTGGTAGTCCTCCTGCGGCAGATCGGCCTTGAACTCCTCGTTGAAGTCGTCGATGGGAAATGTGCCGTCGATCCGTATGTGGCGCTCATCGAGACGCTCGACGGACTCGTCGGGCAGGTCGTATTCGTCCTCGATCTCGCCGACGATCTCCTCGAGGAGGTCCTCGAGCGTGACGATGCCCTGAAAGGCTCCGTACTCGTCGACGACGAGAGCCATGTGCTGGTTCTGGCGCCGGAACTCGGCGAGCATCGCGGCGAGGTCCTTAGTCTCAGGGACGACGTGCGCGGGCCGAACGAGCTCCTCGAGGACCACGTTGTCGATTCCGCGGTCGTAGAGGGCGGAGAAGAGGTCGCGGACGTGCAGGAGACCGACGACGTCGTCGAGGGACCCTCGGTAGACCGGGTAGCGCGTGAACGGCGAGTCCACGACGGCTGCGAGGCACTCGTGCGGTGGCAGGTCGATGGAGAGCGCCACGACTTCGGGCCGCGGCACCATCACCTCGTGGACCTCCTTGTCCGCGAAGTCGAAGACCTTGTAGAGCATCTCCTCTTCTTCCTCGTGGATCACGCCGGTGTCCTCGGCGGCCGCGACCATCATGCGGATCTCGTCCTCGTCCGCGATCACGACACCCGCGGGCGCGGGCTGGATTCCGAAGAGGCTCGTGAACGCGTTCGCCGACTTCTGCAGGAACCAGACGATCGGATACGTGACGATGTAAAAGCCCTCGACGGGGAGCGCGACCCAGAGCGCGGTGCTCTCGTTTTTCGTCAAGGCGACGGCCTTGGGCACGAGCTCGCCGAGGGTGACATGCAGGTACGTAACGATCGCGAACGCGAGGATGAAGGACACGGTCTGGGCGAGCGCCGGGTCGAGGAAGTGCTCCACGAGCGGCTCGCCGATCGCGCCGAGGGCGATGGAGAAGGCTGTGATCCCGAGCTGGACCGTGCCGATGAAGCGCACGGGGTCGTCCATGATGCGGAGCGCGATCCTCGCGCGGCGGTTGCCCTCGTGGGCGAGCTCCATCAGCCGCGTTCGCCTGGCGGTAACGAGCGCGTACTCGGCCGCGACGAAGAACGCGTTCCCTGCGACCAGCAGGAGAACGGCGAGGATCTTCAGGAAAGTGGTCACGCCCCGCTTCCCGGGGCGTGGGTACTAGGCGGGATCTCTTCCAACTCTCAGCTCTCAGGATAGCGCAGGGCCCATACGGTCTTCCCCGCAGACACCGTTTCCAAAGGCCGCAGGCTGGCGTCGAGCACGGCCAGATCAGCTCTGTAGCCGGGCTCGAGGCGCCCGCGGTCGGTGAGACCGAGGAGCTGCGCAGGCACGAGGCTCGCCATCGTCGCGGCCTCGGAAAGCCCGAAGCGAGCGAACCGCGCCACGATCCCCGCTCCCGAGATGTCGCCCCCGGCGAGATGGTTGCCGGGCGTCAGCGGCTGTGCGACACGGTCGCTCGTGAGCGCGATCCTGCCGGCGCCGGCCGCCCGCACGGTCAACGCTTCGACCGCTGGATGCAGGTGGCGCCCGTCCCCGATGAGGCCGACCGTGACGCGCTCGTCCAGGAGCAGAGCCGCGACCGGACCTGTCTCCCGCGCCTTGAGCGGCGCCATCGCGTTCCAGAGGTGCGTGGCGAACCGGGCTCCGGCCTCGATCGCGGCGCGCGCCGTCGCGGCGTTGGCGAGTGTATGGCCGACTCCCGCGACCGCCCGCTCGGCCACGATCCGGATCGCGTCACGCCCGAATTCGAGCTCTGGAGCGATGGTCACGAGGCGCACGTCGCCGCGGTCGAGCCATTCACCTAGGAGATCGAGATCCACCGGAAGGAGATCGTCGACGGGGAGCGCACCTGCCGCCTCGGGGTTCAGGAACGGCCCCTCGAGGTGCAGGCCGAGACAGAGCGGGTCGGTCGTCTCCACGGGTCGTTGCGCGGTCTGTAAATAGCCAGTGACCCCTGTAGCAATCAGGGTTTCCGGCGCATAGACATGCAGATCGAGGAACCCCGGAAGGACGATCTGGTCACCGCTCGCGCCTCCGTATTCGACCTCGACGATGAGGTCTCCCTCGATCGTCAGCGCCCCCGGTTTTGCGCCACCAATCGGGTCAACGAGAAGTCCCTCTAAAGTGTGACGCCCTCTCACCCGATTATCATCGTGCCTTGGGGGAAGCCGCAGTGTCCACAAACGGAGCACCAAACGAGATCACGTGCCTGATCGCCGACGATCATGAGGTCGTCCGCGAAGGGCTTCGACTCTCGCTGAGCCGCTCGCCGCAGATCCGCGTCGTCGGCGAAGCGTCGGACGGTGCCAGCGCCGTGGCGATCGCCGAGAGGCGCCGCCCGAACGTCGTGATCATGGACGTTCGCATGCCGGGGATGGACGGCCTGGAGGCGACCAAGGTTCTCGCCGAGCGACTGCCGGGCACCGCGGTGCTCATCTTCACGGCGTACGGCGAGCGCAGTCTTCTCGGCCGCGGGCTCGAGGCCGGTGCGAAGGGCTACATCCTGAAGGAAGCCCCGCACCAGACTCTCCTGCGCGCCATCGAGAAGGTCGCAAGCGGCGAGGGCTACGTCGATCCTGCCCTCATGCCTGCCCTCCTCACGCGCGAGCGCGAGGAGATGCTGACGCAGCGCGAGCGCGAGATCCTGCAGCTGCTCGCCGACGGCATGTCGAACGCCGATGTCGCCGCTCGCCTCTTCATCAGCCAGGAAACGGTGAAGAGCCACGTGCGGCACATCCTCGCCAAGCTCGAGGCCGACACACGCACCCATGCCGTTGCGATCGCTCTCCGCGAGTCGATCATCGATTAGCCGGAAAAACGTACCCGGCTTCCTCGTCGCAGCGACCGTCGGGTGCGCGATCATCGGCGCCGTCGGCTGGGCCCTGAACCGCGAGGCGCTCGCAGCCGCGGGCCTCATCGCCGCCACGGCGTTCGCAGGCGCCTTCGCCGTCTACCTGATCGTCTCCGAGCGGCGACGCCACGAGTCGGCGGAGGACGAGCTGGCCGCGCAGGCGACCTTCCTCGAGTCGCTCGTCGAATCGATCGCCGCAGTGTCGGGCCCGCTCGACCCGGATGAGATCGTGGAGCGCACCTGCGACGAGGCGAAGCGCCTCTTCGACGCCCGCTCGGCGCGGTTCCTCGCCCCGGGCGAGGAGGTCAAGGAAACGGACGGCAAGCTCGTCGTGCCGCTCGCTGTCCGAGGCGAGCCGCTCGGCTCGATCGAGATCGTCCGCTCGGCGCCCTTCAAGCGCTGGGACCGGACTCGAGCCTTGGTGCTCGGCGATTTCGCCTCCCGCGCAGTCGAAAACGCTCGCCTCGTCATGGAGGCGCAGGAACGCGAGGCCGAGCGCGGCCGGCTGACGGAGCAGCTCATCACGGCGGAACAGGACGAGCGGCGCCGGCTCTCCCTCTTCCTCCACGACGGGCCCGTTCAGGCCATGGCCGGAATCGCGCTCATGCACGATGCAGCGCTCGCGTCGATCCAGGACGGGCGCTACGAGGACGCGGCCAAGGTGATCGAGAGCTCGCTCGCGCGCGAGCGGCGCACCATCCAGGAGCTGCGCGACCTCTCGTTCGCCATCGAGCCGCTCGTCCTTCGCGACCAGGGCTTCGAGGCGGCCGTGCAGGCCCTCGCAGACCAGGTCGAGCAGTCGCAGGGAATCACAGTCGCCACGAGTGTGGCGGCCGGCGAGCGCCTGAGCGAGAAGGCCCAGGGCGCCCTCTACCAGGTCATCCGCGAGGCGATCAACCAGGCGGTGCGCAGGCGGCCGAGCCAGATCGGGGTGACCGTCGAGGAGCTCGCCGACGGCGACTACGCGACTGAAGTCGACGACGATGGGGTCGACGAGCGGCGCCGGGCCTCCATCGAGGCGATCGAGGAGCGCGTCCGCCTCCTCAACGGCCGGCTCTCCATCGAACCCCGTGAAGAGGGCGGCACGGCGATCCGCGTCGTCATGCCCGCCTACGTGGCGGCGGCGCAGGGATAAGATCCGGCCCGCATGGCCGGCAAGCACATCCTGTTCGTCTCCCGCCCGACCGGCTACGAGCTGGTCGAACGCGATGGAGACCCGCCCGCTCCCGGAAGCCAGGTCGACCTGGAGGACAACGGCGCGCGCTTCGAGGTCGTCAAGGTGGCGCCCTCCCCGCTTCCGCAGGACGACCGGCCCTGCGCGTATCTACAGTCCGCTTAGAGCGTCCTCGGCGGCGATCTTCCCCAGTACGAGCGCCGAGGCGAGCGCGCTCGACCAGCCTCCTGTGGAGATGCCGCCCGCATCCGCGCCGGCGACCCAGAGCCCGTCGGCGGCACGCCCGCGCGGATCGATCGCGATCCCGCCCAGCGTCGTCGTGATCCCGGCGATCACCTCGACGGCCGTCTCGCCGTCGCGGCGCTCGACCGGAGCCCCTGCGGTCCGGGCCGCCTCGATCACCTCGCCGACGGTGCGCTCCCGAACCGACTCAGCAAGCGCGTCGTCGGAAACGACGTACCGCGCGCGGGCCCTTGGCTGTCTCGCCGTCCACTGGACGACGTCGATCTCGGACCAGGTGCGCGCCTCGTAGACCTCCCCGCGCAGATTCTCGACCCGAGCGTGGCGAGCGTACACCTGTGCCAGCGGGACGAAATCCTCGGAAGCGATCTGCGGCGCAGCGGCGAGATTGCGTCCGTAAAACTCGGCGAGGCCCACACTCTCGGCCGCTCCAGCGCCCCGCGCGAGTCGAAGGCCGTCTCCCGTGCTCCAGGGGTTCGCGCGCAGGACGAGGCTCCGCGCTTCGGGCGTGATGTGCTCCCGGACGAGATCCGCGTCTCCCTGGAAGCCGCCCGTCGCGAGGACGACCGCCACGCCGTCGGGGATCTCCGCCAGCGGCTGTCCGAGCCGTACGTCGCCCGCGCGCCGGGCCAGAGCTTCGGTAAGCCCCTGCGGATCGAAGCGAACACCCGAGGTGAGCGGATTGCCGGTCTCCCGCGTGACGACCGGCGCGCCGAGGCCCGCGACCCAACCAAGCGCGTCGTCGAGAGCTTCCCAGACCACGCGCTGCAGCTCGGGGTCGCCTCCGGGGCACTCCTCCCGGAAGCGCTCGAAATCCCGGTAGCGCCAAACGACGCAGCTTGAGAGGTACATCGACCCGCCCGGCCGGTCGCCTTTCTCATGGACGACGACTCCGGCGCCGAGCTCCCGCGCACGGGCGGCTGCGACCAGGCCGGCCATCCCCGCCCCCGCGACGACGAGGTCGGGCAGAGCGCTAGACGAGCGAGAAAGTCGGCTTGTGCTCGACGTACTCGAGCTTGATGCGGTCCGGGCCCCAGACGAAGACGGCGTAGGTGTTCGCCGCATCGACGATGTCTGCGATCTCGAGCCCGCGTGCCTCAGCCTCGCGGATGTGGTGGTCCGCCGACTCCACGCGCAGGCCGAGGTGGTTGAGGAGCGGCCGCTCCGGCTCCTCCGTCTCGCCCTGCTCGAGCTCGACGAATGTGTCGCCGGCCTTCAGCCGGCCGCCCACCACGTCGAAGCCGAGCTGGGCGAGTTGCGTGAATGTCGTTTCGGGATCTGCGACCCGGAACGCGACGTGGTCGAGGTCGTAGGCGACCCCGTCGTCGGCGGCCACGAGCGCGAATGGAACCCGCTGAGGGCCCTCGAACTCCACTCGGCCTTCCTCCGGTCTCTCGACGGCGAGGTCAGGCGGGAGCTCGGCCAGCGCCTCGTCGAGGTCGAACACCCGCAGGCCGATTCGTGAGAGCGGGCCGGGGGCGCGCTCGGGATCGGCGGCGAACAGCGTCAGCTTGCCCCGTCGGGCATCGGCCCCGACGAGCGTGAACTTGTCGGTGCGGTCGATGACGTGCATGCCCATCCGGTCGACGAGAAACTCCGCCAATTCGTCCCGGTCGCCGACCCAGAGAGCGATGTGGTCCAGCGTCTCGATCTTCATACCGCGCAAACTACCCACGATTCGGGTTGCAACGCGGGCAAAAGTGGGGAAATTCCCGTTGATGGGAGACGGGGGGTCAACGGGGAACGGAAACGGAGGCACGCGAGTGCTGCTCCTGGCCGCCCGCCAGCCCGATCTCCGCGGCCTACTCGAGGAGGCGGGGTTCACGGTCGAGGCACAGAGACACCCGCCCACTGACGGGCTTCCGGACGTCGATCTCGCGGTCATCTTCCGCGGGCGACTCATCGGGCGCAACCAGGCGGCGACCCTGCACCAGCGCGGAATCCCGGTCGTCGAGGTTCTGACCTCCGAGCCGACGACGCCGTCCACCGCGGGCTGGCTGCGCCTCTCGAACCGCATCTCGAAGCCTGACCTCGTCCAGGTTGTGCGCGCGGTCGCCGACTGGGCGGACGGCGACCGAGTGTCGCCCGCGGAATAGAATCGGCCTTCCCATCGCGAGGAGGGCATCGATGCTCACATTCGGCGTCACGGTCCTGCCGGATCCGCCGCACACCCGCTTCGTCGAGCTCATGAAGCTCGCGGAGGACAACGGCTTCGAGTACGGCTGGACGTACGACTCCCACATCCTCTGGCAGGACGCGTATCCGCTGATGACGCTCCTGGCGATGAACACCGACCGCCTGAAGATGGGCCACTGCGTCACGAACCCGGGGACGCGCGAGCCGACGGTCACCGCGAGCTCCTACGCCACCCTCCATGACATCTCGAACGGACGCATGGTCATGGGGATCGGGCGCGGCGACTCGGCCCGAAGGGTGATCGGGTACAAGCCCGTGAAGATGGCCGAGTTCGAGGCGGCCCTCTCGATGATGAAGGACCTGATGAACGGGCGGCCCGTCGAGTGGAACGGGAAGGAGCTGGAGCTCACGTGGGCCCAGGGACGGCCCGACATCCCGCTCTACGTGGCCGCGTACGGCCCGCGCGCGCTCGGCGTGGCCGGCCGCATCGGCGACGGCGTGATCATCCAGCTGGCCGACCCGGTCATCATCCAGTGGATCATGGACCAGGCCCGCGCCGCGGCCGTCGAGGCCGGCCGTGACCCGGACGAGCTCCAGTGCCTCGTCTGCGCGCCGAGCATCATCACGGACGACATGCAGGAGGCCCGCGAGGCCGTGCGATGGTTCCCGGCGATGGTCTCGAACCACGTCATGGACCTGATCGAGCGCTACGGGGAGAACTCGGAGATCCCCAAGGACCTGACCGATTACGTCAAGGCGCGGAAGTTCTACGACTACAAAGACCACAGCCGCGAAGGTGCCGCACATGGCGAGTTCGTCACGGACGAGATCTGCGACCGCTTCTCGGTGATCGGCAACGTGGAGCAGGTGACCGAGAAGCTCAAGGAGCTCGAGTCGATCGGCGTCGACCACTACAACATCTACCTCATGACCCACGGGCAAGAGGACATCCTGCGCGCTTACGGCAGCGAGATCATCCCGCAGTTCAAAGGCGCAGCCGTCTAGCCCGATGGCGCCGATCCCGCCGGAAGCCCAGGCCCTGCTCGAGTCGGATGCCCTCGCACACCTCGTGACGCTGAACCCCGACGGAAGCCCGCAGGTGACCTGCATCTGGGTCGGGGTCGACGGCGACGAGATCGTCGCGGGCCACCTCTTCCCGCAGCAGAAGCTCCGCAACATCGAGCGCGATCCCCGAGTCGCCCTCTCCGTCGAGAGTACGCAGAGGAACGAGATGGGCCTCCGCCATTACCTCGTCGTCCACGGCCGCGCGCAGATCACCGAGGGCGGCGCACCGGAGCTCCTGCAGGTGTTGGCGCAGACCTATATCGGGCCAGGGACTACGTTCCCGCCCATGCCGGACCCTCCGCCGGGGCGTGTGACGCGGATCACGCCCGAGCGCTTCGGCGGCGTCGGCCCGTGGGCTGGCGGCTAACGCGAGGTCAGCGTGATCGAGCGGAAGAGCCGGTAGGCCGTCGGCACGAACCCACGCCGTTCCCAGAAGCGCGACGAGACCAGGTTCGCCGAGCGCCAGTCGGTGACGCAGGTGCGGTATCCGTGCTCGTACGCCCAGCCGAGCGCGGCGTCGGTGAGTGCCGTGCCGACGCCTAGGCCTCGAGACTCGGGAAGGGTGGCCGCGATGTCCAGATAGACGGTGTCGTCGGCCTCACGCTCGATGGCGAGATGGCCAAGCGGCTCGCCATCGCGCTCGGCGACGAAATAGGCGACGTTCGGATCGGCGAGGTACTTCGCATACGAAGCGCGCGCCTCCTCCTCCGCTGGGGCGGGAGCGCCGGCCCAAGTCGGGCCCTTGGCCTGGTGATCGAAGATCACGTACGCAAGCCGCATTGCGATCTCGAGATCGTCGGCACCGCCGAGCCTGACGGTGAACTCCGCGGGATTCCGAGCTTCGACAGTCCTGAGATCGAGCGTCGCGTGGACCTGCTGCTGCGCGAAAGAGAGGCCGTACCACGCGTCGAGCACAGCGCGGTCGGCTGGAACGACGATGTAATGATCGAGGTAACCGGCCTCCACCCAGGTTTCGCCGGCGACCGCGTAGAGCTCGCGGTAGATCGCAGGGCGCTCGCCCTCGGCGATGCCGTGGTCGGCGAGCGATGCCCAGACATGGCGGCCGCGAACCTCGCTCTCGCTCAGCGCCGCGACCAGGCGGCCGGCAAAGCGCCCGTCACGGACGGCGCCGGCGCCCAACTTCCCATCCTCCTCCAGGCGCCGAAGCTCGAGCGTCACAGCTAGTTCGCGACGGATTGGCGCTTGCTCCGGCGCCGGGCGCTGTCGGCAAAGAGCCGCATTCCGTAAGGAAAACGCCAGCACGGCGGAATGTAAAGTCCGATCGGCGTCAGGCCCATCCGGTAGAACGGCAGGGCATGAGGTGGAAGTTCTGGCAGGTCGAGCAGGAAGCCCAGCCCGCGGTGCCCGAGGAGGTAGCGGCGCCGCGCCCCCATCCTGTGCCGCAGCCGACTCCGGCACCGGTCGCCGAACCCGCTCCCGAGCCGGTCGACGAGCCGCCTGCACAGCAGCACACGCAGCCCGAGCCGGAGCCCGAGGCGCCGGCCCAGGTCACGTTGACGATCGACGAGGCCAAGGGCGTGATCAAGGAAGCCGGCGGCGACGTCATCCAGGTCGGCTTTCTCGCGAGCGCCTACAGGCGCAACCTCGAAGAGGACCCCGAAAGCCAGGAGACCGCGGCCTCTCGCAAACGCCTCCGCGAGCTCGTCGGGAAGCGGCTCAAGGACCGCGGCCTGCTCGCCTCCGACGGAATCGTCGAACTGCGGGACTAGCGGGCGTCGTCGAAGCCGAGCGTCTGGCCTAGCGGTACCGATAGACGATGCGACCTCGCGTGAGGTCGTACGGCGAGAGCTCGACCTTCACTCGGTCGCCAAGGAAGATGCGGATGCGATAGCGCCGCATCTTCCCCGCCGTGTACGCGAGCGTCTCGTGGCCGTTGTCGAGGGCGATGCGGAACATACGGTTCCGCAGCGCCTCTACGACCTCGCCCTCCATCTCGATCTTCTCTTCCTTTACAGGGATGACGCCTCCTACTACTGGATCGGAGCGACGTTGGTCGCCTCCGGCCCTTTCTGACCTTCGCGGGCTTCGTATTCGACCTTCGCGCCCTCCGTGAGGGACTTGAAGCCGTCGCCTGCGATGTTCGAGTGGTGGACGAAGAGATCCTTGTCACCCTCGTCCGGGCTGATGAAGCCGTAGCCCTTCGAATCGTTGAACCACTTAACGGTTCCGGTTGCCATGAAGAAACACCTCCTTACCCAGTACTGACGAACGGGTAGGAAGGTGATGACCTCCGGTACTCGCCCTGGTTTACGGAAACAACTTTACACGTAGAAAGCGTGCGCCGTCCGGTTACGGGCTCCTAGGACGGCGCAGAGACTACGTAGAATGGCTGTGCCTCGAGCTTGACGACGCAAAACCGTGCTTGCGTCTCCACGATCTGTTCGTTGTCGAGCTCGTGCCCGGGCTTGACCCAGAACTGGCTCGAATTCACTCTGCTGCGGCTCCGTTCCTCGCCTGTCAGCTCGAGCCGCGCGTTGCACCGAAGGTCCGCGCACTCGCAGCCGAAGCTCGACCCGTCGTCGGCTTCGTCGTTGCGAACTGCCTTCAGACGATGATTCAACGCCGCTTGCCGTTCCTTCATTGACATAGATCCCCCTTTGATGTTCGTCGGGGGAGCGCCTCTGTCGAACTCGCCGGTTCGGGCGTTCGAAAAGGGGGGCGCGAAAGAAGAACCACCGCGACGCTCTACTCATTCTAGCGGCGTACCGAACGCGCACGCCGCGCGGCCGCGACGAGGCGTAAAGTGCTGCGGATGGACGTTTCTCTGGCGCGCACGAAGCCGAGGCTTCGAGGGATCTTCCACGAGATCGGCTTCTATGCAGCCGTCGGCCTTGGCGTGCCGCTCGTGCTCACGGCCGAGGAAGGGCGGGCGAGGCTCAGCGCGATCGTGTTTGCGAGCTGCCTGGCCGGATGCTTCGGCATCAGCGCCCTGTACCACCGGCCGACGTGGGCACCGACTGCGCGGCAGTGGCTGGCGCGGCTCGATCATGCCGGCGTCTATCTCCTCATTGCGGGGACGTACACGCCCTTCGGCCTGCTCGTAATGTCGAAAGGATGGGCGGTGCCGGTCCTTTCGATCGTCTGGACCGGCGCGTTCCTCGCGATCATGCTCAAGCTTTTCTGGGTGCACGCTCCCAAGTGGCTCTCGGCGGCCATCGGCCTCGCGCTCGGATGGGTGGGCGTCGCGGCGATCTCGGAGCTGCTCAAGGTCGAGACAGCCGGCCTCATCCTCGTGATCGCCGGAGGGCTCCTCTATTCGGCGGGAGCGATCGTCTACGCCCGCCGCAGTCCGGACCCCGCGCCGACGGTCTTCGGCTATCACGAGCTCTTCCACGTGCTCACGCTCGCCGCCGCGGGCTGCCAGCTCGCCGCGATCGCGTTCTTCGTCCTCCCACGAGCCTGAGCCGAGATCCCTGAGCGAGCGCTGCACGTGACCGAGAAGTGGAGGGTCAGGGAGTCGAAAAGGGTGACGCCCGAGAAGAAGGACGTCTGGGCTTCGTGGTCGGTCAGGTCGACCACCTCTGAGGGACGAGAGGTATGGACGCGCGTGGACGTCACGCGCGAAGCCATGAAACGGCTCGAGAGTGGCGAGGTCGCCGATGCGACCCGGCAAGCGCTCAGGACGCAGGGACGGAGCCCGGTCGAGGCGGCCGTCAAGCGCGGTGAAGATCCGCCGGCTCGCATCGTCTGCACGCCCACGGGGTGCAAGGCGCGCACCACCCCCTGAGCCGTGGCCTGAAACAACAAAGGCCCCGCTGTGCAGGGCCTTTGTCAGTAGCGGGGGCAGGATTTGAACCTGCGACCTCCGGGTTATGCGCTCTGAAGCTTCGCCGGCTGGGTCATCCCGAGCCAGGCTGCAATGCCCTCGCGGACCTGCGATTCGCGAATGAGATCCCAGTGGCTTAGCTCCGGGTACCGGAGCTCCGCTGATCCGTAAATGCGAGCCATCGGCCCACCTCGTTCCTCCGCAAAATCGCGACCGGAGACCACAAGCGAAGGACAGGGGAGAGAGGGAACCGAGACCCCGCGCTTCCGCTCTGCGCGGGCGAGCGAAGACTCCCGACGGACCGCCACCTCGGTGGGAAAGGAGCCGTAGACCTCCTCGGGATCGAAGCTCCCGGGCTTAGGGACAATGGCGGAATCGAAACCCTGCACCTCGGCCGGGGGGCTCGGCTCGATGAGGACAACGCTGTGCGGTCGGATGTGAGCGGCGGCCTGGAGCACGGCCAGCCCGCCCATGCTCCAGCCGCAGAGCGAGACGGGCGGCTCCAAGTCCTGGGCGGCTTCCACGACTCGCTCGGCGTAGTCTGCGTGCGAGGCCTGGCTGATGTCGAGGCCGAGGTGGAGATCGACTGCTTGCACATCGATCGAGGGGAACGCAGGCGGCCAGTCGGCATAAATGTCAGGGCCGCTGCCGGCTCCGTGAACCAAGAGGAGTGACGCGGGCGGCTTCTCGGGCCTCATCGCAGGGAGAACCTAGCCCCCGCGGGCAAAAGTTGGGCAAAAGCTTTGCCGGGAAGGCAACGGAACTGGAGACGAGAAAGGCCCTGTTCCCAGGGCCTTTCGAGGTAGCGGGGGCAGGATTTGAACCTGCGACCTCCGGGTTATGAGACGAGCGTTGCCAGGTTAGGTGACGCCAGGAAAGCGTGGTTGGGCGATGCTCGACCCGCTGAGGTCGGCCCCGGTCAGCACAGGTGGGCAAAGTTGGGGCAAAAGTCTTTGCCTGGTCGAGACCCTGGCAAACCCACGGCGTGCCTGAGCCTTCGGCCAGAGCAGTCGCTGCAACTCGCAGACAAGGTCTGGATCTGCACGAACGAGTCTTACGGTCGGGGTTGCGGAAGTCTGGAGCGTCGGTAGCGGCTTCTCGCCAGTCCGCTGCTGCTCCTCGCTCGTTGCGCTCAGCGGCGACCCGACCCGACAGACGGCAGCCCGCAACCGTTGGCTTTGCGAGCCCCGGGCCGCGCCGGACGTCGGTCATCGAGAGGACAGCGTGGGCTTCGGAGCTGCTCTGTGTGGTCGCCGTTTGCGGCGATGACGCAGATCAAGCTTGCGTGCTGGTCGTGGGGGACGGCCGTTCCGCACGGCGGCTGATGATCGGTGACGCCGCGGGTTGGGTGAGCGCGAGGAGCCACCCGCGCAGCTGAGGCACGGGTGCCTTCTCGCTAGCCCTACTCTCCCGGCTCGTACTCTCGGATCGGCCGCCGAGGCAGCGAAACCCGCTGCGTCACCTTGGCACCCGCGACGCGAACGCTCTTCGCCACCATCGCCTGGTGCAGCGCCCGCAGCTCCGCGCCGGTTGGCTCCGGATCCGGCCTCGCCTGTGCCGACGGCGCGGCGATGGCGGCGACCGCGAACCCGAGCGCGACGAGCTTGATACTGAACCGCTTCTTGAATCTCATCGTTCCTCCCTCTGGTCTGCGTGCATGTCTTGACCGTAGGCCCGCCGCACAGGCGTGTCTGTCAAGCGGGGGGCGGACTGAGTGTCAAAGTGCTTACAAACAGGATTTTTGGCTCCCGGCGCACGCTTCCGGCGAACGGTCTCCCGTCAGCCGCCCGCGGTCGGCCGGGTGATTGAAAAGCGCCGGGTTGTCGCTCGCCCGCCGTGGGTCGAAGGCCGCAGCTGGCCCTTACCCGCCCCATAAGGCTTTCTCGTGCTCGGTTCCGTCAGGAATCTTGAGTTCCGTACCGCCCGGGAGTGCACGGCGAGAATCTCGCCGCCCTGCGAGCCGGGGTGGCACGCTTCCCGCACATGAGTGAGCTGCCGAGCGGCGTGGTGACGTTCCTGTTTACCGATATCGAGGGCTCGACCCGCCTCGTGAAGCACTTCCGCGACCGCTACGAGGAGGTGCTCACCGACCACCAGCGACTACTTCGCGCCGCGTTCGCTGCCCACAGCGGTCATGAAGTCGACACGCAAGGCGACTCATTCTTCGTCGCCTTCTCTAGCGCGCGTGATGCGCTAATGGCGGCGATCGACGGGCAGCTCGCGCTGCTCTCGTACCCGTGGCCCGATGGCGTCCAGGTCAAAGTGCGCATGGGTCTGCACACCGGGCAGGCCCGCGCGACGGACGGCCGGTACACGGGCCTCGCGGTC
>DATHAA010000012.1:0-34565 GCA_035296905.1 Gaiellaceae bacterium
GTTCGCTCCCGACGGGACTTCGCTCTACTTCCTCTCGGACCGCGAGGAACGGAAGGTCGCGCAGCTCTACCGGGTCTCCCTCGAGGGCGGTGAAGCCAGGCCGCTCACTGAGGGGAAGCCCGGAATCGCGGCGTACGCGCCGGATATGTCCGGGGCGACGTTCCACCTGATGAGCTCGCAAGCTACGCCCTGCGCGCACTTTCGGCAGCGAGCAAGTTTGCCGTCCAAGGCCGTGGTCAGCCGGCTTGTCTCGGTCACGGTCTCCGGGCTGCGCCGCTCCTAGCCGCTCCATGGGTCAATGACCGAGAAGCCGTTCGGCGATGCCGGTGATCGTCTCGCGTCCGTAGGCATCGCTCGGATTGCCGTCGGTGAGGACTGCGATCGCCAGCGAGAGCTGCCCTTGCTCCAAGCGCCCGACCTGATGGACGAGGCTTCCTCGCCTGGAGGTTAGCCATCCGCCTTTGAACATCGTGAACCACTCAGGTTGAGAGGCGGTCGGGATTCCCCATGATTGCCGCGCGACGACCGAGGAAAGAAGGCTGCGCGCGTATCCCTCGTACTGGGATGGCGTGAGCTCGTCCATGCGCGCGAAGAAGTTCGCTTGGTCGGCGGCCGTGATGCGTGCGGTTCCCCAGCTTCCAGAGATGTGGAAGTCGGTCATGTGCGCCTGATTGGCGAGCTCCCGCAGGTGACGATCGCCGACATGGCCGTAGATGACGGTCGCGGCCTCGTTGTCAGAGCGGCGGATCATCGAATTGAGGTAGGCCTCGTGATCGGCTGTGAGCACCTCGTTCTCACCGACGAGTCGGTTGAGGTAGGCAATGAGAAGCATCGCCTTGACGACGCTTGCGGAGCGGTACGAGACTCGGCAGTGGAAGCAGCTGAGTCCCCCGGTCGTATCGACGACCGCGAATGACACCCGCCCCCTCCGGCTCGCCGCGAAGTCGCTCGCCTTCAACACGTGCGAAAGCGCCGGAACCTGGACGTCCTCACTATGAAACGTGCCTGCTTGGGTGGAGATCACCGACGGCGCACCCAAGTCCGCGGGCGTCCTGCCGGGGCGAAGAGCAACGACTGCCAAGGCCGCAAGGGCGAGCAAACCAACGGTGGCGAGCACCCAGAGCCCCAACCTTGGGCGACTGTTTCGCGAACGAAGACGCTGCGGCACCTACGAAAGCTCTCCTTCGTCCGCGACGAGCACCGTCGCTAATCTCACAGCTCTCTTGCGTCCGCGAGGACGTAGATCGAGATCGTGCAGAGAAACCTCCTGGTTGCGTCCGACACCCGGGGCGCCGTTATTACGGCGCCGGGCATCTCAACGCAGAAGAGGAATCTGCGGCAATGAGCGAGCGATGAAGTCGGGCGGTGCGGACGGAGCGACCGGCCTCCGTGAGATCGCCAAGCCGGCAGCCATGAGCAGGGTGAGTTCGAGCGGGAGCGATACGTCCATGCTCGCCGGCGCACCCGAACGGAGTGAACGGGGGAAGCGGGCTCCCAGTGGTCACGCGTAGGGGCGCTTCTCGAGGTCTGCACCGGGGTCTGCACCAGGTGTCCATTCGCGACCCTGTTGGCACGTCTGACCAACGTATTCAAGCCAAATCCTCCTAGCCATGCGGTTCCTGATGGGCCGGGCAGGGATCGAACCTGCGACCTTGGGATTAAAAGTCCCCTGCTCTACCAACTGAGCTACCGGCCCGCGTCGAAGAAGAGTATCGGTGCGCCGCCGCTATTCTTGGCTAGCCGGGCCCCCATCGACTAGCGGCCCAGGTCACAGCCCTTTCAAGGCTGTAGCGCGGGTTCGAATCCCGCTGGGGGCACCTGGGCGGTTAGCTCAGCTGGGAGAGCGCCTGCCTTACAAGCAGGAGGTCGGCGGTTCGATCCCGCCACCGCCCATCGAAGATCCGAGGCGCCGATACAATGCCTGGGGCGCGGGGGCGTAGTTCAGCTGGTTAGAACGCCGGCCTGTCACGCCGGAGGTCGCGGGTTCGAGTCCCGTCGCTCCCGTCTTCATCTGCAGAGGAATGTGTGGGCGTGGGCCTGGCTCGCGTTCACTCATCTTTTGGCAACTAGACTCGGTTGGTGATGACCTGCCCCTCGTGTGGGAAAGAGCTTCCGGGGGAGTTCCCCTTCTGCCCGTTCTGCGCGGCGCCGCTGACCGCACAGCCTGCAGCCTCCGTGCAAGAGGAGCGCAAGATGGTCACCGTCCTCTTCAGCGACCTCGTCGGCTTCACCGCGGCCTCCGAAGCAGCTGACCCGGAGGACGTTCGCGCCCGCATCCGCCCCTACCACGCTCGCTTGCGGCAGGAGATCGAGCGCTACGGCGGCACGGTCGAGAAGTTCATCGGAGACGCCATGATGGCCGTCTTCGGAGCGCCCATCGCGCACGAGGACGACGCCGAACGCTCCGTGCGCGCAGGTCTCTGCATCTTGGAGGCGATCGCGGAGCTGAACGAGGCGGACCCGACGCTCGCCCTTCAGGTCCGCATCGGCATGAACACCGGAGAGGCCGTCGTCGCCATGGAGGCACGCCCGGAGCAGGGTGAGGGAATGGTCACCGGCGACGTCGTCAACACCGCCTCTCGCCTGCAGGGAGCGGCCCCGGTGAACGGGATCGCCTGCTCGGAGCAGACCTACCGGCAGACCGAGCGGATCTTCGAGTACGAAGAGCTCGCGCCCGTCCAGGTGAAGGGCAAGGCGGATCCGCTTCCGCTCTACCGCCCGCTCCGGCCCCGTGCCCGATTCGGCTCGGACGTCACCCGTACGCACACGAGTCCCATGGTCGGCAGAGAGCTCGAGAAACCGCTCCTGATTGGCACCTTCGAGCGTGCGGCGCAGCAGCGCTCGTGCCAGCTCGTGACGATCGTCGGGGAGCCGGGGGTGGGAAAGAGCCGCCTCTCCGCGGAGCTCTTTGCCTACATCGAGGAACGGCCGGGACTCGTGACCTGGCGGCAGGGGCGCTGCCTCCCGTACGGAGACGGAATCGCCTTCTGGGCGCTCGGAGAGATCGTGAAGGCGGAATGCGGAATCCTCGAATCCGACTCACCGGAGGAGGTAGACGCGAAGCTCGAGCGCGCCCTGCCGCAAGGCGATCCCGACTTCGCCTGGCTGAAAGCGCGCCTCGCACCGCTCGTCGGCGCGGGCGGAGAGCCCGCCTCACAGGAGGAGTCGTTCACCGCCTGGCGGCGCTGCCTCGAGTCGTGGGCCGACAGGCGCGAGATGGTGCTCGTCTTCGAAGATCTGCACTGGGCGGACGAGGGCGCTCCTCGTTTTTCTCGAGCACCTCGCCGACTGGTCGCAGGGCGTACCCCTCCTCCTCGTCTGCACGGCGCGTCCCGAGCTCTACGAGAAGCACCCCTCCTGGGCGGCAGGGCTCCGGAATGCGACGACGATCAACCTCGCCCCGCTCACCGACGAGGAGACCGCCCGCCTCATCGCGGCGCTGCTCGAACAGTCGGTCCTGTCCGCGGAGACGCAGCAGACGCTGATCGAGCGCGCGGGCGGCAACCCGCTGTACGCGGAGGAGTTCGTGCGGCTCCTCTCCGACCGGCACGAGCTCGCAGAGGCGGTTGAGATCCCGGACTCGGTGCAGGCGCTGATCGCCGCGCGCCTCGACACCCTGCCCCCCGGGCGCAAGAGCCTGCTCCAGGACGCCGCCGTGATCGGGAAGGTGTTCTGGGCGGGTGCTCTCGCGAGCATGGCGGGCCAAGAGCTACGAGCCATCGACGTTGCCCTGCACGAGTTCGCCCGTAAGGAGCTCGTGCGCCCTGCGCGTACGAGCGCGATGGAGGACGAGCAGGAGTACGGCTTCTGGCACGGGCTGATTAGAGAGGTCTGCTACTCGCAGATCCCACGCTCGGCGCGGGCCGCCCGCCACCGCGCCGCTGCAGCCTGGCTCGAGCGCAAGGCCGGCGAGCGGCAGGAGGACATCGCGGATGTCCTTGCATACCACTACCTGCAAGCACTCGACCTCGTCCGCCTCGTCGGGCCGCCGGAGGACGTCGAGGACCTGCAGGAAAAAGCACGAGGCTATCTGGCCCTCGCGGCCGAGCGGGCGCTTCCCCTCGACGTGGAAAGTGCAGAGGCAAGCCTGGCCAAGGCTCTCGAGCTCGCCCCTCCTGGCCATGCTGCGCGGCCGCGCATGCTCGAACGCTGGGCGCAGGCCGCGCAGCAGCAGTACCGCCTGCAAGAAGCAGAGGGAGCCGTCGAGGAGGCTCTCGCCCTCTACCGAGAGCGGGGCGAGACGGTCGACGTCGCGAGGGCGCTGTGCGAGCTTTCCATTCTCTCGCAGCACGCTGGCGGACGGCACAGTGAGGAAAGGGTCATGGAAGCGATCGCGGTGCTCGAGGCGGAGCCTCCCGGCCCGGAGCTCGTGGCCGCATACGCCGAGCTTTCCGGCGTGCATTCCGTCCACTCCGATCAGACTGGGGCGATCGAAGCCGCCGACCGGGCGCTCGCACTTGCTGAGAAGCTCGGCCTCCCCGAGCCGGTGCGCGCACTCGGGTTCCGGGCCAAGGCGCGCGCGGCCCTGGGGGATCGGGACGGTCTCGAAGGGATGCGCCGCGCGCTCGAGCTCGCGGTCGAAGAGGGTCACGGGCGTGCCGCCGCCGTGCTCCACAACAATCTCGCGTTCAGCACGGTGGAATACGAAGGACCCGGTGCAGCGCTCTCCGCTTGCCAGGAGGGGATCGAGTTCTCCGAGCGGCGCGGCATCACCGAGTTCGCGGTGATGATCGAGTCGATGAGCACCGGCTTCGCAGCCGACTGCGGATTGTCGGATGAGGCGCTTGCACAGGCCGGGCCGCTGGCGGAGCGCATGGAGGCGGCGGGCGACTTCTCTTTCACCGAGCCGCGCTCGGTGGAGCTGCGCCTGCTCGCCGAGCGCGGAGAGCGCGGTCAGGCCTCAGCCGCCGAGGCACTGGCCGAAGCAGCTCGCGAGACCGCGGTTGCACAGATGGTGGTGATGGGCCTTGCGGCCGCTTCCCAAGTGCTGGCCGGGGAAGGGCAGCCCAAGCGGGCGCGGGTGCTGCTGACCGAGCTGGCGCAGCTCGATCGGCACCGCACCGACGTCTATTACGGACAGAGCCTCCCGCAGCTCGTTCGAACTGCGCTCGAGCTCGGAGACCCGGCGCTCGCGTCTCGCCTCATGGCCGGCGTCGAGCCCCTCACGCCGCTGCTCGAGCACGGACTCGTGGCTTGCCGTGCCCAGCTCGCCGAAGCCGGCGGGGACGAGGCCGAGGCGGCCGCCCTCTACGCCGAGACGGCCGAGCGCTGGCATGGGTTCGGAAACGTGCGCGAGCGCGCGTACGCGCTGCTCGGCCAGGGCCGCTGCCTCGCGGCGCTCGGCAAGCGCGATGCGGAAAGGCCGCTGCTCGAAGCGCGCGAGCTGTTCGCGTCCATGGGATACAAGTCGGCGCTGCTCGAAACGGAGGCGCTGCTCGGGTCTGCCGACGCCGCGGCCCTCTAGCGCCGGAGCACACGCGAGTACCGATCGCGCACAATCTGAGGATCGGAGATGACCGCCGAGCGCACAGACCAGGCGCAGCCGGCCGCCCACCGCAGAAGGTTCACGTGGCGGCACGCGCTCGGCCTGGGGGTGGGGATCGCGGTCGTCGTTGCGACGTTCGCGTTCATCCTCCCGAAGATCGCGGACTATCGCGACGTCTGGGGAGTGGTGAAGGGGCTCTCGCGGAGGGACTTCGCGCTCCTTGCCGGAGCGACGATCCTCAACCTCGTGACGTTCGCGCCGCCCTGGATGGCGGCGCTGCCGGGCCTCCGCTTTCGGCAGGCGTTCGTCGTCACCCAGGCCTCGACCGCCTCGACGTACGTCGCTCCCGGCGGCGTCGCGGTCGGGATGGCGCTCTCGTTCGCGATGCTGCGCGCATGGGGCTTCGTCAGCGCGGGCGTCGGGCTCGCAGTCGCGCTGACGGGCGTCTGGAACCAGCTCTCGATGCTGGCCTTCCCGACCCTCGCGCTCGTCTTGCTCACTTTCACCGGGGACGCCCACACGGCACTCGACACGGTCGCCTTCCTCGGTCTGGCGATCTTCCTCGTCATGATCGCGGCCTTCGCCGCCGCGCTCAGCACTCCGAGGCTCGCTCGGCGCATCGGCGACCTCGCGGCGCGGATCGTGTCGTGGGCCAAGCGTCTGATCCGGAGAAAGCCAGTCGGGTGGGATGGCGAGTCGTTCGTCCGCTTCCGGGACCGGACGAACGCTCTCCTCAAGCGCCGGTGGCATGTGCTCACGCTCGCCACGCTCGCGGGCCACTTCACGGTCTTCCTCGTGCTGCTCACGTCGCTTCGCGTGCTCGACGTCTCGGGCAGCCAGGTGAGCGCTGTGGAGGCCTTCGCCGCCTGGTCGCTCGTCCGCCTGCTCGGCTCGATCCCGATCACGCCGGGCGGGCTCGGCGTCGTGGAGCTCGGCCTCACGACCGCGCTCGTGGGCTTCGGCGGCGACCAGGTGGAGATCGTCGCCGCGGTTCTCGTCTACCGCTTCCTGACGATCGTGCCCACGCTCGTGATTGGGCTTCTCGCCGGCGTGACGTGGAAGCGCTACCGGCCCGAGGAGCTCCCGACGGAGAGTCCCGGGTGGCCCCCGGCGTGGATCCGACGCCTTTGCGCACCAGATCTGAGCGGCTCGCCGTCGACCTCAACCAGCTCGCCACCGAGCTCGCAAATGCCTCGGCGGCGCGGTCCGACACCGTGATCGCCCAGAACGCACGCGCGTACACCAGTTCGCGCAACCTTTTCGTCGGCGTGGCGGCGGGGGCGATCGTCCTTGCGCTGCTCTTGGGTTTCGTGCTGTCGTGGTCGCTGATCGGCCCGATCCAGCGGATCAACTTCCGGCTCGCTGCGATTGCTTCCGGGGACTTCTCGGGGCATGTGGACATCGCGAACCGCGACGAGCTGGGCGCGCTGGCGATCAACGTCAACCGGATGAACGACGAGCTGCAGCGCCTCTACAAGGAGGTCGAGACCGCCAGCAAGCACAAGTCGGAGTTCCTCGCCAACATGTCCCACGAGCTCCGGACGCCGTTGAACGCGATCATCGGCTTCTCGCAGGTGCTCCGTGAGGGGATCTCCGGCGAGGTGAACGCGAAGCAGCAGGAGTACCTGGACGACATCCTCACCTCGGCCAATCACCTCCTGGCACTCATCAACGACGTCCTCGACCTGTCCAAGGTCGAAGCGGGCCAGGTCGAGCTGCACGTCGCTCCGTTCTCGCTCCAGGACGTGCTCGAGCGCGGCGTCTCGATGGTTCGGGAGCAAGCGACGCAGGACGGAGTTCAGGTGGTGCTGCACGCCAACGGCAACCTCGATGTCGTGGTGGGAGACGAGCGCCGCATCAGGCAGGTCATCTTCAACCTGCTCTCGAACGCCGTTAAATTCGCGCCGGCGAGCGGGCACGTCGATATCAATGCGACGCGGGCCAACGGCGAAGTCACGGTCTCCGTTGCCGACACCGGCCCGGGTATCGCCGCCCAGGATCTCGACCGGATCTTCGAGAAGTTTCAGCAGACCGAGGTCGGTGCCAGTCAGCCGGAGGGCGCCGGGCTCGGGCTGGCGCTGTCGAAGCGCTTCATCGAGATGCACGGCGGCCGTATCTGGTGCGAGAGCGTGCTCGGCAAGGGAAGCACGTTCGTGTTCACGCTGCCGGCAGGGAAGGCCTAGCGATGGGGGCGGGCGCCCAGGTTCTCGTCGTGGAGGACAACGAGAAGAACATGAAGCTGTTCCGCGACGTCCTTTTGGCGGCTGGTTATCGCACCCTTGAGGCGACAACGGGCGAAGAGGCGGTCGCGGTAGCAACCGAGCACTCCCCCGATCTCATTCTCATGGACATTCAGCTCCCGGACATCGACGGCGTCGCGGCGCTCGGCCGGCTGCGCGCGGACGGCCGGACTGCATCCCTGCCGGTGCTCGCTCTCACCGCGCAGGCGATGGAGGGAGACCGCGAGCGGTTCCTGGCTGCCGGCTTCGACGGCTACCTTTCCAAGCCGGTGAACGTCGTAGATCTCGTGGCCACCGTGGCGCGCTACTGCGAAAATGGCAGTCGATGAGCGACGCCCAGGCAAGGATCCTTGTGGTCGACGACGTTCCCGAGAACGTGCGCCTGCTCGAGGCCGTGCTCCAGGCTCATGACTACGACGTCGTCAAGGCCACGGACGGCCAAGCTGCGCTCGATCTTGCCCAGTCGGCGAAACCAGACCTCGTCCTACTAGACGTGATGATGCCCCCGCCCGACGGCCTCGCAGTCTGCAAGCAGCTCCGCCAGCAAGAGGAGACGGCGGTGTTGCCCGTGATCATGCTCACGGCGAGTGAGGGGTCCGAGAAGACGACGGCAATCGAGGCGGGCGCGGACGATTTTCTTTCGAAGCCATTCAATCGCGACGAGCTTCTCACCCGCATCCGGTCCCTGCTCCGGATCAAGCGCTATCACGACACAATCAAGGCTCAGGCTGCAGAGCTTTTGGAATTGAACCGGACGCTTGAGGAGCGCGTGCAGACGCAGCTGGAGGAGCTCGGAAGGTTGCAGCGCTTACGTCGTTTCCTGTCGCCACAGCTCACGGACGTGATCATTTCCTCGGGCGACGAGTCGATCCTGCGCAGCCACCGCCGGCAGGTCTCGATGTTCTTCGCCGACCTCCGCGGCTGGACGAACTTCGTCGATAGCGTCGAGCCTGAGGAGCTGATGCGGGTACTCGGCGAGTTCCATAACACGATCGGAGCTCTCGTCGGCCGTTTCGACGCGACTGTCGGCTTCATCGAGGGCGACGGCGTCCAGCTCTTCTTCAACGATCCGATCGAGGTGCCCGATCCGGCCATGCGGGCAATCCGCCTGGGCTGTGCGCTCAGGGAAGAGATGGCCGAGCTGACAACCAGGTGGCAGAAGCGCGGATACGACCTCGACTTCGGCGCTGGCAGCGCGCTCGGCTATGCGACGTGCGGGGAGGTCGGCTTCGAGGGTCGTTCCGATTACGCAGCGATCGGAGCGGTCACGAATCTCGCGTCGCGTCTCGCTGATGAGGCGGCCGCCGGCCAGTTCCTGATTTCGCAGCGCCTCTACGCGGAGGTCGAAGACGACATCGAAGTGGAGCCGGTCGGCGAATTCATGCTCAAAGGGTTTCAACGACCGGTCGCGGCGTTCAACGTCATCGCCATCTGCGAGCCGGCGAAGAAGATTCCCGCGACGCTCTAGGAGAGCTCCTCCTGGATCATCTTCGCCGAGGCGTGGATGCAGATGATGTCCAGCCGCTCCTTGCCGACGTTCTTGAACATATGCGGGGTGTTCGGGCCGACGACGGCGATGTCGCCGGCGCCGGCCTCGAACTGATGCCCGTCCATCGTGATGAGCGCCCTACCGCTCCGCACAATCCAGGTCTCGGAGTACGGGTGGCGGTGCAGGTCGGGGCCCTCGCCGGGCTGGTTGTAGACGAGGAAGAAGGACACCCCCGAGCCGTACCCCTCTCCCTCGAAGGTCAGCGTCCCGCGAGGGCTCCGTGCGATTTCTCCGTCGGGGACGACGCGGTGCACGGCTAGTCGCTGAGCTGGGCCAGCCGCATCTGATTCCCGGACGGGTCGCGGAAACCGGCGTCGCGCCCGTACGGCTGGTCGGTCGGCTCCTGTGAAAACTCGACGCCCCGGCCCTTGAGCTCGCTGTACGTCCCGTCGATGTCGTCGGTGGCGAAGAAGAGACCGCCGGCGGCGCCCTTCGCAACCAGGTCCTTGAGCTTCGAGGAGGTCTCCTCGTCGAACACCGGTGGGCCGGGCACGGCCATGAGCACGATCGCCACGTCCTTCTGCCCGGGCACCCCCACCGTGAGCCACCGGAAGTTGCCCATCTCCGGCAGGGTCGTGTCGTTGCGAAGCTCGAGTCCGAGCTTCTCCGTGTAGAAGGCGAGCGCCTCGTCCTGGTCCTGGACCCAGACGTTCACGGTCGTAAGGCTCTTGAGCATCGTTCCAACCTCCATGTGAGTCGTTGGATCAACTGCGGCCAAGCTATCCAGCGACTACGAGGCTGTCTTCTCCAAAACTGCTGTCGTGGGCCGCGTCCACGCGAGGAGGACGCAGGTCGGTACCTGCGCCTGGCTGGATGCCGGCGGGAAGGCCGCGCGGTAGGCGGTCGGAGAGGCGCCGAAGGCGCGGCCGAAGCTCGTCGTGAATGAGCCGACGCTCTTGAGCCCGACCGTGAAGCAGATGTCTGCGACGGAGCGGTCCGTGTTCCGGAGCAGCTCGGCGGCCCGCTCGAGCCTGCGGTTGAGGAGGTACTGGTGCGGCGTCTGGGCGAACGTGCGGCGGAACTCCCGGCTGAAGTGCGCCGGTGAGAGGCGGGCGGCACGCGCAAGGGCGGGCACGCCCAGGGGCTCGCGTTAACGCGCGTCCATCAGGTCCTTCGCGCGCAGCAGGTGACGCGCGGGCGGGGCCGGAGTGATCGTCACTTGGGCCGGTAGACGAGGACGAGAACGCCCTCCGCGCCGACCGGCCGCGACTCGACGAGCTCGAGCGCCTTCGTCGCGCTCGTGTCTCCGAAGAGCTGCTTGCCCTTCCCGAGGACGACCGGGAAGACCATCAGCCGAAACTCGTCCACGAGGCCCTGTTCGACGAGCTCGTCCACGAGGCGACGGCTTCCGTTGACGAGGATGACCCCGTCCTCGTCGTCCTTCAGCTTCGCGAGGTCATCCGTGGCGATCACGGTCGAGTTCGACCAATCCGGATCGGAGAGCGTCGACGAAACGACGTACTTCGGCATCGTGTTGAACTTGTCTGCGAAGTCGCCTTCGCGGGTCGGCCACGCCGCGGCGAAGCCCTCGTACGTCTTCCGGCCGAGAAGGAGCGCCGAGCTCTCCATCACTTCGTCCAGCTTGAACTTGTCTCCGTCCTCGCCCCGGTTGAACTTGAAGGCCCAGCCTCCGCGATCCATGCCCTCGGATCCGCCGGGGTCCTCCATGACCCCGTCCACGGTCACGAACTGGGAAACGACGATTCGACCCATGGCTACACAGTAGAGATGAATACGTTCTTCAGCTCGGTGTAGTGCTCGAGCGCGAAGGGGCCGAGCTCGCGGCCGACGCCGGACTGCTTGAAGCCGCCGAACGGCGTCGTCACACGCACTGAGCTGTTCGAGTTGACCGAGATGTTGCCGGTCTCGAGCGCTCGCGCCACGCGGAGAGCGCGGGCCCCGTCACGCGTCCAGATCGAGCCGGAGAGTCCGTAGACGGTGTCGTTCGCGATGCGGATCGCGTCGGCCTCGTCGTCGAACGGGATCACCGCGACGACCGGCCCGAAGATCTCCTCGCGCGCGACGCGGTCGTCGTTCGAGACCGGCGAGAGAACGGTCGGCGGGAACCAGTAGCCGGGACCGTCTGGCGCCGAGCCGCGGAACGCGACCGCTCCATCATCCACGTAAGAGGCGACCTTCTCGCGGTGGTCGGCGGAGATCAGCGGCCCCATCTGCGTGGCCTCGTCGAGCGGGTCGCCGACACGTAGCGCCGTCACCTCGCGCTCGAGCGCCTCGAGGAACGGCTCGACCGCGGAGCGCTCGACGAGGATGCGCGAGCGCGCGCAGCAATCCTGGCCCGCGTTCCCGAACACCGCGAGCGGCGCCGAGGCGGCTGCTTTCTCGAGATCGGCGTCGGCGAAGACCACGTTGGCCGACTTGCCGCCGAGCTCGAGCGTGACGCGCTTGATCGACTGGGAAGCGATCTCGCCGACGCGGCGGCCGATCTCCGTCGAGCCGGTGAACGCGACCTTGGCCACGTCCGGGTGCTCGACGATCCGCTCGCCCACGGTCCGGCCCGGCCCGTTGACGACGTTCAGCACGCCCTCGGGAATCCCGGCCTCGAGCGCGAGCTTTCCGAGCTCGAGCGCCGTGAGCGGGGTCAGCTCGGCCGGCTTGAGGACGATCGTGTTCCCGGCCGCGAGCGCCGGCCCCACCTTCCAGCTCGCGATCGGAAGCGGGAAGTTCCACGGCGTGATGAGCCCGACGACGCCGAGCGGCTCGCGGAAGGTGACGTCGATGCCGCCCGACACGGGGATCTGGGAGCCGAGCAGCCGCTCGGGCGCGCCGGCGTAGTAGTCGAAGACGTCGACGACGCTCCCGACCTCGCCGCGCGCGTCGGAGATCGGCTTGCCGACGTTTCGCGCCTCTAGCTGCGCGAGCTCCTCGACCTTGCCCTCGACAGCACGCGCGAGGCGGCGGAGAAGCTTCGCCCGATCACCGGGAGCAACGTCTCTCCAGGCGGAGAACGCGGCCTTCGCGCGCGCGACGGCCTCATCGGCTTCCTCGGCTCCGGCGCGCGGGAGCTCGGCGAGAACCTGCTCGGTCGCAGGCTCGAAAACCTGCATGGCTTCAGTGCTCACGGCCATTTCGGCGAGCCTATCACCGGTGTACTAGACGTCGGGAGGCGCGGGTGCCGTCCGCGCGCCCCGCGCCGCGCCCGCGCTGGCGGCGACCACGAGCGAGATCGCCGTCACCGCCCGAATCCCGAGCCGCTCGCCCAGGACGACGAAGCCCACGAGCGCGCCGATCGCAGGCTCGAGGCTCATGAGGACGCCGAACACGTGCGTGGGCAGGCGGCGGAGTGCCTCGAGCTCGAGCGACCACGGGATCGCGGAGGAGAGCACTGCCACGCCGAACCCCGCCGTGAGCAGCGCGGGGTCGAGCAGCGACGAGCCCGCGCTCGCGACGCCGAGTGGAAGGGCCACGCAGGCTCCGACGCCCATGGCGAGCACGAGGCCCGTGGGCCCTGCGAAGGCCTTCCCTACCCGCACGCCGAGCAGGATGTAGGCGCCCCAGAGCACTCCCGCCGCAAGGGCGAAGGCGACACCGGCCGCATCCAGACGTTCGCCGATCCCCGGGGCCAGGAGCGCGATTCCGGAGGCGGCCATCGCAACCCAGAGGAAGTCGCTGGAGCGCCGCGAGCCGATCAGCGCCACACCGAGAGGCCCGATGAACTCGAGCGTCACCGCGATCCCGAGCGGAATGCGGTCGAGCGCCTGGAAGAAGCAAAGGTTCATCGCAACGAGCACGAGGCCGAACGCGACGGCGAGCCGAAGCTCCGCCCGCGGCCGGTTCCGGATCTGCGGGCGGAAGAGGAGGCCAAGGACGATCCCGCCGAAGACGAGCCGAAGGGCGACGACGCCGTTCGGTGTCAGATCGTCGAAGAGCGACTTGGCGACGGCAGCGCCCAGCTGCACCGACAGGACCGCCACGATGACGAGCGCGGGCGCAGGGATCCGGTCGAGCTCAGCCGCGTGGCTGCGGTTCACGACCCTGAGTGATACCGGGCCGCGTGACCGGCGCAGAGGGCTCGACCTGGCACTCGGCATCGCCCTCGCAGCAGCCGATCTTGAAGCGGCAGCGCGGGCACTGCCAGGTCTGGTGGCGCCATTCCATCGCGGCGCCGCAGCGGAGACAGCTCTCGGTCACGCGAGCAGTCTGGCCCCAGGCCAGGACGTTTAAGCAACCCGTTCCAAGGCGGGGGACTCCGACTCCTCGAGGAGATCGAGGACGGCCTCCTCCACCGTCCCTTGCGTCGCGGGCTCGCCGAGGTCGACGTCGCCCAGGCGCTCGAGAGCACCGCCGATCGTGATCCCGTCGCGGTAGCGATCGAAGACCCGCGGGTCGATGTACGAGGCGCGGCAGACCGCCGGCGTATTGCCCAGGTAGTACGCGACCTCCTTGACCGCGCGCGAGATCGCCCGCTCCCGGGCCGTCTTCGACGCGGCGGCGCCGCCCGACACGGCAAGGGCGACTGCTGCGAGGACCGTCCCGTGCCAGGTTCGGAAGTCCTTGGCGGAGAAGTCCTCGCCCGCGATCGCCTTGATGTATTCGTTGATGTGGTCGGAGCGCACGTCCACCCAGGTGCGACCGTCCTTGAAGGCGAGGAGCTCCCGGCCGCCGCGCCGCTCTTTCAGCTTCTTCACGACCGCATAGACCTTCGGATCGACCACCGACTGAACGCGCTTCTTGCCGCTCTTGGCCACGTAGTCGAAGACGAGGAGCCCCTTCGGCCCGAGCGTGACATGGCGTTTTTGCATCGTCGCGACGCCGTACGTGCGGTTCTGCTCCGCATAGTCCTCGGTTCCAACGCGGAAGAAGCCACGGTCTAGGAGTCGCACCGAGCAGGCGAGCACGCGCTCCCGGGTGAGCCCGCGCCGGGCAAGGTGCTTCTCGGCGGTGCTGCGGATTCGGGGCAGCGCGCGCGCGAACCGCAGCATCTCGTCGAATTTCTCCTGGTCGCGCCTGGCGCGCCACTGCTCGTGGTAGAGGTACTGCCGCCTGCCGGCCGCATCCGTGCCCACCGCCTGGATGTGACCGAGCGGATACGGGCAGATCCAGACGTGCTTCCAGGCCGGAGGGATGACCAGCTCGCGAATGCGCTCGAGGACCTCTTCGTCGTCAATCCGCTCGCCATCCTCGTCCAGGTACTCGAAGCCGCGGCCTCGCCCCCGGCGGAGGATTCCGGGCCCCGAACAGTCGCTGCGGCGCAGTCGTGGCATAGAGGCGCGTTCTTCCCTGCGAGTGCACCGGCCAAAACGGGCGGGCTAGCCTAACGCCGTGCCTTCTACCCGCAGGATCGTCATCGCGCTCGCCGCTCTGCTCGTAGGCGTAGCCGCCGCCGCGATCGCGGTCATGCTCGTCGGAAAGGAAGACGGACATGCCGCCGACAGCACCGCGACCGGGGCAGGCGAGCCGCTCAGCGGCCCCGAGGTGCGTTTCAGCGGCACCGACGTCACGACCGGCTCGGTCATCGGCCTGGGCAATCTCGAAGGCAAGCCCGTGGTCGTGACGGTCTGGGCATCCTGGTGCGGAGCCTGCCCGAAGCAGGCCGAGCCGCTTCGACGCTTCGTTGCAGCAAACGACAAGGTGGCCGTCCTCGCAGTGGACACACAGGAGGATGCGGAGGCGGCGCGCGACTTTCTCACGGCCAACGACCTCAGCCTGCCGGCGATCGTGGACGAGGACGGGCACATCGCGGCGAAGCTCGGCGTCCGCGAGCTGCCGACGACGATCTTCCTCACGAACGAGCACCGCGTCGCGGGCATGTGGGAGGGTCCCGCCGGCATGGGCCGCCTCGAGGAGGGCCTGGCCGCTGCCCGTGCGAGCCAGGACGGCTAGCCAGCCGGGGCGATGAGCACACTTTGAACGTGCGCGCGATCCTCCTCCTCGAAGACGAGCCGCGGTTCCGGCCGTTTCCGTTCGAGCTCCCGAACACCCCGGCGCTCGCGAGCTCGATCCGAAACGCGGAGCGGCTGCTGTCCCGTTCGCCGGGCCGCTTCGACGGCCCGATCGCGTTCTGCCACGGCGCCTCGCCCGACGGCGCCGTGCTCCGCCGGTCCGGGCGATACGCGGAGGCGATGGTCGTCTTTGAGGAGCCCACGCTCGCGTACAAGCTCGGGTTCGCCCTGGGCGTCCAGCTCTTCGTCGAGCGGGAGGAAGGCGTCGTTCTCTTCCAGCTCCGCGCAGCGTCGATCGGGCGTGATCCTCTCCTCTGGACCGCGTCTGCCTCAGGAGGCCTGATGCCCCGCGAAGAGCCCCGCACCGCAGTGCTCGCCGACGCCGCCAAAGAGGTCGCGCTCCGCGAGGACGACCTGGAGGGCTTCCGACCGGTCGCGCTCTGCCTCAACGACGACTCGGGCTCGGCCCTCGTCGTCTATCACGCGCGGCTTCGCCCGGGAGCCGAGCCGCTGCCCGACGAGACGAAGGTCGCGGAGCTGCACTGGGCAGAGTCCCCGTCCGAGATCGGCGCGCAGGTGTCGGGAGACACGGTCGCGTGCTGGGCCGCGCTCGAACGCTGGCGAGAGTCGCTACGGGAGGACGCTGCGGCCTAAGCCGCTTCTTCGGAGTCGGGGTCGCCGGTGACCTTGTTCCACCAGGTCGACTCCCGGTCCTTCAGCTGGCTCTGGATCTGCTGGACGTACGTGGCGAGCTCGCTCTCCTTGTTCGAGAGCTTCTCCTCCAGGTCCGCCAGCTCGGCCTCGCGGCGCTCGAGCTTGTCCTCGCGGATCTCGGTGTCCGCCTCGACGCTGACCTCGCGCTGCTCGACGCTCATCTCCCGGTCGTCGAGCTCGCGCATCCGGTCGCGGATCGTCTCCTCCATCTCGGCGAGGCGCTTCTCCTTGCGCTCGAGGCGCTTCTTCGCAGAGTCGGTCAGCTGCTCCGAATTCGAGAGCTCGGCCTCCTGCTCGGCCAGCTCGCGTTCGCGCTCCTTGAGGCGCTCGTCGTACTCGTCGAGGTCGCGGCCGCGGGCACCTTCGGTCTCGACGCGGCCCAGGTGGGCCTCGCGCCGGCCGAGATCGGCCTCGCGGGCGGCGAGCTCGAGCTCGCGGGCCTCGAACTCTTTCAGCCGGGCGACGGCATCCTCGGTCGCCTGGCCCTGGCCCGAAAGCTCCGCCTCGAGACGCTGGGCGTCACCCCGCAGGCGCTCCTGCTTGGCGAGGACTTCTGACTCCCGCTCCTCGATGAGTTCCTGGCGCGCGGTCAGGGCGGCGAGCTGCTTCTGCAGCTCCCGCTCGCGGTGCGCAACGTTCTGCTCGGCCGAGCTCGTTGCCTTCTCCTGCTCGCGGACTGCGGCCTCGCGCTGGGCGAGCGCCTTCTCACGCGCCTCCTGGCGCGCCCTCGCCTCGCCCTCGCGGACGTCGATCGCGGCCTCGCGCCGGGTGACCTTCGTCTCCTGCGCGGCAAAGCTGGAGGCCTGCTTCTGGAACTGCGCCTCGCGGCGCTCGAACTCCTTGGTCGCGTCCTTCAGCTCGCGCATGCGCGCCTCGACCTGAGCCTCTCGCTTGGTGGAAAGCGTGTCCTGGGCGACGACACGGTTCTCGAGCTCGGAGAGTCGCTCCTTCTCGGTGCGCACCATCGTCAGCTGCTCGTTTACGCGCCGCTCGCGCTCCTCGAGCTCTGTCTCGGCGGCGGCGAGCCTCGCCGCCCGCTCGTCGAGCTCGGCGGAGCGGCCGCTCGTGTCCACCTGGAAATCGGTCGTGCGCGAGCGCGCGGTCGTTTCGAGGTCGACTACCGCGGCCTGGAGATCCCGCTCACGGGCAAGCGCGGCAGCCAGCTCTCCGCGGAGCGCCTCGACGTCAGCATCGGGCACGCCGTTCGCGGCCGGAACCGGGGGCGCGAAGCCCTCGTCCCCGGGCGCCGGAGCCTGGGCCTCCGCCTCCCCTTCAGGGGCGCGGCCGAGCTTCGCCCGCAGGCCGGTTCCGAACCCGGTCTCGGTGTCGCTCGTATGCGCGTGCTCAGCCATGTCTTCCGCAGCTGCCATCGGCTAAAAGAAGATTCCTCTAAAGTTCAGGAAGGCCGGCCCGAGGATGATGATGAACATCGCCGGGAAGATGAAGAGCGCGGTCGGGAAGAGCATCTTGATCGGCGCCTTCATCGCCTTCTCCTCGGCGGCGGCCTGACGCTTGTTCCTCGTGTCGGTCGCCTGGACGCGAAGGATGCGGCCCAGGGAGATACCGAGCTGGTCGGCCTGGATGATCGCGCGGACGAACGATGCGAGCTCGGACGCCTCGACGCGGTCGACCATCTTCAGGAGCGCCTTTGCGCGCGTCTCTCCGATCCGCATTTCCCCGAGAGCGAGCCCGAACTCCTCGATGAGCGGCCCTTCCATGTGCTCCGTCAGCTTCTGGATCGCGGCGTCGAAGCCGAGGCCGGCCTCGACGCTGACCGCAAGAAGGTCGAGCGCGTCCGGCATCGCGGCCCTGATCTCGTCGCGCCGGGCGCGTGCCTTGAAGGACACGACGACGTCCGGAAGCATGAAGCCGAGGAGCGCGAAGACAGCCGCGAGGAGGAGCGGGAACACTCCGCCCATGAGACCGCCGACGATGAGACCGCCGACAAGGCCGCCGATCGCGGCCGCGGCCTTCGAGGCGAGAAACGTGGTCGGCGAGATCACGCGCCCGAGGCCGGCGCCCATGAGGCGGGCGCTGACCGCGTCCACCGTCATCCGGGGGCTGACCTTGAGGACGCCGTGGGCGAGGCTCATCTTCATCGGATCGACGACGCGGGCCCCAAACGACTCCTCGGGCCGGCCGCTGGACGGTCGGCGCGATTTGCCGTAGGTGGCGGCGCGACGGATCGAGCCGTGGCGCTCGCGGGCAGGCAGGGTGGCCGCCTCGCCGATCAAGTAGACGGCGGCGCCGAGAGCTGCGATTGCGAAGAAAAGGACGAAGATCATGGCTCCTAGCCTTTGAAAGAGACGATCTTCTTCAGCACGGCCGAGCCGATGCCCATCATCACGAAGATGAGGAGGATGAGCTTGTGGCCGGTCGAGGTGTAGAGGAGCGGCTCCATGTATTGGCGGTTGATGGCGTAGATCGCCGTGCCGACTACGAAGGGCAGGCCGATGAGGACGTAGGCGGACATGCGACCCATCGCGGTGAGGCCCTTGATCTTGCGGCGGAACTGCTGCCGCTGGCGCACTGTGTCGGCGACCATGTCGAAGAGCCCGGCGAGCGAGCCGCCGACCTGGCGCTGGATGGTGACCGCGCTCATGACGAACTCGAAGTTCTTCGAGCCGATGCGAACGGCCATCTCCGTCAGCGCGTCGTCCATCGGGCGGCCTAGGCGGGCCTCGGTGAGAACGCGCTTGAACTCGCGATGGGCGGGATCGACCCCCTCGTCGACAACGCTCTGCATGCCCTGGCGGAAGCTGTGCCCGGCCTTGAGGGAGGCTGCCATCGTCACGAGAATGTCCGGCAGCTGCTCCTCGAAGGCGTTCAGGCGCTTCTTGGCCTTGTGCAGCACGACGAGGTAGGGGACGGAGACGCCGCCGACGAAGGCGACCGCGATGGCCCACACCGGCGGCTCGAAGAGCGCCGCGACGAATCCGCCGATAAGGCCGGCGGCCAGCATGATGTACGCGAACTCCGCGGTCTTCAGCGGCAGGTCCGCGCGCTGGAGGATCTGGTCGAGCTTCTTCCACTGACCGAACTTGCCGAAGACGTTTTCGGTCGCCTTGAAGAGCGGCATGAAGATCGCCATCTTGCGACTCTCACGCTCGCGCTTGACGACCTGGCGCTTGTGGCTCGCAACGTGCGGTTCCAGGCGGCCCTTCAGCCAGGTGCCCTTCGGCGCTGCGAGCGCGAACGCCACGGCGAGGAGGGCGAGGAGGCCGACGACGCCGGCGAGCACCGGAAGGCCCCAGTCGCTGGTGTAGAAGAACGACGGAAGGACGGGCGAGGGCCTGGCCGGTGCCGGGGGCGCCTGGCCGGGAGCCGTCACGGTCTGGGTGACCTGGTCGCCGCCAGGGAACTTGACGGCCAGTTCGAGCTCGTCACCGGGGCGGGCATTCGACATGTACTCCATCTGCCACGTTCGGCGGAGATCCTGGGCGATCGAGTTGTAGACGTCTGAGAGGATCTGCGGCGACGCGGCCGCGTAGTACTGGCCGTTCGTCTCCGAGGAGATCTGCTGCACGGCATCGGGGGAGAACTGGTTGCCCTCGATGCCGATCGCGTACACGGCCACGCCGGCATCCTGTGCGGCCTGGATCGCGTCCTCCAGCGTCGCGCCTTCGGGGGACTCGTTGGCCCCGTCGGTGAGGAGGACGAGGACGCGGGCGGGCATCGTCTCGCCTCCCAGCAGGTGGGAGCCGTTGACGACGGCGTCGTAGAGCGCGGTGCCGCTCACGGTGTCGGGCGTGATCGTCCGCAGAGCCGATTCGGCGTCGATCGTCGACGTCGAAAAGCCCGTCAGCGAGAACGCGGTCGAACCGAACGCAAGGACGGACACGCGATCGGCCGGCGGCTTGGCCGCGACGAACGCACGTGCTGCGGCCGTGGCCTGCTCGAGCGCCTGGCCTGACATCGACCGCGAGCGGTCGATCGCGATCATGACGCTCTTCGAGGCGCCGACATTGGTCGCCGTCAGCCCGGCCACCGATGCACCGTTCTGCGTCAGCCCAGGCGGCTGCGTCGTCGTCGACGGCGCGAGGACCGTCACGCTGATGCGCGGGAACTCGCTCGTGTCGACCGCCTTCACCTCCCCAGCCGCGTAGGCGGCCGGGGCGAGGATCAGGACAGCGACGATCGCGAGAAGCGCTCGTCTCACTGGAACCCCCCGAAGCTCGCCGCGGTGAAGCTGGGCTTGAAGTTCGGGTCTTCCTGCTGGAAAAACGTCGCCGGCAGGGTGACTCCGTTGGCGGCCAGCTTGTCGAGGAAGTGAGGCTTGAGCCCGGTGCAGCTGAGCGGCGAGAGCAGACGGCTGATCTGCGCTGCGGCGCTCTCCTCATCGGGAGGCTTCGCGAGGAAGATGTCCTGCAGCGTGATCACGTCCGACTCCATCCGCAGCACCTCGGTCACGTGGCTGATCCGGCGCGAGCCGTCCACGAGACGGGTGATCTGGATGAGCAGGTCGAATGCGCTCGCCACCTGCTCTCGGATCGCGCGGAGCGGGAGCTCGACGCCGGCCGTCAGGACGAGTGTCTCGAGACGGGCCAGCGCGTCGCGCGGCGAGTTGGCGTGGATCGTGGTGAGCGAGCCCTCGTGGCCCGTGTTCATCGCCTGGAGCATGTCCAGGGTCTCGGGGCCGCGGACCTCGCCGACGATGATCCGGTCGGGGCGCATGCGTAGGGCGTTCCGGACGAGCTCGCGGATCTTGACCTCCCCCTGGCCCTCGATGTTGGGCGGGCGGGCCTCGAGCGTGATCACGTGGTCCTGCTGGAGCTGGAGCTCGGCCGCGTCCTCGATCGTGATGATGCGCTCGTCGCCGGGGATGTAGGCGGAGAGCGCGTTCAGGGTCGTCGTCTTACCGGTACCGGTACCTCCGGAGACCAGCACGTTCAGCTTGCCTTGGACGCAGGCGGCCAGGAAGTGCGCCGACTTCGGCGTGAGCGAGCCGAAATTGATGAGGTCGTCCATCGTGTACGGGTCGCGGGAGAACTTCCGGATAGTGAGCGTCGGGCCGCGCAGCGCAAGCGGCGGAATGATGGCGTTCACACGGCTGCCGTCCGGCAGGCGGGCGTCCACCATCGGCGACGCCTCGTCCACGCGGCGACCGACCTGGGACACGATCTTGTCGATGATGCGTAGGAGGTGCGCGTCGTCGACGAAGGTCGAGTCCGAGAGTTCGATCTTGCCGGCGCGCTCGATGTAGATCCGCTCGCCCCCGTTGACCATGATCTCGGTCACGGAGTCGTCGCGGAGGAACGGCTCGAGCGGGCCGTAGCCGAGGATATCGTCGGTGATCTCCCGGACGAGCTGGCGACGCTCGTCGCGCGTCAGCGGCGTCCGGTCGAGGGCGAGCTGCTCCGTGACGGCCCGAAGGACGCGCTCGGTGAGGTCGCCCGTCGACTCGGCCGTGAAGAGCTCGGGGCCGAGCTTGGCGATGCAGGCGTGATGGACGCGGGTCTTCAGCTCCGCGTACGGGTCGGCCCCGACGCGTTCGGGGGGCGCAGCCGCGGCCAGAGGCTCCGAGCGGGACGACGAGGTCTCGGCGAGGCTCGAGCCCGCGCCGTCCCCGTTGCCGCTCTTGAGGCGATCGTGGAGTCCCATGGCTATGCCCGGCTGAAGAGCCGTCGCTTCTGCACCTTGACCGTCTCGACCGGCGACAAGCCCTTCGCCATCTCACGCATCGCGCGCGAGAAGTCGGCCTTGTCGTCGGCGAGTACGATCGGGGTGCCCCTGTTGACGGCGAGGGGAACCTTGCCGTCGCTCGGGAGCTCGAAGCGAACCTTGACCTCGAGGGCGCCTTCGACCTCGCCCGGCTTCATCCCGACCTTCGAGTTCGCGCGGTTCAGAACGACGCGAATCCGGTTCTGCGGGAATGCGAGCAGCTCGAGCGTCTGCAGGCTGAGGCGGACGTTCTTCAGGGTCGGAACGTCGAGCCCACAGACGAGCAGGAGCTCGTCGGTGCGGTCGAGCGTCGCGAGCATCGGCCCGTGGAAGAACGGCGAGGTATCGACGACGATCACGTCGTACGACTCCCGCGCAACCTCGAGCAGGCGGGCGAGCTTGGCCTCGGTGACGAGCTCGGCGTCCTCAGGGCGCAGCGGCGCCGGAAGGATGTCGAGCCCCGACGGATGGCGCGTCGTGTACCCGGCGAGCTTCTCGGAATCAAGCTCGCCCGGCGCGACGACCAGGTCGTAGATCGTCTTCTCCGGCTCGAGACCCAGCATGATCGCTGCGTCGCCGAACTGGAGGTCGAGGTCGAGGAGGAGGGTGTTCTTGCCCTCGTACTTGGCGAACGTACACGCGAGATTCGTCGCCGTGACCGTCTTGCCGGTTCCACCCTTGGGCGAGAACACGGTCACGATCCGCCCGCGGCGAGACGCGTGACCTCCACCGCCGCCGACGGTCCTGCGGCCGGAGTGGCTGGCCTTGCGGATCGAAAAGACGACGTTCTCGGTCATCTGCGGCAGCAGGAGGACGTCGGACACGTCAGCCTCGAGCGCCTGCTCCAGCAGGGCGGATGCCTCGCCGGAAGCGAGCAGGATCACAGGCGACTGCGTGTGCTCGCGGATCGCCGCGAGCTCGTCCTCCGGCAAGCCGGAGTTGCGCGTGCCGTGAAGCACGACTTGGAGGTGGCCACCGGTCAGCGTGGCGGCGGACTCCGTCACCCCTTCGCTCCAACCGACCATCTCGACTTCCGAGTGGCGGCCGAGAGCTTCGCGGAGCTCGGCGAGACCGTCGCAGCTGCCCGTGACGAAGACGCGCACCTTCTCGCGCGTCGTGACAGGAGTCTCGAGGCTCATGGCTGGAGCGTCCTTTCAGTCTGGAACGGATCGACGAGAAGCTTGCGAAGCTGGGCCCTGGTCATCCCGTCGGCGAGGACGGTGCCCGACCATTCGAACCCTTCCGGGCTATCGGCAGCGTCGGTCGTCGGCCTGAGGCTCAGAGACCAATCGCCGGTCGTGAAGATCCAGAAGAGCTTCTCTGCCTGCGCGTCGGTGACTGCGAGCACGATCGACTGGTCGCCCGTGCGGCTCGTGACGCGGCCGCTCGGATCCTCGACCTCCGGCGCCTGGAGCACCAGGATGTCGCGAAGGACGATGCGGGAGACGTTCTGGCTGTCCGCGCTCTTTACCTCCCACGCGCCGACCACGTCGACGTGATCGCCCGTCTCGAGCGTGCCCGAGAGCAGCTGGTTGGCGTCGCCGGGCAACTGGAACGCGCGGAGGTTGCCGGTCAGCTGGGCCCGGATGCCCTGCTCGCCTTCGGTGGCGAAGCGCAGCAGCGAGACCTGTTCGCCGGCGTAGATCGGCTCCGACGTGACCTTGCCCGCCAGATCCTCCGGCTGCACGATCGCTCCCGGCGTGACCGAGGACTTCGCGACCTGCGTGCTCGCGAGCTGGGCCGAGATGTCGTCACCGGCCGTTCCGGCAGGAAAGTCTGCTTCGGCCACCCAGACAGTGGTCAGTACCTGACCCTGCTGGATGTCTTGCTTCTGCTGCTTCACATAGAAGCTCGTCATCATCGCCGCGAGCACAGCAAGCGCCACGGCGATCGCGATGTTACGAAGGCGATAAGTCATTGCACCACGTCTTTCTCAGTTCGAATTTGGGTCTATTCCACGAGCGAAACGTTCGTGACGCCGAAATCGGGCGGCGCGTCACTAGCCTTTTCGGCCTGAATGCCGTCCCACGTGACACTCACGAACTCGCCGAGGAGAATCTCGTTCGTGCCGTGGAGATCGAGTCCGCTGAGCCGGAAGCCGGCCCAGCCCACGATCTGGTACTTCGCGCCCGTGCCGGTACCGGTCAGCTTGCGGTAGATCGGGAAGAGCAGAACGTCGCCGATCCGGGCGTCCAGCACGTCGTCGATGTTCGTCGAGCTGAACTGGTTACCGGTCTGGGTGTCGTAGTTTCCGAGCGCCATGTACTGGTCCCAGCCGTTCTCGATCAGGTTGCCGAGGTCATTCGTCCCCGACGAGTTGCCGGTGAGGTTGATGAACCCGAAGTTGCCCGAGCCGTCCGGCGTGCCGTTCGGCTTGAGGTGCTGGTAGACGAGCTCAGTCGGGCCGGAGCACGGGTTCGGGTTGCACTGGAGCTTCGGGTGCTTCTCGTCCACCACGATCGGCACCACCCACCGCGCCTCCGTCGGGTAGCCGGCGCGGGCCGATGCGGTCGCGTGCACGGTCACGGACTTGATGCCGAGCATCTTCGAGAAGAAGCCCGGCGCCGGCCGCGATCCGCTCACTTTGATCGTGTCGTCCGGGAAGACCTGCGACTCGAAGGTGATGTTCATCGTCCCGCCGCCGTTTTTCGCGGCGTACTGGCTTGCGAGCGTCGAGGCGTTCGCCGGGCCGTCGGGGAGCGCCTGCGCGCCTGCGAGTACGGCCGCGTCGACGGTCGCCTGCAGGCTGCGGTCGGCGCGGTACCAGGAACCGATGTCGAGCACCGCTGCGGCCATTGCCAGAAGGACGGCAAGAAAGAGGATCGTGATGACGTATGCCTGGCCGCAGCTCTGCTTGTGCCTGGTCATTCCACACGCTCCGTGTTTTGGCTCTGGAGCGTCCCGGACTTCACGACGACTCCGAGCAAGCTGATCGAGTAGGGGTAGGTCGCCTTGACGGTCACATCAGAGCCCGGATCCCAATTGGAGGTAGGGGTGACGAAGATCTTGAGCTTCGACTGGTTCAGGTTGTTGGCAGACGCGCGAACCTTCGCCTCGACCTTGGACTGGCGCTGCGTATCGGGCAAGTACCGCGCGACGGAAGCCTGGCGCGAGCCGGCGCGCACGGCATCGGTGAGAGCGAGATAGTTGTTGAACGCGATGCCGAACTGAATGACACCGAAGAGCAGGATCGCGAGCACGGGAAATACGAGGGTGAACTCCACCATAGTCTGGCCCTGCTGTCGCTTTCTCCGAAACTTGGTGAACACTGGAATTGGCTCTTCTTTCGGTCGCGTTACGTGATTTCTGCAGTCCTGCTTTGCATGACGAGGGGCGGGCGCTCATTACTACGCGAGTGCCCGCCCCTCGCCAATTCCTCGACTAGAGGACGCTGACCACCGACATGATGTTTCTTTCGATGCCGGAGGACAGGAACAGGAGAGCGCCGATGATGAGCACCGTAATGACGGCGAGAATCACGCCGTACTCGGCCATCGTCTGACCCTCTTCCCGCCTGCGAATGGCGGCGAACAGCTCGGTGAGGTAGGTCATTTTGCGAGGTCACCTCCCTTCGTCATCCCGGGCACGCATTCGATGCGCACACAACTGCGAAATGTGGAGTGCGAGAGTGGAACTTCTTGCTGCATGTGGGCCTCGAAACTCGGGCGCACGCTTATGGTCACGACGATGAAACCTCCGCTTCGCTTTCGGCGTGACCGCTCCGCCGTTTGGCTCCACAAACTGCACGGAGCATCGTCGCTCGGCCGGGTACGGAGAATCCCCCTCCCTGGGGATTCGACTTCGATTGGCGACCTTTGCCCCGGAAGGGGGATGACCCGCACCTCGATCACCGCTTCGCTCAATGAGTCCGTCGCGGCAACGGATGACGTCTGAAAGTGATCCGCGCCGGAGTGGCGGCCTCGGCGCCGACAACGGGAGCAAAGGCAATGCCACAAAGCAACTCTTGGCGGGATCTGATCCGCCTCGCACTTTTCACTTTCGCCGCTTGGGCCCTTTGGGCTCTCGGCAAGAACGCGAAGGCCGCTGCCGTCGACGAGACGGAGGCCAACACCGAGACGACTCGCAAGCGGAGCGGCTTCTCGAAGCGCCGCCTTGCGACGAGCCTCGCATTCGCAACTCTCTTCTTCTCGGGCGCGGCCTTCACGGCCGGCGCGGGCGACCAGGCCGCGTGCCTCGTCGACGACTGCACCCCTGCAGCCGAGTCGGCCACCACGTCCACGGAAGAGTCGGAGGCCACAGATCCCCCGGTCGCTGAAGACCCGGCCGCCGAGGATCCCGCTCCGGAAGCACCGGTCGCCGACGATCCTCCCGCAAACGATCCGGGTCAGGCCGACGACGACACAGCCGGTGGGTCGGACGACGGCCAGCCCGCCGATCAGCCTGCCGACCAGGGTGACCCCGCCGACCAGCCCTCGGACGACGGCGCAGCTCCCGCGTCGGGCGACGAGGACGGTTCTTCGGCCGGTGGCGACGATGCCTCCGGCGGTGGCAACGGTTCCGGCGGCGGCGATCAGGACGCCGAGGAGCCCGACACCCCGGCTGCCGGCCCTGGCTCCGAGAGCCACGCCGGAGACGACCAGTCTCAAGGCCAGGCCGCTGACTCGCCGGTCGACGTCGACGCGGCGCACGATGCCGCCGTCGATGCCGAGAACGCGAGGTCCTTCGGGACGCTCTGGCTGCATCGCACCCTTCCCGACCCCACTCCGCCCGCCCGGCGCCTGACACCCCGCTTCGCGCGGAACCTCGTGTCGGTCTCGCGGAACCAGCACGTCGACTGGGCCCTCGTGCTCGGCGTCGTGCGCGCCCAAGGCCATCGCGGGTCCGTGCCGGCCACGAAGGCAAAGCTCCGGACCCTCGCCTCGCACCTCGTCCGCCTGCATGCGTCGCGAAACGCGTGGCAGGCCGTGCTTGGCCTCGAGGGCCGCACGAGCTTCGCGGACCGGGCGATCGCGCTTCGGAACTACAACCGCGCAGTCGGCCTCCGGACACTCGTCCGCGGGCTCGTCGCCTCCAAGGCGACGCTGCGGGACCGCGTGCTCTCCGACCGGCGGATCGACATCTACGCCGGCGGTCGCAGCGACATCGCGGCCGGCCGCGAGGACGTCCGCGTCCTCGCGCTCCTTCGCTACCTCGCGGAGGCGCACGGCCAGGTCACGGTCTCGTGCCTGCTCACCGGTCACGGGCTCTACGCCCGCCCGGGGGTCGTCTCGGCTCACATCTATGGTGAGGCCGTGGACATTTCCGCTCTTGGCGGCGTGTCGATCTACGGCAACCAGCAGCCCGGTGGCGTGACCGAGAAGGCGGTTCGCAACATCCTCCTCCTCCCGGTGGAGCTCCGGCCCAAGCAGGTCATCTCCCTGCTCGGGATGGGCGGTCCGTCGTTCGCGCTGGCCGACCATTACGACCACATCCACGTCGGGTACTGATGGGCGCCGTCCTGCTTCGACAGGACGGAAGCCCGGTGTGTGAGCGGTGTCTTCTGGCGGAGACGCCGCTCACACGGCTCAAGGGACTCCTTGGGCGCCGAGGGCTCGAGCAGGGCGAAGGACTTCTCCTTCGCCCTGCCGCGTCCATCCACACGTTCTTCATGGGCTTCACGATCGACGCCGTGTGGGTCGACCGGGACCTGAACGTCCTCAAGGTCTCACATGACGTGGCACCGTGGCGGACCGCCGCCTGCAAGGGCGCCAAGGGAGTCGTCGAGATGGCGGCCGGCGAGGCGAAGCGCGTCGGGTTGTCCGCCGGCGACAAGCTGACCCTGGCCTGACGCTCAAGCGCGCGGCGCCCGCGGCCGATTCGAAACTCGTGAGACGCGCAGTCGCCGCCTTCGTCTCGCCGCTCGAAAGCTCGCCGCAGGCCGTCCTCCGGCGGGCGGTCGCCGGCCTGCTTTTCGTGTACGCCGGTCTGCTTCTGCTGGAAGGCACCGTCTCAGGCCACGGCGTCTCGCCCATCGCGATCCTGATGATGGGCGTCTGCGTCGCGATCTGGCAGGAGTGGGGCGGCCGAAGCGTGCGCGACTGGGGGCTCGTGCTCGTCTGCTTCCTCGGCTATGCCGCCGGCGCGAACGCGCTGCCGGACATCGGCGTGGACGTGCACTTCACGCCGCAGATCGACGCTGAGAGGTTTTTCTTCTTCGGGCACCTGCCCACCATCTGGCTGCAGCAGCACCTGCACCACGGGACCGGCCTGCTCGAGGTCTTCTCGATCCTCATGTACCTCTCGCATTTCGTCGTCCCTGGTCTCCTTGCTTCGCTGATCTGGCTCTACTGGCCGGGCCGCGGGTTCGGCGACCTCCTCTTCGGGATCCTGCTCGTTTCATTGCTCGGAGAGATCACGTTCTTCCTCGCACCGACCGCGCCCCCGTGGATGGCGGGCGACGCGGGCTACATCCCGCACGTCGACCACGTGATCAAACAGGGGCTCTTTGACCTCGGCCTCGACTCGGTCGCAGAGCGGAAGGACGCGGCAGGGTCCTACAACCTGGTCGCTGCGGTGCCGTCGCTGCATGCGGCCTGGCCGGTCATCGGCCTGCTCGTCATCCGCAAGCACGGCCTACCAAAGTGGCTTTTCGGCGCGCAGGCACTGCAGGCACTGGGCGTCGCCTTCGCGGTTGTCTACGCCGGCGAGCACTACGCCGTCGACGTCATGGCGGGAGTCCTTTACGCGCTCGTCGCCTGGTGGATCCTGGGCCGGCTCCTCGCGCTCGGCCAGGCGCACATGGAGAAGCGGAGGCGGACGGCGTGAACCGCCTTCGGATCGTCCTGCGCCCTCTCGACCGGCTGGCGCTCTTTCTCGACTCGGGGGGCGCCGCGCAGCAGCCGGGAGCGGTGCGCCTCCGCCGCGGGCTCGCCGTGGTCACCCTCGTGTTTGCGCTCCTCGCTTCGTTCCGCTCCATCGACCGGGGCGGGATGCTCTCGCCCGGCGCGCTCCTCCTGGCCGTGCTGGCCTTCGCGCTCTACTCGAACCGGGGCGGACGCTTCGTGCGGGACTGGCTGCCTGTGTTCCTCGCCTTCATCTGTTACGGCCTCGTCGCGAAGGCCGTGCCGGACCTCGGTCTGAACGTGCACTACACGCCGCAGATCGACGCCGACCGGGTGCTCGGCCTCGGCAATCTCCCGACGACCTGGCTCCAGTCGCACCTCTACCACGGCGAGACCGGGCCGCTCGAGATCTTCTCGCTGCTCATGTACCTCTCCCACTTCGTCGCACCGGTCGCCCTCGCATGCCTGATCTGGCTGCGCTGGCCGGGCCGCGGGTTCAACGAGCTGCTCTACGGCATCGTCATGGTCTCCTTCCTGGCCGAGATCGCCTTTCTGCTCGCCCCGACGGCGCCTCCGTGGCTCGCCGCCGAGCACGGCCTCATCCCGCCGGTCGACCCCGTCCTCAAGAACGCGCTGACCGACCTCGGCCTGAACGAGCTCGCGCAGGCGAAGGGGGACGCCGGCCTCTACAACGTCGTCGCGGCGGTGCCGTCGCTGCACGCGGCCTGGCCACTGATCGGCCTGCTCGTCATCCGCAAGTACCACCTGCCGCGCTGGCTCTTCTGGACGCAGCTGGTCCTCACCGTGGGCGTCTGCTTCGCCATCGTCTACACCGGCGAGCACTACGTGGTGGACATCCTCGCCGGCTTCGCCTTCGCGCTCGGCGCCTGGTGGCTCGTCCAGTGGGCCCTGTCGGCCGGGCGAGCTCAGCTCCCGGTCACGCCCCCTGGGGCGGAAGCAGCACACGCAGACCGCGCGGCTTGACCTCGAAGTCGAGCGGCGCCGGCAGGACCACCGGCTCGCCGTCGACCGCGGCGTGCAGATGGTCGCGGGAGGCCTCGAGCCGGAACCGCTCGGCCGCCCACTCGCCCCACCCCTCCGCCCGCTCGAGGCTGCCTGCGACCGCGCGGCCGAAGAGCCCGAGCAGCGCGCGCCGGCTGACCGCCTCGATCACGTACGCGTGAAGCGCGCCCTCGTCCAGATGCTCACGCCGGCCCAGGTCGGCCATGTTCCGCATCGCGTACCCGTTGTTCGCGACGAGCACGACGAGGGCGGAGCGATGCTCGCGGCCGCCCTCGGCCTCGAGGGAGAGGTCGAGCGGCGTGCGGCTGCGGCCGAGGGCCGCCGGAAGCATGCGGGCGAGCGCGACAAGGCGGTTCCTCGTCTTCTTCGCCGGGTCGTGGACGAAACTCGCGTATAGGCCGAGGGAGACGTTGTTCACGAACCAGTGCTCGCCTGCACGACCGATGTCGACGCGGCGCTCCTCCCCGCCGAAGGCCGCGAGCGCGGCGACGGGATCTTCGACGTCGAGGCCGAGGTCGCGCGCGAAATGGTTCCGCGTCCCGAAGGGGATGCACACGAAGGGTTTGTCGTCGTCGGCGGCCGCGCCGGCGACGGGCGCGATCGACCCGTCCCCTCCGGCCATGCCGACCGGACCCGTCGCTTCGCGTGCCAGGGCCACCGCATCGTCCCCTCGCGTGAGGAGATGGACGTTGAGCCCACGCTCTCGCGCCGCAGCGGCGAGCTCTTCCGCGGACGGGCTCTGGTCCCCCGACCGCGGGTTGATCAAGAGAACGCCGCTAGACAGAACCGCTAGACAGCGCCTTCGATGGCGTGCAGCGTCCACGCCGGCCCGATGCGCACCAGGTGGCCGTCCGGATCGGCGAGGTCGTAGACCTCGGTGCCGAAGCGCGTTCTCGTCACCATGCCGGCGATCCCGTAGGTCTCGAGCCGCTCCACCTCGCTCTCGATCTCGTCGGCGGCGAGCTCCAGCCGGACCGCTCCGCCGACCTCACGGCCCCGATCGGGATCCCACGTCAGCACGAGGAACGTCTGCTGTTCGAGGACGAAGAAGGCGCTGTGGGCGTTCTCGCCCTCGTCGTAGGCCGCTGCGGGCCCGTAGCCGAGCAGCCGCGAGTAGAAGTCGGTCGACCGGTCCAGGTCGGTGACGTAGAGGTGCACCGCCGTGACGAGCCCGGTCACTTCGTCTTCTTCTCCGCCGCGCGCCGGCGGTCACGCTCCTTCTTCTTGCGCTGGCGGTCGTTTCGCCACCGCTTGAGAGGCCGAGATCCGCGTCCCATCAGGCCTGGGAGCTTATAGAGTTGCCCGCCGTGGCGCTCGACCCCAGCCGCACCGTCGAAGAGCTGAACGAGCTTCGCGAGCTCACCGGCGACGAGGAAGGCGCCCAGCGTGTCGCGTGGACGGACACATGGGTCCGCGCGCGCGAATGGCTCTCCGGAAAGCTCGAGCCGCTCGGCGTCGAGGAGGAGATCGACGAGGCAGGGAACCAGTGGTTCACCCTCGGAGGCGCCTCCGACCGCGCTCTCCTGATCGGCGGGCACATCGACTCCGTCCCGAACGGCGGTTGGCTCGATGGGGCGCTCAACGTCGTTGCGGGCGTCGAGGTCCTTCGCAGGATTGCGGATGAAGGACAGCCACCCTTCACCGTCCGCCTGGTCAACTGGGCGGACGAGGAGGGAGCCCGCTTCGGCCGGAGCCTCTTCGGGTCCAGCGCGGCAGCGGGCTCGATGTCCGACCAGGACGAGCTCCGAGGCCGTCGCGATGCGGACGGAAACCCGCTTCCCGACGCGCTCGCGCGCCAGGGAGTCGACCTCGACGCAGCCGTGGACGCGCGCAGCCAGCTGGAGAACGCCGCCGCCTACCTCGAGCTCCACATCGAGCAAGGGCCGGTGCTCGAGTCGATGAACCTACCGCTCGGCGTCGTCCTCGGCACCTTCGGAGTGGAGCGGCACCAGATCACCTTCCGAGGGCAGGCCGCGCACGCAGGCTCGACGCCGATGGACAAGCGCCGCGACGCGCTCGCCGGGGCGGCGAAGCTCGCGCTCGAGATCCGCGAGATCGCCAAGCGCACGGGCGAAGGCGCCGTCTGCACGATGGGGAGCTGCGTGACACGCCCCGGGATCGTCACCTCCGTCGTAGAGACCTGCACCGTTCTCCTCGACCAGCGGCATCTGGACGCGGCCAAGCTGGCGACGATGCTCGGCGAGGCGAAGGATGCAAGCGAGCGCTTCGCGGCCGAGGAAGACGTCGAGGTGGTGTGGGAGAAGGTCTGGAGCATCGAGCCGATCCTCTTCGACTCCGAGCTGGTCGAGCTCGCCGACGAGGCCGTGCGCGAGGTGGCCGGCACGTCGCACCAGCTCCCGAGCGGGCCGCTCCACGACGCGGCCGAGGTCTCGCGCGCGGGAATTCCGACCGTGATGCTCTTCGTTCAGAGCCTCCGTGGCCTCTCGCACACGAAGCTCGAGGACACGAAGCCCGAGCACCTCGAGCAGGCTGTCGAGGCGCTCGACCGACTGGCGTCGAAGACGCTGGCGCGCTTAGGGAGCTAGCTCTTCCGCCGCAGGCCGCTCGCGAGCGCGCGCGGAAGCCGCCGCCGCGACGTGGCGAGAGCCTCACGCAGCGACGCAGCCGCGGCCGCTCCGTGGACGCCGGCGCCGTGCCCGCACAGGATGTGTTCCGGCTCGAGCTCCCCGAGGCCGCGCGGCGGGCGGAGCCGAAGGAGTGGATGGACGCCGATTGCCTCGTCTGCCGCGGTGAAATAGCCGACCGTTCCGAGGGCGTCCGCCACGACGAGCACGCGCCGCTCCGGCTCCCAGAAGGCGACCTCCTTCCAAACGCGGTTCCAGACGATGCGGATGAGACGGCCGCGCTCGCCATGAGCGCCGAGCTCCATCCGTAGATGCGGAACGCCGAGCCGAGCCGCGACCGCCGCAGAGTCGCGCTCGTGCCGGTCGAGGAGCTGGACGACGGCCTCGGGCTCGCCGAGTGCCCGGATCCGCTCGTCGATCCCAGGCACGTCGACCGGGTCGAAGACGAGCACCGCCCCGCCGACCCCCAGCGCATGCGAGGTTCTCGCGAGGAAACCGGGCTCGGTCCAGCCGAGGCCGCCCTCGAACCCGTCACAGAGCTGGAGGCTCAACCGCCGATGAACGTCTCGTACAGGAGAAACACGTTCAGGCTGATGATGACGCCTGCGATCGCCCAGGCGGCGACGTTCGTCAGCCTCGTGTTCACGAGCGAGCCCATGAGGTCGCGACGGCTGGTGAAGATGACGAGCGGGACGAGCGCGAAGGGGATGCCGAACGAGAGCACGACCTGGCTGAGCACGAGCGCGCGGCTGGGATCGACGCCGATCGCCAGGATGATCAGCGCCGGTAAGAGTGTGATCGCGCGCCTGAGGAAGAGCGGGATCTGCCGCCGGATGAACCCCTGCATGACGACCTGGCCCGACATCGTGCCGATCGAGGACGAGGAGAAGCCGGAGGCGAGCAGGGCAACCCCGAAGAGGGCGGCCGCACCGCCGCCCAGCTCCGTGTCGAAGCTCGCGTAGGCGTCCTCGATGGACTCGATCCCGAGCCCGAAGAAGACCGCCGCCGCGATCGTGAGCATCGAGAGATTGACGAAGCCGGCAATCGTCATGGCGATGATCACGTCGATCCGCTCGAATCGCTGGATGCGCTTCTTCTCCGTCTCGTCCCGGCCGACGACGCGATTCTGGGTCAGGGCCGAATGGAGGTAGACGACGTGCGGCATGACAGTCGCGCCCAGGATCCCGGCCGCGAGCAGGATCGACTCGGAGCCCTCGAATCCTGGCACGAAGATGTGCTTGACGGTTTCCCCAGGGCTCGGCTTCGCGAGGAAGACCTCGAACGCGAAGGCGACGACGATGACGCCGACGAGGCTCGCGATCACCGCTTCCAGACGCCGAAAGCCGTAGCGCTGCAGAGCGAGGATCCCGAACGCGCCTGCGCCGGCGAGAAGTCCGGCCGGAAAGAGGGGCATGCCGAACAGGAGGTTGAGCCCGAGGGCCGCGCCGAGCACTTCCGCGAGGTCTGTCGCCATGGCGATCGCCTCGGCCTGGACCCAGAGGCCGAAGGAGACGGGTTTACGAAAGTTGTCGCGGCACGTCTCCGGAAGGTTCCGGCCCGTCGCGATTCCCAGCTTCGCGGAGAGCGTCTGCACGAGCATGGCCATCAGATTCGCGGAGACGACCACCCAGCAGAGCAGGTAGCCGTATTTCGCTCCTCCCGCGATATTCGTCGCGAAGTTGCCTGGGTCGATGTAGGCGACGGCAGCGATGAAAGCCGGGCCAAGGAAGGGCCAGAGCCCCCGGACACCCTTGCTCTCCCCCGAAAGCGAGGCCTGGGCGGCCCGGAGCGTCGCGGCCTCTCCGGGAAGGACGCTTCCGACCTCCAAGTCGAGGGGGCGGGGCCGTTCCGGTGCTTCGGGCTCTCGGGTCTCGGTCATTGCAAAACCTGGGTTTAGACGCATCGAAATCTTAGACGGAATCCTGGCTGAACGGCAATCAACCCCCCGAAGGGGTGATACCTCGGCCCCATCGCTCACCGATAGTCGGAACAGGGCGGAATCCTCGCCCACAAATGAACTGCGGCTTATGAGCACACCGTTGCGAGAACGTCCTGACGCCCCCCTTGGAACCCTGATCTTCCGCGCTGGACTCCTGCCCGCGGAAACCATCGAAAACGCGCTCGAAGAGGGCGTGAAGACGGGTCGGAGGCTCGGCGAGATCCTCATCGAGCGTGGCCTTCTGCAAGAAGAGGACATCACGCGGCTCCTCGCCGGCCAGAAGGGGCTTCCGTTCGTCAGCCTTCGCTCCGAACCGATCGATCCGGGCGCGACGAGGCTCCTGAGCGAGGGTCAGGCGCGGCTCTTCAGCGCGCTCCCAATCCGCTTCGAGGAAGGGCTCCCGCTGGTCGCGGTCGCCGACCCGACGAACGACGTCCTCAACCGAAACATCCGCGAGGCCCTGGGCCAGGAGGTGCGCTTCGTCGTGGCAGGCCGAACCGAGCTCAACGAGGTGATCGGCGAGGCCTACTCCGGCACCCTCCGTGCCGTTGCGCCGGCCCCCGAGCCCGAGGTGGAGGCAGAGCCTGCCCCCGAGCCCGAGCTCGAGGGGACGCCACTGCGCGTCGACACCAGCGTCCCGCCTGCGGCCGAGGAGCCTTCGCTTCCGTCCTACGAGCCCGAGCCCCA
>DATHAA010000013.1:0-3003 GCA_035296905.1 Gaiellaceae bacterium
CCCCACCTCGGCGATTATCGGCTCGCTGGTCGTGGCCGCGCTCGGCGCCGGCGTCGTCGCGCTGCTCTTCCTGCCCGAAGCCTCGAAGCGCTTCTACGCGGCCTGAGCGACGGTACGCTCCTGCTCAGTGGAGACCGAGCCGACCAGGGAGGACATCGACGCGCTCGTCGGGCCGGCGACGCCGCACTTCGCGTACCAGATCCGCGCGCGCGTGCGTGAGCGGATCGAGGGGTTGCCCGAGGATCATCCGGTCCGCCAGTACGGCGAGGAGCAGATCGAGCTGCTCGACCGGCTCGGCTACGCCTCGTCGAAGGCGGAGGACGGCCCGCCCGAGCCGCGCACGCGTATCGGCTGGGATGGCGTTCCGAGCTCGGCGCCCGCGGATCAGCCACTTCCCAGGAGCTCACCTCGGAGTGAGCGCTGAGTCCACCCTGAGGCGAGCACCGAAGGGATGACGCGGTTCGAGGGGGCCTCGGTGCTGGTCACCGGCGGCTCGCGGGGCATCGGGAAGGCGATCGCGCTCCGCTTCGCCGAGCTCGGCGCTGCGCGGGTCGCGGTCGGCTACATGCGGAACGACACCGCTGCCGAGCAGACGGCCGACGACCTCCGCGGCGTCGGCGCCGAGCCGCTGTTGATCCGGGGAAACGTCACGTCGGAGCGTGTTCTGTCAGAGGTCGAGAACCACGGGCCGTGGAACGTCGTCGTCCACAACGCCGCGACCGGCGTGATCCGACCGGCGCTCGAGACCGAGGACAAGCACTGGGACTGGACGCTCGGCGCCAACGCCCGGGCCTTGCTCTCGCTGGCTCGCGTGGCGGCGCCGACGATGCCGGGGGGCTCCTCGATCATCGGGATCTCCAGTCTCGGGTCGACGCGCGTGATGGAGAACTACGTGCTCGTCGGAACCTCGAAGGCGGCCCTCGAGTCACTCGTCCGCTATCTCGCCGTCGAGCTGGCGCCGCGCGGAATCCGCGTCAACGCCGTCTCGGGCGGCGTCGTCGAGACCGGCGCCCTCGAACACTTCCCGAACAAGGAAGACATGCTCCGCGCGGCTCAGAAGCGCACGCCGGCCGGGCGCATGGTGGTTCCGTCGGACATCGCCGGCGCCGTGGTCTTCCTGGCATCGGAGGACGCGGACATGATCCGCGGCCAGACGCTGATCGTCGACGGCGGTTTCTCGCTCCTCGCCTAGCGGTCGTAGCGGATCACGAGCCTGGCGATCTCGCTGTCGCGCTCGGTCAGGAACATCCGACCGGCCGGCACCTCGGGCTCTCCAGCCCACGCATACGTCCCGTCCCCGTCGAGAAGCACGATCTCGTCGTCGGGCGGGTGGGCCGCGTACGCCTCACCGATCGCCTCGCGCCCGGCAAACGGCCCGACCGGGATCCCTTCGAAAACGAGCTCCGCTTCCTCGGCGAACGCCGCGACCATCGGTCCGAAGTCGCCCGACCGAACTCCCGCGTTGAACCGCTCGACGTGCTCGTCGAGCAGGCTCAGACCCGGACCCCGTAGATGGCCTCCACCTTGGACTGGAGGTACGCGAGATACGGCTCGACGTCCAACGGCCCGCCGACGATCCGCTCCAGCATCTCGTCCGGCGTGAAGCGCCGGCCCCAGCGGTACATGTGCTCGCCGAGCCACTCGCGCAGCGGCCCGAACTCCCCCGCCTCCATCTGCGAGTCGAGATCCGGCAGCTCCGAGCGCACCTTCTCCCAGATCTGCACGGACGCGATCGTCCCGAGGAGATAGGTCGGGAAGTAGCCGAAGGAGCCGCCCGACCAGTGGACGTCCTGGAGGACGCCGTGCGCGTCGTCGGGCGGATCGAGGCCGAGGTACTCCTGCATCTTCTCGTTCCAGACGCCCGGCAGGTCCCGGAGCTCCAAGCGGCCGGCGATGATCTCCTGCTCGAGCTCGTAGCGCAGGATGATGTGCATGCCGTAGGTGACCTCGTCCGCCTCGACGCGGATGAAGTCCGGCTGCACGCGGTTGACGTAGCGCCAGTACATCTCGTCGGTGACGTCGCCGAGCTGTTCCGCGAAGACCTCCTGGATCCGCGGGAAGAAGAAGCGCCAGAACGGCCGCGACCGGCAGACGAGGTTCTCCCACAGCCTGCTCTGCGACTCGTGGAGCACCATCGAGTTCAGCTCCACGAGCGGGGTGCGCTCGAGCGCGCGGTCGATCCCGTTCTCGTAGATGCCGTGCCCGAACTCGTGCGCCGTGTGGAAGATCGACTCCGCATCGGCCTCCGAGTACCGCGTCGTCAGGCGGATGTCGTCGACCGAGATCGAGGTCGCGAACGGGTGCACGGTCGGGTCGAGCCGCCAGGACTCCGACGAGTAGCCGAGCCGCTCGAGGATCTCCCGCCCGACCATTTCCTGCTTCTCGACGGCGAAGTGCCCGTGCGCGAAGTCCGAGGGCACGGGCTCGGAGGCCTTGACCTCGCGGATCAGCGGGATCACGACCTCCTTGATCCGCTCGAAGATCGCCGTGATCTCCTCGCTGCGGGCGCCCTCTTGGTAGTCGTCGAGGAGGATGTCGTAGTCGGACCTGCCCGTGTCCTTGAAGCACTCGAGGTAGCGGTGCTTCAGCGCCACGTTCTTCTCCAGGTAAGGCAGGAAGGCCTCGAAGTCGGAGTTGCGCCGGGCCTCGGCCCAGGCCATGACACCCAGCACCTCTGCCTTCGTGAGCTCGGCCTGGAGCTCGGGCGGGATGCGACGCGCCTTCTCCCAGTCGCGCCGGGTCACGCGGACGAGCGCGGCGTCGATTGATTCAGGGTCGAGCTCGGACTCGGCGAGCTGGTCGAGGAGCTTGCCCGTCTCGTCCGAGACGAACAGCTCGTGCGAGAACCGGTCGATCGTCGCCAGCTGGTCGGCGCGGGCGTCGTTGCCCGCGGGCGGCATCATCGTCTGCTGGTCCCAGCCGGCCAGCGCGCTCACCCGCTTGAGGTCGAGAATCGTCCCGACTCGTTCCTTGAGCTCGTTCAGCGTGGCTTCGTGACTCACT
>DATHAA010000014.1:0-3212 GCA_035296905.1 Gaiellaceae bacterium
CGCGGCGAGCGCATCTTCATCGACTACAACCAGAACGCGCGCGACCGCACGATCGCCTCGGCGTACAGCGTGCGGCCGAAGCCGGGTGCCCCGGTGTCCGCACCGCTGACGTGGGACGAGCTCGCCGAGGTAGAGCCCGAGGACTTCACGGTCGCGACGATGCCCGCGCGCTTTGCCGAGGTAGGAGACCGCCACGCCGCGATCGACGATGAGGCTCACTCGCTCGAGCCCCTGCTGGACATGCATGAACGCGACGTCGCCGAGGGCTACGGCGACCTGCCCTACCCGCCCGACTATCCGAAGATGCCGGGCGAGCCCAAGCGCGTTCAACCCTCGCGCGATCGCGACCGCCCGCGCTGATGGCGGGGCGCCGATCGCGGCGATGACGCCGTTCGGTTCCCTTACCGCGACTGCGGCAGCACGCCTGCCCCGCGCCTGACCGCCGGCGCCGACGGCGGCGGCACGACCGGCCCGATGTCCCCGTCCGGGGCGTCGTCCAGGTCGACGATCACCGGCGCATGATCGCTGGGCCCGCTGCCCTTGCGGGCCTGGCGGTCGACCCACGCCGCCCGAACGCGGCCCGCGACCCCCGCGCCGGCCAGGACCAGGTCGATCCGCATCCCGAGGTCCTGGTGGAACATCCCCGCGCGGTAGTCCCAGTAGGTGAAGACGCGCTCGTTCGGCCAGCGATCGCGCACCAAGTCCCGCAGGCCGAGCGCCTGTAGCTCCGCGAGCGCCGCCCGCTCGGGCTCGGTCACGTGGGTCTGGCCGACGTACGCGTCCGGGTCGAACACGTCGTCGTCGGTCGGGGCGATGTTCATGTCGCCGCAGACGACGGTCGCCTCCGGGCCGGCGGCGAGCACCTCCCGCAGCGAAGCCAGCCAGGCGAGCTTGTACTCGTAGTGCTCCGAGCCCGGCGTGCGCCCGTTCGGCACGTACACCGAGACCACCCGGATCCCGCCACACATCGCTGAGACCGCGCGCGCCTCCGGACGCGGGAAGCCCGGCGCGCCGGCGAGTCCCTTCGCGACGTCGTCCAATCCCGCCCGCGAGAGGATCGCCACTCCGTTCCACGTCGCCTCGCCGTGCACCGCGACCTCGTAGCCGCGGTCGGAGAGCTCGTCGCCGAGCAGATCCGCGAAGGCGTCGTCCGTCAGCTTGGTCTCCTGGAGACAGACCACGTCCGGCCGCCGCTCGTCCAACCACGGCAACAGCCGCGGGACGCGCTGCTTGACCGAGTTGACGTTCCAGGTCGCGATCCGCACCGATCGCACGGTACCGGCAGCCCCGACGGTCTCAGTCGGTCACCCAGGCTCACCCTCCGCTCGCACGCGGTCGCTGTAGACGGTCGCCATCCACACGGCGGTGAGCGTCTCCACGATCTGGGATTGCGACCACGACCCGCGCGGAGGGAGGTGGACGAGCAGGGACCTCTCGGTCGTCCACACCAGTACGTCCGCCGTCCTGTCGGGGTCGACAGGTCGGCTTCGTCCTGCGGCCTGCTCCCGGCGGAGGTGGTCCGCCGTGGCGGCGACGAAGCGGTACACCAGGCCGCGCCAGAACTCGCGAAACGATCGGTCGTAGGTCGTGACCTCGGTCACGGCGCCAAGCAGGGCAGAGTTGGCCGCGTAGAGATCGACTACGCCCTCGAGCGCCGCACGCACGAGCTCCTCCGGCGAGCCATCTCCGTGCCACCAGCGCTCAGCCTCGCCATAGAGCCCCTGGACGACCTCCTCGGTCATGGCCCTCAGGACGTCGAACTTGTCCCGGAAATGCAGGTAGAAGGTGCTTCGGGCGAGCCCGGCGGCGTCGCTGATGCGATCGACCGTGACCTCGGTGAACGGTGATTCCGCGACGAGCCCGAGCGTCGCTTCGCAGACCTCGCGGCGCAGGCGTGAATCACGCTCGAGGCGAGCGCCGCGGGAACGCGAACCGCCCGGCTGCGGGCGCCTTTCGGCACTCCGAACTGGTCTTCGCACCGTGCGATCGTAGCCGTGGCGAGCGCCTCGGACGATCTGACGACACGGTGTCCGAAGAGCTGTTACGGTCGGTCGCTCCGCCGGTCAGCGTCTTCGGAGGAGGGATCCCGCATGGCAACGCTCGAGGAGCTCGCGCAGCAGCCCGACCCGGGCGGCCGCGAGGACGAAGACCGAGGCTCCAAGCAGCAGCTCATGACCCCCCAGAAGCTCTACGAGCTCTGGGAGAGCCAGCACTGGCAGTCGAAGGAGATCGACCCTCTCGCAGGACAAGGAGGACTGGTCGAGCCTCTCGGACGACCAGAAGGACCACTTCATCTGGCTGCTCGGCTCGAACTACATCGGCGAGGAACGCGTCTCGACCCAGTTCGCTGGACTCCTGACCGCCTACGCCGACCCCCAGGAGGAGGCCTTCCTAGCCACCCAGCAGGTCGACGAGGCGCGTCACATGCAGTTCTTCGATCGCTTCTACGACGAGGTCATCGGCATGGAGGGCGACGACACCACCGCCCGCATCGACAAGGCGCGCGAGGCGATGAACGACTCGTTCATCAAGCTGTTCGACGACGAGCTCGGCGAGGCCAACAAGCGCCTGCTCGAGAACCCGAACGACGTGGCCACCAAGGTCGAGTTCGTCACCGTCTACCACATGGTGATCGAGGGCACGCTCGCGCTCACGTCGCAGAAGTTCTCGACTGACTACCTGGAGGAGAACGAGCTCCTGCCAGGCTTCGTTCAGGGCTTCGACAACGTCGCTCGCGACGAGCACCGCCACGTCGCCTACGGCACGTGGTTCCTCCAGCAGACCGCGGGCAAGGACGACCTCGCGGACCGCATGCAGAGCAAGCTCCAGGAGCTCCTCCCGGTGGCGCAGGGCGTGATCGTTCCCACGGGACCAAGAAGTGGATCTGCGAGACGTGCGGGTTCGTATACGACGCCGAGAAGGGTGACGAGGACGGGGGTATCCCGGCGGGGACGAAGTTCGAGGACATCCCGGACGACTGGATGTGCCCGGTGTGCGGGGCGCGAAAGAAGGACTTCCGCGAGATGGAGCCCGGCGCCCGCGCTCGATGCCTGGGGCGACGTCGTGGAACCCCCCGCTCCGAACGCGCATGCTCGAGCTCCACCGGCGGCGCCTCCGCGCGGCCGGCGTGCTCGCCGAGGCGGTCGCGGCGTGAAGATCGCCGTCTGCGTCAAACAGGTCCCGCGCCTCGACGATGTGCGCTTCGACAGCCG
>DATHAA010000015.1:0-50037 GCA_035296905.1 Gaiellaceae bacterium
CCGGCGCCGACCTCCTCGCCGAGCAGTCGGCGGAGTGCGAGTCGGACGGGAAGCAGCCGATCGAGATCACGCTCACCGATCGCGCCGCAGACGCACTGCAGCAGACCATCGCCAACCAGGTCGACGCATTCATGGACACCGCCGAGCTCATGGGGTACTACGAACTGCAGTCCGACGGACAGTTCACGCTCGTCGGCGAGCCCGTCGGGGCGATCCAGATCGGCGCCGCGACGCTCAAGGAGAACGCGGACCTGCACGAGGCGCTCCAGTCGGCGTTCGACGCCCTCATCGAGGACGGCACCTACGCGCAGATCCTCGAGGAATGGGGAATGCCCGGACAGGACATCGGCAACGCCTGACCTCGTCTGAACGTCCGATCGAGCAGGATGCCGCGGAGCATCCCCAGCCTGGCACCCCGAGGAGAAACGCATGAACTTCGACTGGCCGTACTTCTGGCAGAGCCTGCTCACCCCCAGCCCGCAGTTCCTCAACGGACTCGCGCTGACGGTGGTCATCTCGGTCGTCTCCATGGCCCTTGCGACCGTGCTCGGCCTGATGATCGCGCTCATGGGTCGGAGTCGAATCGTGCCGCTCCAGGTCTTCGCCAGCCTGTACATCTGGATCATCCGCGGCACTCCCCTGCTCGTGCAGCTGGTCATCATCTACACCGGGTTCGCCGCCGCCGGGGTGTTCCGCTTCGAGGACGCCGACCTCGGCGTGGTCCTGATCAAGGGCGCGGTCCAGGCCGCGATCGTCGGCCTCACCCTGAACGAGAGCGCCTACATCTCCGAGATCGTGCGGTCTGGCCTCGAGTCCGTCGACCGGGGCCAGACCGAGGCGGCACTCTCACTCGGGATGACGCCCGGGCGGGCCATGTGGCGCATCATCGTGCCCCAGGCGGTCCGTGTCATGGTGCCGCCGCTCGGCAACTCGTTCAACGGACTCATGAAGGCCACCTCCATCCTGTCCATCATCGGCGTCGCCGAGATGTTCCAGGTCGGGAGCACGATGAGTGCGGCGACGTTCCGCGTCTTCGAGATCTACGTCGTCGTCGCGCTCTACTACCTCGCCCTCACGACGATCTGGACGCTCATCCAGACCGCGATCGAGAACACGCTGAACGCTCGCGCCGGCCTGCCTCGAGCCGAACCGCTCATCAACCGACTCTTCGGCGTACGGTCGCGCCGTAAGTACCCGATCACCCCCGCCCCGGCCCTCCAGCCCGTCGACGCCGCATAGGAGCATCGTGAGCCTCTACACCGTTCCCACCGCGGTCGACTCCGACCCGATCGTCCGCGCCGTCGGCGTGAACAAATGGTTCGGCGACCGCCAGATCCTCACGGATGTCAGCCTGGAGGTCGCCCGCGGCGAGGTCGTCGTCCTGGTCGGCCCTTCGGGCGCCGGCAAGACGACCATGCTCCGCACGATCAACCGACTCGAACCCATCGACTCGGGCGAGATCTTCGTCGACGGCGAGCTCATCGGGCAACGCCGAACCCCCAAGGGGAAACTGGTCGAGCGCAGCCCGCGCGACCTCGCCAAGCAGCGCGAGAACATCGGTTTCGTGTTCCAGAGCTTCAACCTCTTCCCGCACATGACCGTGCTCGAGAACATCACTCTCGGGCCGCGCAAGGCGCTTCGCCTCGACCGGGCCCAGGCAGCCGCGCAAGGCCTTGAGCTCTTGAGGCGCTTCGGCCTCGAAGATCGACGTGACGACTACCCGGACCGTCTTTCCGGCGGCCAGCAGCAGCGCGTTGCGATCGTGCGCGCGCTGGCGATGCAGCCGCAGATCATGCTCCTCGACGAGGTCACGAGCGCGCTCGATCCGGAGCTCGTCGCCGAGGTGCTGAGCGTGATCCGCGAGCTCGCGGAGGGCGGGATGACGATGGTGATCGCCACGCACGAGATGGGCTTCGCAGCCGACATCGCGAACCGGGTCTGCTTTCTCGACCAGGGCGTGTTGCTGGAGGCAGGGCCGCCTGAGCAGATCTTTCGCTCTCCCTCCAACCCGCGCACACAGGAGTTCCTGCAGCGAATCATCGCCGCAGGGCGCCTCTAGTATCTTCCGGAGATGAAGTTCGCAGCCGTCCTCGGGCCGGACGATGTCATTTCGGACAAGCCGTTCACCGACGCGGCCAACACGATGCGCGAGGTCGACGTGATGCGGCAGATGCTTCTCCACGAGCGCGAGCGCGCCCTCGAATGGATCGACATCGATCCCGGCAGCCACATCGTCCGGGAGCACGACGACGAGGGGCACCGGCACCTGATCGTGATCCCGGACACGCGGCGGCTCCTCGAGACCGAGGACCTCACCGCCGTCGGGTTCTTCAGTAGCCCGCGCGACGGTGTCGACCACAGCGTCCTGTTCTCCCTCGAGGACGAGCTCATCGAGCGGATGGGCCACTACGGCGAAGCCGGGCTACTCAGCTACTACGACGTCGAGCTCGTCAAGGGCGAGTACGGCAACCTCATCCTCTTCGCGACGCCTGACGTGCCGCCGGAGTGGCACAAGGACGAGGTACACCGGCGCGCGGTCGCCGTCTCGCCCGCCCACTACCATCACGTGCGCCTGCACAAGGGCTCGATCGCCGGCAAGCTCCACGACGGTGGCGACATCCGCGTCGAGCGCACCAAATACTTCGACTTCGATACCGGCAACGGAACCTGGTTCGGGCTGCGGGAATTCTCCTAGTGCCGCGCGACCCGAAGCACGACATTCTTTTCGAGCCCGTCCGCATCGGGCCGAAGACGCTTCGGAACCGCTTCTATCAGGTGCCGCATTGCACGGGCTTCGGCGCGGAGAAGCCGGGGTCGCAGGCGCGTTTCCGTGGGATGAAAGCCGAAGGCGGCTGGGCGGCGGTGAACACCGAAGAGGCGTTGATCTCGAGCGACACGGATTACTGGCCGGTGGTCTCGACACGGGTCTGGGACGAGGACGATCTGCGCAACCTCGCCCTCATGTGCGACGAGGCTCACAAGCACGGTTCCCTCGCCGGCATCGAGCTAACGCACGGCGGCGTACACGCGGACGGCCGCGAGTCGCGGCGCCCGTCGATCGGGCCTTCCCAGCTCGCGAGCGACTACCACCCCTTCGTCGTTCCGAAGGCGATGGAGCTCGGCGACATCAAGCGGGTCCGCGAGGACTGGGTGCGCGCGGCGAAGCTCTCCCGGGACGCGGGCTTCGACATCATCTATGTCTACGGCGGCCACAGCTATCTGCCGCTGCAGTTCCTTTCGCCCTTCTACAACAAGCGCACCGACGCCTACGGCGGCTCGCTCGAAAATCGAGCGCGTTTCTGGATCGAGACGCTCGAAGAGGTCCGCGCGGCAGTGGGAGACGACTGCGCGATCGCCGTTCGCTTCTGCGTCGAGGCGCTCGGGCCGGCCGGAGTCGAGCTCGACGAGGGCACCGGCTTCGTCGTCCTCGCCGATCACCTAGTCGATCTGTGGGATGTGAACGTCGGCTCGATCACCGACTGGTCGAAGGATTCCGGCGTTTCCCGATTCTTCCCCGAGGGCCACCAGCTGGAGTGGACCGGACGCGTGCGCGAGGTGACCGCGAAGCCGATCGTCGGCGTCGGGCGCCTGACAAACCCTGACCGCATGGCGGAGATCGTCAGGAGCGGCGCGTGGGACCTCATCGGCGCGGCGCGCCCGTCCATCTCCGATCCCTTCCTTCCGAAGAAGATCGAGGAGGGGCGCTACGGGGAGATCCGCGAGTGCATCGGGTGCAACGTCTGCATCATGAAGGCTGAGTGGGGCAACCACATCGGCTGCACCCAGAACGCGACGGCTGGCGAGGAGTACCGCCGGGGCTGGCATCCGGAGAACTTCGAGCCGGCTGCAAACTCCGACAACGACGTGCTCGTCGTCGGAGCGGGGCCGGCGGGAATGGAGTGCGCGATCGTCCTCGGGAAACGCGGCTTCCGCCGGGTCCATCTCGTGGACGGCGCGCCTGAGATCGGCGGCGTGATGCGGTGGATCCCGCGACTCCCGGGCCTCGGCGAGTGGGCGCGCTTCCTGAACTGGCGGGCGGTGCAGCTCGAGAAGCTCAAGAACGTCGAGGTGATCGTCGGCACGGAGCTGACCGCGAAGGACATCCGCGAGTACGGCGCGGAGATCGTCGTCGTGGCCACGGGCGCGCACTGGGCGACCGACGGGCTGAATGCCTACACGCATGCTCCGATCCCGGGAGCCGACGCGTCCCTCGCCCACATCCTCACACCCGAGCAGATCATGCTCGACGGCAAGGCCGTGCCCGGGAAGCGCGTGGTGGTCTACGACGCGGAGGGCTACTTCACGGCGGCCGGGCTCGCGGAGAAGCTCGCCGCCGAGGGCCACGAAGTAGAACTGGCGACTTGCCTCGAGCGTATTGCACCGGTGACGGATGAGACCCTCGAGGGACCGATGCTCCGCCAGCACCTGCATGACGTCGGTGTGCGCCAGCGTGCCGGCTTCCTCGCGGCCGAGATGGGCGAGGGCTTCATCCGTGGGACGGACGAGTTCGGGGAGCCCGTCGAGCTCGAGGCCGACGCCGTCGTTCTCGCGACGCAGCGCCTCTCCAACGAGTCGCTCTACCTCGAGCTGGCGCAGGATCTCGACGCTTTGCATGGCGAGGGGGTCGACGCGCTCTACCGGATCGGGGACTGCGTTGCGCCCAGGATCGTCGCGGAGGCCTCCTACGACGGCCACCGCCTCGCGCGCGAGATCGACTCGGACGACCCGGCCACGCCGCTTCCCTACACCCGCGAACGCATCGTCCTCGAGTCGGCCGCGATCGGCTCCTAGCTTCATGCGGGGGCTCGGGGTTGTCCTCTGCGCGCTCGCGCTCATGGCGGCCGCGTGTTCTTCGGGGGACGAGAGTGGCCAGACGCAGGCACACACCGAGCGGCAGGTCACGGAAACCTCGGGCGGCCGTGGCCTCGAACTCAGGGAGGTCGCGGACGGCCTGGACTCGCCGCTCGGGATCGCTTCCACGCCGAGCGAGCCCGACCGGCTCTACATCGTCGAGCAGCCGGGCTTCGTGCGCGTGGTGGAAGACGGGGAGCTCCTTTCCCAGCCGTTCCTCGACGTGCAGGACCAGATCGTCAGCGGCGGCGAGCAGGGGCTCCTCTCTCTCGCCTTCGACCCCGACTACGAGTCGAACCGGCGCTTCTACGTCGACTACACGGACACGAACGGGGACACGCGCGTCGTCGAGTACGAGGCTGCCGCCTCCGGGCCGGTGAAGCGCCGCGAGCTCCTCTTCGTCGACCAGCCGTACGCGAACCACAACGGCGGCCAGCTCGCCTTCGCGCCCGACGGCCGGCTCTACGTCGGGATGGGGGACGGCGGCTCCGGTGGAGATCCAGAGAACCGGGCGCAGGACCTCGACGAGAAGCTCGGAAAGCTTCTCTCCACGGACCCGAACGGCTCTGGAGGCTGGCGCATCGAAGGCTACGGCCTGCGAAATCCCTGGCGCTTTTCGTTCGACCGCGAGACCCATGACCTCTGGATCGGCGACGTGGGGCAGGGAGCGTGGGAGGAGATCGACCACACGCCGGCTTCGAGCCCGGGCCTCGAGAACTACGGCTGGGACGTCTACGAGGGGACGCACGGCTACGAGGACAAGGATCCGAACGCGGCCGGGCGTCTCGTCAAGCCTGTCTACGAGTACAGCCACGGCGACGGCTGCTCGGTGACCGGCGGCTACGTTTACCGCGGCGAGCGTGTGCCGGACGCCGTCGGCCGCTACGTCTTCGGCGACTACTGCAGCGGGACGGTGTCGAGCTTCGTCCTCGAGGCCGATAAGGCTCGTGACGTCCGAAACTTCGGCAGGATCGACCAGCTGAGCGCGTTCGGGGAAGACGCAGCCGGCGAACTCTACGCCGTCTCTCTGGACGGCAAGCTCTACCAGCTCGCTCCTGGCTAGCGCAGTCCGACGACGATCTGCTTGCCGTTGGCGTGCGTGAGCGGCGTCAGATCCTGATTGAGCGCGAAGAGCCGGGCGAGAGAAATGCCGTGCCCCGCCGCGATGCCCGCGTACGTCTCACCGGGCGAGACGGTGTTGAGCACGGACTGAGGGCCTGTCGGGACGTCCGCGGAGGCCTCGGAGCCGCGGCTCGGAAGCACCGGCGAAAGGATGACGAACGCCACCGCGGCCGCTGCATAGGCCGCGATCGCGACGAACCGGGTCCGCTGCCGAAGTGCTGCTGCGGCGAGCTCGTGCGAGGTTCTCCGGGGTTGGACGTAGGCCATGTGAAAGGTTCATGCACACGCACGCGTTTCTCGAAATGCGATCCCGCTACGCTCTCTTCATGGCCGAGGCGCGGACGAAGTGGGAGGAGGACAACGAGTCGTCCCTCAACTTGTGGGCGATCTTCGCCGCGGTGGTGCTCATCCTCTTCGTGGTCGGCCTGGCTGTGCTCTTCGCGCTGACCTAAGCGACCAGGGCCGGCCGGCCCTCGAGCTCGGCCTGGAGCTCCTTGCAGACCCTGTCGGCGACCCCGACGAACGCGCGGGCGGCCGGCGCGTGGTAGCGCTCCCTGTGCCAGGCGATGCCGATCTCGCGCGGCGGGACGCGCGGGTCGACCGGCAGGGCGAGGACGCTGTCGTCCCGCGTCTCCACGGTCAGCCGCGGGACGAGGGCCGAGCCCACGCCGGCGGCGACCATGCCCTGGATCGTCGTGTTGTCATCGGAGCGGAAGATGATCTGCGGCTCGAGGCCGGTGCCGCGGAAACGCTCTTCGACCGCGTGGATGCTCCGGCACTGGCGGTAGCCGATCAGCGGGACCGCGGCGATCTCCTTCAGGCTAGGCGGGTTCTTCGCGCTCGCGAGCAAAGAGTCGGGGCGGACGAGCAGCACGTACGGGTCGCCCATGAGCATGCGGGTGTCGAACGGACCGTCGTCCACCGGGAGCATGACGAAGGTCAGGTCGAGCTCGCCGCGCTCGACGAGGCTCAGAAGCTCGGCGTCATCGGTGGACTCCGTCAGCTGGATCGAGACAAGGGGCCAGGCGGCCGCGAACTCGAGCATCACCCGCGGGAGGACCCGAGCGCCGACGCTCTGATACGTCCCGACCCGCAGCGTGCCTGCCGATCCTTCCGAGTAGGCGGCGAGGTCGGCCTGCGCGGCCTCGAGGCGCGCAACGATGCCCTCCGCGTGTCCGAGCAGGAGCTTGCCGGCATCCGTGAGGGAAACGGGGCGGGGGCCGCCCGGGCGCTCGACGAGACGTTCACCGACGATGCGCTCGAGCGCCGCGATCTGCTGGCTGACCGCCGACTGCGAGTACCCGAGCGCGACCGCCGCTCCACCGAAAGACCCCTTGCGCGCGACGGCCTGTAGCGCCGCCAGATGGCGCAATTCGACACCGAGCCATCCATCAGGTTTCATGATCGCCTCGAATCATAACTCGATTTGCGCTTATGGAGATGCTGTGCCATCGTGAGTTCATGGTCGAGCTTCTCTTCATCGCATTCATCTGCCTCCTGGGTCCGCTCGCCTACGTCTACGGCGCGGATTCGCGCACCGGTGACAGCCGCGGCGGCTGGCCCGGCGAGCCGCGACGCTAGCTGAGCTCGAGGGTTAGGCTCCGCCTGTGAAGGCGGCGCTCATCCGTGAGATCGGCGGCCTCCCCGAGCTCGCCGAGACCGACGCGCCCGAGCGCGACCCCGGGCGGGCGCTCGTGCAGATCCATGTGGTTCCGCTGAACCCGATCGACGTCGCGCTCGCCTCCGGCAAGCATTATCTGGGCCCGCCCAAGACGCCCTATGTTCCCGGCTCGGAGGGGGTGGGGACGATCGTCGAGGCCGACGCGCTCGAGCCGGGCACCCGCGTGTACATCTCGGACGACGGGCTTGGCGGCCGCGGACGGGACGGGACTCTGGCCGAGCTCGCGACAGTCGTGGAAGGGGAGGCGCTCGAGCTTCCCGACGGCATCTCGGACGAGCTTGCAGCGGCCTGCGGGACGGCCGGCGTGGCGGGCTGGCTTCCCGTTGTCTGGCGCGCGCAGGTCGGTCCCGGAGACCGTGTCCTCGTCCTCGGGGGAACCGGCACCGTGGGCCTCGCGGCGGTGCAGGCGGCGAGCCTCCAGGGAGCCGAGCGGATCGTTGCGGCCGGCCGCCGGCCCGAGGGGCTCGAGCAAGCGCGAGCGCTCGGCGCCCACGCAGTCGTCCGGCTCGACGAGCCCGACCTCGCGGGGGCCCTCAAAGAAGCCGCGGGCGGCGACGGCCCGACCGTGGTCATCGACCCACTCTGGGGTGAGCCTCTCGTCGCGGCGACGGAGGCAGCGGCCCCGGGCGCGCGCTTCGTCCAGATAGGCCAGTCGGCGGGCGCGGCTGCGACGCTTGCCTCCGGCGTCGTCCGCGGGAAGCAGCTCGAGATCTACGGCTATTCGAACTTCGTCGTGCCCGCGGAGACCCGGCGAGCTGCCTACACGGAGCTCGTCTCACACGCTGCACTCGGCGAGGTGAGCTTCCCGGTCGAGACGTATCCGCTCGACCGCGTGTCCGAGGCCTGGGAGCGCCAGGCGGGCGGGCCGGGCGCAAAACTCGTCGTTCGGCTTGACTGAGGCCGTAACTCTAACGGCGACTTCGTCGTTAACTCCCCAACCGAACGAGGAGGACGTATGTACATCGGTGGCGGCGTTATCGCCCTGATTCTCATCATTCTCCTGCTGATCTGGCTCTTCTAAAACGGCAGGCGCGCGCCCGCGAACAGCGGGCGCGCGGCACATCTAAGGGGGGAAAGGGTGGCCTCACGGCCGCCCTTTGACTACCGTCCGGCCACACCCAGCCACGACAAAGGGCGGCCTCTCGGCCGCCCTTTGTCAACCCGTGCCGGCGTGCTTACGGCATCGGCCGGCGATCGTAATACGGGTCTCCGCCATCGCGGTAGACGGTCTCGCGGCGCCAGCCGCCGAGGCCGCCCCACGTCGACCAGAAGATGAGCGAGAGCAGAAGACCGAGAATGCCGACGATCATCAGGATGACGCCGACCATGTTCAGGTCGATGCCGTTCGTGTCCACGCTCACGGCCCAGGCGAGGATCGCGCCGACCGCGATCAGGAAGATGCTCACACCAAGTCCCATTGATTTAGCCTCCTTGAGGGTCGAGAGTTCAACGTTCGGCCCCCTCGCCGGGATACGGTTGCGTTAGGGTTCTGCGGCTCCGTTCTTTCGCGCCATTTCGTGCGTAAACGCTCGATCATTCAGATGGTGCTGGTGGGCGCCGCCGTGGGGGTGGCACTCGCCCTCGTCGCCGTTCTCATTCCCTGGCTGCCGCCGGCGGAGTCGACCGAGGCAGTCAAGATCGACGACGTCTACTGGTTCGTCACGATCATCTGCATCGTCATCTTCGCGCTCGTCGCAGGCGTCTCCCTGTATGCGGTGTGGAAGTTCCGGGCGGCTCCCGACGACACGGATGACGGCGCTCCGATTCACGGGCACACGGGCCTCGAGGTCGTCTGGACGGCGGTCCCGGCCGCGCTCGTCACCGCGATCACCATCTACAGCGGCATCGTCCTGAATCAGATCGACACCGTCCCGAAGGATCACCGGGTGGTCGAGGTGACCGCGCAGCAGTTCGCCTGGTCCTTCCACTATCCGGACTCGAACGTCACGAGCGGCGTGCTCGCTCTCCCGATCGGCCAGACCACGGAGCTGAAGCTCCAGGCGAAGGACGTCATCCATTCGTTCTGGGTGCCGGAGTGGCGGATGAAGGAGGACGCGGTCCCCGGAATCACGACCAACGTCCTCGTGACGCCGACCAAGGAGGGCACATTCACCGTCATCTGCACCGAGCTCTGTGGGCTCGGGCACGCCGTCATGCGCGCGCAGGCACTCGTTTTCTCGCAGGCCGACTACGAGAAATGGGTCGCGGACGAGAAGACCAAGGCGGCCGCCGCAGGGTCGACGGCCGGCAAGACGCTCTTCACCCAGCAATGTGGCTCCTGCCACCGGCTCGCAGACGCGGGCACGGAGGGAGAGGTCGGCCCGGATCTCGATAAGGTGCTCGTCGGGAAGGACGCCGAGTTCATCCACGAGTCGATCGTGAACCCGAACGCCGAGATCGCATCCGGATACCAGCCCAACGTCATGCCCGGCACCTTCGGTGAATCGCTCACGGACGCTCAACTCGAGAGCCTGGTCGACTACCTCGTGAAGACTGCGGGGAAGAGCTGATGGCGGTCGGTACGCGAGGGCACGAGCACACCGAGGTGGCCGCGCCGCCGCCCAGGGGCAAGTGGCGCCGCCGGTTGACGACGGGCGGGTGGATCCGCGCGGCCTGGGTGACGCCGCTTTCGTTCGTCCTTGCGACGCTGCTCGTCATCGGCTGCCGCGCCTGGCTCGACTACCACCCGCTGAACGAGTTCCAGGTGTTGTTGACGGCCTGGATGATCATCGTCCCCCTCGGCTTCCTCGTCGGCATCGGCGGTTTCGACTACTGGTTCTACTGGGCGTCGGGCCGGCCGACGCGGCCGGAGGACCACTCGGGCCACGGCGCCCGCTCCTGGAAGGACTACTTCCGGGTCAACACCGACCACAAGGTGATCGGCGTCCAGTACCTCGTGACGACGATCTTCTTCTTCGTCGCCGCCGGAATGATGGCGATGTTCATGCGCGCCGAGCTCGCGAAGCCCGGGATGCAGTTCGTGGACAACAACACGTTCAACGGGCTCTTCTCGGTACACGCGTCGCTCATGATCTTCCTGTTTGTGATCCCGGCCTTCGCGGGTCTCGGGAACTACGTCATCCCGCTGATGATCGGCGCGCCGGACATGGCGTTCCCACGCCTGAACGCGCTTTCGTTCTGGCTCCTGCCGATCGCGGGCCTGATCATGCTCGCGAGCTTCCTCGTCCCGGAGGGCGGCGCCTTCGCAGCCGGCTGGACGAACTACGTGCCCCTCTCGGTGCAGCAGCCGCCGGGCAACCTCTTCTTCCAGATGGCCGTCCAGTGGGCCGGGGCCTCGTCGATCATGACGGCGCTCAACTTCCTGGTCACCATCATCACGATGCGCGCGCCCGGGATGTCCTTCTGGCGCATGCCGCTCCTAGTGTGGGCCAACTTCGCGACCTCGACCCTGGTCGTCCTGGCGACGCCTTTCATCGCCGGCTCGCAGTTCTTCATCCTGCTCGACCGCGTCCTGCACACGAACTTCTTCGAGCCGGGAGGTGACGGATACGCGCTCGGGTATCAGCACATCTTCTGGTTCTACTCGCACCCGGCCGTCTACATCATGATGCTGCCCGGGTTCGGGATCGCCTCCGAGGTGATCGCGGTCTTCGCGCGGAAACCGGTGTTCGGCTACCGCCTGATGGCGCTCTCTCTGATGGCGATCCTCGTGCTCGGCTTCTCGGTCTGGGCGCACCACATGTTCGTCTCCGGGATGTCGCCCTGGCTCCGCATCCCGATGATGGCGACGACGATGCTCATCGCCATCCCGACCGGCATCAAGGTCTTCAGCTGGCTCGCAACGCTCTGGGAGGGGCGCATCCACTTCAAGACGCCCATGTTGTTCGCGCTTGGGTTCGTGTCGATGTTCGTGATCGGCGGCCTCTCGGGCGTCTATCTCGGCTCGATCCCGATCGACATTCACGCGAGCGACACCTACTTCATCGTCGCCCACATTCACTACGTCCTGTTCGGCGGCTCGCTCTTCACGATCTTCGCTGGGATCTACTACTGGTTCCCGAAGATGACCGGGAGGATGTACAACGAGCGGCTCGGGAAGATCCATTTCTGGCTGACGTTCGTCGGCTTCAACGTCACGTTCTTCCCGATGCACTGGCTCGGGCTCCAGGGGATGCCGCGCCGTGTGTCCGACTACGCCGACCGCTTCGGCAACCTCAACTTCATCATCAGCGTCGCGTCGTTTGCGCTCGGCGCCTCGACGATCATCTTCCTCTACAACATGATCGTCTCCTGGCGCCGCGGCCCGATCGCGCCCGGGAACCCGTGGCGCGCACTCACGCTCGAGTGGCAGGTCTCCTCGCCGCCGCCGATCTTCAACTTCGACGAGATCCCCCAGGTCGTCGGGAGCCCGTACGAATACGGCGTTCGGGGGGCGCGCCACGCCGTCTTGAACGGGGACCGCGCCGAGGTGCCCGAACGCGAGCAGCTGGTCTCGCACTGATGGCCGAGCCCCGGCACATCCTCGTGGTCGCGAACGAGACTGTGGCAGGGAAATCGCTTATCGGTGCCCTGCGGAGCCGCGCGGCCGACGGGCCGATCCGCGTCACGGTCATCTGCCCGCAGAACGAGCCGCGGGCGGGTTTCGTCGTCTACGCCGACAGCCGGCGCTCGAGCGCCGACCGGCGCCTGCGGCGCACGCTCGACCTCCTGCACGAGGCCGGGATCGCCGCGCGCGGCGCGGTCGTCGACCCGGACCCGCTGCAGGCGATCAAGGACGCCATCTACGAATACGACCCCGACGAGATCATCATCTCCACCCACCCCGGCGAGCTGAAGTCCAGCTGGCTCCGCGCGAACCTCATCGAGCGCGCGCGGAAGGTGACGGACAAGCCTGTGGACCACGTCGTGGTCGATCTCGAATCGCCGCGTGAGCGAGCGCATGTCCTCGTCCTCGCCAACCAGACGGTTCTCGGTCAGCCGCTCCTCGACGCGATCCACGAGCGCGCCGCGGCAGGGCCCGCGGACTTCACGCTCCTCATCCCCGCAGATGCCGTCGGTGCCGAGCGGAGGCTCAAGAGCGTCTGCTCGCTCATGTCCCAGGCAGGTATCGAGGCATCGGGCCACCTCGTCGACCCGGATCCGGTCATCGCGGTGGAGAACGCGATCCACGACGAGAAGGTCGACGAGATCATTGTCTCGACGTTCCCGGAGGCGACGTCAGGGTGGCTCCGCCGCGACGTCCTCGGGCGGATCAGGTCCTTCGACCTGCCCGTCACCCATGTGGTCGTGACGCAGCGCGAAGCCGAGGCTGCTGAGGAGTCGGCGGTCGCGTGAGCGCCCACGCCGAAACCCACGGAGCGCATCCGCCGGTCGCCAACCGCAGCTCGCGGGTCGACTCGCGGCTCCTCGGCATCTACCTCTTCATCGCCTCGGAGGTCATGCTCTTCGGGTCGTTCTTCTCGGCCTACTTCTTCGCGCGCGTCGCGGTGCCTCACGAGGAGTGGCCGCCGCATCCGTACGAGCTTCCGGTCTACCTCGCCCTTCTGAACACGATCATCCTCGTGTCGTCGAGCTTCACAATGCACTGGGCGCTCCAGTCCATCAAGCGGAACAACCGCGCGGGGCTGATCGCCGGTCTCGCGATCACATTCGGGCTCGGCCTCACCTTTCTCCTGATCCAGGCGCGCGAGTACACGCGGATCGGGTTCAGCCCGCACGACCTGGCGTTCGGAACCACCTTCTTCGGCCTCACCGGGCTGCACGGGTGTCACGTCTTCCTCGGGTTGACCTTGCTCGGCATCGCGCTTGTCCGCTCGATACGCGGCCACTACGGGCCTTCGGCCCACGATCACCTCGGCGTCGAGATCCCAGGGATCTACTGGCACTTCGTGGACGTAATGTGGATCGTGGTGTACACCACGGTCTACGTGATCTAGCAGGGAGGTCGCGATGCGAAACCCGGTGCGGACGGAGGCGGAGGCCTTCAGCTTCGTCATCGCCGTGCTCGCCCTGTTCCTGGCGGTCGCGCTCGTCGGGATCCTCCTGAATGGCTGGGCTGCGCTGGTCGCCTTCGTGGTCCTCGCGCCGATCATCGGCTACCGCTATTTCCGCAGTGACCCGAAGGTCGTCGAGCCTGCCGTCTGGGACCGGAGCCGCGACGCGGACGGGCGCCACCGCATCCTCGTCGTCGCCAACGAGACAGTCGCCGGCCGCTCCCTGCGCGACGAGGTCGTGCGCCGAGCGCACGAGGGCGACGCGGAGGTTCTGGTCGTCACGCCCGCCCTCAACACGCGGATTCGCCACTGGACGTCCGACGAGGACACGGCGCGGACCGCAGCGCAGATCCGGCTGGACGAGTCCCTCGCCGCTCTCTCCAAGGACGGCATCGACGCACGCGGCACGGTTGGAGACGACGACCCGATCCAGGCGATCGAGGATTCGCTCCGGATGTTCCCGGCCGACGAAATCGTGGTCTCCACCCACCCACCCGGGCGCTCGAACTGGCTCGAGCACGGCATCGTCGAGCGCGCGAGCGAGCGCTTCGACCTCCCGATCTCGCACGTCGTCGTCGACCTCGAAGCCGAGGCCGAGACAAGCCGAACCGCCTAGCGCAGCTCGTCCGGGAGGAGGTCCATGAGAAGGCCGTCGTGGAAGGTCCCGTCGGGACCGCGCTCGTACAGGCGCATGACCCCGACCGGCTTGAAACCCACGGCCTCGTAGGCCCTAATCGCGCGGGCGTTCGACGCGGCCGGGTCGATCACGAGCCTGTGGTGGCCACGCTCCTCGAAGAGATGGCGTGCGAGGAGAGTCAGGGCCTCGCGGCCCAGGCCCTGGTTCTGGCTCTCGGTGGCGAGGAAGAGGTCCATCCCCGCGTGCCGGTAGTCCGGCGTGTCCTCCTCGTGGTAGCCGATGACACCGACGAGCATGCCGTCGGCTTCGATCGCGAAGCCCGTCACCTCGGGATCGGAAATGAACTCGTCGGCCGATTCCTCCGCCGACCCGGTTCCGAACCACCGGGCCACCTCGGGCTCCCCCAGGATCTCGACGACGCGCCGGCGGTCGCTGTCCTCGAGCGGCCGGAGGGTCACGCGCTCCCCGCGGAGCGTCGCCGTCACGGGGTCGTCGAGGTTCCCGTTGCCCCTGCTGCGCCGGTTGCCCCCGTCGCGCCCCCTGCTTCCTGCGGCGGGACGCCCGCGGTCGAGGCGACGTAGGCGGCGATGTTCCGGAGCTCTTCCTCGGAGAGCTTCTGCGGGCCCGTGTCGAAGCGCGGCATCGGTGAAGCCGCGAGCTTCATCTGGTCGAGCGTGACGTCGAAGATGGTGCTCTGCTCGAAGCTCCCGCCCTTCTCCGACCGCGCGGCGCGGAAGGCGTCGTCGAGGTTCGGCCCGACGTTCCCCATCGTGCCCGCGTCGGCGAGCGTGTGGCAACCGCCGCAGTTCTGGGAGAAGAGGGTCTTGCCAGCGTTCGCGTCTGCTGCGCTCGAATCGACCGCCCGCCCGGCGCAGCCCGCAGCCAGGAGCGCGGCTCCGGCGACCGCGAGGGGGAGAAGTGCGCGGAGCGTCAAGAGGCTAGGTCTGCGCCTGAGCCTCCTGGCCGACGCTCTCCACGGCCTCGGCGCGCGACTCGTAGATGGGGAAGACCTTATTCAGGCCGGTGATCTCGAAGATCTTCGTAATGTTCCGGTCGTTGCAGACGAGCGCCAGCCTGCCCCCGTTCGGGCGGAGGCGCTTGACCCCGCCCACCAGCACGCCGAGGGTGGTCGAGTCGATGAAGGTCGTGTCGGAGAAGTCCACCACGACTTCCTTCGCGCCCCGGCCGATCACCTCGAGCAGCTGTTGCTTGAACTCGGGCGCCGTGTAGAGGTCGACCTCGCCGGTCAGGGCGATGACGTACGCGTCGTTCGAGAGCTCTTCGGTCTTGATGTCGAAGTTCATGTGTCCCCTTGGGTCCGTTCGGAGCAGGTGGAGCTTAACCGCTTGGCAGCAACGAGGAACCTGCTTTCTGCTGCGCCACGAGAATCTTGAGTTGCTGCTTGACGAGCGGAGCACTCGCGTCGTCGGGCGCGAGCGCAAGGAACTGCCGGTACGCGGCGATCGCCGCCTCGATGTCGTTCGCGCTTTGGGATGCGACCCCGAGCTGGAGAAAGACGTTCGGGTCGTCCGGCGTGAGCAGCGTGAGGTCCTGGTAGACCTTCGCCGCCTCGCGGTAGGCGTTCTGCGCGCGAATGTTCGCGGCCGACGCCTGGTTGTTCGCCTGGCTCGTAATCACCTCGGCGATCTTGTTCCCCTGGACCTCCTGGAGGAAGGGCGAGTCCGCCGGAGCCTGGGTCTGCCCGGCAGAGGCCTGCGCCGCGACGATCGAGGCCGCCTGCGCCTCGTTCCGCGCCTTGGTCGCCTGCGCGCCCCAGAGGGCTGCGAGCTGGCGGAGCGCGTCGGCGTCCTTCGGGTTCGCGGCCGTGTACTTCTGGAGGACGGCCACGGCGGCGGCGGTCTGGCCGGCGGCCTGGAGAGCGTTCGTGTAGGCGATCTGCGCGCTCTGATCCTTGGGATTCTTGGCGGCGTCCTCCTTCAGAGATTCGAGGTCCTGCCCGCCGTCCGAGCTCGAGAAGATGTCGCGCAGGACGTCGCCGATGCTCGTCCCGCCGACGCCCGTCCCGACGCCGAAGGCTACGAAGCCGACGCCGAACGCGATCGCGAGGAGGAGGAAGACCCACTTCGCCTTGCGGCGAAGCTTGGGGAAGAACATCAGGTCTTCGACGCTCGACGAACTACGCTGCGCGCGCGAGCGCGATGTCTTGCGGCGCTGTGCCTGTGTTCGTGCCATCGAGTGGACTCTCCTTGGACCTCGGGGGCGGGCGACTCTGTACGCTCCGCGACTGTGGAGGATACCGGGAAAAACGGGGCCCACCCCTTCCCTAAGATCGAACTGCATGTTCATCTCGAGGCCACGGTGCGGCCGGAGACCCTCCTCAAGATCGCCGGCCGCAACGACTTCGCCCTTCCGGCCGACACGCCGGAGGGCATCCGCGATCTCTATCGCTACCGGAACTTCGACCACTTCATCGAGGTCTGGATCCTGACTACGAACGCGCTCCAGACGGCGGAGGACTTCCACCAGGTCGTCGTCGACTACGCGGCCGAGGCGAAGAAGCACGGGGCGGTCTATGTCGAGGGGATCTTCTCTCCGATCGAGCGCACATGGCGCGGCGTCTCCTGGGACGCCCTCTTCTCGGGCTACTGCGACGGCGCCCAGGAAGCGCTGGAGCTGCACGGCGTCGAGGTGCTGCTCACCCCCGACGTGACCCGAGGGGCGCCGGTCGACGACGGTTTCGAGCTTGTCCGCCAGGCGGCGAGGTACAAGGAGCGCGGCATCGTCGGCATCGGGCTCGGCGGTGAGGAGGCGCTCTACCCGCCGGAGAAGTTCACCGACGTCTTCGCGCTCGTCCGCGACGAGGGGTTCGGCTCCGTGCCGCACGCGGGCGAGGTCGCGGGCCCGGAGTCGGTTCGCGGCGCCCTGGACGCCCTCCATGCCGACCGCGTTCGCCACGGCATCCGGGCTGTCGAGGACCCCGTGCTCCTCGAGGAGCTCGCCGAACGTCGCGTCGTGCTCGACGTCACGCCGCTCTCCAACCTGCGTACGGGAGTCGTCGCCTCGCTGGACGAGCACCCGCTGCCGGAGCTGGTCGCGGCCGGGATCCCGTGCACGGTCTCAACCGACGATCCCGAGATGTTCGACACGGACCTCACGCGCGAGTACGACGCAGTGCTATCGATCGGGGTCGACCCGAAGACCCTCTACGAGGCCGGGGTCGAGGGCGCGCTCTGCAGCGGCGAGACGCGCGCGCGGCTACGGGAGATCGGCGAGGCCTACGACTGGTCGGCCGTGGGCGCCGAGGCCAGGGCCTAGCTGTCGGTCCCGACGAGCGGCGCGCCGATCAAGCCGCGCTCGCGCCAGCGTTTCTCGAAGAACACCGCTGCCCAGATCGAGCCCTCGTAGAGGATGAGGAGTGGGATCGTCTCGAAGACGAGCGATACGGGATCGACGGTCGGAAGGAGCGCCGCGCCGACGATGACGATGGCGATGCCGATGCGACGGTTCCGGCGCAGAGTCGCTGACGTGAGCACGCCGAGCCGCACGAGCGCGAGGACGAAGATCGGGAGGTTGAAGACGAGCCCGATGGCGAGCAGTGTGTACGCGACGAACGAGTAGTAGTAGCTCGCCCGGATCTCGATCTGGAAGAACTCGTCGTTGTACGTGGTCAGGAAGTTGAGGGCGCGGGGGAGCACGATGTAGTAGCCGAAGGACACGCCCAGTGCGAAGAGCGCAGTGGCGAGCAGTACGAAGACCGCGACGATTCGCTGGGCGTTCTCCTGAAAGGCGGGCGCGAGGAAGCTCCAGAGCTGCCAGAGGACGACGGGCAGCGCGATCGCGATCGCGGCGATGAAGACGACCTTGACGGTCGTGAAGAACGGCTCCGTGACGCCGAACGTGACGAGCTGACCGTCGCGGGCTGCGGGCAGGGGCTGTGCCAGCCAGCGGAGGATCTCGTCGTTGAAGATGTACGCGCCGGCGAATGCGGCGATCACGGCGAGGATCGAAACGATGAGGCGCGACCGAAACTCGTCGAGGTGCTCGACGAGCGTGACGCTGTCCTCGTGCCTTAGACGACGCGGGAGCCGCGCCATGGCCGCGGGTTAGGCGTTCTCGCTCTTCGGCTGCGACTGCGGCTGCTGCGCGGGGGCCTCGGTCGTGGAGGCCTGCGTCGCGGGCGTGGGAGTCGGGGTCAGCTCCTTGGCCTCCGGCTCACTTGTGGTGACGGCTTCCTTGAACTCCCGCATGCCGCGTCCCAGGGAGCGCCCCATCTCTGGCAGCCGCTTGGCTCCGAAGAGGAGGAGCAGCACGACGAGGATGATGATTATCTCAGGCCATCCGAGGGGACCCATGCATCGATGGTAGCACGGTGGCCTGGCAGGGGGACCGGGGGACAAGTCGCTACACTGAAGGTGTCACAAGCGTCCGGTTTCAGGCCAATGCGCCCCACTGAAAGGCTGTTACGAACTTGGCTTTGCTCGAGATCAAAGACCTGCATGTCGCCACCGAGGACGGCACAGAAATCGTCCGTGGAGTCGACCTTCACGTGGACACGAACCAGGTGCACGCGATCATGGGCCCGAACGGGTCCGGCAAGTCCACCCTCGCCTACGCACTCGCCGGTCACCCCGCCTACGAGATCACCGGCGGCGACATCCTCATGGACGGCGAGAGCATCGTCGACATGGGAGCGGACGAGCGCGCGCAGCGCGGCCTCTTTCTCGCCTTCCAGTACCCGCATGCGGTTCCGGGCGTCACCGTGGCGAGCTTCCTTCGCTCCGCCGTCAATGCGGTTCGCAAGGCCAGGGCCGGCGGCGAGGACGACCCGGTCAAGATCCCCGAGTTCCGTAAGGACCTGACGGCGGCCATGGAGATGCTCAAGGTGCCGAAGGAGATGTCGGGCCGCTATCTCAACGACGGCTTCTCGGGCGGAGAGAAGAAGCGCGTCGAGATCCTGCAGATGGCGATGCTCAAGCCGCGGATCGCGGTTCTCGACGAGACCGACTCCGGTCTCGACATCGACGCCCTCCGCATCGTCGCGGGCGGCGTCAAACAGCTCGTCGGCGCGGACATGGGCGCCCTCGTGATCACGCACTACCAGCGGATTCTCGGGTACATCAAGCCGGACTTCGTGCACGTCTTCGTCGATGGGCGTATCGTGGAGGAAGGCGGACCGGAGCTCGCGCAGAAGCTCGAGGCCGAGGGCTACGAGGCCTTCACGCCGGCCGCCGCCGGAGGTGTTGAGTAGTGGCAACGTCCGAAACCCAGGTCGTCAGGGAGCTCGGCAACGAGTACGCCTACGGCTTCCACGACCCCGAGGAGTACTTCTTCAAGTCCGGCCGGGGGCTGAACCCCGAGGTCGTGGCGATGATCTCGGAGCACAAGAACGAGCCTGACTGGATGCGCAAGCGCCGCCTGAAGGCGCTCGAGTACTTCCGTGCCCGTCCGCTCCCGAAGTGGGGCGGGAAGCTCGACGAGATCGACTTCGAGAACATGTACTACTACATCCGGCCGACCGAGAAGCAGGCGAAGTCGTGGGAAGACCTGCCGGCCGACATCAAGAACACGTGGGACCGGCTCGGCATCCCCGAGGCCGAGAAGAAGTACCTCGCCGGCGTGGGCGCGCAGTACGAGTCCGAGGTCGTCTACCACAAGCTCAAGGAGGACCTCGAGAGCCAGGGCGTGCTCTTCCTCGACATGGACTCCGCCCTGCGGGAGCACGAGGAGCTCGTCAAGGAGTACTTCGGCACCATCATTCCGGCGAACGACAACAAGTTCGCGGCGCTGAACTCGGCCGTCTGGTCAGGCGGCTCTTTCATCTACGTGCCGCCGGGCGTCAAGATCGAGATGCCGCTCCAGGCCTACTTCCGCATCAACGCGGAGAACATGGGCCAGTTCGAGCGCACGCTGATCATCGTCGACGAGGACGCCTACGTGCACTACGTCGAGGGCTGCACCGCCCCCATCTACACGACCGACTCGCTCCACTCGGCGGTCGTCGAGATCATCGTCAAGCCGGGCGGGCGCTGCCGCTATACGACCATCCAGAACTGGTCGCAGAACGTCTACAACCTCGTCACCAAGCGCGCCGTCGCGTACGAGAACGCGACCATGGAGTGGGTCGACGGGAACCTCGGCTCGAAGCTGACGATGAAGTACCCGGCCATCTGGCTGATGGGCGAGGGCGCTCATGGCGAGGTGCTCTCGATCGCATTCGCGGGTGAGGGGCAGCATCAGGATGCGGGCGGCAAGTGCGTCCACGTGGCGCCGAACACCACCTCCGTGATCACGTCGAAGTCGATCTCGAAGGACGGCGGGCGCGCGAGCTACCGCGGCCTCCTCGAGGTGGCGAAGGGCGCGCACGGCAGCAAGTCGAAAGTCGTCTGTGACGCGCTCATCCTCGACGAGGACTCGCGCTCCGACACGTATCCGTACATCCGCATCGACGAGAACAAGGTCGACATCGGCCACGAAGCGACGGTCTCGAAGATCGGCGAGGAGCAGCTCTTCTACCTGATGAGCCGCGGGATTCCCGAGCACGAGGCGGCGGCGATGATCGTGTCCGGCTTCGTCGAGCCGATCACCAAGGAGCTTCCCCTCGAGTACGCGGTCGAGATGAACCGTCTGATCCAGCTGCAGATGGAGGGGTCTGTCGGTTGATCGAACGCGTTGACTTCATCGGCATCCCCTCGCGGGACGCCGAACGGTCGCGCGCGTTCTACGTCGAGACGCTGGGTCTCCGGCCCGACGACAAGGCGCGCTTCGAATTCTGGATCGGCGAGACCTGCTTCGGCATCTGGGAGCCCGAGCGCATAGGCATGGAGTTCACGCCGCAGAAGAACGCGCATCCCGCCCTCCAGGTCGACGACGTGGCAAAGCGAAGGGCTGAGCTCGAAGCGAAGGGCGTCGACTTCGAAGGCGAGATCTACGACACCGGGGTCTGCCAGATGGCCTTCTTCACGGATCCGGACGGAAACGACCTGATGCTGCACCGGAGGTACGCGCCGTGAAGGCCGACCTACTAGAGCGCTACCAGGCGCTTCCGCTGCCGACGACGACCGACGAGCACTGGCGCTTCACCGACCTCCGCGGGTTCGACCCGGAGGCCTTTACGGCAAACGGGGCGAGCAGCGTCGAGCGGGCGAGCGGGATGCTCGACGTCGACGCGGCCGCGATCGCCCACGTCAGCGAGGGCGGAATCGAGATCGAGCGCGCGCCCGAGGGCGTTGTGTTCGAGCTCCTCGAGAACGACCCGCTGCTCGGCACGCTGGTCGGGACGGACGAGAAGTTCGCCGCGCACAACGCGGCCGAGTGGAAGAACGGCCTCCTCGTGCGCGTGCCCAGGGGCGTCGAGCTGGAGAAGCCCCTCTACGTCCGCATCGTCAACTCGATCGAGGGCGGCGCAATCTTTTGGCGCCTGCTCGTGGTCGCCGAGGAGGGCAGCCGTTTTTCCTTCATCGAGGAGTACGTCTCCGAGACGCCTGAGCTCGCCGGCTACTCGAACGCGGTGACGGAGCTCTTCGTCGAGCAGGGCGCCAAGCTGGAGTACGTGTCCATCCAAAGCCTCTCCCCCGAGACGTGGCATTTCGCTTCCCATCGGGCACAGGTCGGCCGCGACGCCGAGCTCGACTGGGTCGCGGGCGGGTTCGGCTCGAAAAAGGGCAAGGTGCGGATCGAGAACGACCTCGCCGGGCAGGGTGCGACCTCCCGTGTGACCGGCGCCTACTTCGCGGACGGCGACCAGCACCTCGACTACGACACGCTGCAGTCGCACCTCGCGCCCTCGACGACTTCCGACTTCGCGTTCAAGGGTGCGCTCCGTGACCATGCGACGGCGGTCTGGCGCGGCATGATCCGCGTCGCCGAGGACGCCCAGAAGACGAACGCCTACCAGGAGAACCGCAACCTGCTCCTCTCCGACCAGGCGCACGCCGACTCGATCCCGGGCCTGGAGATTGAGGCGAACGACGTGCGCTGCACCCACGGCGCGACCGTGAGCCAGGTCGACCGCGACGAGCTCTTCTACTGCATGGCCCGCGGCCTTTCTCGTGGCGAGGCCGAGCGCCTGATCGTGCGCGGCTTCTATCAGGAGATCTTCGACCGCATCGAGTTCGAGCCGGTGCGGGAAGCGCTCCAGTCGGCGCTCGAAGCCCGCATCCCGGAATAGGCTTCCAGCCCCTCGGTACGATGAGAGCGTGGCTGTAAGCACCACGCCGAAGCTCGATGCGCGCAAGCTGCGCGAGGATTTCCCGATCTTCGAGCAGCGGACCCACGACCACCCGCTCGCCTACCTCGACACCGCCGCGTCCGCGCAGAAGCCGCGCGCCGTCCTCGAGGCGATGACGCGCTTCTACGAGACCTCGTACGCGAACATCCATCGTGGCGTCTACGACCTCGGCGAGCGCGCCACCGAGGCCTATGAAGGGGCCCGCGAGAAAGCGCGCGCCTTCGTGAACGCGGAGTCGACTCGCGAGGTCGTGTTCACGCACAACGTCACGGCGGCGCTCAACCTCATCGCCTATGGCTGGGGGTTCGACAACCTCGGGCCCGGCGACCTCGTCGTCGTCACCGAGATGGAGCACCATTCCAACTTCGTCCCGTGGCAGTACGTCGCCGGACGCACGGGCGCGGAGTTTGCGGTCGTGCCGGTGGACGAGAACGGCAAGCTACAGCTCGATGAGCTCGAGGCCATCGCCGCGCGAGGCAACGTCAAGGTACTCGGCTGCGCTCACGTCTCGAACTCGCTCGGCTCTGTCAATCCCGTCGAGCGGCTCATCGCGTGGGGGCACGATCAGGGCGCGATCGTCGTCGTCGACGGCGCGCAGGCCGTCCCGCACCGGGCGGTGGACGTGCAGGCGCTCGGGGCCGACTTCTACGCGTTCACGGGCCACAAGATGTGCGGGCCGACCGGGATCGGCGTCCTCTGGGGACGCGCGGAGCACCTCGAGGCGATGTCCCCCTTCGAGCTCGGCGGCCACATGATCCGCAAGGTCACCGTCGGGCGGACGACGTGGAACGAGCTTCCGCACAAATTCGAGGCCGGCACCGCTCCGATCGCCGAGGCGGTCGGGCTCGGCGCGGCGATCGACTACCTCGGCGGGATCGGGCTCGAGGCGGTCGAGCGCTACGAGCGGGAGCTCCTCGACTACGCGCTGCCGAAGCTGGAAGCGCTCGAGGGCATCCGCGTCTTCGGTCCTCCGGCCGACCGGCGCGCGGGGATCGTCTCCTTCGAGGTCGAAGGCGTCCACCCGCACGACGTTGCGCAAATCCTCGACTGGGAGGGCGTCGCCGTCCGTGCGGGCCACCACTGCAACCAGCCCCTGATGGCGAAGCTGGGCGTGCCGGCGACGACGCGCGCGAGCTTCTACCTCTACACGGTTCCCGAGGAGATCGACCGGCTCGTTGCGGGTATCGAGAAGGCACGTAAGGTGTTCTCATGAGCAGCGAGCTCGAAAGCCTCTATCGCGAAGTCATTCTCGACCACTACAAAAACCCGCGCGGCCACGGGGTGATCGAGGGCGCAGACGTCGAAGCGGAGGGGCAGAACCCGCTCTGTGGCGACGAAGTCTCGATCTTCGTCAGCTTCGACGGAGACAAGATCCAAGACGTCAAGTTCCGCGGCCAGGGCTGCGCGATCAGCCAGGCGTCGACCTCCATGCTCATGGAGATGGTCAAGGGCCGAACCGCGGAGGAGGTCGCCGGCATGTCGAAGGAAGAGCTCCTGGACGAGGTCGGCATCCCGCTCACGCCGGTGCGACTGAAGTGCGCGCTGCTCGGCCTCGGAGTCTTGAAGCTCGCGCTGCACAAGGGCAAGGGCACCGCGCTCCCCGAGGAGTGGGCGGGCCTGGCTCAGGACCTCGAGCTGAAATAGCGCTTTGGCTGAGTTGACCGTCGGCCCGGTCGAGGAGCTGCCGCCCGGGGAGGTGAAGATCGTCCGCGCGGGAGAGCTCGCAATCGGCGTCTACAACCTGAACGGCGACTACTACGCGATCGAGGATCGCTGCTCGCACGACGACGGCCCGCTCGCGGAGGGTGACTTCGACGTCGAGGCCGGCGTCGCCATCTGCCCGCGGCACGGCTCCGAGTTCGACGTGCGCACCGGTCGCCCGCTCAGCCTTCCGGCCTACCAGCCCGTGGAGACCTTCGAGGTCTTCGTCGAGGACGGTGTGGTCAAGGTCCGCATCTAGCGTTCGTCCTGAGCGGCTCGCTATTATCGAATCACCACGGAAAGGAGGTGGTCCGATCTTGATAAGTGACTGTTCGGGCAGTGGAGGTAATCGCAGGTAGGGGCGTGTCCCCAAGACCTACGGGGAATCGCCTAGCCAGCGTGGGGGACCAAGAACCACCCAGCGCCCCTGCCTAATCCAGGCGATCTACTGTCTTCCAGGGCGGCCTCCGGGTCGCCCTGGTCGCTTTAACTCCGCGCGGTCGCGCGGCGCAGCATCTCGTCGAGCCCGATCGGCTTCACGCCCAGGGCCTCGACCGCGGGGCCGATATCCGTCACGTTGTCCTCGAACTCGAGCATCGCGACGCCGTCTCGCGCGCCGCGCAGGGGCGGGAGCAGCGAGCCGAGGGCTGCACCGGCTTTGAGAAGCCCGGTCGGCATCTGAAAAGCGAGGCGCTTCTTGTCCAGCGCCCGCCGGATGCGCTCGTTCAGCTCGGCGAAGGTGACGACGTCGGGGCCGCCGAGCTCGAATGTTTCGTTCACGGCCGCCGGCGTCGAGAGCGCCTTCGTGAAGAAGGCGGCCACGTCCTCGACCCAGATCGGCTGCAGCCTCTTCGTCCCGACGACCGGAGTGACGGGCGAGTAGCGGACGAGCGACACGAGGCCCGGCAGCATGCCGCCGTCGCGCCCGAAGATGAAGCTCGGCCGGAAGATCGTGTGCTCGATTCCCGAGCCGGCGACCTCGTGCTCCTCCACCCACTTCGCGTGGTAGTAGGGGGCGAGATCCTTGCTGCGCTCGCTTGTGCCGAGTGCGCTCATGAGGACGAAGCGCTTGACGCCCGCTTCCTTGGCCGCGCCGACGAGGTCGCGCGTGCCCTGCTCCATCACGCGCCTGATCGCGTCGGGCTTGGAGAACGGGGGCAGCGCGACGAGGTGGACGACCGTCTCAGCGCCCTCGGCGGCCCGGCGGAGGCTCTCGGCATCCGTCATGTCGCCCTGGACGAGCTCGCAGCCCCAGGACTTGAAGCGCTCCTGTTTCTCCGGCCGCCGCGCGAGCACGCGAACCGGCATGTCCTCCGCGCGGAAGGCATGGACGACGTGACCCCCCACGAACCCCGTCCCCCCGACGACGAGGACGCTCATTCGAAATTTCTCCAGTAGCGGCTCGGCGTAGGTCCGGCCTGGCCCTGGTACTTGGAGCCGAGCAGCGCGGCGCCGTAGGGGTTCTCCGCCGGCTCGGTCAGCTGCACGAAGGAGAGCTGGCCGATTTTCATGCCGACGTAGAGCGTGATCGGGAGGTTGGCGACGTTCGAGAGCTCGAGCGTCACATGGCCGTCCCAGCCCGGATCGATGAAGCCGGCGGTCGAGTGGATCAGGAGACCGAGCCTCCCCAGCGAGCTCTTGCCCTCGAGGCGCGCGACGAGATCGTCCGGAAGCCGGATGCGCTCGAGCGTCGAGCCGAGGACGAACTCCCCGGGGTGGAGGATGAAGGGCTGCTCGTCGTCCGCCACCTCCACGAGCTCGGTGAGGTCCTCCATGGGCTCCTTGACGTCGATGTACGGATAGCGAGAGTTGCGAAAGACGCGGAAGAGCCGGTCGACGCGCACGTCCACGCTGGACGGCTGGAGGAGCTCGTCGGCATACGGATCGATGCCGATGCGGCCCTCTTCGAGCAGCCGGCGGATGGTGCGGTCGGAGAGAACCATGGGCTTCGCTGCAATGTATAAGCTCACGATCCATGGCCACGACACGAGCAATCGACCTCAAGACCGAGATCCCCGGGCCGCGCAGCAAGGAGATCCTCGACCGTAAGGCCCGCGTCATCGCAGAGCCACTTTCGATCTACCTCCCGATCGTGATCGAGGAGGCACACGTCGCGACGATCACTGACGTCGACGGCAACACCTTCATCGACTTCACGGGCGGCGTCGGCTGCCTGAACGTCGGCCACTCGAACCCGCGCGTCGTCGAGGCGGCGAAGGAGCAGATCGAGCGCTTCACGCACACCGACTTCACGATCATCCCGTACGAGAACTACATCGCGCTCGCCGAGCGCCTGCTCGAGCTCGTCCCGATCGGCGGCGAGAAGCGGGCTGCCTTTTTCAACTCGGGCGCCGAGGCAGTCGAGAACGCGGTCAAGTTCGCGCGCTCCTACACGCGCCGGCCGGCTGTGATCGCCTTCGACGGAGGCTTCCACGGACGGACGCTGCTCGCGCTGAGCCTCACGTCGAAGACGCACCCGTACAAGGCCGGACTCGGCCCGTTTGCGCCCGAGGTCTACCGCGTCCCGTTCGACCACCTCGACGAGCTCGAGAAGGCGTTCAAGACCCGCATCGCGGCCGAGGAGGTGGCCGCGATCGTCTTCGAGCCGGTCCAGGGGGAGAGCGGCTTCATCGTCCCCTCGCAGGAGTTTGTCGAAGGCGTGCGCGAGATCTGCGACGCGAACGGGATCGTCATGGTCGCCGACGAGGTGCAGACGGGTTTCTGCCGCACGGGCAAGGTCTTCGCGATGGAGCACTTCGGCGTCGAGCCGGACCTGATAACGATCGCCAAGTCGATCGCAGCCGGCATTCCGCTCTCGGGCGTCGTCGGACGGGCGCCGATCATGGACGCGCCGGGAGACAGCGCGGTCGGCGGCACCTACGTGGGCAACCCCGTTGCGATTGCCGCCGCGCATGCCGTTCTCGACACCATCGCGGAGGATCGCCTGGTGGACCGCGCAATGGAGGTCGGAGACACGATTCGCTCCCGGATGGAGTCCTGGCGCGATCGCTTCGAGTTCGTCGCCGAGGTGCGCGGGCTCGGCGCGATGCTGGCCATCGAGCTGCGGCAAAACGGCGAGCCTGCGGCTGATCTCGCCACCGCGGTTGCCGACTCCGCCGCACGGCACGGCCTCCTCATCCTCAAGGCGGGCATCCACGGAAACTGCATTCGCGTGCTCGTTCCCCTCGTGATCGGCGATTCGGAGCTAGACGAGGCGCTGGGCGCCTGGGAAGAGGCGCTCGACGAAGCCTCCGCATAAGGCCCGGTGGGAGCGGGCATCATCCCGCAACGATGATCGGGGAGCTGCTCGCGGGACGATATGAGCTGCAGGATGTCGCCGGGTCGGGTGGGATGTCGAGCGTCTACAGGGCTCGCGACACCGTGCTCGAGCGCACGGTGGCGATCAAGATCCTGCACGAGCACTACTCGGACGACCCCGAGTACGTCGAGCGCTTCCGCCGTGAGGCGCGCGCGCTCGCGCAGCTGAATCACCCGAACATCGTCACGGTCATCGACCGCGGCGAGTTCGAGGGGCGGCAGTTCATCGTCTTCGAGCACGTCGAGGGCGAGAACCTCAAGGAGCTCGTCGACCGCGAGGCGCAGCTCCCGGTCGACCAGGCGCTCGCACTCGTCCATCAGGTGGCGCGGGGCCTGGCGTTCGCGCACGAGCATGGCGTCGTGCATCGCGACGTGAAGCCGCACAACGTCCTCATCGACACAGACGGGGTGGCCAAGGTGACGGACTTCGGCATCGCGCGCTCGCTCGAGCCGGCGGACGGCCTCACCGAGACTGGCACGCTTCTCGGCACGAGCGAGTACATCGCCCCGGAGCAAGCGAGCGGGCGTCGCGTCGACGAGCGTTCCGACCAGTACTCGCTCGCCACGGTCCTCTACGAGCTTCTCACCGGGGCGCCGCCGTTCACCGGCGACAACTTCATGGCCGTGGCGATGAAACACGTTCAGGAGCCCGTGCCGAGCGTGCGCGAAGCCCGGCCGGATGTCTCGCCGCGGCTGGACGCGATCGTCTCCCGCGCGATGGCGAAGCGGCCCGAGGACCGTTTCCCGACCACCGAGGCGATGATGGCGGCCCTCGAGGCCGCGCGCACCGACACCGACGGCGCCCTTGTTCCGGCTCCGGTCACGACGCCCGACGAGGGGGTGACCGAGAGCAGGCCGGATCCCGGGCCGCTTCCGCCTTCGATCCAGCGCTCGCGGAAGCGCTTTCCGCTCCCGATTCTCATCGGGCTGATCCTGGTCGGGGTGGCAGCGCTCGTGATCGCGCTCGTGATCGCACGCGGCGGGACGGACTCGCTCACCGGGAACGGCGGAGGTGGCGGCGGTGGCGGCGACCGCGTTCGTCTCGTGGCGCTGAGCGACTTCGATCCGGACGGGGATGACACGGAGCACCCCGAGGCTGTGCGGGCGGCGACAGACGGCAGCGCGACCACGTACTGGACGACCGAGAGCTACTCGAGCTTCGACAAGTCGGGTGTCGGAATCGTGCTCGACGCGAAGAGCGGCGCCACTCTCTCCGAGTTGACCGTGACGACCGACGCGCCGGGCTACACGGCGGTGATCGAAGCCTCGAACCGCTCCGATGGCGGTTTCAAGGTCGTATCCGCCAGCCAGACGGTCGAGGAGCAGACGACCTTCGACCTCGAGGGCGGGGACTACCGCTACTACCTCATCTGGATCACGAGCCTCGACGGCCATGCCCACGTGAACGAGGTGCGAGCCAGGAGCTAGCCTAGTAACAGACTGTTACTAGGCCTGATTCGTCACATTTCGTGGCACCTCGGGTTCGCCGGATTCCGCGTTGCCAAACGCTTTCCTTCCGATCGCGATCAAGTGACAGACTGCTACCTGGCGAGTTTCGGGTGCAAATGGGGGAGCACTCTCGTGCGCCGGCGGCTAGGCCGCGCGGCCCCCTAGTACTTAAGGCGGGCGCGGCGATCGCGGCGCTCGAGGGCGAGCTCGACCAGGCGGTCGAGGAGCTCGGCGTACGGAATCCCCGAGGCTTCGAAGAGCTTCGCGTAGACGCTCGTCGCCGTGAAGCCGGGGATCGTGTTCAGCTCGTTCACGACCACGTCTCCGTTCTCGCGAACGAAGAAGTCGACGCGGGCCATGCCCTCGCAGTCGCTCGCCCCGAAGGCGGCGACCGCCAGCTCCTGCACCCGGGCAATCGTGCGCTCGTCGAGGCGCGGTGGGACGACGAGCTCCATGCCGCCCTCGTCGTATTTCGCGGAGAAGTCGTACCAGTCGGACGAGAGCGGGACGATCTCGCCAGGAATCGACGCGATCGGCGCCTCGTTCCCGAGCACGCTGCACTCCACCTCGACGCCCGCGACGAATTCCTCGAGAAGGATCTTCTCGTCGTGCTCGAGCGCGAGATCAATCGCCGCTCCGAGCTGCTCCGGCTCCTTCACGATCGAGATGCCGACGCTCGAGCCGAGCCGGGCCGGCTTCACGACCACGGGGAACCCGAACGGGTTCTCGACGCGGTCGCGGTGGCGGTCGAGGACGGTGACGCTGTCCACGACGGGCACACCCTTGTCGCGCATCACCGCCTTGAAAAGATCTTTGTCCATGCAGAGCGCCGAGGCGGTGACGCCGGCGCCGACGTAGGCGACGTCGGCGAGCTCGAGGAAGCCCTGGACCGTGCCGTCCTCACCGAAGGGGCCGTGGAGGACGGGGAAGACCACGTCTACGCCCTCGAAAGGCGAGGGCGAGCGGCCCGCGGGGACGGGCAGCGTCTCGCCGCCTTCGCCGATGCGGCGCTGCCCCTCCGCGGCCCCGAGCTGCCAGCTTCCGTCCTGGCCGATCTCGACGGCGCGGACGTCGTAGCGCTCGGGGTCCAGGGCATCGGCGACGGAGCGCGCCGACGCGACCGAGATGTTGTGCTCGCTCGAGCGCCCGCCCATGATCACCGCCACCCGCATTCGGGCCATCGGCTCAGAACTTACAAACGAAGATGGCGACCGTGCTGCCCGACGGGGCGTCGCTGCCGCCGGCGGGATCCTGGTCCTGGACGATGTTGTCCTGGTTCGGGTCGCCGCAAGCGACGTTCTGCACGTCGACCTTGAACCCGTTTGCCTTGAGGTCGTCGATGGCCACCTGCTTGTCCTGGCCGACCTCGTCGGGAACGGTCGTCGTGCTCGGGCCGCTCGAGACCGTGATGGTGACCGTGGAGCCCTTGGTCGCTGGGGTGCCTCCGTCGGGACTCTGGTCGGAGACGATGCCCTCCGGGGTCGAATCGGATGGAGCGCTGGTGGACGAGACCTGGAAGCCCGCCTGCTCGAGCGTGGTCTTCGCGTCGACCTCCGACATTCCGACAACGTTCGGCACGGCAACCTGCTTGGCGCCCCGGGAGACGTCGAGGACGATCTCGGTGCCCTCGACCACCTGCTCCCCTGCGGGCGGGTCCTGCGAGATGACCTTCCCGACCGGCTTCGGGGAGAAGACCTCGTGTTTCGTCGTTTTCAGATTGACGTCGTTCAGCGCCTGGACGGCGTCGCCGTAGTTCATCCCGACCACATCCGGGACAGAGGTCTTCGGCGGCCCCGTAGAGACGAGCAGCGTCACCCGGTCGCCCTTTTGGATGCGCGTGCCGGGGTCGGGGTTCTGGTCGAACACCCGGTCTTTCTCGGCGTCCGGGTTGGCCGCGCGCTGGACTTCGGGATCGAGCCCGGCGTTCTCGATCAGGGTCACCGCGGCCTCCTCCTTCAGGCCTTCGACGTTCGGTACCGCTACGGGCTCATTTGCGGCGAGCTGGTCCTGGATCTGCGAGAAGACGTACCAGCCGGCGATTCCGGCTGCGGCCAGGAGGAGCAGGACCAGGAGCCACGGAGCCCAGCGGCGCCGCTTTCTCGGAGGCTCGTCGTAGTAGCCGGGCCCGTACGGTGGAGGCGGCCTTCGCGTGGTCGGCGGCGGGCCTCCCGGTGTCGTGACGGCAGTCCCCGCAAGAACCTCCGTGGAGCCGCCGTCCCCCACGAGCGCCGCTCCCGCCAGGAGGGCGGTGGCCGCCTCCGATGTCTCCGGCGCGAGCGGAAGCCCAGCCTCGACCCGGTGTAGGTCCTCGGAGAACTCCTCGGCGGTCTGGTAGCGGTCCTCGGGATTCTTCGAGAGCGCGCGCAGGACGACCGCGTCGAGCTCGTCCGGGATCTCTGGGCGGATCTTGGAGGGCGGCTTGGGCGGGTCGTTCAGGTGCTTCATCGCGATCTCGATCGCCGAGTCACCGTTGAAGGGCACCTTCCCCGTCAGCATCTCGTAGAGGACGATTGCGGCGGAGTAGAGGTCGGAGGACGCCGTCACGGGCGCTCCGCGCGCCTGCTCGGGAGAGAGGTACTGCGCGGTGCCCATGATCGAGCCGGCCTCCGTCATCTGCGACGCGCCGGCGCGCGCAATGCCGAAGTCCGTCACCTTCAACCGTTCGCCGATGAGGATGTTGTGCGGCTTGATGTCGCGGTGGATGATCCCGTGCCGGTGCGCGAAGCGGAGCGCGTCGAGGATCTCGTGGGTGTACGCGAGCGCTTGCGCGATGGGAAGCGGGCCGCGCGTCATGATGAGCTCCTTGAGGCTCCGACCCTCGATCACCTCCATGGCGATGTAGTAGGTGCCCTCGGCCTCGCCGCGGTCGTATACCGAGACGATGTTCGGATGTGATAGGGCCGCGGCCGACTTGGCCTCGCGGCGGAAGCGCTCGATGAAGAGGTCGTCGTTCGCGTAGCGGTCGTTCAGGATCTTGATCGCGACCCGGCGGCCGAGGTCCTCGTCCTCGGCCAGGTAGACGTTCGCCATTCCGCCTGCGCCGAGCTTGCGGACGATGCGGTAACGACCGTCGAAAAGGGTGTTGATGAGCGTGTCGGAGCTCGACATCTGCGACCTAGCCTAGGTACTTCAGCGCAGGAGCGCTTCGATTATCTCCTTGGCGATCGGAGCGGCAGTCGCGCCGCCGGTGCCGCTCTGGTCGGAGAGCGCAACGGCAACGGCAACCTGCGGGTCCTGGGCCGGGGCGAAGGCGATGAACCATGTGTCGTTCTCTCCCGTGCGCCCGGTCTCAGCGGTCCCCGTCTTGCCGGCGACCTGCACGCCGGGAATCTGGGCCGCTACGCCGGTCCCGCCCTGAACCACCGCGGTCATCATGGCGGTCAGCTCGGCTGCCGTCTGCGGCTTCATCGGCTCCTTCCAGGTGTCCGCCTCGGACTGCTGGATGACCTTGCCGTCGGGATCGAGGATGCGGTCGACGAGCGTCGGCTGCATGATCGTGCCGTCGTTTGCGACTGCGGCCGCGACGAGCGCCATCTGGAGAGGCGTCACCTGGAGGCGCTCCTGCCCGAAGGCGAGACGGCCCGGGTCGACGGCGTTCGGATCTTTCGGGTCGTAGAGGTGACCGTTCTGGTAGAGACCGCTCACCGAGATCTCGTCCGACGGAAGCTCGATTGGCGGCTTTTCGTAGAAGCCGAACTTCTTCGCCTGGTCGATGATCGCGCGCGCTCCGAACCGCTTCCCGACCTCGCAGAAGACCGCGTTGATGGAATTCTCGAGAGCCTCGGCGAACGTGACCGTGCCGAACACCTCGGGCCCGTTCTGGTCGGCGAAGTTCAGGACCTTCTTGCCGTACTCGATGCAGTAGCCGGGGTCCTCAAACGTAGTCGACGGCGTCACCTTGCCGGATTCGAGCGCCGCTGTCGCCGTCACGACCTTGAAGATCGAGCCGGGGATGAAGAGCCCCTGGGACACGCGGTCGAGGAGCGGCGCCGCGGGAGTGCAGGGCGCCCCGGCCGCGTCCCGCTGGATCTGGCCGAAGTGGCCCTCGACGAGGTTGGGGTCGTAGGTCGGCTGCGAGGCCCAGACGAGCACCTTGCCCGTCTTCGGGTCGAGCGCGACAGCGCCGCCACAGTGACCGGCGAGGGCGTCCTGCGCCGTCCGCTGTGCCTTCGCGTCGATCGTAGTGACGACGTCGTTCCCACGCTGGGTGATCCCCCGGAGCTTGTCGAGCGTATTGTTGAGGAGGGTGTCGAGGTTCGCGTTCGAGCCGGTGAGGTAGTCGTTCATCGACTCCTCGAGCCCGGTGCGGGACCGCTCGATGGTCGAGTAACCGACCGGACGGGCCGCGAGCTCGTTCGTCGGATAGGTGCGGAGGTACCAGGTGCGTCCGAGCTGTTTCCTCCGCACCTTCTGGTTCCTCGCGAAGGGGGTTTTTCCGTCCGAGGCGAGGATGGAGCCGCGGTCGATTGTGAGCTGCTGGAGGATCAGCTGCGGGTTCCCCTGCCGTGCTTCCAGGTCGGGCGCTTTCCAGAGCCAGTACGTCGTCATGAGAATGAGCGCGACGAAGAGGCCGACGAGGACGAAGAAGAGCTTGCGGACCTGCGCGTTCACGATCTCTCTCGATTCACGCGGTCGGAGATCATGAGGAGCAGGGCGAGGATCCCGAAATTCGCGACGACGCTCGACCCGCCGTAGGAGACGAAGGGCAGCGTAATGCCGGTCAGGGGGATCAGGCCGCTGACGCCGCCCATGATGATGAACGCCTGGATCCCGATCGCGGCCGTGAGGCCGGCCGCGAGGAGCTTCGAGAAGCCGTCAGAGGCCTGCAGCGCGATCTTGAAGCCCCGGTAGCAGAACACGACGTAGAGGAGGACGAGGCCCGCCGCTCCGGCAAGGCCGAGCTCCTGGGCGATGCCCGCGTAGATGAAGTCCGTCTCCAGGTAGGGGATGTACGTGTTCCCCTCCGCTGTCAGCAGGACCCCGCGGCCGAGGCCCTGCCCGAAGAAGCCGCCGCCCGAGATCGCGTAGATCGACTGGGCGAGCTGGTACCCCTGGTCGTACACGGGGCAGGCGCTCGAAAACGTCCAGCTGCAGTCCAGCCAGATCGAGACCCGCTCCCGCACGTGGGGCGTCACGTGGTAGAGGGCGTATGCGCCCGCTGCGAAGAGCCCGAGCCCGACGACCACGTACTGCCAGCGCGCGGTCGCCACCCAGAGCATGGCGAGGAAGATCGAGAAGTAGAGGAGGCCGCCCCCGAGGTCGTTCGTCTGGAACAGGACGAGCATCGCTCCTCCCCAGATGACGAGCAGCGGGCCGAAGTGCTTCAGCGAGGGTATGCCGAAGCGGCCGGTTCCAATCGAGAGCATCTCGCGGTTGTCGCGCAGGTAGCCCGCGAGGAAGATGACCAGCAGGACCTTCGCGAACTCGCCCGGCTGGAAGACGATCCCGCCGATGCCGACCCAGAGATTGGCGCCGTTGATCGTTCGCCCGAAATGCGGGACAGCGGGCAAGGCCAGGAGGAGGATCGCCATCAGGCCGAGGATGTACTTGTAGCGGTCGAGCAACCGGTAGTCGCGCACGAAGACGACTAGGAGCGCGAACGCGGCGAGCCCGACGACGACCCAGAGCCCTTGGCGCAGGGCGAGGTCGGGGTCGATTCGGTAGATCATCGTCAGCCCCACCGCGGTCAGGAGCCCGCCGAGCGGAAGAAGGAACGGGTCCGCGTCCGGCAGCGCGAAGCGGAGGATCACGTGCGCTGCCACGAAGACGGCGAGGAAGAAGGCCGCGTACGAGAGGGACCCGGCCGAGACGACGTCCTGGCGGGCGATGTAGACGGCCGTGAACCCGGCCGCGGTCAGCAGGCCGACGAGGAGGAGGTTGACGAGCTCGCGATTGCGCAGCGTCAAGGCTAAGGAGATGCCTCTTGTTCGTACGGGTAGAGCTGGTCGCGCGCGGCGTCGTAGGAGGAGAGCTTGTGGTCGAGGAGTACGGCGCGCTCCGAGGGCGTGAGCTGAACGGCCTGGAGCTGGCTCACGTAACGCGGCCGGTAGAGGTGGACGCCGCCCCCGAGATCCCAGGGCAGGCCTTGGTATACGGCGACGTCTCCGTCCTCGTTCACGCCGATGAAGTTCGCCCGCGTGAGCGCCCAGAACGCGACCGCGAAGATGGCGGTCACGAAGGCCAGCCCGAGTGCGGCGAGCACCGCTCGGCGGCCCCAACGCGGTTCGCCGGCTGAGGCAGGAGCGGGACGCGGCGCCGGCTCCTCATCTCCGAGCGCCGGGCCCCATTCGCGCTCGGCGGCAGCGGCCGCCGCCATCCTCGGAGCCTCGAGGCCGGTGAGTGTGTCCTCGAGGTCCTCATCTTGGCCACGGCCGTTGCCGGAGGCGACCACCGTGTCCTCGAGCTCGCCCGGTCCTCCGGCTACCCGGAAAAGGACGACGGTGATGTTGTCCTCTCCTCCGGCCTTGTTTGCCGCCTTTACGAGCCCCTTCCCAGCCTGCTCGAGGTCGCTCGCCCGCGTCACGAGGTCGCGGATCTCCTCGTCGTCGACCATCGTGGTGAGGCCGTCTGAGCAGATGAGGAAGAGGTCATCGCTCTCGGCCGGGACCGTGAACGTGTCGACGTCGACCTCGCGGTCGGTGCCTAGGGCGCGGGTGATCACCGACCGCTGGGGATGGGCGTCAGCCTCCTCCGGGGTGATGCGCCCGCTCCGCACGAGGTCCGCGACGAGGGAATGGTCGTCGGTCAGCTGCTCGAACTTCCCGCCGCGCAGCCGATACGCGCGGGAGTCGCCGACGTGGCCGAGAACGAGCGCATCGGCGGCGACGAGTACAGCGGTGATCGTCGTTCCCATGCCCGACACCTGCGCGTCGCCTGCGGCACGCTCGTAGATCCGCCGGTTCGCCTCCTGGATGATCGCTGCGAGCCGCTCCTCGGGGTCGAGCTCGTCCGCGTCGTGGAACTCGCGGAAGGCGGCGGCTGCCAGGCGGGAGGCCACCTCGCCGGCCTGGGCCCCGCCCATGCCGTCGGCGACCGCGAACAGCGGGGGGTCGATGACGAAGGAATCCTCGTTTCGCCGCCGCTTGCGGCCGGGATCGGTGAATCCGGCTGTGTCGGTGACCTTCATCGCTCGAATCTGAGCTCCGTGTCGCCGATCTGGACGAGATCGCCGCGGTGGAGTTGCCGGCGGCCCTCGACGCGCTCGCCGTTCACGAAGGTGCCGTTCGTCGAGCCCAGATCAAGGATCCATACCCCGTCGCGCTGAGATTCGATCCGCGCGTGCTGCCCCGATGCGAACTCGTCGCCCTCGAGGGAGATCGTGTTGTCGCCGCTGCGTCCGACGGTCACGGGTACCGGCCCCGCGTCGAAGGTCTTGCCGACCGCGACCGCCTTGCTGCGCTCAACGACCAGGCGCCCTGGGTCGGCGACCTGGTGGTCGGCGGCGAGCTGCGAGGGCGCGAGGATGAAGCTCTCCTGCGGCGCGACTTGCATGTCGCGGCCGGCCGAGCGCACCACGCGCCAGATGAAGACGTACAGCAGGATGAGGAAGGCGGCCTGAAGGGCCAGCAGGACCGGTTCGACGTTCATGACCTCTCGAACATGACTTCGGTTTGGCCGAGCACGATCCGGTCGTCATGTTCGAGCTTCGCGCGATCGGTGCGCTTGCCGTTCACTTCGATGCCGTTCGTCGACCCGAGATCGACGACGAACCAGTTGCCGTTCTCTCGCCGGACCTCCGCATGCCGGCGCGAGACGTTGGCGTCGTCCAGCGTGATGTCGCATTCGCGGGAGCGGCCGAGCACAACGACGTCGCGTGAGAGATCGTACGGCTTCCCGTCGACCTTGAGCCTCGCACGGGACTCGTGCGCCAGGCCGAGCTCCTGCGCTTCGGCGGCCGAGACCGCGGCCGTGGAGGAGGGAGGCGGCGCGAAGACCTTTGTCCCGCCCATGACGGGCTCGGGCGCATCCTTGGCGGGTTCGCCTTGCTCGCCAGGCGCCTGGACGAGCCGGGTGGCGATGCCAAACTCGCCCATGTCGAGATCCTCGTCCTCCTCCATGAGCACCTTGGGTGTGGAGAGGAGCGAATAGCCCTCGCGCCGCGCGTGCTCGGAGAGGTAGTCGGCGAGCTCGGTCAGGAGTGAGGCCTCGTACGTCGCGAACTGCTTGCGGTCGTTCGGGGCGAGGTAGAGGACGTACTCGTTGGGGACGTACACGCGCGAGATGGAGACGGTCTTGTGCTCGTCCATCTCCTTCGCGAGCTTGCGTGCCAGCTCGACCGGCTGCACGTGCGAGCGAAACGCACGCCCGAACACTCCCTCCACGAGTGATTCGATGCGGTGCTCGATGTTCCGCAGAACGCTCATGGCGGGCATTTTGACCTGAGCGGCCCGTCTAACGCGTACGGAGCAGCGGCAGCGCGAGGATCGCGGCGGCGAGCCAGACCCAGAGGACGAGCGGGAACGCGCCGACGGCGCCGCCGGTGGCGATGAGCGCCGCAGCGAGGAACGCGGAGCCCCAGACGGCGATTCCCCACAGGCCGCCGCTTCGCGCGAACGGGACGGCGACCGTGGCCGCGGCGAGAACGGCCGCTCCGATCCAGATCTCCGGGCTTGCCGCCAGATAATCCGTGAGCGCTGCGAGCGCCTCGCGTGGCGAGGACGTCGCGCGCAGGTCGAGCGACTTGCCCGTGCGGATGCCGGCGACGCTGGCGGCACAGAGCGCGGCCGCGGCTGCTAGGGCACCTCGGCGCAGGACTCCGCGCGCGTCCGAGAAGGCGATGGTGAGGAGCGGGAGCGCCTGGAAGGCCGCGAGCACGGGGCCCGCGAGGAAGAGGAAGCCGGAGCGAGGGTCGCGCCAGAAGACGGCGAGCCAGATCGCCGCGAAGGCCGAGTAGACGACGGCGAGCCCGAGCGACGCATTCCCGAGGGGGAGGACGGGGACGGCCAGGGCGAGTGCCAGGCCGGCCGTGGGATTGAGGAGCGCGGCCATCGCGACGAGGGCGCCGAGGAGAAACGGCCAGCCGGCCGGGAAGAAGGGGACGAGCCAGGCCGCGGCTCCCGCGAAGAGTGCGGAGAGCGCTGCGTGGCCGGTCCGCTCGGCAAGCGTCGTCCGCGACGTCACGGCCCGCGGGCGTTCGCCAACCTCGCTCCACGCCATGCGCAGGCGGGCGGCGGCGTCCTTCGCGCCCGGCCGCCGGGACGGATCGGGGTCGAGCATCCGATCCACCGTCGCCGTCAGCGCGCGTGGGAGATCGGGGCGCAGCGACGCCAGACGCGGCGCGCCTTCCTGGACGCGCTTGGCGGTCTCGAGCGGCGAGAAGGACGAGAACGGGTGTCGGCCGGCCAGCGACTCCCAGAGGAGGACACCGACCGACCAGACGTCTGCGGCCCCGTTCGCCTCACGGCCGGCGAGGCGCTCGGGGGCGATGTACGCGAGGGTTCCGGGCACGTCCCCGGCCGCCGTCAGCGTCTCCGCCTCCTCGAACTGGGCGAGGCCGAAGTCGAGCAGGCGCACCGACAGCTCGTCGCAGTCCTCGACCATGACGTTTCCGGGCTTCACGTCTCGATGGAGAATCTTCTTCCCGTGTGCGTGAGCGAGCGCGTCGAGGACCTGGGCGCCGATCTCGACGGAAGCGGCGTCGTCGAGCTCGCCGCTTCGCAGACACTGCCTGAGCGTCTTCCCGGGCACGTATTCGTATGCCACGTAGACGTGGTGGTCGTCGCGCTCGAGCGCGAGCGCCCGGAGACAGCGCGGGTGGCGAAGCCGGGTCGCGGCCTCCACCTCCCGCTCTGCCCGTGACCCGGCCTTGCCTTCTCGGGGGATGACCTTGAGCGCGACGTCGCGGGCGGCCCGTTCGTCTCTCACGAGCCAGACCGAGCCTGAACCTCCGCTGCCGAGCGGCCGCAGGGGTCGGAATCGCCCGAGGACGAGATGATCGTGATGGAGGGCGACGGCGTGCTCCACGGCTCAGCTCCTTGGCTTTTCGGCTGCAAACTCCTGCAATCTCCGGGCACGGTGCTAGACTCCGGCGTTCTCCGGCCCCCATTTCGCGGTCATGTTCGAGCGCGAGAATCCCGATCCCCAAACAGATATCGAGTTCGACTTCTTCGACGAGTCTCCGACAGTCGAGGGAGGCGAGCGCGGTGGCGAAGGCGCGCCGCCACGCCGGCGCCGCAAGATGCCGACCCGGCCGCCCGGAGGGTCGAACCCGTCTCTCCTGCGGCTCGGGCTGCTCATCGCGGGCGCGATTTTGCTTGCCGCCGTGCTCGTCCTGACGGTCAACAACTGCCGCGGCAACCAGAAGAAGGCGAAGTACCAGGACTACATGGAGTCGGTCGGCGGCCCGGCCGCCGAGTCGGCCCAGGTCGGCAAGGATCTCAACGACCTTCTGACGCAGCCGGGCATCAAGCTCACAGAGCTCAAGTCGCAGCTCGAAGGACTCCGGCAGCAGCAGGCGCAGATCGTGGCCAACGCGAGCGGGCTCGACGCACCAGGCCCGCTCCGGGAACAACAGCAGAGCCTTGTCGAGGCGATGCAGTTCCGCGTCAACGGCCTCAGCGGGCTCTCCGCCGCGTTCGCCGGCGTCCAGGGGACGCCGAGCACGGCAAAGTCCGGCGAGGACCTCGCGATCCAGGCCCAGCGGCTCATCGCGAGCGACGTGGTCTATCTGGATCTTTTCAAGCAGCCCTCTGAGGGGGTCATGCACAACGAGGGTGTTACGGGCGTCCCCGTCCCGGTCTCCGTCTTCGTCACGAACCCGGACTTCGGCAGCCCGACCTTCTGGAAGCAGACGGTCGACCGCCTGACGCAGAGCCCCCAGGCGGGCGGATTGCACGGAAACGAGATCACGTCGGTGGTCGTCCAGCCCGGGAACCAGCGGCTCTCGACCAGCGACGACAACACGGTGCTCGTGACCGACCGCCTCTCGTTCCAGGTGAACGTCAAGAACTCAGGGGACAGCCAGGAGACCCAGGTCGTCGTCACGCTGACGATCAAGCAGAACCCGGTCATCCGGCGGACGCAGACCATCTCGGTCATCAGTCCGGGCGAGACGAAGACCGTCGTCTTCAAAGACCTGCCCGCGCCGACCTTCGGGTCGCCGGTCAACGTCCAGGTGAACGTCGACCCCGTCTCGGGTGAGACGAACACCTCGAACAACAGCTTCGAATACCCCGTCATCTTCAGTCTCGGTTAGACGATGTCCGGTATCTCCGCCGCCGCCTGGATCGCGATCGGCGCCGCCGCGCTCTCGGTCGTGACGTTCGCCCTTGCGATCGCCTTCTACGTTCAGCTCCGCAACGTGCGGCGCGCACAGAAGGTGATGATCGGCAAGGGAACCGACGACCTCGTCGATTTCGCCGTTTCCCTCCAGGCCCGGATCGACGACCTTCACCGCGCGGTTGACGAAGTCGCCGCCGGCCTCTCGCGCATTGACAAGCGCGTGGATGCTTGCCTCTCGCACACCTCGATCGTCCGCTACGACGCCTATGAGGACGCGGGCGGGCACCAGTCGGCTTCGCTGGCCTTCCTCGACGCGGCGCGCTCGGGAGTCGTCGTCAGCGCGATCCAGGGCCGCGACTACGCGCGGATCTATGTCAAGGAGCTCGACCGGGGCCGTGCCTCGGTCGCTCTCTCGCCCGAGGAGCAGCAGGCCGTCGACCGGGCAATGTCCTACTAGGTGCCTCTTCCAGCAATACATGCCTGCTTCTCGCCCGCGATCACACGGCGCGCTACTTCGTCCTCAGTCGCCCCGGTAATCACCGTTACCGGGTCTCCTTGTGTCCTTGCAGCGCTTGGTGCCTACGATCGAGAACCGGGGCTGCATTACTGGAAGAGGCATTGATGCCCTACCGAAAGGCCGAGATCCGTCCCTTCCGCGAGGACGATGAGGCGCTCCTCTTCGGCCTCGCGAGCCTCGATCGCGGCGCCGACTCGCGGACGATCGCCGTCCTCGAGCGCGAGACGGTTTTTGTGGCCGAGGTCGACGGCTCCCCCGCGGGTTACGTCGCGCTGACGCGCGCCGAGGATGCGATCCGCATCGACCAGCTCTTCGTCAGCCCCGAGCACGAGGCGGAAGGCATCGGCCGCCAGCTGCTCGAGTGGGCCGAGGGCTACGCGATCTCCGAGCGGGCCACGAGGCTCCACGTCGTCGTCGAGGCCGAGAACCGGCGAGCGCTCGACTTCTACCGGGGCCGTGGGTTCACCGAGGCCGGCGAGAACCTGCTCGAGCTGCACCTTCCAGAGTCGATCTCTTAGTTACGATTTGGAACGGTGCAGCAAGTTCTCGTTCTGAACGCGAGTTACGAGCCGCTCAACGTCTGTTCGGTGCGGCGTGCCCACGTGCTCGTGTTCAAGGGGAAGGCCGAGGTGCTCGAAGACCTCCCGCGCCCTCTCCGTTCCGCCAGCGACACTTTCCAATGGCCGCACGTGATCAGGCTCGTCTCCTACGTGCGCGTCCCGCGCGCGGTGAAGCGGAAGATCTCGCGCCGGGCGCTTTTCGCGCGCGACGGCTGGCGCTGCCAGTACTGCGGCTCGACCGGCAAGCTGACGCTCGACCACGTCGTCCCCAGGAGCCGTGGAGGCGACTCCGTCTGGGAGAACGTCGTGACCTCGTGCGCGCCGTGCAACCTGAAGAAGGGTAACCGCCTCCTGGACGAGGTCGAGATGCACCTGGTCTCCTCGCCGAAGCCGCCCTCGCCCGCGCTCTTCGTCACGCTGGCCGCGCCCAAGGTCCCCGACGTCTGGCAGCCGTACCTCACCGCCTTCGGGACCTCGACGTCCACTGCCGCGGCCTGACTCCGGGCGGACGTCAGCCCCGTCGTCTACACTGAAAGAAGTACGTAGGCGACGAGGCCTCGGACGAGTCCGTCCGGGGCTCTTTGCATTTAAGGAGGAAGCGAATGGCGACAGTTGAGCGGAAGGGCAGGGCGACGAGCATTCCGTCGGAGCGAGAGCGAGTGTTACGAGAGGTGAACGAGCAGAGCGTGAAGTTCATCCACCTCTGGTTCACCGACATCGAGGGCCACCTGAAGAGCTTCTCGATCACGCCCGCCGAGCTCGAGGGCGCGCTCGACGACGGGATGGGCTTCGACGGCTCGTCCATCACCGGTTTCAACGCGATCGAGGAATCCGACATGGTCGCGATTCCCGACCCGACCACCTTCCAGCTCATGCCGAACGGCGACGTCCGCGTCGCGCGGATGATCTGCGACGTCGTGACGCCCGACGGGCAGCCGTACGACGGCGATCCTCGCAACGTGCTGCGCCGCGCGCTCGAGCGCATGCACTCGATGGGCTTCGACACCTTCAATGTCGGCCCCGAGCTCGAGTACTTCCTGTTCAAGGACGACAAGGGCACCGAGCCGCTCGACGAGGGCGGCTACTTCGCCATGACGACCATGGACGCCGCGAGCGACCTCCGCCACGACACGGTCAAGGCGCTCGAGTCCATGGGGATCCCTATCGAGTACGTCCACCACGAGGTCGGGCCGTCGCAGCACGAGATCGACATGCGCTACGCGTCCGCGCTCGACATGGCCGACCACACGGTCACGTACCGACTGGTCGTCAAGGAGATCGCGAAGAAGGCCGGCTACCACGCGACCTTCATGCCGAAGCCGCTCTTCGGCGAGAACGGCTCGGGCATGCATACCCACCAGTCCCTCTTCGCCGAGGGGAAGAATGCGTTCTTCGACGCCGACGACGAGTGGCACCTCTCCGAGGTCGGCAAGGCGTTCATCGCGGGCCAGCTCCGCCACGCTCGCGAGATCTCCGCGGTCTTCGCGCAGTGGGTCAACTCCTACAAGCGGCTCGTCCCTGGATACGAGGCGCCCGTCTACGTGGCGTGGTCGCGGCGCAACCGCTCCGCCCTGATCCGGATCCCGCTCTACAAGCCCGGCAACGAGCAGGCGACGCGGGCGGAGATCCGCTGTCCGGACCCGGCCTGCAACCCGTACCTCACCTTCGCCGCCCTTTTGCACGCGGGCCTCGAGGGCATCGAGCAGGGCTACGAGCTCCCGGAGCCCATGGAGCAGAACCTCTACAAGCTCTCGGCCGAGGATCGGAAGGCGCGCGGCATCGTCGCGCTGCCAGAGACCCTAGGGGAGGCGATCGACGAGCTTGCGGGCTCGGAGCTCGCGCGAAAGGCGCTCGGCGACCACGTCTTCGACGCCTATGTGAAGCTGAAGCGGCAGGAGTGGGACGACTACCGCGTCCAGCTGACTCCGTGGGAGATGGAGAACTACCTGGGCGTGTTGTAGCGCGCCCCTTCGGAGTCATATGATCTCCGCCGGTGTCGCCGCTTCTTCGTGAAGCGGGGGGACTGACTGACGGCCGACTGCGAAGCCTCTCTCCCCAGAGCGGCTCGTGGTCGTTACGGCCTAGCTGGGGACAGTTGGCCGTCGAGTGCCAGCGTCAGCGCGGCCTCGATCTCGGGCAGCCCGAAGGGCTTGACCAGGTGGGCGACGGGCTCGAGGCGGCGCGTGCCGCCGTTCGGAAGGTCGATGCTGGCGCAGATGAGGGGAGCGCCGTCGGAGGCCGCGCGAAACGCCTGCGCGCGTTCGACCGAGGGTGCGTGCGCCGGCTCGAGGACGATGGCTTCGACGCCACAGAGGGCGGCGTCGTCGAGCACAGGCTCGTGTCCCATCCGCGAAACGATGCGCGTCAGGAGGTCGCGCACCTCGGGATGGGGCTCGCAGATGAGCACTCGTGCCACACCCTGACGATCGTCACACGGCGGTCGAATGTCGGCTGCATCTGGTATGGAACGGGTATGAAGCGGAGCCGAATCCTCGTCGTGGACGACGACCGCGACATTCGTGGGCTCGTCCGCGAGCTTCTTTCGCGCGCGGGGTACGACGTCTCCGAGGCCGAGAGCGGCAAGGCCGGCTTGCGCGAGTTCTACTCCTCCCCCCCGGATCTCGTCCTGCTCGACGTCTCGATGCCGGAGCTGGACGGTTGGCAGACGCTCGAGCGCATCCGCGACCTCAGTGAGGTGCCGGTGATGATGCTGACCGCGCGCGCGGGCGAGCTCGAGAAGGTCCGCGGACTGAAGGGCGGGGCGGACGACTATGTGACGAAGCCCTTCGGACGCCAGGAGCTGCTTGCGCGTGTCGAGGCGCTGCTGCGGCGCTCGGGCCCGCGGGGCGAGGAGCCCACGACCTACGGCGACGGGCTCGTGACCATCGACTTCAGCCAGCGCGAGGTCACCGTCGGCGGGAACAAGGCCGCCCTGACGCCGCTCGAGTTCAAGCTCCTCACCGTCTTCGTCCGCCATCCCAATCAGGTGCTGTCGCACGAGCAGCTGCTCGAGCTCGTCTGGGGCGATGCGCTCAGCGGCTCGCGCGCCCGCGCGAAGCTCTACGTCGGCTACTTGCGCCAGAAGCTCGCCGAGGCGGGGGCCGAGGAGAACCTGATCGAGACCGTGCGCGGCTTCGGGTACCGCTACCGGCCGAGGGCCGCCTGAACCCGCATCCGCAGGTCGGCGGTCGAGAAGGGCTTCTTCACGTAGTCGTCCGCGCCCGCCTCGATCCCGCGCGCCACATCCGAATCCTGGACGCGCGCGGTGAGCAGGATGATCGGGATCGCGCTCGTCGGCTCGTGTTGCCGTAGCCGCTCCGCGACCTCGTAGCCGTCGAGCTTCGGCATGGTGACGTCGATGAGTGCGAGGTCCGGCGTGCGCTCGAGCGCCTCTTCGACCGCGCGCTCGCCGTCGGGTGCGCCGATCACCTCGTAGCCGTCGAGCCCGAGGCGCAGCGTGACGAGGCTCAGGATGTCGGGGTCGTCGTCGGCGACGAGGACGAGCGGCCGCTCGCTCACGAGGCGATCTCTTCCTGCCCGGGCTCTGCCGCCTGCAAGGCGCGGATCGGGATCGTGACGCGGAATGTCGCGCCTTCGCCATCGTCGCTCGCGAGCGTGATCCTCCCGCCGTGGGCGTGCACGATCGCCTTCGAGATGGCCAGGCCGAGCCCCGTTCCCTGAATCGCCTGCTCGGTCGCGCGGGAAGTCCGGAAGAAGCGCTCGAAGACGTGCTCCTGCTCGTCCGCCGGGATGCCCATGCCGGTGTCACGCACCTCGAGAACCGCGTGTTCGCGTGACGAGCTCGCACGCACGTCCACCCGGCCGCCCTGGGGCGTGAACTTGACCGCATTCGAGACGAGGTTGTCGAGGAGCTGTCCGAGCCGCGCCCGGTCGCCCGCGAGCAGCGGCAGGGGGCTCGTCGCCAGGGCCAATGTGATCTCCTTCTCCTCGGCGAGCGGCCGAGCCGTCTCGACCGACTCGGCCGCAACCCTCGCCAGGTCCACGGCGCCGACCTCGAGGGAGAGCTTGCCCGCCTCGATCTGGGCGAGGAAGAGGAGGTCGCCGACGAGATCGAGGAGCCGGTTGGCGTTTCGCTCCACGACGCCCAGGAACTGGCGCTGCTCGCCCGTGACCTCGCCTGCCTCGCCGTCGAGAACGAGCTCGAGGTAGCCGCGGATCGAGGTCAGCGGTGTCCGCAGCTCGTGCGAGACGAGGGCGACGAACTCGTCCTTCAGGCGGTCGAGCTCGAGCAGCCGCTCGTTTCTCACCTCGAGCTCGCGTGTGAACTCCTCACGATCCTGCTCCAGCCGCCTGCGGTCGGTGATGTCCTGTGCGATTGCCGCGACGCCGACGGCATCGCCTTCGCTGTTTCGAACCGCGGACATGGTCACGGCGATGTCGATGAGCGTTCCGTCCTTGCGCCTTCGCGTAACTTCGAAGCGGCCCTCGCCCAGTTCGATCACCGACGCGATGCGCATGCTCGAGTCCTCCGCCTCCTCTTCGGGGACGAGGACCGAGCCCGATTGACCGATCATCTCTTCGGCGGTGTAGCCGAACATTTGCTCGGCGCCCTTGTTCCAGCTCGTCACGATGCCCTCGAGGTCCGCCGATGTGATGGCGTCGTCCGAAGACTCGACGATCGCTGCAAGCTTGAGGCGCTCGAGCTCTCCTAGGCGCCGGTCCGTCACGTCGAAGATCGCGCCGTCGAGGCGGACGCGCCCATCCGCAGCGGTCACGGCCTGCCCCCGCTCGATGACGTAGCGCACGCTTCCGTCGCGATGGAGGACGCGGTAGTCAGTCGTGTATGGCCTCCCGCCCCCGAGCGAGGAGGTGACATCCACCTCGAGTCGTCGGCGGTCGTCGGGGTGCACAACGCTGGCGAAAGTTCGGACGCGGTTGTCGATGAAGTCCGACGACGGGTAGCCGACGAGCTCTTCGATCGCGTCGCTCAGAAACTCCATCGTCCAGTCGGAGTCGATGTCGCAACGGAAGACGGCGCCTGGGATGTTGCCGACGAGCCCGCGGAACCGGGCCTCGCTCTCCATCAATGCCAGGTCGCTGTTCTTGCGAGCGGTGATGTCGATCAGGAATCCCTGCGCCAGCGCCGGCTGGCCGTCGCGGCCGTGGATGACGCGGATCTGGTCCTCGACCCAGATGACCCGACCGCTCTTTGCCCGCAGCCGGTACTGGGTGGAGAAGGTCTCGGCGTTCGCATAGCCGATGCGGTGCTCGTTGCGGACGCGCTCGGCGTCGTCGGGGTGGATGGCGTCCCAGAAGTGGCCGGGCGTGGCGAGCCATTCCTCCGGGGTGTAGCCGAGCAGCTCCTCGAGCTGCGGGCTGACGTAGTTGGAGAGTCCGGGGTTGTCGAGCGAGCTGACGTAGCTGACGAGCGGGAGCTCCTCGACGAGGGCGCGGTACCTCGCGTCGGCCTCGCGCAGGCTGGCGAGCGCCTGCTTGCGCTCGGCGATCGTCTTCTCGAGCTCGTCGCTTTGCTGTTGCAGCCGCCGCGTGCGCGCCTCGAGCGCGCCTGTCACCTGGCGCAGGATCGGGAAGAGCGCCGCGTAGAGCAGAAGTAGCGCGAGCACGAGAGCGACCGCGACGGGCTTCAGGGTCGCCATTGCCTCGGCATTCACCTCGTCGAATTTCGTGTACAGCTCGAGGACGCCGACCGGCTCGGACGCGCCGTCCGTGCGTACCGGTGCGTAGGCAGAGAGGGCCCTGTAGTTCTCGCCCGCTCCTCCTTCGTCGTTCAGGCGGCCGACCTCGGATTTCGCATCCCCGGCCAGCACGCTCGCGAGGTCCTCGCTCGAATCATGGTCCCCGATGAGCGTCGGGTCGTTGGAATAGGTGATCGTCCCGTCCTCCGACCACAGCTTCACGCGCACGACCTCGCCGCCGATTACGTGGCTGAACATGTGGTCGAGCTCGGCGCGGCGACTTGCGTTCACAGGGCCCTCGAAGTCGGAGCGCTGGAATCGGTCGGCAAGCAGCATCGATGTCGTCTGGGCGCGCTCGAGCACTTCCCGCTCGGAGCGGGCCACGGCTGCGTGTTGCGCGAACCACAGAATCCCGGCGCCCGCCAAGAGCAGCGCGATCGCGCTGTAGATGGCAAAGCGCAGGACCAAGCGGGGCGGCCTGCTGGCGCCGGCGTGAGAGCTCACGAACTCGTTATCGGAGTCGCAATCGGCTCGCTTAAGCTTGGTTCGTGGATCGCTCCGCCCGGCACCTGAGGCTTCTGACCGAAACGATCGCCGCGGTCAACTCGACACTCGACCTCCACGAGGTCTTCGAGCTGATCGCGCACAAGGTGGCCGAGGCTCTCGAAACCGACGCATGCTTTGTCTATCTCTACGACGAGGCGGCGAACGAGCTCGTCCTACGAGCCTCCTATGGCACTCGAGTGGAAAAGCTCACCCGCGTCCCGAAGATGCGGCCCGGCGAGGGAATCACCGGGGCCGCGGCCGCCGAGCGGGCGCCGGTGATGATCCCGAAGGAGGCTCATCTCGACCCGCGTTTCAAGAGCTTCACGAACCTGCGGGAGGAGCAGTACGAGTCGATCCTCGCCGTCCCCATCCTCGCCAAAGACCGCCTCGAGGGAGCACTCAACGTCCGTACCGAGGCACCTCGTGAGTTCGGGCCCGACGAGGTCGATCTCCTCATGGCGATCGCGGGCCAGGTCGCGCAGGCGATCGAGAACGCCAAGCTCTACGAGCATGCGCAGCGCCGCGTCGCCGAGCTCGAGGCTCTCGCCTCCATCTCCGAGGCCGTGTCCGAGTCCCTCTATCTGGAGGAGTCGCTCGAGGCGATCGTGAAAACGACGATGGCCGCCGTCGAGGCGACGGGCGCGGCGCTCGTGCTCGAGGACGGCACGATCGCCTGGCCGGAAGGACGCGCCGGCACCCACGCGGTCAGGTTTCCATTGCGCTGGCGGGGGCGCCAGGTCGGGGAGCTCGTCTGCGACCGCGACTCGCCTTTCACCGACGAGGAGGAGCGCCTTCTCGCCTCGATCGCGCGGCACGCGGCCGTCGCGCTCGAGCATGGGCGGGCGGTCATGCGCGGAGTCGTGGCCCAGGAGATCCACCACCGGGTGAAAAACAACCTCCAGACGGTCGCCTCGCTCCTTCGCCTCCAGGCACGCGCGCTGGGCACTGATGCGGAGAAGGCGCTCTCCGACTCCGTCAACCGGATTCTCGCCATCGCGGCGGTGCACGAGGTCCTGACCGAGCGCCGCGACGAGGAGGTCGACCTCGGCGAGCTGGTGGAGCGGCTCCGCGCGATGATCGTCCAGGGGCTGGCCGGGGAGAAGCGCGTCGACTCTCGTGTCGAGTCGATCGAGTTGCACGGCGCGCGGGCGACGGCGCTGGCGTTGGTCTTCAGCGAGCTTCTCCAGAACGCGCTCGAGCACGGCGGCGACGAGGTGCACGTCGAGCTGGCGCGGCAAAACGGGGCCGTGAGCCTCACGGTCGCGGACAACGGCACGTGGGAGCCGCGCGACGAGGGGACGGGGCTTTCGATCGTGCGAGCGCTCGTGCGGGACGAGCTGAACGGCGAGCTGTCGCTCAGGGGCGACGCGGGCCTCACGGCCGAGGTCACCTTTCAGCCGTGACGTTTGCGGCTAACAACCTGGGAGACCCACCTCCCCGGCTGGGAGACCCACCTCCCCGGCCCTATGGCTTCAGCCTAACTCTCCCGGGCGCACGCGGGTGACACGCGAGCGTCACGAATCCGTGCCGGACGGTGCCCCGCCGCGCCTTCGCATTCTCATCGCCGAGGACGAGACGATCATCCGCCTCGACCTCCGCGACGTTCTCGAGCGCGCCGGGCACGAGGTCTGCGCCGAGGCGCGCGACGGCGAGGAAGCGGTCGCCCTCGCACGGGCGGAGCAGCCGGAACTGGCCATCCTCGACGTCAAAATGCCACGGCTCGACGGGATCGAGGCAGCGCGGCGGATTCTCTCCGAGCGCCCGATTCCGATCGTGATGCTGACCGCCTACGGCCAGGATGAGCTCGTCGCGCGCGCCGTCGAGGCCGGCGTCTTCGGGTACCTCGTGAAGCCGTTTCGCGAAACCGACCTTCTCCCTGCGATTCAGACCGCGCGCGCACGTCACGCGGAGCTCGAGACCATGCGCGACGAGGCGGAGTCGCTGGCCGAGGCGCTCGCGACTCGAAAGATCGTCGAGCGCGCAAAGGGGATCCTGATGGAGCGCGAGGGCCTCTCCGAGAACGATGCGTTCGTCCGCCTGCGCCGTGCGAGCCAGTCGTCGGGGAGGCCGTTGCGAGTCGTGGCCGAGGCCGTCATCGCAACCTTCGACAGTGACTGACGCGCGCATCGCCGCCGTCGCTCTGACGCTCGCCGTCGCCGCGGCGACGGCCCTCGCCGCCCCCGCCGAGGCCGCCGCGCCCCCGACCTGGAAGTCCCGCATGGCTGCGGCAGAGCACTATGCTCACTCGCGCTCCGGGACGATCACCTTGCGGTGGTCGACGAGGCCGGCCGCCTGCACGGCTACCACGCCCGCGACGTCGCTCCCTCGGCCAGCGTCTTGAAGGCGATGCTGCTCGTGGCCTACCTCCGACGCGCGGATGTTCGCGGACGCAACCTGGAGCAGTGGGAGCTCGACCTCCTTGCTCCGATGATCCGGCGGTCGAACAACGCCGCCGCCACTCGAATGGTCGGCCTCGTCGGCAAAGCTAGGCTCGACGCGATCGCGAAAGTCGCCGGCATGGAGCATTTTCGGCTCCACTGGCGATCTGGGGCCAGTCCGAGATCACCCCGCGCGGCCAGGCGCTCTTCTTCCATCGGATCGACCACCTCGTGCCGGCGAGACACCGCCGCTACGCG
>DATHAA010000016.1:0-6185 GCA_035296905.1 Gaiellaceae bacterium
ATAGCGGCCGCCGTTCGGCCGCGGGCCCGCGATGTCGATGCCCACGACCCCGCGCGGCTTGTAGCGAATCGCTTTCTCGACGATGACCTCGTTCTGCTCGTGCGTGAACGTCCTGTCCATCATCAGGATGAGGCCGGCGCGCACGCGCGGGAACTCGAGCGCGGCGCGGTCGAGCCCGCGCACGGCGGCCATGATGATGTGGTCGAGGTCACGTTCGCCGCCGCGGTTTCGCTTCATCGGGTTGAAGCGGAGCTCGAACGTCGTGATGTTCTGGGAGATGTAGGCGCCCCCGATCGCACCGTGCACCGAGCGCTCGACCGCGAGCGGGCTCGACTGGATCAGCTCGGTCCACTTGTAGATCTGGTCGAGCTCGGGGAGGCCCGCGACGCCGCGCGGATCCACGGTGACGAGGTCGACGAAGTCCCAGTAGTCCTTCACCGGCAGCGCGATCCCCTGCTCGTGGGCGAGCGACCACATGACCGCGGGATCGACCGAGCCGCCCAGGTGCGTGTGCAGCTCGGCGAGGCCGCCGCGGGCGATCTCGGCGACGACGGCTCGTGCTTCGGTCTCAGACTCGACTGGCAACGGCCTCCGCGAGCTTCGTCCCGGCCACGCGGCCGGGGATGGTCTCGAGCCGCTCTACGGGCTCGGCGCTGAAGACGAAGCGGACGTAGCGCGCGGCCACCTCGTCGCCCCAGCCGGTCATGGCCGTGGCGGCGATCTGCGCATCCTCGAGGAAAATCCGTGAGGCCTCCGCGGGCTCGAAGCCCAGAGAGGCGACGTCGAGGAGGAGGGACCAGCCGCCGGCGGGGCTGACGAGCGGCCAGCCGGGGAGGCCCGAGAGCATCGTGTCGCGGCGGCGCTCGAGCTCGGCGACACACTCGGCCACGTGGCCGTGGTCTCCGCGCAGGACGGCGGTGGCCGCGAAGCGGGAGATGGCCACGGGCATCGTCGTGTTGTAGACGTGCGCCCAGCCGGCGTCGGTGACGGTGTCCGCGGGGCCGGCAACCCAGCCCACGCGCCAGCCGATCATCCGGTGCTCCTTCGAGAGCGAGCCGACGACGACGGTGCGCTCCGCCATCCCATCCATGTGCAGCGGGTGGACGAGCGGGCGGCCGTCGAAGAGCAGGCGCTCCATCGCCGAGTCGTAGATGAGGAAGAGGTCGCGCTCGCGGCAGAGATCGCACACCGCGAGCCAGTCGTCCTCGTCCAGATAGCCGCCCGAGGGCATGGACGGGCTCATGAGGAGGAAGCCGGTGGTCTTCGGGCCGACCAGGTCGTCGAGCCGGCCGCGGTCGAAGCGCCACCCGTCCTCCTCGGCGAGGAACGGGACGAAGCGTGGCGTGCCGCCCGCGAGGCGAATGCGGTTGACGATCCCCGCGTAGGTCGGGTCGGTGACGATCACCTCGTCGCCCGGATCCACGGTGCAAAGGAGGGCGTTCAGGAGGCCTTCCATCCCGCCGGCGGTGATGACGATCTCGCGCTCGGGGTCGTAGCGGTGTCCGGTGCGATCGGCGGTGAAGTCCGAGATCGCGGCGCGCAGGTCGAGGTCGCCGGTGAAGGGGAGCCAGCTGTTCGACTTCGGGTCGTCGAGCTTCGCGCGCGTGACCTCGAGCGCCTCGGGCGGGAACGGGAGGTCGGTGTCGAGGTTCTCCATGCGGAGGATCGGGCCGCCGTGGCTTCCTCCCTTTTGCTCCGAGGAGGCCGCGACGCGGTCGATCCCGAAGCCCACGATTCCCTCCAGCCGTTCCGCCCTTTTGATCATGAATGCGAGTCTATTCCGGGTATGGTCTCGCCATGAAGGTGGGCATCGTCGTGCCCTACTCCTGGTCGTTCTGGGGGGGAGTCCAAGAGCACGCTGACCACCAGGCGCGGGCACTCCAGGGCCTCGGGATCGAGGCCAAGATCCTCATGGGTCACGATCCGCCTGGGCGCCTGACCAGGCTCCTGCACCCGAAGGAGGGCCGGCACACGCGGCCCCCCGACTACGTGGTCCCGGTCGGGCGGTCGGTGATCGTGCCGGCAAATGCCTCGCTCCCGAACATCATTCTCTCGCCGCCCGCGATGCTGCGGATGCGGCGAATCTTCCAGGAGGAGCAGTTCGACGTCGTGCACGTTCACGAGCCGTACGCGCCGATCCTCTCCGCCTTTGCGCTCCTGGCCGCGCCGTGTCCGACGGTCGCCACTTTCCACGCCGCCGGCGAGAAGCTCGGCTGGTATCCGATGGGCCGGAGGGTGTGGGGAATCGCGGTCGACCGGGCCGATTACCGGATCGCGGTGTCCGAGGCCGCGCGGCGGGCCGCTGAGCCGTACGCTGGCGGGGCGATGGAGGTGATCCCGAACGGGATCTTTCTCCCGGAGCGTTTCGACCCGGCCGGCCGAAATGGCAACGTCGTTTTCATCGGGCGCAACGAGAAAAGGAAGGGCCTAGAGGTGCTGTTGCGCGCGTGGCCGGAGGTCGCGGCCCAAGCGAGCGCGCGCCTTCGTGTCGTGGGTGCCGATCCGCTCTCGGTTCGCTGGCTCGCCCGCAGGCAAGGCCTCTCGCTGGAGCGCGTCGATCTCCTCGGGGGGCTGTCGGAGGAAGAGCTCACCGCCGAACTCGAGGCGGCGAGCCTTCTTTGCGCGCCGGCACTCGGCGGCGAGAGCTTCGGCATGGTGTTGACGCGCGCCTTCGCCACAGCGACGCCGGCGGTGGCCTCCGACATCGAGGGCTACGCAGCCGTCGCGGACGACTCGAGCGCCGTGCTCGTCCCGCCCGGCGATCCCGACGCTGTCGCTCACGCCCTCGTGGAGCTCCTCTCGGACGAGCCGCGCCGTGCCGCGCTCGGCGCCGGAGCCCGGAAGGTTGCCGAGCAGTACTCCTGGGACCGGATCGCGCGCCGCCTCATCGAGATCTACGAACGGCTCGCCGTCGGCGAGCCGGCGCAGAAAGCGGCGGCCTGACGTGCGCCTGCCGCAGAGTCGAGCGGTGCGGTTCGGGATTCTCGCGGTCGTTCTCGCGACCACGGCGTTGCTCGCCGCCTGGCAATGGCCGGACACGAACCTCCTCTCCGATGCCTTCGAGGCGGTCTCGTGGACGTGGGTGGCGGTCGCGGTCGGCATCAACCTGCTGTCGGTGATGGTGCGGTCGTCCGCGTGGCGGGTGGTCATCCTCCAGGCGATCCCGAAGCCATGGCCGTCGTGGCGCGTCGTCTTCTCGGCGTTCTGCGTCGGGATGCTCGGCAACGTCGCGCTGCCGGGACGGGTGGGGGAGCTTGCGCGCGTGGCCGTGATCACACGGCACTTGCGGCGGCGTCCGGGCACCTGGGCGACGATCGTGGGGACGGTCTTCGCGCACAGGCTCTTCGACGTCGTCGCGGCGACCGGGCTCGTCGTCTACGTCCTCTACACCTCACGCATCCCGGACTGGGCAAAGCCCGCGCTCGCAGTCGTGATCGGCGTGGGGCTCGGCCTGCTCATCGCCGCGTTCCTGTTGGCGAGACGGTATCCCCAGCCCACGCAGGAGGCGCCCGAGGACGCCGGAGCCGTGCGCCGCCTGATCGCTATGGCGCGCGCAGGCCTCACCGTGCTGCGCCGGCCAGTGCCCGCGATCTGGGCGCTCTGCTTCCAGCTTCTCGGCTGGACCGCCCAGCTCTTCGCCGTGTGGGCCGCGATGCTCGCCTTCCAGATCCATGCGGGTGTGCACGCGGCCGCCCTCGTCCTGCTCCTCATGAATGTCGTCACGCTCTTCCCCCTCTGGCCCGGCAACGTCGGCCTCCTCCAGGCCGCGATCGCCTTCGCGCTCCTGTCCTACGGCGTCTCGTACGCGCACGGGTTCGCCTTCGGTGTCGGCCTGCAGGCGATCGAAGCCTCCGTGGGGGTTGGCCTCGGCCTCTTCTACCTCGCGCGCGAGGGCTTCTCCTTCGCCATGCTGCGCCGCATGCCCGATGTGACCGACGTCGAGGTCGAGGAGGACGGGCGCGTGGAGCGGATCGCCTAGAAGGTCAGCGGCGTCCGGTAGAACGCGATTGCCGCGACGGTGAGCAGAAGGATTCCCGCGCCGAGAAGGACGAGTGCGACGTACGCCACGATCACGCCTCTATTGACTGGTCTGCCGTCTCGGCGCCGGTCGCCGGCGGCAAGCACTGCGGTCGCGGTTCCGGCGACGAGGGCCGCACGGGATCGAGAGCAGGACGACCGAGTCGAGGTGGTAGTGGGGAAGGAGGAGCGCCAGCGTGATCGGAACTGAGATGCCGAGGATCGCCGCCGTCAGGAGCGCGATGTCGTTCGAGACCACGATCCAACGGTAGGCGAGATTCCGGACCGCGCCAAAGCCGTTGTCTGCCCCGGCCCGCTCAAGGGCGTCCTGAGCGCGGCGGCGGCAACGCGCGCGCTGGCCGCGGGGTTCGCGCGGGCGGCCATCGAAGTCGATCAGGCACCGATGGCCGACGGCGGAGAGGGTACGGCGGAGGCTCTCCGCACCTCTCTGGGCGGGGACTGGCGGACGGCGTCAATCTCCGATCCGCTGGGACGCCCGGTGGAAGCGCGCTTCGCGCTGCTTCCCGATGGGCGGGCTGTCCTGGAGGCTGCGGCCGCAATCGGGCTCGCGCGGCTCGGTCGGGACGAGCTCGACCCGCTGCGTGCGTCGAGCCGTGGGCTTGGCGAGCTCATCGTCGCCGCGCAGGATACGGGCGCGACCGGGCTCGTCGTCGGGCTCGGAGACAGCGCGACGGTGGACGGCGGCGCGGGCCTCAGAGAGGTGGTCGGAGCCGTGCCGCCCGGGACGCTCGTCGCGTGCGACGTGGCGAATCCACTGCTGGGGCCGCGCGGCGCAGCGCGCGCGTTCGCGCCTCAGAAGGGCGCGACTTCTGCTCAGGTGGAGGAGCTCGAGCGGCGCCTCGCCTCTGATGCCGTCCTCGAGCCGTACGCGGATCTTCCTGGCGCGGGAGCAGCGGGAGGTCTCGGCGCCGCGCTGGCATCCCTGGGAGCCACGCTGGTTCCCGGCTCGAAGCTCGTCGCGGAGGCGATCCGGCTTCGGGCGAGGCTCCTTGGTGCCGCGCTCGTTGTTACCGGAGAGGGAACCGTGGACGCGGCGTCCCGGGAAGGGAAGGTGACCGGAGTCGTGGCAACGCTCGCCGCGAACGCCGGAGTCCGTTGCGTCGTCTTCGGTGGCCGCATCGAGGCCGGCCTGCCGGGGGCCGAGGCCGTAGCGCTCAGCGGCGATCCGAGTCGCGCCGAGGCAGATCTGGAGGAGCTGGGAGAGCGGCTCGGGTGGGAGGCCTAGCCGCCGGGCGGCCGGGGCTCCTCGATGGCCTGCTCGTCGCGGGCGTCGTGCGCTTCTTCCTCCAGCGCGTCCGCGACTTCCCCCTCGGTCTCTGCAGGCTCGAGGGTGTCGTCGGTCGTGCGCCCCTGCCGTCGGCGCCAGAGGTTGTCGAACCAGCCCATGAGTCCCCCTTCTCTAGTCCTGCGCTTGCGCGGCGCGTAGACGCTGGGCGAGCGTCTTCAGGAGCGCCCACGCCACCTGCGGGTGATCCTCGACGAACGGCTTGAACTCCCAGGAGGTCATGCCGTACGCGATCACGTCCGTCGCAGCCGTGATCGTCGCGGATCTGGTGCCCTCGTCGATGAGGGCGATCTCGCCGAAGTAATCGCCCGGCCCGAGCGTCGCCTTGGCTTCGCCGCCGACACTGACCGTGGCGTTGCCGTCGGTGATCACGAAGAAGCCCGCGCCGCCGCTCCCCTCGCTCGTCATCGGGCTGCCCTCCGAGAAGCGGCGCTCCTTCATCTGGTTCGCGAGGCCGGCGAGATCATCGTCGCCAAGGTCGGCGAAGAGCGGCACGTTGCGGAGTACGTCGACGGGCGCTGGCATCCCGCGGGATGATAGCGGCGAGCAGGGCATGTGCGAAGCGCGGCGAAGTTCGCGCCGATGCGCACACAGGCGGCTCTTTACGAGGAGATCGACCTCGAGCTCTCGTGGTCCGAGGCGGAGCTTCCGGAGCGGGAGCGGACGAAGCACGTCCATCGGCTCCATCCGTACCTGGGCAAGTTCGTGCCCCAGCTCGCCGAAGTAGTCGCCTGGCCCGAGCGTCGCCTTGGCTTCGCCGCCGACACTGACCGTGGCGTTGCCGTCGGTGATCACGAAGAAGCCCGCGCCGCCGCTCCCCTCGCTCGTCATCGGGCTGCCCTCCGAGAAGCGGCGCTCCTTC
>DATHAA010000017.1:0-7613 GCA_035296905.1 Gaiellaceae bacterium
CTCAGCGCTTCGCAACGCCACGGGCCGCAAGCTCAACCGCGTGCCGGTGAAGCCTGACGACATCGTCGGGCTCTAGCGCCGCAGGATCGACTCGAGCGGCTGTGTGTTCAGCACATCGGCTGCCGTCGCCCAGCCGCGCCGCGCGGTGTGCACCGCTAACTGCATGTTTCCGAGCCCGCGCACCGAGTGGGCGTCGGTGGACGCGACGATCTTCACGCCGGCTTCGGTCGCCCGCCGCACATGCTCACCGCGAAGATCGAGCCGGTCGGGAAGCCCGTTGACCTCTAAAGCAACACCCGTCTCGAGCGCGACCTCGAACGCCTGATCGAGGTCAAGCGCGTTCTCGGGCCGGTGGTTGATGATCCGCCCCTTCGGATGGCTCAGGCAGCGGACGTACCGATGACGCATGGCCTCCAGGGTCCGCGCAGTTAGCTCCCGCGCGGGCATCCGCTGGCCGCCGTGCACGCTCGCTTGCACCCAGTCGAGCTCGGCCAGCACGGAGTCCGGCAGGTCGAGCGACCCGTCTCGGAGGATGTCGCACTCGATTCCACGCAGCACCCGAAAGGGCGCGAGTGCCTCGTTCGCCGCCGCGATCTCCTCGCCCTGTCGCAGCACGTCGTCGGCGGTCAGCCCCGGAACCGCGCCCACGCTCGGCGTGTGGTCGCAAATCGCGAGGTACTCGTAGCCCCGCGCGATCGCGCCTTCGGCCATCTCGAGCACCGACGCCTTGCCGTCGGACCAGGTCGTGTGGCAGTGGAGGTCGCCGCGTATGTCCTCGACCTGGACGAGCGTGGGAGGTGCGCGGCGATGCGCCTCCTCGCGCAGCTCGGGCGGGCAATAGGGCACACCGAGGCGCGCGTAGACGTCTTCTTCCGCGGGCGCCTCGGGCAGCGGCTCGAGCGCCTTCACGTAGGCATCCGTTCCCGTCGCGCGCAACAGCGCAGTGCCGAACGCATTCGAAGGCGCGATCACGAGCTCCACCGGGACTCCTTCCACGGTGACGCCCACGCCGGTCTCGGTGACGGCGACGATCTGCGGTAGTTGAGCGAAGAGTTCCAGCGCATTGTTGTCCGTAGTGACAATGACAAAGCGTTCGGATGAATCCGCCCACCGGCGCGGGTCGCCCGCCGCCACCCCGCCAAGGGCTGCCGCGATCCCCTCGACCAGTGCCCGTGCCCGATTCAACGTCAGTCCCCTTCTGGGCCTCGGGCGCGCGGCGGCCGCAAGTCCCGCACGGAGCTTCGCCTCCGTCTTCGGCCCGATCCCAGGCACCGACGTCAGCCGCCCCGCTTCGATCGCCTCACGAAACTCGGCCGCCGTGGTTATCCCCAGGAACTCGCCGATCTCGACCGAGCGCTTCGGCGAGAGCCCGAGCAGCCGCCCGAAGCCGACGAGCTCCGGCCGCACCTCGCGCTCGAGCTCGTCCAGCTCCTCGATCCGGCCCGTTTCCACGAGCTCCCGGAGGCGCGCCTCGATCCCCGGCCCGATGCCGCGGAGCTCGCGCACGCGCCCCTCGCGCACCAGCTCGGCCACGGGAGTCGCGAGGCCGCGGACGAGCTCCGCCGCGCGCCGGTAAGCCCGTGCCGTGTAATACGAGGAGCCGGCGAGATCCAACAAGGCTGCGAATGCCTCCAGGCGCTCGGCGACCGCGAGATTGTCCAGGTCGCCGGTCCTCGACCTTCGGTGAGGCCGCTCTTGGCCGTTTCGGGTATGAGGTGGGCTCAAGAAGGTGACATATTCCCTGCTATGAGGGGGCACAAGGTCGAGGCCGGGACACCTCGCCGGATCCGCAACGAGGACATGCGCGTTCGCCACTGGCGGCGCGAGCAGTTCTACGAGCTCGGCTTTTCGAACTCGGATGCGCGCACTCTGGCCCGCTCCGGCGCGGATCTCATGGCGACCCGCGTGCTCATTGCCAAGGGGTGCGACCCCGCGACCGCGTATCGGATCGTTCGCTGATGCCGGTCGACCCCGGGACGCGAAACTTCATCTACGCGACCGCGTTCTTCACGTCGCTCTTCTTCGCGCTGGGGATGCTGCTGCCGATCGCGCTCGTCATCCGCTGGTTCCTCTACGGCTACTAGACGCAATGCCGGGCCGACCTCGGGGGCTGCGGCCTCCCCAGTGAGGCGACCCGGCGCACCGTCCTTCTGGAAGCTCTCGCGCGACCCTCGCTTCTTCAGAGAATGCTTACAGCTTCAGCGCGCTCGTCGCCCTTCGCGTACGTCCCGTTAGGCGGCCGTTGAACCTGGCCGCGATCCTTTAGGCTCGCCCCATGCCGGATCTGGCCAGGCGCCTCGCCGTCGCGCGCGGTGACGAGATCGCGGACGTCGTCATCGAGGGCGGCAAGGTCTTCTCCGTCTTCACGGGCGAGTGGCTCGAGACCGAGATCGCGATCTGCGACGGCTACGTCGCCGGGCTCGGCGAGTACGCGGGCAAGGAGGTCGTGCACGCGCGCGGGAAGTACGTCGTCCCCGGGCTGATCGACGCGCACATGCACCTGGAGACCGTGAAGCTCCTCGTGGACGAGTTCGCGCGCCTCGTCCTGCCGATGGGGACGACGACGGTCGTCGCCGACCCGCACGAGATCGCGAACGTGCTCGGGACAGATGGGATCCACTGGCTCGCCGACGTCGCCGACGAGGTGCCGCTCGACATCTTCTTCATGGCTTCGTCGTGCGTGCCTGCGTCGAAGTTCGAGTCGCCGAGGCGCGGGTTCACGCTCGGAGACCTGCAGGGGCTCCTCCGCCGTCGGCGCGTGATCGGGCTCGCCGAGATGATGAACTATCCCGGCGTGGTCGCCGGCGATCCGCACGAGCTCGACAAGCTCGGGCTCGAGTCGTCGCACGTGGACGGGCACGCGCCCGGCCTTCTCGGGCCCGGCCTGCAGGCCTATGCCGCTGCCGGGATCCGCTCCGACCACGAGTGCTACTCGGCCGAGGAAGGCCGCCAGCGCCTGCGCGCGGGGATGTGGGTGCTGATCCGGGAGGCGACCGCCGCGCGAAACCTCAAGGCGCTCGCGCCGCTCGTCGGAGAGTTCGGGCCGCATCGCCTTGCGCTCTGCACCGACGACCGCGAGCCCGAGCACATCGCGGAGGTCGGGCACATGAACCACGTCGTCCGCAGCGCGGTCGAGCTCGGCATCTCGCCGGAGGACGCCTTGATCATGGCGACGCTCAATCCGGCGCTCTGGCACGGCCTGCGGGACTTCGGCGCAATCGCGCCCGGCTACGTCGCCGACCTCCTCCTGCTGCCCGACCTCGAGAGCTTCGAGCCCGACGTCGTGCTCAAGCGCGGCGCGCCGGTCGAGGACTACCCGAGCCCCGCGGTGCCCGAATGGGTGCGGAACACCGTTCGCGTGGCGCCGACCGCGTCCAACGACTTCGCGATCCCATGGGAGGGGGGCGAGGCGCGCGTGATCGGGCTCATCGAGGGTCAGATCGTCACGGACGATCTCCGCGAAGAGCCGAAGGTCGAGGACGGCTTCGCCGTCGCCGATCCCGAGCGCGATGTCCTCAAGATCGCCGTCGTCGAGCGGCATCTCGGGACGGGGAGGATCGGCCTCGGCCTCGCGAAGGGCTTCGGGCTTCAGCGCGGCGCGATCGCGACATCGCTCGCGCATGACGCGCACAACATCGTCGTCGTGGGCGTCGATGACGGCGACATGGCCCGCGCGGTGGGGCGGCTGTCCGAGACCGGGGGAGGGCTGGTCGTGATCGCCGACCGCGGCGTGCAGGCCGAGCTGCCCTTGCCCGTCGCCGGGATCCTCTCGGATGCGCCCTTCGAGGAGGTCGTCGAACTCTCCGACGCCTGCCTCGCTGCGGTGCGCGAGCTCGGCTGCGAGTTCCCGGCGCCCTTCCAGACGCTGAGCTTCCTCGCGCTCTCCGTGATCCCGAAGCTGAAGATCACCGACCGCGGCCTGATCGACGTCGATGCCTTCGAGATCGTCGGGCTCCAGGCGTGAGCGCACCCGAGAGATCCGAGCCGCTTCCTGCGTGGAGCCTCCCGGCCGGCGCCGAAAAGAACATCGAGCTCGCGGTCGAGTGGCCTGCGGAAGTCTCGCACGAGTGGGCGTTCGGAGGCTCGACCGGAAGCGGTGTCCGCGTCTGCATCCTCGACAGCGGCGTCGAGCCGAACCACCCCTTGGTCGGTCCGCTCGCGGACGCCGTTGCGGTCGTTCGCAGCCCGGACGGCGAGATCACGATCGAACCGGACGAGGAGGGAGACCTCTGCGGCCACGGAACGGCGTGCGCCGGCATCGTCCGTTCCCTCGCGCCCGAATGTGAGCTCTACAGCGTGCGCGTCCTCGGTGCCGGCTACACGGGTAGCGGCCCCATTCTCGTCGCCGGCCTTCGCTACGCGATCGAGAACGGGTTCGACGTCGTGAACATGAGCCTCTCGACGACGAAGAAAGACCTCGCCGAGAGCCTGCACGAGCTCGCCGACCTCGCGTACTTCCAAAAGACGATGCTCATCGCCTCGGCGCACAATCTGCCGGTCGAGAGCTTCCCGTGGCGGTTCGCCTCGGTGCTCTCGGTGGGGAGTCACGACCGGGACGAGCCGCTTGACTTCTTCTACAACCCCGAGCCGCCGGTCGAGTTCTTCGCGCGTGGAGTGGACATCGACGTCGCCTGGGTGCAAGGCTCCAGCCTTCGCTGTACCGGCAACAGCTTTGCAACCCCGCACATGACCGGCATCTGCGCCCTCGTCCTCGGAAGCCATCCGGAGCTGACGCCCTTCCAGCTCAAGAGCGTCCTCTACCTCACCGCGACGAACATGATCGGATCTCGATGACGGGAGATGACCTGCGAGCAGCAGTCGCCGCCGGCGTCCTGCGCTCCGAGGAGGGCCACCGGGAGCTCCTGCGCTCGATCGTCGAGGTCGCCCGGGCGATCTTTCACGCGCGGGCGGCCTCCATCTTCCTGCTCGACGAGGCGCGGGACGAGCTCGTCTTCGAGGCGATCGCCGGAGAGGGCTCGGACAGCCTCGTGGGGACGCGTTTCCCTTCGAGCACGGGAATTGCCGGCTGGGTGCTCGTGACGCGTCAGCCGCTCGTCCTCGAGGATGTCAGCGAGGACCCGCGCTTCGCCAAGGACGCGGCGGAGGCCACGGGCTACGTCCCGAAGGGGCTCATGGCCGTCCCGCTTCTGCACGAGGAGCGGGCGCTCGGGGTCCTCGAGGTGCTGGACAGGCCCGCGCGGCCGGGCGCGGCGCTCGAGGAGGTGGAGCTACTCGGGCTCTTCGCCGGCCAGGCGGCGATCGCGCTCGATCTGCTGCAGGCGGCGCGGCGTGCGCGCGCCGCCCTGGAGGGCTCGGGAGGGGATCTTGAGAGCCTGGCCCGGCTCGCAGCGGCGATCGACGGGCTCGAAGGCGAACGGCGCTCGGTCGGTCTCGAGTTCCTGGGAACTCTCGAGAGGCTGCTGGAAGGTGAGAGCCGGGCGGCAGGGCCGCCCGGCTCTTTCCGGACTAAGCCTTGAAACGGTGAGCTTCGACGTCGGGCTCTTCGTCGGTCTCCCGCCGCCCCGGCTCGTTCGGGTCGTCGGACTCGTCGTTAATGGCCTTATTGCGATGGCCCTCGACGTCCTGCTCGTCCTGAGCGCCCTTGTTCCTTTCGCGCTCTTCCTCCACGGTTTCTCCTTTCGTCGACGTGTGAGATCCCACTCAGACCAGACGTGCGTGACGCCCACTATCTTCCCACGCTTTCGCTCTCTTCGGAATAGCGAGTTTTCGGCGACGGTGTGAGCGGCATGGCCGACCAGCTGCGGGAGTCGCTGCGGGCGCTTGCGGACGTCTTTCGCAACCCCGGTCTGCGCCGGCTCGAGCTTGCCTGGGTCGGCTCGGTCACAGGCGAGTGGGCCTACGTCGTCGCCCTGGCCGTCTACGCGTACGAAGCGGGCGGAGCGACCGCCGTCGGGCTCGTTGCGCTGCTCCGCTTTCTCCCCTCGGCCGCCGTCGCGCCCTTTGCAGCAGTTCTCGCCGATCGCTATTCGCGGCAGCGGGTCATGCTCATCGCCGATGCGATCCGCGCGGTCGCCCTTGCGGGAGCTGGGGCTGTCGCGCTCGCCGACGGTCCCGCGCCGGCCGTCTACAGCCTCGCCGCGCTCGTCGCCGTCGTCTCGACCGCCTTCCAGCCTGCCCAGGCAGCGTTGATCCCGACACTGGCGCGCAACCCGCAGGAGCTCACAGCCGCGAACGTCGCCTCGAGCACGGTCGAGAGCGTGGGAAGCTTTGCGGGCCCGGCGCTCGGCGGGCTCCTGCTCGCCGTGACGTCCCCCGGAGTCGTCTTCGCCGCTACGGCGGGCGCGTTCGTCTGGTCGGCTTTGAACGTCGCGCGCATCCCCTCCACGCCCCCGCCCCGCGAGGACGCTGCCGAGGAAGCGCTCCACCGGGAGGTGCTCGCCGGCTTCCAGGCCATCTTCCGCGTGCCAAGCCTTCGGCTCGTCGTGGGCCTGTACTCGGCGCAGACGCTCGTCGCCGGCGCCCTCAACGTCCTCGTCGTCGTGGCGGCTCTGGAGCTGCTCGACCTCGGCCGTGCGGGCCCTGGCCTCCTCAACTCGGCCGTCGGCATCGGCGGACTGATCGGAGCCGGTGTCGCCCTCGGGCTCGTGGGGCTCCGCGGGCTCGGGACGGCGTTTGCCTTCGGGCTCCTGCTCTGGGGAATTCCTCTGATCCTCTTCGGCGCGTGGCCGGAAACTGCCGCGGCGCTCGTCTTCCTCGGCCTGCTCGGGGTCGGCAACACACTCGTAGACGTCTCGGGCCTCACGCTTCTGCAACGGACGGCCCCGGAAGAGGTGCTCGGACGCGTCTTCGGGGTGCTGGAAAGCCTCGTCGTCGGGACGCTCGGGCTGGGTGCGATCCTCGCTCCGCTCCTCATCTCAATCTTCGGCGTCCGCTGGGCGCTAGTGGCCACCGGGCTCCTGCTGCCGGCGCTTGCGCTCGTCTCGTGGGCCCGGTTGCGCAAGATCGACGAGCGGACGGTCGTGCCGGAGCGCGAGCTCGAGCTTCTCCGCAGCCTTCCGCTCTTTGCGCCACTGCCGCCGGCCACGCTCGAGCATCTCGCGCGCAGCCTCGTGCGTGTTCCGGCAGCGGCCGGCAGCGAGATCATTCGCCAGGGCGAGGTCGGGGATCGCTTCTACCTCGTGGACAAGGGGGATATGGACGTGTTGATCGACGGCGAGGTCGTCTCCTCGCTCGGGCCGGGCGACCATTTCGGCGAGATCGCGCTGCTCCGCGACTTGCCGCGCACGGCGACCGTTACCGGCCGCACGGATGCCTCGCTCCTGGCCCTCGAGCGCGACGAGTTCGTCTCTGCAGTCAGCGGCCACCCTGTGAGCCGCGAGGCTGCCGACGCGGTTGTCGCTGCGCGCCTCGGCCGGCTCCGGCCCGGGCTGGCGTCGATCTGATCTGATCCCGTAGGTGAACGCGACTCCTTTTGACCTCTCCGGGCGGGCCGCCGTCGTCACCGGCTGTGGAAGCGAGGCCGGGATCGGATTTGCGTGCGCGCGCCTCTTGGCGAGTCTTGGCGCGCGGGTGGCGATCACGTCCACGACCGAGCGCATTCGGGATCGCCAGGAGGAGCTTCGAAGCGAAGGCGCCGAGGTCTCGTCCCATAT
>DATHAA010000018.1:0-29690 GCA_035296905.1 Gaiellaceae bacterium
TGATGTAGTTCAGCATCTGGGCCCAGGCGGCCCCGAAGCTGACGAGCTCGTTAAAGGCGTAGCGCGCAAAGCTGGACGACCCGCCGGCCTCCGGGTAGCGGACCGTCCCTTCGGCGTAGGTCGCGGCGGTCGCGGCGAAGATAATCCCGGCGAGGATGAAGACGAGCGGCGTCAGGCCGAGGGCAAAAGCCGCAGTGACGCCGAGCGCGTAATAGATGGACGAACCGACGTTGCCGTACGCCGTGGAGAAGAGCGCCGGAGTCCCGAGCACCCGCTCCAGGCCCTGCGATCGTCGCCGCCGCCGGATGACGCCCCGCTGTCGCTCGAAGGCGCTCACAGCTCGATCGGCCACACTAACTCAAGACGGAGACGTCTAAGAGGAGTGAGATGGGAAAGTTGCCCTGCTGGCTCGGCTGGCCGCCGGGCCACCTGTACGAGTCGGTCACGTACCGCGACCCGGTCTCCGGTCGCTGGCGCGCGTACGCACGCTGCCTCCGCTGCGAGCACCAGCGGCGCCTCTCTGTCGGAGACCGCAAGCGTCCCGCCAACTTCCCCGGCAACCCGCTCGCCACGCTCCTCGCCTTCGGGTCGCGGCCGGCCGACGCGACACCGGGGATCGAGCCGGTCGCCCCGCTCGGCTCCATGGTCGTCGAGGTGCCCCCGACGGGCGACAAGCTCGAGATCAGGGCCGCGCTCGTCGCCTGGGGCCCGTGGCGCGGCGCCACGGTCTACTGCGCACGCCGGCTCGGGACCGGCCGCCGAGCCGCCTCACGCGACCTGCGCGCTGCGGTCGCGCGGGCGTCGGATGCACAGGAGCGGGCCTCCTGGGTGGAGGATCTCGCGCGCCAGCTGGAACACGAGCTTGCTCCATAGGGGGTTGACAGGCCCGTGAGGTTTACGCAGACTTGGCCAATCGTGCAGGCACGAGCGACAGCGTTGCCCGCCACCGGTTTGGCCGGTCTGGCGTCGCTCGGCCTCCTCGCCATTCTCCTCATCGCCATTCTCCCCCGCTAAGGGGGAGGACGCGACCACGCGCCCTTTAGAAGGCGCACATGCCGACCGAAACGACACCCGAGGTGCGTCTCCGTTTCGGGGACGCCGAAGGAGGAGCAGTGGCAGCACGCAGGATCACGATCTTCGATACGACGTTGCGCGACGGGGAGCAGTCCCCGGGCATCGCGCTGCAGCCGCATGAGAAGGCGGAGGTCGCCACGCAGCTCGAACGCCTCGGAGTCGACGTCGTCGAGGCCGGCTTCGCGGTCTCCTCGCCGGGCGACTTCGAGGGCGTGAGGGCCGTGGCGGCCGCGGTCGACCGACCAGCGGTGGCATCTCTCGCCCGCACCCGCAAGGAAGATATCGACGCCAGCGCGGAGGCGCTCGCCGACGCGAGACGCTCCCGCATCCACGTTTTCATCGCGACGAGCCCCATCCACATGGAGAAGAAGCTCCGCCTCGAGCCCGCCGAGGTGGTCGAGCACGCCCGCTGGGCGGTCGGCTACGCCAACGCGAAGGCGGACGAGGTCGAGTTCTCCTGTGAGGACGCGACCCGCTCCGACCCACGTTTCGTCGCCAAGGTCTGTCACGAGGCGATCGAGGCCGGCGCGACCACGATCAACCTCCCCGACACCGTCGGCTACTGCCTGCCGGAGGAGTACGCCAACTTCCTGCTCGAGGTCCAGCACCTCTGTCCCGAGCTCGAGGAGGTCTCCCTCTCCGTCCACTGCCACAACGACCTCGGGCTCGCGGTCGCCAACTCGCTCGCCGCCGTGCGAGCCGGCGCGACGCAGATCGAGGCGACCATCAACGGGCTCGGCGAGCGAGCCGGGAACGCGGCTCTCGAGGAGATCGTCATGGCGCTTCGCGTGCACCGCGACTCCTTCGAGACCGAGACCGGCATCGTCGTCGGCGAGATCGGTAAGACGTCGCATCTTGTCGAGAAGTTGACGGGCTACAGCGTCCAGCGCTGCAAGGCAATCGTGGGCGCGAACGCGTTCGCCCACGAGGCCGGCATCCACCAGGACGGGATGCTGAAGGACGCCGACACGTACCAGATCATGGACCCGACCGAGCTCGGGCTTGTGATGACCTTGCCGCTCGGAAAGCACTCCGGCCGGCACGCGTTCGCGCTCGCGTGCTCGGACGCCGGCATCCAGATTGTGGGCGAGGAGCTGAACGAAGCATTCAAGCGCTTCAAGCAGCTTGCCGACCAACGTAAGCAGGTCACGCTTTACGACGTCTTCGAACGGGAGGCCGCCGTCCCATGAGAGCCCGTCGCTACAAGATCGCTTGTCTCGCCGGCGACGGAATCGGCCCTGAGCTAATGGCCGAGGCCAGCCGCGCCGTCGAGGCCGTTTCACGCCTGCACGGGTTCGCCGTGGATGAGGCGCACGTCCCGTTCGGAGGAGACGCGGTCCGCAGCTTCGGGCATCCGCTTCCCCCCGCCACGCGGATCGCGTGCCGCGAGGCGGATGCGGTGCTCATCGCCGCCACCCGCGAGCCGGCGCTCGAGGGCGTCAAGGCGGAGCTCGACCTCACGTGGCGCGTGACGCGCGTGCGGCTCGCCCCCGAAAGCGACGTCGCGCTCGTCAGCCCGGTTGCCGAGGACGCCGAGCAGGTCGCCATCGAACGGGCCTTCCGGCTCGCGCGCGAGCGCCGGGCGAAGGTGACCTCCGTCGGCACGAGCCAGGAGTGGTTCGCAGCCGTTCAAGCCGCCACCGAGCGGCACGAGGGCGTGATCGTGGAGCACGTTCCCGTCGAGTTGGTCCTCCCCGTCCTCGCGGCAGATCCGGGGCGGTTCGACGTCATCGTCACGCAGGAGGTCTTCGCCGAGGCCCTCTCCAACATGGCAGCCTTCGCCCACGAGGACGTGCGTATGGTCGCCTCCGGCCGCATGTCCGCGAGCGGCGTGGGGATCTTCGGCCCGACCCACGGATCCGCGCCCGAGATCGCGGGCCAGGGTGTGGCCAACCCGATGGCAATGCTGCTGGCCGCATCCGTCATGCTCGGCGAGGGGCTCGGCGAGCGCGCCGCAGCAGAGACGCTCGAGCGCGGCGTTTCCAGGGCGATCGGAGACGGCGTGCGCACTCCGGACATCGTCGAGACCGGCGCGGCCGCCACGACCCGCCAGTTCATGGACGTCCTTCTCGCCGGCCTCCCCTCGGCAAGGCGGGACACGGAGTTCGCCGCATGAAGATGCTCGGCTCCGACGCGATCCTGCGCTCGCTCGAGGCCGAGGGCGTCGACATTGCCTTCGGAATCCCCGGAGGCGCGATTCTGCCGCTCTACGACGCGTTCGCCCGTGGTTCGAACGTCCGCCACGTCCTCGCCAGACACGAGCAGGGCGCCGGCCACATGGCCGAGGGCTACGCGCGCGCGTCGGGCAGGGTCGGCGTCGCGATCGCCACCTCGGGCCCCGGAGCGACGAACCTCGTCACTCCGATCGCCGACGCGTGGATGGATTCCACGCCGCTCGTCGCCATCACCGGCCAGGTGCGCACGAACCTCATTGGTACCGACGCCTTCCAAGAGACGGACGCCGTCGGCATCACGCTCCCGATCGTCAAGCATTCGTGGCTCGTCCAGAACGTGGAGGAGCTGCCCGGAGTCCTGAAGGCGGCCTTCCACGTCGCCCAGACCGGGCGCAGCGGGCCCGTCCACGTCGACATCGCCAAGGACGTGCAGGAGGCGGAGTTCGACTTCCGCTATCCCGACGATGTGGACCTCCCCGGCTGGAAGCCGCCGGTGCGCGTCCACCCGCGCCAGATCGCGGCGGCCGCGGAGGCGCTCGCGGCCGCGGAGAAGCCCGTCCTCTACGCGGGCGGCGGGACGATCAACGCCGGCGCGTGCGCCGAGCTTCGCGAGCTCGCCGAGGCGGGCGGCATCCCCGTCATCACGACCCTGATGGCGAAGGGCGCGTTCCCCGACTCGCACCCGCTTGCATACGGGGCGCCCGGCATGCACGGCTCGAAGTGGGCGAACTGGGCGATGAACAAGTGCGATCTCCTCGTCGCCGTCGGGTCGCGCTTCGACGACCGGGTCACGGGGAAGCTCTCCGCCTTCGCTGCCGGCGCGAAGGTCATCCACCTCGACATCGACTCCGCGGAGATCGGCAAGCTCCGCCGCGCGGACATTCCCGTCGTCGGCCCGCTGAAGGTCGCCCTCGGCGAGCTCGCCACCCAGGTGCGGAAGCTCCGCGCCTCGAACGGCAAGGGCCCCGAGGCCTGGCGCCGGCAGATCGATGCCTGGCGCGAGGAGTTCCCGTACCGGTACGCGAAGAGCGACACGCTCAAGCCGCAGACGGTGCTCGAGTCGCTGCGCGACCTCACCGCCGCCGGGCGCGACGACGTCATCTGGACGACCGGTGTGGGCCAGCACCAAATGTGGGCGATGCAGTACCTCGTCTGCGACACGCCGCGCTCCTTCATCACCTCCGGAGGCCTCGGGACGATGGGCTACGGCGTCCCCGCCGCGGTGGGCGCGAAGGCCGCCCGCCCGGACTCGACGGTCGTCTGCGTGGACGGCGACGGCTGCTTCCAGATGACGTGCCAGGAGCTCGCGACGTCCGCCCTCGAAGGCCTTCCGATCGTCGTCGTGATCGTGAATAACGGCTGGCTCGGGATGGTGCGCCAGTGGCAGGAGATGTTCTACGACGAGCGCTTCGCACAGACGCACCTGACCCACCAGGTCCCCGACTACGCGCAACTCGCCGAGGCGTATGGCGCCGCCGGCTTCACCGTTTCCTCCGAAGACGAGCTCGAGCCCGCCCTCGAGGAGGCCCTCGCCTGCGGTCGCGCCGCGGTCGTGGACGCCCGCGTCGACCCGGAGGAGAAGTGCTTCCCCATGATCCCGGCGGGCGCGGCCGCACTCGACGTGCTCGAGTTCGATGCCGACGAGGAGCGGGTCGAGGCATGACGCACACACTCTCTGTCCTCGTCGAGAATCGCCCGGGCGCTCTCGCTCGGGTATCGAACATGTTCGCCCGCCGCGGGTTCAACATCGAGAGCCTCGCGGTCGGCCCGACCGAGCGCCCGAACGTCTCGCGCATCACCCTGAGAGTCGACTGCGCCCAGGAGTCGATCGAGCAGATCGAGAAGCAGATGCACAAGCTCGTGAACGTCCTGCGCGTGAACGAGCTCGAGGCAGGCGAGGCGATCGAGCGCGAGCTCTCCCTTCTCAAGGTAAATGCGCCCGCCGACCGGCGCGGCGAGCTGCTCGCGCTCGCCGAGGTGTTCAACGCCCGGGTCGCCGACCTCGGGCCAAACGCGATCATCTTCGAGGTCGTCGGCTCACCGGAGGAGCTCGACTCGTTCGAGGAGCTCGTCCGCCCGCACGGCCTCAAGGAGCTTGCGCGCACCGGCCGCATCGGCCTCGCCCGGGCGTCCACGGCGCGCGCGCCCAAGCGTCAACACGTACTCCGCTAAGGAAAGGAACCTCATGGCAAGGGTCTACCGCGAAGGCAACGTCGATCTCCTGAACGGCAAAGTCGCCGTCATCGGCTACGGCAGCCAGGGGCACGCGCACGCGCTGAACCTGCGCGACTCAGGTGTCGACGTCGAGGTCGGCCTGCGCCTCGGGAGCGACTCGTGGTCGGCCGCGGAGGAGGCCGGGCTGAACGTGAAGGCGATTTCCGCCGCCGTACAGGGCGCCCGGCTTGTCGCGATCCTCCTGCCCGATCATGTGCAGAAGGGTGTCTTCGAGCGCGAAGTCGAGCCAAACCTCGAGCCCGGTGCCGCGGTTCTCTTCGCGCACGGCTTCAACGTCCACTTCGGCGAGATCAAGCCCGGCGCGGGCCACGACGTGATCATGGTCGCGCCCAAGGGCCCCGGCCACCGCGTGCGCCAGCTCTTCGAGGCCGGCGCCGGCACTCCGGGCCTCGTCGCCGTCGCCCAGGACGCGAGCGGCGACGCCCTCGACCTCGCGCTCGCCTACGGTACCGCGATCGGCTGCGGCCGCGCGGGCATGCTCGCGACGACCTTCGCAGAGGAGACCGAGAGCGACCTCTTCGGCGAGCAGGCCGTTCTCTGCGGCGGCGTCTGCGCGCTCATGCAAGCCGGCTTTGAGACACTCGTGGACGCCGGCTACCAGCCCGAGATCGCCTACTACGAGTGCATCAACGAGATGAAGCTGATCGTGGATCTGATCTACGAGGGCGGCTTCTCGTACATGCGTCACTCGATCTCCGACGTCGCCGAATACGGCGATCTCACCCGTGGCCAGGTCATCGTCGACGAGCACGTGAAGACGACGATGAAGAAACTGCTCGAGGACATCCGCAACGGCTCGTTCGCCCGTGAGCTGATCGCGGAGGAGGATGCTGGGCGGCCGCGCTTCACTGCCCTCCGGCGCATGGCCGCCAAGCATCCGGTCGAGCAGGTCGGACAGGAGCTTCGCGACCTCGCCGGCCGCGAGGGTCTCCTCGGCCAGGAGGCTCATGGCGTCCGTTGACGTTCCCGTCGCCCTTCTGGGCTACGGGACCGTCGGGTCGGCGGTAAACCGACTCCTTCACGAAAGCGCTGACGACATCGAACGCGCCACCGGCCACCGCCTGCGCGTGGTCAAGGCGCTCGTCCGCGACCCGGAGAAGGAGCGCGCGTACCAGCCCGATCCGGAGGTCCTGACGACTGACTTCGCCTCGATCATCGAGGACAAGTCGATCGCGCTCGTGGCCGAGGTCATGGGCGGCATCGAGCCGACCGGCGAATACGTCCTCGATCTCCTTCGGGCGGGCAAGCCGGTCGTCTCCGCCAACAAGCAGCTCGTCGCGCAGCGCGGCGCCGAGCTCTTCGAGGCTGCGTCCACCGGCGGCGTCCAGCTCCGTTTCGAGGCGAGCGTCTGCGCCGCGATCCCGGTGATCAAGGTGCTGCGGGAGGCGCTGGTCGTCACGAACGTTCACCGCGTTCTCGGCATCGTCAACGGGACGACCAACTTCATCCTCACGGAGATGGAGCGCGGCGCCACCTACGACGAGGCGCTCTCCGAGGCGCAGTCCCGCGGATTCGCAGAGGCCGACCCGACCGATGACGTCTCGGGGGCGGACGCGGCGGCGAAGATGGCCATCCTCGCGACGGTCGCCTTCGGCTCGCGCGTCACGCTGGCCGACGTCGACTACGAGGGCATCCAGGAGCTTGCGGCGGACGACATAGAGGCTGCCGGGGAGATGGGCATGACCGTCCGACTCGTCGGCGCAGCAACCCTCGTCCACGGCCGGCTCGACGTACGCGTGCAGCCGGCTCTCGTCGACCGGCAGCATCCGTTGGGCGCAGTCGCGGGTGCCTTCAACGCCGTCATGCTCCAGGGCGACGCCATCCGCGAGATCACGCTCGAGGGCCCGGGCGCCGGCGGCATCGAGACGGCCTCTGCCGTCGTCGCGGACATGGTCTCGATCATCGGCACGACGGGCACCGGCTTCCTCCAGAACGACGCGTGCTGGCGCACCGTCGAGCGCCTCGATCCGGGCAAGCTTCGCTCGCCCTTCTATGTCCGCATCGAGGTCGAGGATCGGGCTGGCGTGCTTGCCCACGTCGCCCTCCGCCTGGCCACGCACGGCGTGTCCATCGCACGCCTCGTGCAGAAGCAGGTCAACGGCTCGGCGACACTTCACATCGTCACGCACGTGGCGCCCTCCGGCGACCTCGACGCCGCGCTCGAGGAGATCGCCGAGCTCGAGGAGTCGAAGGCTCCTCCCTCCGCTCTACCGGTGATCTCAGACCGCGGCGTTCCCGGCCTCGGCTGGGCGTGACGTTAACCTCCGAAGGCGTGACTTCCCTCGCAGAGCGCTACCGCGACCGGCTGCCCCTGGCGGCCGACGCGAAGATCGTGTCGCTTGGCGAGGGCTCGACTCCGCTCCTGCCTGCACCTCGGCTCTCCGAGCGCACGAGCGCCAAGGTTTGGCTGAAATGGGAAGGCGCGAACCCGACCGGGAGCTTCAAGGACCGCGGCATGACCGTGGCGGTCACGCAGGCGCTCGCGGAGGGCGCACGCTCCGTAGTCTGCGCCTCGACGGGGAACACGGCAGCCTCCGCCGCCGCGTACGCCGCCCGGGCCGGCCTCGAGGCGGTCATCCTCCAGCCGGAAGGTGCGGTCGCGCGCGCCAAGCTCGCCCAGGCGCGCGCCGTCGGCGCCAAGGTCCAGACCCGCGCGAGCTTCGAGGATGCGCTCGCCGAGGCGAAGGAGCTCGAGGCGGCCGGGACCCATGTCCTCGTCAACTCGCTGAATCCGCTCCGGCTCCAGGGCCAGAAGACTGCTGCCTTCGAGATTGCCGAGGAGCTTGGCGGCGTACCCGATGTCCTCGCGCTTCCGTACGGCGGGGGCGGGAACCTCTGCGCTTACGCAATCGGCTTCGGAGAGCTGGGCCCGCTTCCCCGCTTTGTTGCCGCACAGGCCGAAAACCGCGCGGGGACTGCAGCGTCTGCCATTCGCATCGTCGAGCCGGCGCACGAGGCCGGGGCACAACGCGCGCTGGCCGACTCGGGCGGGGCGGCACCGTCAATTCCCGACGAGGCGATCCTCAACGCCTGGCGCCTCCTCGCGCGCGAAGAGGGCCTATTCTGCGAGCCCTCATCGGCGGCCGGCCTGGCGGCTCTCCTCGCGGATCCTCCGCGAGGGGCCAGGGTCGTCTGCGTGATCACCGGACACGGCCTCAAGGACCCGGACGCGGTCGCGTGAAGATCCACGTCCGCGCGCCGGCGACGACGGCGAACATCGGGCCCGGCTTCGACTGCGTCGCCGCCGCGCTCGACCTCTGGAACGAGCTCGACGTCGAGGAGGGCGACGGCGAGGCCGACGAGTCGCACCTCGGCGTCCAGGCTTTCTCCAGGCTCGCCCCTACTCAGGGGAAGCACTTCGAGTTCGTGAGCCGGATCCCGCGTGAGCGCGGCCTCGGCTCGAGCGCCGCTGTGATCGCGCTGGGCCTCGTCGCGGGCGCCCTCGCCGCCGGTGAGGAGCCGGACCCCGAGAAGCTCCTGGCGATCGGCGTCGAGCTCGAGGGCCACGCCGACAACCTCGCCGCGGCGCTCGCGGGCGGCGTCTGCCTGACATGGGAGAACCGCATCGTCCGCGTGGCCGACTCGCTTCCCGCCGTTCCCTTCGCGCTCGTCCCCGAAGCGACGGTGTCCACGGCCGAGGCGCGGAGCTCCCTTCCCGACGCGGTGCCGCACGAGGACGCCGCGTTCACCGCAGGCCGCGCGGCGCTCCTCGGCGCCGCCCTCGTGCAGGGTTCTGCGGAGCTCTTCGCGGAGGCGATCCACGACCGACTGCACGAGCCCTACCGCGCCAAGAACGCACCGCTCCTCGAAAAGGCACGCGCGGACCTTCCTGAAGGCGCTCTCGGCGCGACGCTCTCCGGTTCGGGCCCAAGCGTGATCGTCTGGGTGCGGAGGGATGCGGCCGATTCCTGCGAGGAGGAGCTTGCCCGCCGCTTCGCTGACGCGAGTGTGCTTCGCTTCACAGTCTCCGAGCAAGGAGCCCACCAAGCATGAGCGATCCCGACAAGCGGAAGAGCGCAGCCCTCACCGACGGGCCCGAGCGCGCGGCCGCCCGCGCGATGCTGAAGGGGATCGGCTTCACGGACGACGACCTCGCGCGCCCGATCATCGGCGTCGCAACGACCTGGATCGAGACGATGCCGTGCAACTGGAACCAGCGCGAGCTCGCCGAGCACGTCAAGCGCGGCATCCGCGCCGCCGGCGGGACGCCGATGGAGTTCAACACCATTGCCGTCTCGGACGGCGTCTCAATGGGCACCGAGGGCATGCGTGCGTCGCTCGTTTCGCGCGAGGTGATCGCGGACTCGATCGAGCTCGTCGCGCGCGGCCACCTCTTCGACAGCCTCGTCTGCCTGGTCGGGTGCGACAAGACGATTCCCGCCGCGGTGATGGCGCTCGCTCGCCTCGACCTGCCCGGCCTCGCGCTCTACAACGGCTCGATCGCGCCCGGCCGCTTCCGCGGGCGCGACGTCACCATCCAGGACGTCTTCGAGGCCGTCGGCGCGCACGCCGTCGGGAAGATGAGCGACGAGGACCTGCACGAGCTCGAGGGTGTCGCGTGTCCGGGTGCGGGTGCATGCGGCGGGCAGTTCACCGCGAACACGATGTCCACCGCGCTCGACTTCCTTGGGATCAGCCCGGCCGGCCTCAACGCGATTCCCGCGCTCCATCCGTCCAAGGCCGAGGCGGCCGAGGCGGCGGGCCGGCTCGCGATGGACCTCCTGCGGCAGGATCTGCGGCCGTCCCAGATCATCACGCGTGAGGCGCTCGAGAACGCGGCTGCCTCGATCGTCGCCACCGGCGGCTCGACCAACGGCGTCCTCCACCTGCTTGCGATCGCACGCGAGCTCGGCGTCACCTTCGAGCTCGACGACTTCGACCGGATCGCGGCGGAGACACCCATCGTCGCGAGCCTGAAGCCGGGCGGGCAGTACGTCGCCACCGACGTCTACGAGGCCGGCGGGGTCGCGCTCGTCGCGCGTGAGCTCCTGAAGAAGGAGCTCGTGCACGCCGATGCGCCCAACGTCGACGGCCGCTCCCTCGGCGAGATCGCCGCCGCCGTCGACGAGAAGCCCGGCCAGGAGGTCGTGGTGCCGATCGAAACCCCGATCAAACCTTTTGGCGGTCTGGCCATCCTGCGCGGGAACCTCGCGCCCGAGGGCTGCGTGGTCAAGCTCGCCGGGCACGAGCGCCTCACCCACCACGGGCCGGCGCGGGTCTTCGACTCGGAGGAAGCGTGCTTCGCCGCCGTGAAGCAGCAGGACATCGCCGAGGGCGACGTCGTCGTCATCCGCTTCGAGGGGCCCGCGGGCGGGCCCGGAATGCGGGAAATGCTGCACGTCACGGCCGCCCTCGTCGGTGAGGGGCTCGGGGACAAGATCGCGCTCATCACCGATGGGCGCTTCTCCGGCGCGACGCACGGGCTGATGGCGGGGCACATCTCGCCGGAGGCGGTGCGCGGTGGCCCAATCGCCGCGCTCGAGGACGGCGACACGGTCGTCATCGACGTCGAGGCGCGGACGCTCTCCGTCGAGCTCTCCGACGACGAGCTCCAGGCGCGCCTGGCCAGGTGGAGCCCCCCTCCCCCGCGCTACGAAGGCGGCGTGTTCGCCAAGTACGCGGCCCTCGTCTCATCTGCCTCCGAAGGGGCAGTGACTCGGGCGCAGGTCGCGTCCTATACTCAGACCTGAGCGACGGACAGCGGCCCCGCTCGCATCAAGAGAGGCTGAGGGAACCGGCCCTTTGAAGCCTCGGCAACCTACTCCGACGAGCAAGGTGCCAAACCCGGCCGAGCCCAGGGCTCGGGAGGATGTCAGCGAGAAAGGAGCCAGAAATGCCCGCCACATCTCTCCGTTGCCGTAGCTGCGCGACCGAGTACGCGCTCGAGGACATCGGCACCTGCACCGCGTGTTTCGGCCCACTCGACCCCGTGTACGACTGGGACGAGCTCGCGCGGACGGTCTCCCGCGAGACGATCGCGGCGGGGCCCGCCTCCATGTGGCGCTACGCGCCACTTCTCCCCGTCGAAGCGCCGGCAGAGGCACGGCTCGCCCCCGGCTTCACGCCGCTCGTGAGCGCGCCGCGCCTCGCGGACGAGGCAGGTGTCGGCGAGCTCTGGCTCAAGCTCGACATCGCCAACCCCACGCACTCCTTCAAGGATCGCGTTGTTGCGGTCGCGGCCGCGAAGGCCCGGGAGCTCGGCCTCGAGACCATCGCCTGCTCCTCGACCGGAAACCTCGCCAACGCGGTCGCCGCACGCGCCGCGGCCGAGGGAATCGAAGCGGCCGTCTTCTGCCCGTTCGACCTCGAGCCCGAGAAGCTCGTCGCTGCCGCCGTCTACGGTGCCACCATCTATGCGGTCCGTGGCACCTACGACGACTGCAGCCGGCTCACGGTCGAGCTCTCCTTCGAGCTTCCCTGGGGATTCGTCAACGTGAGCCTGCGCTCGTACTACGCCGAAGGGTCGAAGACCGTCGCGTTCGAGATCGCCGAGCAGCTCGGCTGGGACGCGCCTGACGCAGTCATCGCCCCTATCGCCTCCGGCTCCCTCTACTCGAAGATCGCCGAGGGCTTCGACCAGCTGCAGCGGGTCGGCCTCGTGGACGCACCGACGCCGCGCCTCTTCGGCGGCCAGGCGGAAGGCTGCTCGCCGGTCGCTACGGCGTTTGCCTCAGGTGAGAAGGTCGTGCCGGTCCGGCCCGCAACCGTCGCACGCTCTCTGGCGATCGGACACCCGGCCGACGGGGACAAGGCCGTCGCCACCGCCCGCAGAACCGGTGGCGCGGTCTACGCTGTCCCCGAGGATGATGTGGGCGCGAACATGGGCCTCCTCGCCGAGCACGCAGGCGTCTTCGGCGAGACCGCCGCGGGTGTCGCGCTCGGCGCCCTTCGCCGCGCGGTCGACGAGGGAGAGCTCGGTGCGGCTGAGTGCATCGTGCTGGTCGTCACCGGCGACGGACTGAAGACGCCCGGCCCGGTCGAGGCTCGCCTGGAGCCGGTCGGGATCGACGCGGACGCAGATGCGGTGCTTGAGCGGCTCGGCGTGCTCACGTGAGCCTGGTCGTACTCCCGGGAGACGGGATCGGTCCCGAAGTGATGCGGCAGGCGCTTCGCGCCCTCGCGAAGGTCGGCCCCGACCTCGAGCTCGAGGAGCACGCGTTCGGGGCGCACGCGATCCGCGACACGGGCGACTCTCTCCCGGAGGAGACGCTCGACGCCTGCAAGGCATCGGAGGCCGTCCTCAAAGGCCCCATCGGCGACCCCGAGTTCGACGCGGCCGAGGTGCGCCCCGAGCAGGGCATGCTCCGCCTTCGCGCCGAGCTCGACGTGTACGCCAACCTGCGCCCCTCGGAGCAGGGTGAGGTCGACATCCTCATCGTTCGCGAGCTCGTCGGCGGGCTTTACTTCGGCGAGCGCGGCGTGCGGGAGGACGGAACAGTCTTCGACACCATGGAGTACCACCCGCGCGAGGTCGAGCGGATCGCCCGCCGCGCCTTCGAGCTCGCACGGGATCGACGCAAGAGGGTCGTGTCGGTCGACAAGGCGAACGTTCTCGAGACGTCGCGCATGTGGCGGCGTGTCGTGAACGAGGTGGCGGCCGACTACGAGGACGTCGCTCTCGAGCACATGCTCGTCGACAACGCGGCGATGCAGCTGGTGCTCGCGACCGATCAGCTCGACGTCATCGTGACGGAGAACATGTTCGGAGACATCCTGAGCGACCTCGCCGCGTCGCTCACAGGCGGCATCGGGCTTGCGCCGTCGGCAAGCCTCTCGGACACCGGGCCCGGTCTCTTCGAACCGGTGCACGGGTCGGCGCCGGACATCGCCGGCAAGGGAATCGCGAACCCCATGGCGATGATGCTCTCCGCTGCGCTCATGCTCGAGCACGGCCTCGGACGGGCCGACGAGGCCGAGCGCTTGCGCGCTGCCGTATGGACGACGTACGAGGCGGGTGGCGAGCTCCGGACCGGCGAATTCGGCGATGCCGTCCTCAGAGAGCTGTCGTAGCGAAGCGCGGCGGGTGCGCCGCCTCGAAGGCCGCGATCTCGTCCTCGTGCTGGAGCGCGCGGCCGATGTCGTCGAGCCCCTGCAGAAGGCAGTCGCGCTCGAAGGCGTCGAACTCGAACGAGTACGGGCCGGCGGTCTGGGCCTCGAGGTCGATCGTGATCTCCCCGGGCTCCTGCATGAGCGCCTTCACCTGCTCCGGGAGAAGGACGACCGGAACGAGTCCGATCTTCACGCAGTTCGTGCGGAAGATGTCGCCGAACGACGGCGCCACGATCGCCTCGAATCCGTACTCCTGCAGGCCCCAGGGCGCGTGCTCGCGTGATGAGCCACAGCCGAAGTTCCGCCCAGTGAGGAGGATCTTCGTTCCCTGCGCCTCCGGCCGGTTGAGCTCGAAGTCCGGATCCTTCGCCCAATCGAAGAAGAGGAACTCGGCGAAGCCCGTGCGCTCGATCCGCTTCAGGAACTGCTTGGGCATGATCTGGTCGGTGTCGACGTCGGGGCGGTTGAGCACCGCCGGGCGCGACGTGACGGAGCGAAAAGGCCTCATGCCACCGGCTCCAGCGCATACTCACGGATGTCGACGAAATGGCCCTCGATCGCCGTTGCCGCAGCCATTGCCGGGCTGACGAGATGCGTGCGGCCGCCGGCGCCCTGGCGGCCCTCGAAGTTCCGGTTCGACGTCGAGGCGCAGCGCTCGCCGCGGGCGAGGATGTCCGCGTTCATGCCCAGGCACATCGAGCAGCCGGCGCGACGCCACTCGAAGCCCGCCTCCTCGAAGATCCGGTCGAGCCCCTCGTCCTCGGCCTGCCGCTTCACCGTGGCCGATCCGGGTACGACCATCGCCCGCACCTTCGGGTGGACGCGCTTGCCGGCGACGACGGATGCCGCCGTGCGCAGGTCCTCGATGCGGGCGTTCGTACACGAGCCGATGAAGACGCGGTCGACGTGGATGTCGCCGATCGACGTCCCCGGCTCGAGAGCCATGTAGGCGAGCGCGCGCTCGACCGCCTCGCGCTCGTCCGGGTCCGGATACTCGGCCGGGTCGGGAACCGCTTTTTCGATGGACGTGACCATGCCCGGGTTGGTGCCCCAGGTGACCTGGGGAGCGAGCTCACGGACGTCGATCTCGACCTCTCGATCGTAGGCGGCGCCCTCGTCCGTGGCGAGCGCGCGCCAGCGGTCGAGCGCATCCTCCCAGTCGGCGCCTTGCGGGGCCGCGGGCCGCCCTTCGAGATAAGCGAAGGTCGTGTCGTCGGGGCCGACCATCCCGGCGCGGGCGCCGGCCTCGATGGACATGTTGCAAATCGTCATGCGGCTTTCCATCGACAGCCGCTCGATCACCTCGCCCGCGTACTCGACCACGTGACCAGCGCCGCCCGAGACGCCGATCCGCCCGATGGCGCCGAGGACGACGTCCTTCGCGGTGACCCCGAACGGGAGCTCGCCGGTGAAGAGGAGCCGCATGGATGCCGGCTTCCGCTGTGGAAGAGTCTGCGTCGCGAGCACGTGCTCAACCTCCGAGGTGCCGATCCCGAACGCGAGCGTGCCGAACGCCCCATGGGTGGACGTGTGGCTGTCGCCGCAGACCACCGTCATGCCGGGCTGCGTGAGGCCGAGCTCGGGCCCGATCACGTGGACGATGCCCTCTCGGCCGCTTCCCGTTGCATAGAGCGGGACGCCGAACTCGGCGCAGTTCCGCTCGAGGGCCTCGAGCTGCGCCTTCGCGAGCGGATCGGTGATCGGCCCCTCCTCCGTCGGCACGTTGTGGTCCATCGTCGCGATGGAGAGATCGGGCCGCCGCAGCTTCCGGCCGGCCAGCCGGAGGCCGTCGAAGGCCTGCGGCGAGGTCACCTCGTGGATGAGATGGAGGTCGACGAAGAGCAGCGCAGGCTCGCCGAGCGGCTCGGCGACGACGTGGCTCTCCCAGATCTTGTCGAAGAGGGTCTTGGCCATCGGGGGTTCTCCCATTGTGCCGCACGGTAGGCTCTCCGCCCGATGCTCAAGATCACTGTCGGAGGGTTCGAGCTCGAGGCGCGCCTCGAGGAGGAGGCGGCGCCCAGGACGGTCGCCGTCCTGCGAGGACTGCTCCCGCTCGAGAGCCGGCTCGTACAGGCACGCTGGAGCGGCGAGGCGGCCTGGGTACCGATGGGCTTCGAGCTCGACCTTGGCCTCGGCCTCGGCCTCGGCCCGGAGAACGCAAACTCCTACCCAGCCGCAGGCGAGCTGCTGCTCTACCCGGGCGGTCTCTCCGAGGTCGAGATCCTCTTCCCGTACGGGGCCACCTGCTTCGCGAGCAGGATGGGCCAGCTCGCAGGCAACCATTTCGCCACTGTCCAGGCAGGCCAAGAGCACCTCGCGGAGCTTGGACGCCGCGTCCTATGGGACGGCGCCCAGGACATTCGTTTCGACGAGGTCTAGAAAGATTTCGCTGGATTTGCTTTAGTCAGCCCCGTGTCGAACGTTGCCTGGCGAGCTCAGCCCCCTGACGATGCCTCGGACGAGACCGCTGCCGACGCCCAGGACGAGGACGCGGAGGTCGTCGACCTCACGAAACAGCGGCTGCTCGGCTGGCTGAAGGGCATGTTCGGCGGCGACAAGCCGCAGAGCGACGAGCGCTAGACGCTCTCCTTCGCGCTCAGCTCGTCCACGTAGACCGTCCAGTCGCGCACCGAGTCGAGCACGAACACGCCGTTCAGGACGAATGGATCTGTCGCGAGGAGCTCCGCGGCCTCCGCGGCCGTGAGCCCTTCGAGCAGGCTGACCGAGCCCGAGTTGTCGCTCAGCGGCCCGCCCATGACGAAGGTGCCCTTCGCAATGAGGTCGTCCACCCAGTCGGCATGTGCACCCCAGTCGGGCTGGTCCTCGGGTGGCCCGCTCTGCCACACCGGGCCGGCGTTGAAAATGACTAGGACACGGTGCTTCGTCCGCCTCATCCGCCTAGGTATACCCTGCCGCGCAGGAGCGCGGCGAGCCGGCGCGCGGACTCATCCCAGTCCAAGCTCGCAGCCTGCGCGGCGGCCACTTCGGCCCGGCGGCGAAGCTCCTCTTCGGGAGCGGAGAACGCGGCGTCGAGTGCGCTCGCGAGCGACGCGGGGTCGCCGGGCTCGAAGAGCCAGCCCGCCTCGCCGTCCCCCAGGAGCTCCCTGTAGGTTGCGGTGTCGGCGGCCACGACGGGCACGCCGAAGGAGAGCGCGAGAATGAGGGATCCGGACGTGCCGCCGTCGCCGCGCGGCACGACCGCGACATCGGCCACGGCGAAGAAGTCGGATACGCGCTCATCCGGCACGAACCGGGGCAGGAAGCGAATGCGTGAGTCCCGCTCTGCCGCCTCGCCCAACTCGGCCGCTAGGCGCTTGTCTTTCGGATACCCGGCGACCAGGAGGAGGCCGCCGGCTTGCACCTGCGCGAAGGCGTCCACGAGGACGTCCATGTCCTTGTACCCGCGGAGCTCGCCGAAGGAAAGCGCGACGCGCTCGTCGTCGATCCCGAGCCCGACCCTCGCCGCCGCCCTCCCCTCCCCGGGCCGGTACACGCCCACATAGGAGCCGTGCGGCACGACGGCGACGTGGCGCGAGCCGACGATCTCGGCAGCGCGCGCGACAGTCTCCTGATCGTGGGCGACGAGCACGTCCGCGCGCCGCCCGAGCAGATGGGCGGCCGCGAGGTCGAGGCGGCTCGCGCCCTCATGCGGAAGCACCTGGTGGATCGTCCAGACGAGCCGATACCCGAGCGCTCGCGCAAACGCGAGCCGCGCGGCGAAAACCCCGAGCTTCAGCCAGGAGAACACGCCACGGAGCGCGCGTGGGCCCCGGGAGAACCGATAGAGCGACTGCGGCCAGTGGACGTGGAGCCAGCGAACGCGCTGCCTGGCCCCGAGGAGCCAGCGGGCTGTGAGGCGCGCGGCCGGCTCGAACGGCACTCCCTCGCGCGCGAGGGAGCCGTAGAGGAGGTTGAGGTAAGGGTTCCAGCCGGACGAGGTCGGGCAGGCGATCGCGCGGCGCTCGTTCGGCTGCGGTGGATGGCCGGGCGACGCCACCCGGCCATCCTAGGGCGCGCCGCGGGCGGCTAGCTCTCGCGGCAGCTGAGGAGCTCGGCGCGGTCCGAGCCGCCCGAGACCGTGATCTCGAGCACGACGCCGACGCCTTCTGCGTAGATCTCCTCGATCACATCGGGCTCGATGTCGCTGAAGTTCCGCGTCTGGACGCCGTGCTCGAACCGTCCGGACGGGACCTTGGCGAGCGCGTCGGTCCAGATGGTCGACGCGCCTTCCTCCGCGTGGCCCTTGTAGTAGCACGAGAACGGGATCGACGTCGGCGGCGAGCAGGAGACGAAGACGAGAAAGGCGCTCGAGTTCTTTTCCGCGCGCCTGCGGAGGAGTCGTCAGGCTAACCAGCTTGAAGTAAGGCGAGCTACTGCTGCGTCAAATGGGCGACGACCCGGTCGAGCGGCCGCGGGACGTGGTCGAGGTCGAGAGCGTCGACGAGCAAACGGGCGTACCGGATCTTTCGTCGACTTCCGCTGCCCAGGAACCGGTGGAGCTGCTCTTCGGTCGCGCGATCGCGCCATGCCGGCATCTGCTGGAGCGTCCGAAACCGATGGAGGTCGTCGTTGGCCCGAAGGATCTGCTCGACCCGCGGCGGACCGAGCGCGCGGATCAGCTCCTCCTCCAGATCGGCGACGCAGACGAAGAAGCCAAGGCGCTCCATGTCCGCGCGCGTGAGATCGGAGCCGAAGCCGGCGCGCTCGAGCGCCCTCCGGAAGACCGGCTCCTCGCCCGCATCGCAAAGACCCGCGAGCCGTGAGCCGTCCCCGCGTGCACCGAACGTCTCGAGGAACTTCCTGATGCGGTGTGCGCCTCCGAGGCGCTCGACCCGAACGCCCGTGGCTGCAAGGTCGACGCCGCGCCGCTCGGCGAGCGCCTCGACTGCCACCTGGTCACTCTCCCCTTCGACGACCACCACGGCGCGCAGTTCGATCCCGTCGGATGTCGTATCCATCGCCCTCACCCCGAACGCTCACGTAAGAACCCCGCCTGAGCGGGGTTTGGCAGGTGGGCGGGACTGGGCTCGAACCAGTGACCCCCAGCTTGTCGGGACGGTAGAGGCGCTTTTCAGCGCTCCCGTCCCCTTGCTGGCTCTAGCCTTTTCCCTGCGCAGATGCGATTGGAACAACTTCCGCCTCTCGCTCTGTTTCCGACTTTTCTGAGGCCCCTGTTACCACAGCGTTACCAAAAGGAGCCTCCATCGTCATCGCAGCCCTGGGCATCGTTTGCGGCTCTCCGGGCGTCGGCTCCTGAGGCTGGTCGGGCGACTACGGCTCCTGAGCTCCGCCTTGATCCTGCACTGACACTGAGGCTCCTTTCGTAGGGAAGCCGTTTCTACCCGCTGGATCTCCGTCCAACGCCTGCGCCGCTAACAGCCGAGGCGACTCTCGGGCGTAGGCGATCCCTGCCCTTCCATCGATTGGGTGCGTAAGCACGGAGTAGACAATCACGGAACGACCATCGAGTTCGCTGCCCGGCCTCTCGACCACGACAACCACCCGTCCCGCAGCCGTTCGGCCGAGCGGTGCAGGAACGTCGGCTCCTTCGCCTGGTGAACCATGAAACCCGATACTCGTAGTCACGGAAGCGACTCCTGAGAAAGGTGAGGGCCATCACCCCCGACGGACGATAGCCCTAGGAGCGGGAGGATAGCGAGAGCCGGGCTCAAGTCGAGAAGCATTGCGGCAAACCTCTCGACGTTCGCCCCCTGGAGAAGAGGCTAGAGCCCGGCTCTGACACACCCCAGATTGGGCGCTATCGACATTATCAAGTGACTATTTCGAGCGGTGAGCACTTGCGGGGCAAATGTTCTGACCGCTAGCCGTGGTTGCAGGGAAGCTCCGCGCCGGGCAAGGAGCCTCGAACCACGTTAGGGCCGACCGATGCCACCACGAGGAAGGATCCTGCTGGGGTCGCAGGACAGCTGCGGAATCTCGAGGAGTGCGCGAATCCATTTGAGAAAGCGGCTGGCTGAGTTGCACGCATACTGCTCCCGAAGACAGCAACGGGTTCACCAGATTGGTCACGAACTATGAAGCCGATCAGCGCCCCATGGTGACAGGGCTGACTCTTCACGCGGCGAAGCACGGCTGCTGCCAAGCCGTCCGATACCGCCAAGGCCAGTCGGAGTTGCTTGATCTTGCACGACGGTAAGCGCTCCGACGCCGTCGACTCGATGGCCGTCACCGTCGCATCGACCGGTTCAGTAGTAGCCAATCACGGCTTCGGTTGTCTGTGCGGGCAGTGCCATGGTGGCCATCGTGTTCGAAGGTTCCGTCACGGACAGGCCACCCTGGTCTGCTTCGGGATTTGAAGAGGAGCCACGAACCGCGTCAACAGACCGGCGGTGACGACGGCACCAACGGCGATGAGGATCAACCAAGTGGCCTTACCCCGCATAGTGGTATGGCCACCCTAGGCCGCGACGCCGCCCTCCGCGATCGCTTCGCCTCAGGACTTCCGCCCGACCAGCCGAGCGACGATGGCGCGCGAGAGCTTTCGTTTCGCAGACCCAACAGCAGGGAACTGACGCTCAAACCTACAAGGAGGCAGGAATGCTTGCAACGCTCGGAATGCTCTTTGCGGTCGGGGGTATCCTCTGGATCATCCTGGTCGTCATTCTTGTCCTTTTGGTTTTGGGGTTCGTTTTCAATAGGCGATAAGAGAAGTTCTCCGGCCACCTGGTCTCTTTTTGCCGCAAGTTGCTGACACGTTGCTGACACGCAGCGGGGACGGTCGGAGAGAACGGAGATTTACGCTCGCGGTAAGGCTGCGGTTCCTACCGCGTTCATCTCGGTCTCATGCGCGCCACGCTCGGCAAGCGTCCAGAGCCGAACCTTCGACCGCTTCCCACGCACATCCAATTCGTCCACAAACACGAGGTCTTCAGTCGGCCGCCGGAGAGATCGTCGCGTCGAGTCAGCGATAAAGATGGAGTATGGAGTGTTCTTCGTCATCGCTTCCAAGCGGGCGGCCGTGTTCGTCGTGTCGCCGACGGTCGTGTATTCGAGCCGCCGCTCTGATCCGACTGTTCCCGACACGATCGGCCCACTGCTGAGGCCAATGCCGAACCTGAAGCCGTCGCCGAGATCCTTCTCCCTCAGCCATCGGTTGAATCCCGGCAGGCGCGAATGGAGCATCTCGCGGGCTGCGGCCAAGGCGCAATCGGCGTGGCCCGCCATCTCGATCGGCGCTCCGAAAACGGCCATGACTCCGTCGCCCATATATGTAACGAGCGTCCCTCCGTTGTCGAGGATCGCATCGCTCATCTCGCTGACATAGCGATTCAGCACCTCGATGACGATGTCGGCGGGCAAACTCTCAGCAAAGGCCGTGAAGTCGCGCAAATCGCCGAACATCACGGTCCCGTCGAGCGTGACGCCGCTGAGCCGGAGGTCGTCATCTGCCCGCCTGAGGACCTCGCCGACCACGTGCTCGGGGACGAAGCGGGAGAAGATATCGCGGACGCGCTCGCGCTCCAGGTCGTCCAGCCGCTTTCGCGTCAAACAGCCGTTGATCCGAGCCCGCAAAAGTATCGGATTGAAGGGCTTCGGCAAGTAGTCCTCGGCCCCCAACTCGATTCCGCGCACGACGCTCTCCATGTCCTCGAGCGCCGAGATCATGATGACGGGGACGTGGCGCAGCTCGCTGTCCGCCTGCATCTGCGCTAGCACCTCGAAGCCGTCGATCTCCGGCATGACGACGTCGAGCAGGACGACGTCAATGGATTCCGCACGCAGAATCTCCAATGCCCTACGGCCATCCTCCGCGGTCGCGGACCGATGCCCTTCTCGCTCGAGGCTACGCGAAAGCAGCAAGCGGTTGACCGAGTCGTCGTCGACGACGAGCACGTATGCCTCCGCCGGCGCCACGTCAGCCACCGCCAACTAATGCTCCGAGTGCGCCTGCGACGCGGGCGTACTCTTTCTCGATTTGTGTGACGAGGTCGTCCGCACTTGCAAGGGACCCCCTGTGAGCACTGAACTCGAGCTCTTCGCTCAGCGAAGCAAGCTCGATTGCGCCGAATGTCCTCCCGTTCGACTTCAGCGTGTGAGCGGCCCGGCGCAGCTCTTCGGAGTTGCGTTGCTCGAGCGAGCTTCGGAGCGTCCCAACGAGACCGGGAGCATCGTTCAGGAATGTCGAAATCAGCTCGCGGACGAAGACCGGATCGCCAACAGCTGCCTCGATCTGCGCCAGGTCAACTGGTTCGGCATCGTCTACTTCCTCCGCCGTCGGCGAGGCGTCTGCCGAGACGCCGACTGACTCGGAGCGGGCGAGCGCAGCGGCGAGCTCTTCCCTGCGAATCGGCTTGCTTAAGTAATCGTCCATCCCGGCAGCAAGACACGTCTCGCGGTCACCCTGCATTGCGTTGGCGGTCATGGCGATGATGCGGGGCCGTTGCGCAGCCGGCCACCCCCGATTGATGCGGCGCGATGCTTCGAGCCCATCCATCACCGGCATCTCCACATCCATAAGCACGACGTCATACCGCTGGCGGGCGAGCGCCTCGAGAACCTCCGCGCCGTTAGAGACGACGTCCGCTCGGCCGCCCATCTTTTCCAAGAGCGCGAGAGCGACCTGCTGGTTCACCGCATTGTCGTCGGCGAGCAGGATCCGCAGAGGCGCTCGCTCGGCCGACGAGGCACCGCCGCCGACGCCAACTTCGACCGGCCTCGCCTCCTCAGTGATCTCGCCGAACACTTTCATCAGCGCCTCATAGAGCTGGGACGCCTTGATGGGCTTCGTCAGATGCGCGGCGAAGTCGACACCTGCGTCGACATCCTCCCTTCGTCGCCCGAGGGACGTCAACATCACCAGCGGGAGGACACGCCCATCGCGATAGCTGCGGATCTCGCGAGCGAGTGCCAAGCCATCCATGTCCGGCATCTGCATGTCAAGGATCGCGGCGTCGAAGGGATCCCCGCGACGGATCCACTCGAGGGCCTCCGTCGGGGACCCCGTATCGCGCGGCACCATCCCCCACGAGGACGCCTGCCGCTTGACCACCTCGCGGTTGGCGGTGTTGTCGTCGACGACAAGGAGCCGCTTGCCCCCGAGCTGGACGTGCGCCCGCGGCGGGTCAACGGATTCGAGAACTGCTGCAGCGTCCGCCTTGACGGTGAAGTGGAAGATCGATCCCTTCCCCGCCTCGCTCTCGACCCACATCGTCCCGCCCATCATCTCGCTTAGGCGCTTGCTGATGGCGAGGCCCAGACCGGTGCCACCATAGCGGCGGGTCGTCGAGGCGTCCACCTGGCTGAAGGATTGGAAGAGCCGGTCGATTCGCTCCTTCGGGACGCCAATCCCGGTGTCCCTGACGGCGAAGTGCAGCTTGTATGACTCCGCGCCCCAGTCCTCGCCCTCGGCGACGCGCTCAGACTCAACCGAGAGCACCACTTCGCCCTCATCAGTGAACTTGACCGCGTTCGTTAGGAGGTTGACGAGGATCTGACCCAGACGCGTTCGGTCGCCGACAAGCGCTACCGGCGCTTTGGGATCGAGCAGGAAAACCAGGTCGATTCCCTTCGCCGCTGCGCTTGCGGCCACGAGGTCTAGGGCGCCCTCTACGGAGTCACGGAGAACGAAGGGACGGCGCTCGAGATCGAGCTTCTCGGCCTCGATTTTGGACAGATCGAGAATATCGTTGATGATCCCGAGCAGGGCATCGCCGCTCGTGCGGATCACCTCGGCGAACCCTCGCTGCTCCGGCGTTAGATCCGTATCGAGCAGAAGTCCCGTCATACCGATGACGGCGTTCATCGGCGTGCGGATCTCGTGGCTCATGGTGGCGAGGAAGGTGCTCTTCGCCTCAGTCGCCTCCTCAGCCGCTTGGCGTGCTCGCTGAAGCTCACCGACGTCGTGGTAGATCCCGTAGCGGCCTACTAGCTCGCCCTCCACGAGGACAGGGGCGACGAGCAGCTGGACATCGACCAGCGAGCCGTCTTTGCGGGTTCGACGTGTGATCAGCTGGTACTCCTGCTGTGAGCCTTGCCGGTTGACCTCGCGCGCCTCGGCGCGGAGATCCGCGGAGGCGGCGATGAGATCATCGACGTCCCGCCCCACCGCCTCGTCACGCGTGTAGCCGAACAGCTTCTCTGCGGCGGGGTTCCACGACGTCACCTTGTCGTCGAGGGCGACCGTAACGATCGCCGTCGGGCTGATCTCCAGAAGCGACTCGAAGTACTGCTTCTGACGGTGCACATCGCTCAGGTCGTGATAGATCGCGTAGGAGCCGACTATCTCCCCACCCACGAGGATCGGTGCGGCTCGCAGGTCGACGTCCACGAGCGTTCCGTCCTTGCGCGTGCGCCGAGTCACGAGTTGGACCTGACCATCGGCGATCCGCCGATTGACCTCGACGGCCTCTGCGTGCAGCTCACCGGATTTGGCGATCAGGTCGTCGATGTTGTGCCCGAGCGCCTCGACCTGGCTGTAGCCGAAGAGATCCTGGGCGGCCGCATTCCAGACGGTGACAGTGTCGTCGAGGTCGGCCGTTACGATGGCTGCGGGACTCAGCTCGAGGAGCGCTTCCCAGTACTGCTTTTGGCGGCGCAGCTCTGCCTCGCTCGCCTGAAGCGCTTCGTGGGCAAGCACTCGCTCCGTGATGTCCTGGACCATCGTCAGTCCAAACCGCGAAGTTGTTCCTCGCTCGTCTCCCAACGCCGCCTCGACGATCTGCGCCCAAATCACGCGTCCGTCCTTCCCGAGGTAGCGCATCGGAGTCTCATAGCGATCGCGCCGGCCGGCGATCAGCTCGTCGTACAGCTTCAGCACGTTTGGGAGATCGTCGGGATGCGTGTACTCGGTGAAATGCATCGAGGCCAGCTCGTCCTCGGTGTAGCCGAGCATCTCCTGGTAGGCGCGGTTTCGCGTATAGAGCCCCGATCCGGCTGCGCCGCTGATCGGCCGCGCTCCGGACTCCTCAAGCGGACCCCAGGCGATACCGATGGGCGCCTCCTCGAACATGGCGCGGAAGCGCTCCTCGCTCTCCCTTAGCGCTTCCTCGGCCTCCTTGCGCTTCGTAACGTCCATGAGGAAGCCCTGGACATGCAGCGGCTTCCCCTCGTCGTTCTTGACGACGACTGCATCATCCCGCAGCCAGACGGTCTGACCGCCCCTAGCGACCAAACGATACTCAAAGGACCAGTTTGATTCACCCGCCGCGAAGACCAGATCGTGATCGGCGAGGACCCGGTCGCGATCGTCGGGATGGAGGAGCTTTAGGAAGAGCTCTGGATCGGCGAGCCACTCGTCCGCCGAGTAGCCGAGAAGCCCTTCGACTTGTGGGCTGATATAGATCGATGGGGCGACGGCGGGCTCGTCTATGTACGTGACGAGCGGAAGCTGCTCGATAAGGTCGCGGTAGCGCTTTTCCGCAAGTTTGAGTGCGCTGATGTCGTAGTAGATGACCAAATAGCCGGTGGGCTCGTCCTCGACGGTCACCGAAACGGCAAAGACGTCTACGTCGACAAGGGTGCCGTCCTTCCGCGTCCGGCGGGTGACTGCGTGGAAGCGCTCTCCCCGGGCGAGCTCCTCGAAGTACGCGGTGTATTCCGCGCGCAAATCCTCCTCATTGGCGACCAAGTCCTCGAGGTTGCGACCGATCGCCTCACCGGCCGTGTACCCGAAGAGCTCCTCGGCCGCCAGATTCCAGGAGGTCACCTTCCTGTTGAGACCGAGCGTGACAATCGCGGTGGGGCTGATCTCCAAGAGCGACTCGAGGTAGAGCTTCTGCTCTCGGAGAACTCGTGCGCTCTCGACCGCAGCGCTTTCGGGCTGGGTCACCTTTGTCCTCGGAGATCAGAGCCGAAGCGGGTCCGGCGACCACTCATGCGTTTTCGAAGGGCAACAGCACCCCCCTCCGGTCAAAGCCCCCTACCGAATGTACAGCGAAGCCAGGTGAAAGGCGAGGTCCAATTCAACGACAGCGCCTGCCGCTGGGCCGCTCGAAAGTGGCGGGCACAGGCGCGGCCGGGTCCGGGCGAGTCAGTCAGCTCACTTTCGACGACGTGTAGATGCCGAACCCACCGGGCGGTCGTCAAGGTCTGTACACGGGAAAAACCCACTCGCACGCATTGACCGGCGTCGAACACCGCGATAGCTTCGGTCTGTCCTCAATCAGCTCGACGCGCTTGAACCAAAGTCGCTGAGGGCAGCCCCGCTCGAACGCGCCGCTGCCGGCTGGAAAGGGCGGTATGGGCCGCTACGACGAGATCTACTTCCACTCCCTCGACCATCCGGAGCAGTTCTGGGGTGAGGCTGCAGAAGCGATCGACTGGGACGAGCCGTGGGAGCAGGTCCTCGACCCATCTGCTGCCCCTTTCTACCGCTGGTTCGCGGGTGGACGGCTGAACACCTGCTACAACGCTCTCGACCGCCACGTCGCAGGAGGTCGGCGCGATCAACTAGCCCTCATCCACGACTCGCCGGTCAGTGGCACGACCGCGGCCTTCACATACGGTGAGTTAACGGACCTGGTCGCGCGTTTCGCAGGCGCTCTCGCGTCCGAGGGCGTCGGCCCCGGCGACCGGGTGATCGTCTACATGCCAATGGTGCCCGAGGCCGTCATTGCGATGCTCGCCTGCGCACGGATCGGCGCGGTCCATTCGGTCGTCTTCGGTGGCTTTGCGGCGCACGAACTCGCGAGCCGAATCGAAGACGCGACACCGAAGGTGATCGTCTCGGCCTCCTGCGGGATCGAACCGTCCGGAATCGTTCCGTACAAGCCTCTGCTCGACGCCGCGATTTCGATGTCTGAGTCGAAGCCCGAGCGCTGCATCATCCTCCAACGGCCCATGCTCGAAGCCGAGCTCGATCCGCCGCGAGATGTGGAGTGGAGCGAAGCTCTCTCCCGCGCGAAGCCAGCCGCCTGCGTCCCCGTCCAGGCGACCGATCCTCTCTACATCCTCTACACGTCGGGGACCACCGGACAGCCGAAGGGGATCGTTCGCGACAACGGCGGGCATGCCGTTGCGCTCGCGTGGACGATGAAGCACGTCTACGACGTCGAGCCGGGCGAGGTCTTTTGGGCCGCTTCCGACGTCGGCTGGGTCGTGGGCCATTCCTACATCGTCTACGGCCCGCTCTTTCACGGTGCGACGACTGTCCTCTACGAGGGAAAGCCGGTCGGTACGCCGGACCCCGGTGCTTTCTGGCGAGTGATGGCAGACCACGGCGTGTGCACGCTCTTCACGGCTCCCACCGCCTTCCGCGCAATCAGGCAGCAGGATCCCGAGGGCGTCCATATCGGCCGTTATGACCTGTCCGGTTTTCGCGCCCTCTTCCTCGCCGGCGAGCGCACCGATCCGGACACACTCGCATGGGCAGAGGAAAAGCTCGGTGTTCCTGTGATCGACCACTGGTGGCAGACAGAGACAGGGTGGGCAATCGCCGCAACCTGCCTCGGTATCGAGCGGCTGCCGGTAGTGCCGGGGTCTGCGGGTCGATGCGTACCGGGATGGGACTTGCGCGCCCTGGCCAGCGACGGTCACGAATGCCCGGGCGGAGAGATTGGGGCGTTGGCGGTGAAGCTTCCGATGCCTCCCGGGGCTTCACCCACCCTGTGGAACGCGAACGAGCGCTTCCATGAGGTGTACCTCTCCTCTTTCCCGGGCTACTACCAGACCGCCGACGCTGGTTTCATCGGCGAGGATGGCCATGTCTTCGTCATGTCCCGTACCGACGACGTCATCAACGTCGCCGGCCATCGTCTCTCGACGGGTGCAATCGAGGAAGTCCTCGCCTCGCACCCAGACGTTGCAGAAGTCGCCGTGATCGGGGTGGCAGATGAGCTCAAAGGACAGCTGCCCGTCGGCTTGCTCGTCCTGAAGGCGGGTGTGGAGCGTCCGCCCGAGGATCTCGTGGCAGAAACGGTGCAACTGGTGCGCGAGCGGATCGGCCCCGTCGCTTCGTTCAAGAAGGCGGCAGTCGTCGAGGACTACCGAAGACTCGGTCGGGAAAGATCCTGCGGGGGACAATGCGCCGGATCGCGGATGGGGAGGACTACACGACACCGGCCACCATTGACGATCCTGTCACCCTCGAGGAAATGGGCGACGCGCTCCGCGAGCTCGGCTACGCGCGGTCTCGAGCGTCAATCGACAGCGCGTGAAACCGGCTCTCTTTCGAGAAGGAGATAGGTGAGCTTTCCATGTGAGGGTGGCTGCTCGTGCGGGGAGGTCCGCTACCGGGTGGAGTCCGAGCCGCTCTTCACCCACTGCTGTCATTGCTTGAACTGCCAGCGGCAGACCGGAAGCGCCTTCGTCATCAACCTGCTCATCGAAGCGGACCGCGTGAAGTTGCTGACAGGCGCACTGGAACCGGTCGAAGTGCCTCGCGACAACGGGAGCATGCAGACGATCTATCGCTGCCCGAGGTGTCAGATCGCGGCTTTCAGCCGTTACAGTCGGCCCGACGTCCTCTTCGTCCGGAGCGGCACGCTCGACGACCCCTCCGCCGTGGCGCCAGACGTCCACATCTACACACGGTCGAAGCTGGGCTGGCTCGCGCTGCCGGAGTCGGTACCGGCGTTCGAGGAGTACTACGACACGAAAGCGGTTTGGCCGGTCGCGAGCCTCGAGCGGCTCGCCGCACTCAACGCGGCGGCCCGGGCACGCGGCTAGAAAGGCGTCATTACCCTCGTCGCAAGCTAGTCGTTCTCGTGCGAGCGCTCGTCCTCGATCAATGCCGTCGGCGTAGTACCAGTCGCGGAACCTTCGGCGGACATTCATCTCGCGGTTAGCAAGACCGGTCACGTAAAACGCGAGCGCCACCCTGAACGTCTATCCCAAAAGGGTTCCGAAAAGACAATGCACCGCGACGATCTGATTGCCAGATCAGCAGGCGGGATCGGCACCGTAGAGGGTGTGCTGACATCGTGCTGACAGGTCAAAGGCGAAGAGCTCTCCTGTTCCTAAGCGACGGTGACGAAAAAACCACGCCTGCGCCCGCATGGCGTCTCGCCGGCCGCGCGTAGGTGGGCGGTACTGGGCTCGAACTAGTGACCCCCAGCTTGTCGACTCAGACTGGCGATTGGCCCTGAGAGACCGGTGATGGACAGGAGCGGGCTTGCCAAGTCGGCGGCGCCGATGAGCCATTTTCGTGCCTTATTGGATCCACGTCGGGGATTGCCCCGACCGTCTGAGTGGGTATCTGTCGTTACAGGTAAATGGGACGACCGAAAACGCACGGATGAGTGTCCGCGCCGCGTCAAGGCGATCCATTGGTTGCGCGATTGTTGGAGCGACGCTCGCCATCCTCGCCGGCGTCCGCGCGGGGGGCGCCTCTGCGCACTTCCAGACCTATCCGTACACGCTGACCGCGTGTCCCGCCTCCTACGAGCACCAGGTCGACCCGGTCACGGACGTCTTTTACGGGGCGGCAACCGGTGCGCGCGTGCTCAACCACATCCGCTTCCACACCGGCTGGATCGACGCTGGCGGCAGTACGCAGTACTTCTCGAGCGAGGGCGTGTGTGGAGCCATGTACGGGCAGCTGGCAAGCGGCTCGGTTCTGCAGTCGCGCTTTCACATCCGCATCCGACGTACGTACGACGATGACCCGGTCTGGGGCATCACCGCGCGGGGCGATGCGCATCACGAGGATTTCGTCTGGTATTGCGGCCACGCCGTCGACAAGGGCGGCCTCTCGACCGGGCTTGCAAGCGGCTTCGACCAGGGGCGGCGGGCGCTCTACGACGCTTTTTCCGGCACCCATACGTACGGTGGAGCGACCTACTGGGGCAACACGCGCGAGTTCAAGCAGTGCGACGGCGACTATGCGGGCAGCAACGGCTACGTGGACTGGTGGCGAATCCCCTCGTGGAGTCACTGATGCGAAGCTTGTGGCCGCCGGTCGTGCTCGCGCCTCTCGCGGCGTTGATGCTTGCCGGGTGCGGGACCGCCACACCGGTGATGTCGACGGCCGATTCGCAGGACGACCGGTCAGCCACTGAGTCGCGAAGCGAGGGGCCAGCCGCCTTTACGCGCGCGGACGCCCACGCATTCTCCGCCTTCCCGCTGTACTGGCTCGGCGGCTCGTTCGATCGGCTGCCGCTAACCGCGATCACGCGGCGCAATGATGCGGCCATTGCCGGGCAGGACGTTCGCGCCGACTACGTGGGCTTTGTGTACGGCGACTGCGTCGCGACCGACGAG
>DATHAA010000019.1:0-2174 GCA_035296905.1 Gaiellaceae bacterium
CGGCTTCTCGAGCGAGACCGGCGCTTGCGCGGAGCGCTTGATCGAGTCGACCTCGTCGGGCTCGATGCCGGTGTGCTCGGCGATCTCATCGGCGGTCGGCTCGCGGCCAAGCTCCGTGACGAGCTTGCGCTCGGCACGGCCAATCTTGTTGAGCTTCTCGACGACGTGGACCGGGATGCGGATCGTGCGCGCCTTGTCGGCGAGCGCGCGGGCGATCGCTTGGCGGATCCACCAGGTCGCGTAGGTGGAGAACTTGAAGCCCTTGCGGTAGTCGAACTTCTCCGCGGCGCGGACCAGGCCGAGCGTGCCCTCCTGAATCAGATCGAGGAAGGGCAGGCCTTGGTTGCGGTAGTTCTTCGCAATCGAAACGACCAGGCGCAGGTTCGACTCGACCATCTTCTGCTTCGCGTCGAGGTCGCCGCGCTCGATGCGCTTGGCCAGGTCGACCTCCTCCTGCGCCGTGAGCAGCCGCACCTTGCCGATGTCCTTCAGGAATAGCTGAAGCGAGTCGGTGGTCATGTCCGGCTTGAGGTCGATCGTGGCCTTCTTGCGCCGGCTGCGGCGATCGACGGCGCGCTCGACCTCGGGCGCCGAATGGGTGGGATCGTCCTCGACGAGCTCGATCTCGGACCGCTCGAAGTAGCCGTGCAGCTCCTCGATGTCGCCCTCGTCGAGCTCGACCTCGCTGAGCGCCAGGGCGACCTCGGCATAGGTCAGAACGCCGGTCGCCTGGCCCTTGACGACGAGGAGCTTTACCTCCTCAAGCTCTTGCAGATCGGCTACAGACATCCCTTTCCTCAACGGCGCGCAGGGCCCAGCGCAAGGGCCCGGGCCCAGTCAGATAAACCATGTAGACAGTAACGCTACAGATAGTGAAGTCAAGCGGCCCAAAGCGCAATTTCCACCGACTAGCCAGTCAACCAGTTTGATCTCCATACGACTTTATCGTCCGGCGTTCCAGATCAGGTGTCCGGCGTTCCAGATCAGGTGTACCCAGAACGGGCACTACTAGAATCACTGTCGATGACGGACGAGGGAGGAGTGCTAGGCAACCTGCCCAACTCGCGGCCGGGGAAGCGGAGCGCGAAGCGCGACAGGCCGGCAAAGGCTGCCGAGACCGCGGCGGTCAGGGCCGAGGCGGCCGGAAAGCCGGCGGCAAAGCCGGCGCGCACCTCGAGGGCGAAGCGCACGAGCGCGAAGCCCGGCCGCGCGGCGGCCGGGGCGGCGAGCCCACGCGAGCGAACTACCCCACGCGGGCGAACTACGGCGGTAAAGGACGGCGGGATCGAGGACCGGGTCGACGTTGTGCATGACATAGATGCAAAAGGACGACGCGATCGGGTGCGCCAGCCGGAGTGGTCCGGCGATCCGGTCGGTGCGGTCGTTCGTAACGCCGCGGGACTCACGTTCACGGCGTTTCGACTCGCCGGTGCGGTCACGCGGGAGCTGCTCCGGCGGCTTCCGAGACCGTAGCCTTCACCCTCGTCGAGACCGCCGTTACTCCGCTCCGGGGAAATCATGCGTTTCCGAGGTATGCTGGCGCCGTGCCCACCGGCGCGAAGCACTCGCCTCGCTGCCTGATCGTGGATGACCATCCGGTTGTCCGGGCCGGCGTCCGCGCCGTACTCGAGCAGGCGTTCGAGCACGTGATCGTCACCGACGCGGAATCGATCGAGCAGGCGGGCGAGATGGCGAACGGCGACGCGCCCGACGTCGTGATCATCGACCCCTGGCGGGCGGGCGTCGACGTGGGCGACATCGTCGGCCGCCTCCGCGACCAGGTCAAGGCTCCCATCGTCGTCTTCACCTCCGACGGCGGAGCGCGCCTCCTGAGCGAGGCGCTCAAGGCCGGCGTGAAGGGCTACGTGCGCAAGGACTCGCCCTCCGAGGACCTCGTCCGCGCGATCGAGGCCGCACGCGATGGTGAGTTCTACGTGGACCCCGGGCTCTCCTCGACCATCGTGCTCGACGAGGGCGACCGCACGCTCAGTTCGCGCCAGCGCGAGATCCTCCAGATGCTCGCCGACGGGATGCAGACCGACGCGGTGGCGGAGCAGCTCGGCCTCTCGACCGAGACGGTTCGCACGCACACGAAGCGCATCCTCGCGAAGCTCGAGGCGTCCACGCGCACCCAGGCTGTCGCGATCGGCATCCGCCACGGCCTGATCGAGTAG
>DATHAA010000020.1:0-44966 GCA_035296905.1 Gaiellaceae bacterium
TGTGCGCATCTCGAAAGACGATACGCCGCTCGCGCGGCAGAAGTTCTAGGCGGTCTCGAGGACGACGAGCTCCGGCAGGCGCGGCTCGTCGAACTCTTCCTTGAACGCCAAGACGACGTCGGGGTCGAACTGCGTCCCCGCGCAGCGCTCGAGCTCGGAGATGGCGCGCTCGTGCGAGAGCTTGGAGCGGTAGACGCGGTCGGTCGTCATCGCATCGTAGGCATCGGCGACGAAGAGGATCCGCGAGCCGAGCGGGATCGCGTCCCCGCCGAGTCTGTCCGGGTAGCCGTCTCCGTCCCAGCGCTCGTGGTGGTGCAGGACCCAGGAGGCGACCGGCTCCACTCCGAGTGAGTCGAGCATCCTGAAGCCGATCTGGGGATGGCGCTCGAGGACGAGGCGCTCGGCCTCGTTCAGGGGGCCGGGCTTGCGCAGGATCTCCTCGGGGATGGCGAGCTTTCCGAGATCGTGCAGTGAGCCGGCCAGGCGTGCGAGCTCGACCTGCTCGCTCTCGAGGCCCATTTTCTTGGCCACCCGTGCCGAGAGCTCCCCGACCATGTAGGAGTGGGAGCCCGTGTAGGCATCGCGGGCATCGACTGCATGGGCGAGCGAGGCCGCCGCCCGAAGGCGTGCCGCGCGGTCGGGCCCCTCGGCCAGGCGCCGAAGCTCGGCCAGCTCGAGCAGGTCGGGGCGGTAGACCCTGACCCGGTTCTTGCCATGCTCCTTGGCCAGATAGAGGGCCGAGTCGGCCACACGCACGAGCTCGGAGCGTTCGACGCCGTGGTCGGGGTACGTGACCACGCCGGCGGAGAGCTGCGCCGTCCCGCTGACGCGCCCGATGACGCCCTCGGCGATCTCCATCGCCTCGCGGGCTGTCTTTCCCGGCAGGACGAGCGCGAACTCGTCGCCGCCGATCCGGAACGCTTCCCCGTCCTGCCGTAGCCGGTCGGCGATCCTGACGAGTGCCTGGTCTCCGACGGGATGGCCGTATTGGTCGTTGATCTGCTTGAAGTCGTCCACGTCGAGGAGGCAGACGGAGAGCGGATGCGCGGAATCGGCTCCGAGCGCTTCGCGTTCGAGCTGCTCGTAGAAGTGGCGGTGGTTTCCGAGGCCGGTCAGCGGATCCGTCAGTGCGAGCCGCATGGCCTTCAGCTCCCGGTGCACTGAGCGCTGATAGAGCGCGATCGCAACGACGGGACCGACGAGCGCGGCGGACAGGAACGGTGAGCGGTCCCAGAGCACCGCGAGCATCAGGCTCAGGGAGGCCATGACGGAGAAGGGGATGAGCGTCGAGGAGGTGGCCTGGGGAAGGAGCCGCTTCAGCGGCTCGCGCGTCGAGCGGGAGACGACGAGCGCGACGAGCACGAGGTCGACGAGGTAGAAGGCCGCCGCGGCGACGAATGTCTCCACCGCGAGCCAGCCGAATCCCTCCTGGTTGCCGAGAAGGCTCGCGGCGGCTGTGGCGGCCGCTCCCAGGGCATAAACACCGCTGTTGTATGCGACACGGGGAAGGTCGCGCCGACGCCCGATCTCGACCACGACCTGCGCGACGAAGGCGACCATGACGGCCGCCTCCCAGCCGTAGATCACCGACGTGCCGACGATGAAGATCGTCGCGAGCGACGTGCCTCCCACGGGCACGTTCTCGAGCGGGACGGGGAAGGCCTCGGCGACCACCGTGACGATGAGCAGGGCCCAGACGCCGGCAAGTGTTTCCAGGCTCGGGTCAGAGGCCGCGAACACGGATGCCGCAACCGCGACCGTGAGGATCTCCGCGGCCACGACAGGCAGAAGCAGCGGCAAGAGCCGAGCGGTCTCGCGACCCATCTCGGCTCGGCGTCGACCTCCCGTTTTCGGGCCCCCCTTTCGCCCCGGGGGCCGTACGCCCAGGAATGTCCCTGATTACGCCAGGTAACTTCAGTGTGCCAGACGCCGGGTACGCTCCGGCATCCCTCGAAAGAGGGAGCCCTAGGAAAAGACGTACAGCTGGGCTTCGGAATCGCAGGGATTCCCGCGTCCGTACGTGATCGTCCGGGCCGTCACGTCGGCGATGCACCAGAAAGCCGTCTGCGAGTCGCCCTGCGCACTTCCGTGCCGGCAGAGTGGCTCGGAGCCCTCGTGATCGGAGAGGATCTCCCGCAGGCGCGTTCGCGTCACCGCATCCTCGAGGGACTCCGTCATGAGCTCCTTCGCCCGCTGGAGGCGGCCGGTGGAGCCCTCGCTCGAGGCGCTCGCCTCGAAGTCGAGCATGTCCGGATGGACGTAGTGGTTCGTGTGGGCGAGCGTCCCGTCCTCGGCAGGCGCGATCGGCTCGGCCGCGGTGGCCGAGCCTTCGATGGACATCACCACGTCATGCTGCGCGACGACCCAGTTGTAGGACGAGGCGCGAGCGGGGTGGAGGATTGCGCGCGTCGCCTCGGTGAGCGTCGTGCGCGTCAGCACGTCGCGCACCTGCAGGAGGCGCGGGATTCCGACCCCTTCGTCCTTCGGTGCGACCTCGTTCCCCGTGATGGAGAGGCCCGCTTCGTTCCAGCCGACGCTGATCCAGGGGCCGAGCCCGAGGGTGAAGATGGTCGGCTCGCCCTCGACCTTCCATTCGATCGCGACGACGTCTTCCTCGTCGCCTGCGCTCAGGTCGTTGTTGTGAGCGACGAGAAGGTGTCCGTCGGCGGTCACGGAGGGCACGGCCGCGACGTCAGTGCAGTGGGCCGGAACCTTGGTCTGCGAGAACGTGCTCAGCTCGAGAACGGCCTCCGCAAAGAGCGGGAGTGGGTCCACCTCGGCCGCGCGGGCGGCCGCGTCCAGCTCCTCGACGACCCACGGGAGGTGCTTGACGCTCGCGCCGCGATACCGCAGGACGATGTCGTGATCGAACTCGGCGCCCCCAATGCTTCGCCGGATGGAATCCCGGGTTGCGGCGCCGATCGCCGCTCCCGCCTCGCGGTGGGTGCCGGCCACGCGGATGACTGGGATGCTCACGGAAGTGTCTCCTGTGGGTCGAGCCGCTCCGGGAGCGGCCGCGCGAGCAGTTCGCGCACGAATTCGACACATTCGGCGACGGCCGCGTCGAGCAGCTTCCTGCCCTTCTCCTCCGTTGCCTTGCTCGCGTCGCCCTGGATCCCGGTACGGGAGAACGACGACCACCAGGGCATCACCTTGAGCGGGCCATCCGACCAGTCCATCGTCGCGTGCTTTCCCTGCGGATAGCTGCGCTCGTCGACGGCCTTGTCCATCTCGACCGCTTCCGGCTCGATGGCGAGGTACATGGACGTCTCGAGCTCGCACGCATGCGCCATGCCGCCTTGGTCCGACTCGCGGACCTCGGCGATCACGCGGGCGGAGTCCTCGCCGGATGTGTGAAAGGCCGCCGCGGCGAGCGCCGTGTCGTGCTCGAGGGCGACGAGCCGCGCGGCCATCTCGACGAGGTTCTGGTTCGATCCGTGCCCGTTCAGGTAGAGGATGCGTCGGAATCCGTGCCGGGCAAGCGAGCTCCCCACGTCGACGAGGTAGCGCGTGAACGTGTCCCAGCCGATCGTGATCGGCCCGGGAAAATCCATGTGGTGCGGCGAGTAGCCGTGCGGGATGGCCGGGAGGAGGACGATCTCGTCCGGAGCGGTCTCCGCGGCGCGCCGGCAGATCTCCGCCGTGATCCGTAGATCGGTGTCGATCGGCATGTGCGGCCCGTGGTCTTCGAGCGTCGCGACAGGGATCAGGCACACTCGTTCCTCGCCTGCGGCCCGCCTCACCTCGGGCCAGCTGAGGCGCTCATACAGGAGCGGAGTCGTCCACACGGCCGCCCGATCCTACTCTCGCCCCGAGGGCCAAGGCTAACCCGAAGGGTTGCCGATACGTCCAACCTGCTGGATACTCACGTGCCGTCCGCCGTGGGGGCGGTCGTACCGAAAGGAGAGAACGGTGAGGGGAAAGTTGCTCAAGTTTGCCCTCCCGCTCGTCGCATTTCTCGCCCTCATTGCGGCGGGGTGCGGTGGCGGAGACAACGAATCGACCGGAGGCACAGCGCCTTCCGAGACGACGGGCGGCGGAGGAGCCGGTGGAACGCTCGTGTTCGCAGGCGCCGCAGACCCGGTCGTCCTCGACGGAGCGCTCGTCTCCGACGGCGAGTCACTGCGGGTCATCACGCAGCTCTTCGAGACGCTCGTCGCGCTGAAGCCGGGCACGACGGAGCCGGAGCCGGGTCTCGCCGAGAGCTGGTCGGCGAACGACGACGGAACTGTTTGGACGTTCAAGATCAGGCAGGGGGTCAAGTTCCACGACGGGACCGACCTCGACGCCGCCGCGGTCTGCTTCAACTTCGACCGCTGGTACAACTTCAAGGGTTCCTTCCAGAACCCGAGCGCGACCTACTACTGGCAGGTCGTCTTCGGCGGGTTCAGCACCTTCAACCCGGACTCTGGAGCACCAGAGGAAAGCCTGTACGCGAGCTGCGAGGCGAGCGATGCCTCGACGGCGGTGATCACGCTCACGAAGCCGTCCGCGACGTTCATCCCAGCGCTCTCGCAGCAGGCGTTCTCGATCGCGAGCCCGAAGGCGCTGCAGGAGTTCGGGGCTGACGAGGGCTCCGTCGACGCCGACGGGATCTTCCATCCGACCGGGACGTTCGGAACCGAGCATCCGGTCGGCACCGGCCCCTTCCAGTTCGTCTCGTGGACACGAGGCGACAGGCTCGTCGTCGAGCGCTTCGACGACTACTGGGGCGAGAAGGCGAGCCTCGACCAGGTCATCTTCCGGCCGATCGCGGACAACGCCGCGCGGCTGCAGGCACTACAGACCGGCGAGATCCAGGGCTACGACCTCGTCGAGCCCCAGGACATCCCGACGATCCAGGAGAACGGCGACCTGCAGGTCATCGATCGTCCGCCCTTCAACGTGGCATACGTTGGCTTCAACATGTCGATGCCACCGCTCGACGATCCGAAGGTCCGCCAGGCGCTCGCCTATGGGCTCGACCGCCAGGGCGTCGTGGACTCGTTCTACGGCGGCCGTGCGGAGGTGGCGAAGGAGTTCATGCCGTCGTCGGTCGAGGGCTATGCCGATGACGTGCCGGAGTACACGTACGACCCCGAGAAGTCGAAGCAGCTCCTCCAGGAGGCAGGCCTCACGCCCCCGGTGAAGATCGACTTCTGGTATCCGACCGACGTCTCGCGTCCGTATATGCCGGACCCGAAAAGGAACTTTGAGGCGCTCGCCGCGAGTCTCGAGAAGGCGGGCTTCGCGATTACCCCGCACAGCGCGCCGTGGAGCCCCGACTACCTCGGCAAGTCCGACGAGGGACAGCTGCAGGTGTACCTGCTCGGGTGGACCGGCGACTACGGCGACGCGGACAACTTCATCGGCACGTTCTTCCAGTCACCGCAGAAGCAGTGGGGAACGGACAAGAACGACGAGATGAAGCCGGTGCAGGACCTCCTGGCCCAGGCGGAGGCAGAGCCTAAGCAGGCAAAGCGCATCGAGCTCTACCAGGAGGCAAATCGCCAGATCATGACGATTCTCCCCGGTGTGCCGTATGCGCACTCGAGCCCGGCCCTCGCCTTCACGGCGAACGTGAAGGGCTACGCCCCGAGCCCGACGACGAACGAGAGCTTCGCGACGGTGACGCTCGGATAGTCAAAGGGACTAGAGTCGGCGGACGACAGAGATGCTGCGCTTCGTCGTCCGCCGGCTCCTGCTCCTCATACCGATCCTCATCGGCGTCTCGATTTTGGTCTTTCTCTGGATCCGGGCGCTTCCGGGCGGCCCTGCAGCCGCCCTCCTAGGTGAACGGGCCACGCCCGAGGCTGTCGCCGCCCTCGAGCACCAGTACGGGCTCGATCAACCGATCTACGTGCAGTACGGGAAGTACGTCGAGCAGCTGGCGACGCTGGAATTCGGCAACAGCTCGACCTCGAGGCAGCCGGTCGCGACGGAGTTCCGGCAACGCTTTCCGGCGACCATCGAGCTTGCGTTCGCCGCCGGGTTCTTCGCCCTTATCGTCGGAATCCCACTCGGCTTCTTCGCCGCCAAGCGCTACCAGGGGGTGGTCGACCACACCAGTCTCGTCATCTCGCTGATCGGCATCTCGACGCCGATCTTCTTCCTCGCCCTGATCCTCAAGTACGTCTTCGCGGTGCAGCTGGGCTGGTTGCCCAGCGTTGGGCGGATGTCGGTGCTGATCGACGTTCCGCACCCAACGAACTTCTATCTCCTCGACGCGATTCTGGCCCGGAACTGGGAAGCGTTCGTGGACGTCTCAAAGCACCTGATCCTGCCGGCGATCGCGCTCGGATCGATTCCGCTCGCGATCATCGCGCGCATCACGAGAGCCTCCGTCCTCGACGTCCAGAACGAGGACTATGTTCGCACGGCGCAGGCCAAGGGTCTCGCGCCGCGTTCCGTCGACTTCAGCCACGTGCTGCGCAACGCGATGCTGCCCATCGCGACCATCATCGGGCTCCAGGTCGGGCTTCTTCTCTCGGGAGCCGTCCTCACCGAGACCGTCTTCGCTTTTCCGGGGATCGGCTCGTGGCTGGTGGATGCGATCAAGGCGCGCAACTACCCCGTCATCCAGGGAGGCGTCCTCTTCATCGCAATCATCGTGGTCTTCGTGAATCTGCTCGTCGACCTGTCGTACGGCTTCCTCAACCCGCGGATCAGGCTGAGCAAATGAGCGTCGCGGAGCTCGAAGCCCGGGAAGTCTCCCTCGAGCAGTCGGGGGGCGGCGGGCTCTGGGCGGACGCGTGGCTTCGCCTGCGGCGGAACCCCGGTGCCATCGTGGGGTTCGTCATCATCGGCTGCATCATCTTCATCGCGATCTTTGCGCCGTTGATCGCTCCCTTCGACCCGCGAGAGCAGAACCTCGCGCTGATCAGGGAGGGCTGCTGCCCCGGGCCCTCTCGCGAGCATCTCTTCGGCGTCGATGAGCTCGGCCGCGACGAGTTCTCCCGGATCGTCTACGGCGCCCGCTACTCGCTCCTGATCGGCGTCGTCTCGGTGACCGTCGGCTTCCTCTTCGGGAGCATCCTCGGCGCGATCGCCGGCTTCGCGGGCGGAGGCGTCGACTCCGTGATCATGCGCATCACGGACATCTGGCTCACGATCCCCGGCTTCCTCATGGCGATCGGAATCGTGGCGATGCTCGGGCCCGGGCTCTTCCAGATCATGATCGCGATCGGGATCATCAACGTGCCCTTGTTCGCGCGCCTGTTACGCGGGGCCGTGCTGGCGCAGCGGGAGAACGACTTCGTGCTCGCGGCGCGTGCCGTCGGCGTGCCGCGCCGGTCGATCCTCGGCTCGCACATCCTCCCCAACGCGATCTCGCCCGTGATCGTGGCGGGGACGCTCGCGCTCGCGACGGCGATCATCGACGCGGCCGGGCTCGGCTTTCTCGGCCTCGGCCCGCAGGATCCCTCCACCCCGGAGTGGGGGACGATGCTCACGAACACGGTGCGGTTCCTGCAGACTGCGCCGCACCTGGCGATCATCCCGGGCCTCGCGATCGTCGTCACCGCGATCTCGATCAACCTCATCGGCGACGGCCTGCGGGAGGCACTCGACCCGAAGCTGCGTTCCCGCTGACATGAACCGTCAGCCGCTTCTCACGGTCGAAGACCTTCGCGTCCAGTTCTGGACGAGCCGCGGCACGGTGCACGCGGTGAACGGGATCTCCGTCGACGTCGCGCCGGGCGACACGCTCGGCATCGTCGGCGAGTCCGGATGCGGCAAGAGCGTCACCTCGCTCGCCCTCCTCGGGATCCTTCCGCGCGCCGGAAAGGTGACGAGCGGGACGGCAATGTTCGGCGACCGCGACCTCTTCCGCCTCTCCGACCGGGAGCTCCGCCGGATCCGCGGGCGGGACATCGCCATGATCTTCCAGGACCCGATGACCAGCCTGAACCCGGTGCTGACCATCGGCCGCCAGATACGCGAGGCTCTCGACACGCACTTCGACCTGAGCAAGGCCGAGGCGAACAAGCGCGTGGCCGACCTGCTCGACCAGGTCGGGATTCCGAGCTCAGAGCTTCGCCTCAAGGATTACCCGCACCAGTTCTCCGGCGGCATGCGCCAGAGGGCGATGATCGCGATGGCGCTCGCCTGCGAGCCCAAACTCTTGATCGCCGACGAGCCCACGACTGCGCTCGACGTCACGATTCAGGCGCAGATCCTCGACCTCCTGAGGAAGCTCGTCGAGGACCGCGAGACCGCACTCATCCTGATCACTCACGACCTCGGCGTGGTCGCCGGCATGTGCGAGCGCGTCAACGTGATGTACGCCGGCATGTTCATGGAGACGGGGAGCGCCGAGCAGCTCTTTGGCCGCCCGCGACACCCGTACACGCTCGGCCTCCTGCAGAGCGTCCCACGCCTCGACGCCGAGCGGAAGACGAGGCTGCAGCCGATCGAGGGCGCGCCAAGAGACATGCTGCGCCCGCCGCAGGCTTGCCCGTTTCAGCCACGTTGCCGCTTCGAGGTCGAGCAGTCGCGCGAAGAGGTTCCTCCGCTCCGCGAGCTGGAGCCGGGACACATGGTCGCCTGCTTCAACCCGGTGCCGGCCGAGGAGTGGCAGAGGTCGAGGGCGGCTGTGGTTGGCTGAGGTCGCGAGCAACCGCGACGGCGCGCTTGTCGAGGTCGAGAACCTCAGGGTCTGGTTCCCCATCAAGAGCGGCATCCTGCTCGACCGCCACATCGGCGACATCAAGGCGGTCGACGACGTCAGCCTCTCCATCCAGAGGGGCGAGACACTCGGGCTCGTCGGCGAGTCGGGCTGCGGCAAGTCCACGGTCGGGCGCACCATCCTCCGGTTGTACGAGCCGACCGGCGGCAAGGTCGTGTTCGACGGCCAGGACATCACCACCCTCTCGCAAAACGACCTCCGTCCTCTCCGTCGCCGGATGCAGATGATCTTCCAGGATCCCTACGCGTCGCTGAACCCGCGGCACAGCGTCGGCCGCATCGTCGGGGAGCCGCTTCGGGTCCACGGCATCTCCGGGAAGAAGGACGCGGCCAAGCGCGTTCGTGAGCTCCTGGAGGTCGTCGGGCTGCCGGCGGATGCGGCCTCGCGCTACCCGCACGAGTTCTCAGGCGGTCAGCGCCAGCGCATCGGGCTCGCGCGCTCGCTTGCCCTCAATCCGGACTTCATTGTCTGCGACGAGCCGGTCTCGGCGCTCGATGTCTCGATCCAGGCCCAGATCATCAACCTGCTCGAGACCCTCCAGGCCGACTTCGAGCTCACGTACCTATTCATCGCGCACGACCTCGCCGTCGTCCGCCACATATCGGACCGAATCGCGGTCATGTACCTGGGGAAGATCGTCGAGATCTCGGCCGCGGAGACGCTTTACGACGAGCCCTTCCACCCGTATACGATCTCGCTCCTCTCGGCCGTGCCGATCCCGGACCCGGTCGTCGAGCGGGAGCGAGACACGATTCTGCTCGCGGGCGACCTGCCGAGCCCGGCGAACCCGCCGCCGGCCTGCCGTTTCCACACGCGCTGCCCCTACGTGCAGCCGACGCGCTGCAGGGACGACGAGCCGCCCCTTCGCCGCCTCGCGCCCGACCACGTCGTCGCCTGCCACTGGGCAGAGGACATCAGGGACGGGAAGATCCAGCCACAGGAGATCACGCCGGAGCTCGTGCAACCCGCGGCCGTCCCGGCCTGGGAACCCCCGCCGGTCTAGCCGGTCGCGCTCAGCAGCTCCTCGCGGGTCGTCACAGGCGCCTGGCAGGCGAAGCGCTCGCAGACGTAGGCGGCCGGGTTGCCGTCCACGAGACCCCTGCCCGCGAGGAGCGGCACCGCGTCGGTCGGCTTCGGCGCAAAGGCGAAGACCGTGTTCGGCTGGAAGCCCTGGAGCGCCGCGCTGCGGAGCTCCGCGGACTCGCCGACGATCGCCACCTCCCTCGGGGTGGAGAAGTAGAGGTCGAGCGCGCAGAGCATGTGCCCGAGCGCGGTCGGGGCGCGCTCGAGAAGCGGCCGCGCGAGGCGGAACGCGCCGACGGCGGCCCGTTCGAGCCCCTCGTCTCCCCAGATCCGCGCGAGGCGAAGGGCGACGAAGGCCATCATCGAGTTGCCGGACGGCGTGGGGTGGTCGTCGAACTCCTTGCGCCGTGCGACCAGGTCGTGGTCGCCGACGAACCACCCACCGCGCTCGGGGTCGGCGAAGGCATGCGCGCGCTGCCCGAACCGGTAGGCCTCCTCGAGCCAGCGCGGGTCTCCCGTGGCCCAGTGAAGCTCGACGTAGCCGTTGGCGACGTGCGCGTAGTCCTCGAGGTACCCGTCGATCTTCGCGACGCCGTCGCGGTAGGTGCGGAAGAGTCCGCCCGCGCCGTCGGCCATCGTCTCGCCGAGGAATCGCGCGAGGTCGAGCGCGACCTCAAGGTACTCCAGCCGCTCGAGCCGGTGGGCGGCTTCGGCGAAGGCGGCGAGTGCCATGCCGTTCCACGCCGCGATCGCCTTGTCGTCGCGGCTTGGCTGCGGCCGCTGGGACCGCACCTCGAGCAGTCGGCGGCGGGCCTCCCCAGGCACGTCGGCACGGATGACGAAGCGGCCGTCCTCGAAGGGCTGGAGCCACTCCGCGTGCGGCTCGCCGAGCACCTCTTCGATCTCCTCGGCGGTCCACGTGTAGGTGAGGCCCTCGACGCCGTCCGTGTCCGCATCCTGCGCCGAGGAGAAGCCCCCTTCCGGCAGCCGGAGGTCGCGAGCCATGTAGTCGAGGGTCTCCTCCGCCACCTGCCGGTACCTCTCTTGTCCCGTGACCAGCCAGGCGTGGAGGTACGTAGGCGCGAGAAGCGCGTTGTCGTAGAGCATCTTCTCGAAATGCGGGACGAGCCAGACTTCGTCAACGGAGTAGCGGTGGAACCCGCCGCCGAGCACGTCGTACATGCCGCCGGCGGCCATTCCGTCCAGGGTCGTCCGAACCATCGCGAGCGCGTCGTCGCGCCCGGTTCGCAGCAGGAGCTCGAGGTTCGACGCCGGCGGGAACTTGGGCGCGCGCCCGAAGCCGCCGTGCTGGGGGTCGAACTGCGCGCGAAGCGCCGAGACCGCCTTCACGACCAGCTCCGATGTCAGCGGCTCGTTGGACGGCTGGCGCTCGCTCGCATCCCGGATCGCGCCCACGAGCGCGTCGGCCTGCTCCTCGAGCTCGCTGCGCCGCTCGTCGTAGGCTTTCGAGACGGCCAGCAGGAGCTGCGTGAAGCTCGGCATGTTGAAGCGCGGCTCCGGCGGGAAGTAGGTGCCCCCGTAGAACGGCCGCCCGTCAGGCGTGAGGAAGACGGTCATCGGCCAGCCGCCGTGGCCGGTCATGGTGACGACCGCCTCCATGTAGAGCCCGTCCACGTCCGGCCGCTCCTCCCGGTCGACCTTCACCGCGACGAAGTGCTCGTTCATGAGCTTCGCCGTCTCCTCGTCCTCGAAGGACTCGTGCTCCATGACGTGGCACCAGTGGCAAGCGGCGTAGCCGATCGAAAGCAGGATCGGCTTGTCCTCGCCGCGGGCGCGCTCGAACGCCTCATCGCCCCACGGGTACCAGTCGACCGGGTTGTCGGCGTGCTGGAGGAGGTAGGGGCTGGTTTCCTGAGCTAGCCGGTTCACTAAGTCAGCTTAGTGCCGCGCGTCTCCCGTCCGAAGAGGGTTGCCACCGCCCCCGCGACCATGACCAGGGCAATGAAGACGAGCGACCAGACCGTGTCTCCCGTGCGATCGATCAACGCGCCGAAGAGGTACGGGCCGCCGATCGCGGCACCCTTGCCGAAGCCCTCCACCATCCCGAACGCGCTCGAGCGAAGGCGAGTGGGGAAGAGCTCCGCGGTGTACGGGTACACCGCGCCCCACGCGCCGAGGTTGAAGAAGCCGACGAAGAAGAGCGCCGCGATCAGGATCGCCTGGGAGTCGGCCAGCGCGAAGGTGAGCCCGCTCACCCCGCCCAGCGTGAGGAAGAGCGTCAGCGTCTGCTTGCGCCCGATCCGCTCGACGAGCCAGATCGAGGCGCCGTAGCCAGGGAACTGCGAGAGCGCCGAGAGCGCGAGCAGGAGGTAGACGTTGACCGTGAAGTCCTTCTCAGCCTGGAGGACGAACGGCAGCCAGAGGAAGAGCCCGTAGTAGGAGATGTTGAGGGCGATCCAGACCAGGACGATCATCGCCGAGCGGCCGCCGAGCTTCTCTGACACGAGCTCGCGGAGCGAACCGCGTGGCTCATCCGCCACCGTCAGCTCATCCGCGGAGACGGGATGGCCGGTGATCTCTTCGAGGACCTCGGCCGCTTCGCGCCGGCGACCGTTCCGGGCGAGCCAGTAGGGACTCTCGGGCAGGTTGAGCCGTGCGAAGAAGGCGAGGAAGGCGGGGAAGGAGGCGGCAAGGAAGAGGTAGCGCCAGCCGGAAGCGCCGCCAATCTGGTCGAGGAAGACCCACGAGAGGCCGGTCGCGAGGAGCAGGCCGACGGGCCAGAAGAAGTCCAGGAAGACGAGGAAGCGACCCCGGTTCTGCGGCGGCAGGTACTCGGAGAGCATCGAGGGGTCGACGACGAGGAGCGCGCCGAGCCCGATTCCCGCGAGGAACCGGAAGGCCGAGACCGACCAGGGTCCCCACGCGAGGGCGGTCAGCGCCGTGAAGCTCGCGTACCAGAGAATCGCGCTCACGAAGATGTGTCGGCGCCCGATTCGGTCCGCGAGCCGCCCGAAGACGAGGCTGCCCACGAGCGAGCCGGCGAGCGCCGAGGCTGTGATCCAGCCGGCCAGGCTGCCCGAGATCCCCCAGAGAGCCGTGAAGACCGGAACGGTGAAGCCGACGAGCAGGATCTCCATCGCGACGAAGGTCCACGCGAAGCCGGTGACCGCGACCGCCCGGCGATGGAACCGGGTAAAGCCGCCGCTGCGAAGGACGTCCTCGACGTCTCTGGTTCGCGTCATTGGGGGTGCTGGTGCTTCGACGACTGCCATCTGCGCTAACCTCTCCGTAGGTTTACGACTGTGAGTCGATAACTGATGGGAAAGTCTACCAGGCACGCAATCGAGCACGAGGCCCTCGCGGTCGTCCTCCAGGTGAGGAGGGGCGAGTTGCAGGTTCTCCTCTGGGAGCGCGGGAGAGCGCCGTACAAGGGCGACTGGGCGCTCCCGGGCGGCCTTGTCGGCGCCCGCGAGACGCTCGAGGTGTCCATCCAACGGCATCTCGCGGCCAAGGTCGACGTTCGCGAGCTCTCCCACCTCGAGCAGCTCGAGACGCTCAGCGACCCCAGGCGCCATCCCGATCGCCGGCTTATCGCGACGGCCTACCTCGGGCTCGTTCCGGCCGGCATCGACCCGAAAGTCCCAGCGGACACGACCTGGCACGAGGTAGACGACCTTCCGGAGCTCGCCTTCGACCACCTGGCCGCCGTTCTCGCGGGGCGGGAGCGCCTCCGCGCGAAGCTCTCCTACACGAACATCGGCTTTGCGCTGGCGCCGCCCGCCTTTACGATCACCGAGCTGCGCGGCCTCTACAGCGCGGCGCTCGGGCACGACGTCTCGGCAACGAACCTGCAGCGCGTCCTGCTTCGCCGCGCCCTCCTCGAGCCGACGGGGGAGCAGCGCCCGCCCGGTCGAGCGGGCGGGCGTCCCGCGGCGGTGTATCGCTTCCGCAGCCGCACCCTGGCGGTCACGGACCAGTTCGCCGTGCTACGGCCTCCGGGCTAGATCAGCCCGCACCGTCGGGCGGTCAGCGGCCACGGATGGAACCCACGGCCGGCCTTGAGCGCCCGCTCTGCCACCCACATCTGCTCGTAGGGAGCCCAGTGGTTCGCCGTGCCCTTGTGGCGGAGCAGCCCGGGCCCGTACGCCCGTTGGAAGGCGAGGTCCATCTGAAGCCCGCCGTAGTACGGCGAGTTCGGATCGGTCCACGACCCCTCCCAACGGTGGATACAGCGCCACTCGGCGAGATGGGGCGGGTGATGGGCGCGATGGCGCGCCCTCGCGGCGCGGATCCGCCAGGCATCGCGAAGCCACAGCCGGTAGCGGAGAAGCGAATCGAAGTCCGCCTTTGTGCGGCTGACGGTGGGGCGAGGATGATGCGTCAGCTTGGAGAGCTTGCGGGCGACGAGCTTCGACGATACTGCGCGCCGCTTCAGATCTCGAGTCCTGGGCGTCTCGGCCCAGGGATCGGGCGCGGGCTCGGCCGTGCTCTCCATGGTGGTGGTATCGGTGGTCGTTGGCTCGGTGGTCCCTTCCTGTGCGAGGGCCCCCGAGGCCCAGATGAGTCCGATCACTGTGGCGAGCGCAAGTCCGCCCGGGCGCAATGACTTCACGCAGTTACCCCCTTTTAGGGAACGAGGTCGGGCCGCCGTCTTGGGCGATGGGGCGGCAGTTCGCGCGTCGCCGGAGCTGGCCGCAGCAGCGAGCGCGCGTGTTATCTGTTACCCGAAGCGGGCTACGTTACACTCAGAGGCGAATGCTCTGGTTCACCATCTTCTTCTTGGTGATCCTGAAGATCCCGGCCGCGTATTTGGGTTACGTGATCTGGTGGGCCGTCAAGGACCCGCCGGAACCGGGGACGGATCCGGCCTACGACCGCGTGTCTCCCGGCGGGGAGGACGGCGGCAGCCCGGTCTGGCACCCCTCGGGAAAGCGCTGGGTGCCGGGGCGCCATCCTGGGCCGCACGGCTCGCCGGAGCGGCGGCCGCGGCCCGCCCTCGCACCCACCAGGGCTGAGCAGCGCTGATGAGCGTGCACGAGGGCGATTCACGGCGCGGTGAGGGCGCGGCCTCGACCGTTGCGGGCTTTCTCGCTGTTTTCGCGATCTTCGCGGCGGCTGCAGGTCTCGTCTACTACCCCGGCCGTGTGGGAGCCGGCGCGGTTGTCGTCGCCCTAGTCGCCGCGGGAATCGGAGGGTTCCAGCGGGGGCTCGCGGCATTCGCAGTCGGGTTCGCAGGCCTCTGTTGGTTCGCGGGCATGATCATCGCGATCAGTCTCGAGCGGCCAGTTTTCTGACCCTTCGGTTCAGATCCCCCTAAGGAGGGATTGCGACAGAGCCGATAGACAGGTCGGGTACGTAGTTAACCCTCGAGAGTGAGGCGCGGCAATTGGGTAGCTTCAAGCTTCGGCTCGTCACATATTTCCTTCTCCTTGCGCTTCTGCCGCTGCTCGCTGCTTCATGGGCGTTCAGTCAGGTGGCGACCAGAAGCGAGGTCGGCAACACGGACTCGCAACTGAACGCTGCGCTCCGCGTCGCGATCAGCGACTACTCGCGCCGAGTCGACGGGTTGGAGCTGACGGCAAAATCCCTCGCCAACGCCACGACCGTCCAGAAGGCCTTTCAGACCCGCAACCGTGCCGAGTTCATCCGTCAGGCGAACCTTGTGCCCCGCAGCGCCTTCTATGCCAACGGCCAGCTCCTCGCCGGCGAAGCCCCTCTGGGCGTTCATGTGGAACGTTCATCCTTCGTCACCTCCGAAGGCGCCGTCGGGAAGATCGTCGTCTGGTTTCCGCTCGATCGCACCCTGCTCGCACAGCTTCGGACGGCCGCAGGATTGAAAAAAACCGACCGCGCCCTCCTCGCCCGGAGCGGCACGGTCGTCGCCGGCTTCTCCGAGATCGTCGGCTCCAACATCGCGCCGCTTCCGAAACCGAGCTATTTGAGTCTCGGCGACGAACGCTACCGGGCCGTTTCTGCCCTCATCATGCGGTCGAACCCGCCGCTCACGCTCGTCGTCGCCACGCCCAAGTCGGCCATCGACACCTCGGTTTCATCCCTCCGCGAGCGCTTCCTCATCTTCTCGTTCCTCGCACTCGCGATCGTGGCGATCCTCGCCTGGCTCCTCGGAAGGACGATCGTGCGCTCGCTTCGGGAGCTCGCCGACGCCGCCGGTGCGGTCTCGCGCGGTCAATTCGGCCAGCGTGTGCCGGTGCGCGGCCGCGACGAGCTCGCAACTCTCGGGCGCGCGTTCAACGAGATGTCCGGCCAGCTCGCCGCCGAGCGCGGCCGCGTGCAGGACGCGGTCGACCGCTTCGGAAAGGCGCTCGCCGCAACCCATGACCCTTTCATGCTCCTGAACGTCATCGTCGAGAGCGCGGTCGAGGCGACCGGCGCCGCAGGTGGGCGCCTCATCGTGGACGGGGAGGAGCAGGCGCGTGCCGGGGAGCCGGACGAGGGCGGCCGCCCGCTCGTCATCCCGCTCGGGCCCGAGGGCAAGGAGGACGCGATGCTCCTCCTCACGCCGGCGGGAGCCGATTTCGGCGACCAGTCGCGCGAGCTCGCTCTCTGGCTCGGCTCGCAGGCGTCAATCGCGCTCGAGAACGTGCGGCTGCACCGCCTCGTCGCGCGCCAGGCGAGCACCGACGGCCTCACCGAGCTCGCCAACCGCCGTGAGTTCGAGGATTCGCTCGCGAACGAGATCAGCCGCGCCGAGCGCTTCGGCGGCACCCTCGCGCTCATCCTCGCCGACCTGGACAACTTCAAGCAGGTGAACGACCGCTTCGGCCACCAGGCTGGGGACGAGGTGCTCCGCTCGTTCGCCGACATCCTTCGGGAGACCGTCCGCGACATCGATGTGGCGGCCCGGTACGGAGGGGAGGAGTTCGCAATCCTGCTCCCGCAGACCGACATCGTGGGCGCGGAGGCGCTGGCCGAACGGCTTCGCGAGGCCGTCGAGTCGCGGGCGATGGCCGAGGCGCACGACAGCCCCGTGACCGTGACGTCGAGCTTCGGCGTCGCGTCCTTCCCGGAAGCGGGCACCGGCCCGGGTCTGTTCGCCGCTGCCGACGAAGCGCTCTACCGCGCGAAGCGGGCTGGAAAGAACTGTGTGGTATGTGCCGAGACAAAAGGGCCTGTCCGTGCCCCTCACTAAGGTCTGTTCAAGTTCCGACAACTGACGCCGTCGTCTATGATCTGCCGCTGACCTTCGGCCCCCAGACGACCGACACGGAGGTGTGATGTCGTTCGACAAGGACTCGACTTTCGCGCGTGTGATCGAAGACCATCTCGAGCTCAAGCGCAAAAACACTGATCTCGAACGCGAGATGCCGATCTCCGGCTATCACGTCGACGATCCATTTCAGAACCACCCGCTCTTCAAGACCGAAGAGCAAGCACGCATCGAAGACACGCTGAGCGGTGTCGAGCCCGGGCTCGATCCGGAGAAGGTGCTCGCGTGGCCGACCGGGGACAACGGTGACTCAGAGCCGAAGGATTCGGAGGACACGCTGTGGGGCCGCTCGCGCGACTTCGACTGGGGCGACTAGCCCTTCTTCTCTCTAGCCGCCGCCCAGCGGTCTAGAGGTACGGCGCGAGGAAATCCAGGGACGCAGCCGTGTCGAGCCGGTACGCGAACGCATTGCCGGTACATCGGCCGTTGTTCACGAACGACGCGACTCCGACGACGAGGTTCGTGTCGCCGAGGAGGACCGGGCCACCCGAGTCGCCGAAGCAAATGCCGGCCTGCATGCGCAGATTGAAGCCAGTCTTGTCGAGCTTCGAGATGCGGGAGTCGCCGACGCTTCGGACGAGTTTGAAGTCCGGGGCGGGCTTGCCGCCCTTCACGAAGCCGTTCGCGCCGTAGCCCACGATCGTGAGCGGTTCCTTCTTGTCGGCGCTCGCCAGCCGATCGGCGGTGGGGAGCTGCGCGTATCCCAGGTTGGTCACGGGGGTGTCGAGGACGATTAGCGCGAGGTCATGTGTGTCCGGACCGGGGGAGCCGAAGCCCGGGTTCGGGACTGCCGTGCCGGTGACGACCGGAGAGCCCGGCGTGAAGCGCTGGTCGAACGAGACGAGGGCGGGAAGGTCGCCGAGGTCGTCGACGCAGTGCGCCGCGGTCACGAAGGCGGTCGAGTTGACCAGGAAACCGCTGCAGACCGGGACGCGCTGCCCGTCGATGTCGGTCACGAGAATGCCGACGTACGGGTGCGCCGTGTCCGGCTTGCCGTCGAGGATTGCAGCCGCGGGCGACGCCGCCGCGAGCACGATCACGACAATTCCGAGAAGCCGCAAAGACCGCCGCATGGGGACTTCTTCGACGGGGAGCTCGTTTTCCTTCTTCCCCAATTCGGGTAGTCGCCAGGTATGGACAGGAAGAAGCTGCTCGTCGTCGCCACCGCGCCGGTCGAGCCGGGGCGCCTTCGAGACGCGGTTCGCGAGCACGCGGGCGACGAGGCCGAGATCCGGGTCGTCGCGCCGGCCTCCGACGTCTCCCCGCTCCAGTGGCTGGCGAGCGACGAGGACGCCGCGCGCGAGAAGGCGGCCGACGTCGCCTCCGAGGCCGCCGAGAGCGTCCAGCCGGAAGCCGCGCGTACGGAGACCGAGGTGGGGGACACGGATCCCGTCCAGGCGATCGAAGACGCCCTGCGGACCTTTCCTGCGGACGAGGTTCTCGTCGTCACGCGTCCAGACGACGACGCGAGCTGGCTCGAGCAGGACTCAGCGGCGGAGGCGCGCGAGCGCTTCGGCGTTCCCGTCACCCGCCTGACCGTCTAGCGGGCTACAGTTGCAACGAACGGGGCGTTAGCTCAGCTGGGAGAGCGCCGGCTTTGCAAGCCGGAGGTCACCGGTTCGATCCCGGTACGCTCCACCTCTCGCGTTCTGGACTGTCGCGGAGCTGTTACGTTCGTTTGACCTCTGCGGGTTAGCGTCCCTCGTATGCCCTTCCGATTCGCTGCCGCGGCGCTCGCCACCGTCGGCCTCCTCTCGATTGCCCCCGCCCCCGCCGTCGCGGCTCCCTCGCTCCAGCACCTGATCGGGCAGAAGCTCGTCGTTTCGATGGGCGGGCACACGCCGTCCGCGTCGCTTCTCAACCGGGCGCGGCGCGGGCGCATCGGCGGCGTGCTCATCCACGGCTGGAACTTCTCCTCCGCTGCGCAACTCCGCAGCATCGCGACCAAGCTCCAGCATGCGGCAGCCGAGGGAGGGCAACCGCCGCTCCTGATCGCGATCGACCAGGAGGGCGGCCAGGTGAAGACCGTCTCCTGGATCCCGCCGACGCTTTCGCCGCCCGAGATGGGTGACCTCGGCTCGAGTGAAACAGCGCGCCGCCAGGGCCGGAAGACCGGCTCGGCGCTCCTCGACCTCGGCGTCAACAGCGACTTCGCACCGGTCGCGGACGTGCCCGCCTCGACCTCCTCGTTCATGTACCAGCAGGGCCGCACGTGGGCGTTCGGCTCACGCAAAACGTCGCGCCTGCCCAATGCGTTCGCGCTCGGACTCGGCGACCGCGGTGCGCTGGCCACGATGAAGCACTTCCCCGGGCTCGGTTTCGCCACGAAGAACACGGACGATTTCGTCGTCCACATCGACGCCACCAAAGGCGAGCTGGCGCGGGGCCTCAGGCCCTACCGGCGCGCGGTGGCAAACGGCGTCCCGCTCGTCATGCTTTCGAACGCGGTCTACCGAGCCTACGACCGAAGCCACGCAGCCGGCTGGTCTCGTGCGATCGGGACGAACCTTTTGCGCGGCAAGCTCGGCTTCCAGGGCGTCACGATCACGGACTCCCTTGACGGCGCCGCGAACACGCGCGGGATCTCGACAAATCCACTTGCTCTCAAGGCCGCGAAGGCAGGAACCGACATCCTCCTCCTCACGGGCTCCGAGGCTTCCTCCCGCAGCGTCTACCAGTCGCTTCTCGAGGCGGCGCAAGCCGGGCGGATCCCTAGCGGCCGCCTCACGGCCTCCTACGACCGCATGGTGGCGCTCAAAGCCGGCCTATGACTCCTCGCTAGCTCGCGACGGCCTCGCCGGTGGCTTGGGCGATGTAGCCCCGGACGTCTCCGGCCGGCTCGCTATAGGCATCGCCGAGCGACGACTCGACCCGCTCCATGTAGTCCTTCACCCAGCCCGGAAGCTCGACGTCGCTGACCGCGAGGAACTCAAGGGTGCATGCGAGCCGAATGTCCGCGATGGTCGGCTCGTCGCCGCCGATGAACGCGCTGTCGGCGAGGAAGAACGAGTTGTAGACGTCGAGGATCGCGGGAACGGCCTCTTCCGCCGCCTTCCGGGCCGTCTCCTTGCCTTCGTCCGTGGCGTCCGACGTGGACACCTCGCCCGGATAGCCCGAGAAACTGAGGCGCGGGTACGTCGCGCGCGCGACGAGCGGGTAGAGGATGCTCATCGTGTAGAAGTTCGCGCTGTCCACCATCGCGCGGCGCTCGAGATCGGTGGGGTAGAGGCTCGCGAGCCCTTCGCGGCTCGCGAGGTACATCATCACGGCGCAGCTCTCCCAGAGCGCGCCTTTCGGCAAACCTTCGGTCTCGACCGAAGGAGTCAGCCCGGACGGGACCTTTGCCCTGTATTCATCCGACTGCGTCTGGCCCCAGACGTTCTCCTCCTCGAAGGGGAGCCCTGCGGCTCGCACGAAGACCCGAACGGACATGTTGTTCACGCTCGGTGGGAGCATGTTCAGCTTCAGCGTCATGACCGACCTCCAGTAGCTTGTCGCCCAGCATAGTCCTGTGTCAGAGTGGTTTGGACCTGACTGACTAGACGTTGCTCTGCGGCCGACGAATTCGCGCCAATGGAGGTGCGTCGTGGCTGCACAGGAGCACCGGAACTACTGCGATCTCGTCTGCGAGGGCGGCGGAGTCAAAGGATGTACGCGACACCTACCTCCCCTTCGCGACCGGCAAGCTCTACGGGGCAAGGCGAGCACCTTCTCCGCGACCGCAGCGCTGCGGAAGATCCTCGCTTACTTCAATCTCGGCTCGAACCTCGGCTCGAACCTCACAGACTGGCGCAACTGGCTTGCGAACAACGGGCCGATCATGGCGCGGCTCGACGTGGACTCGACCTGGGACGACGCCAGCTTCACCGGCGGGAACCTCGACGCCTACAACCCGAACTCGACACGTGGGGGCCAGCCGTCGCGCTCGTCGGCTACACCGCCAGCCGCTTCATCGTTCGCAATGGCTGGGGCACGGGCTGGGGCGACAAGGGGTTCGCCTACGCGTCGCTGGCCTACGCGCAGGAGGCTTTCACGGAGGCCTATGGCGTAGAGGTCTAGAGCCGCACGGCGCTGCGCGGTACGATCGCGCCTTGGGCGCGTTCGAAGAAACCAGCAAGGCCCAGCCGCAAAAGATCTGGGATGGGGTCGCGGGTCGCGTCGTGCATGGCGAGAGGCTTACCCTCGGGCTCGTCGAGCTCGATCCCGGCAGCGTCGTCCCAGAGCACAGCCACGAGAACGAGCAGCTCGGGATTCTGATCTCCGGATCCTGCGAGTTCCGGGTCGGAGACGAGACGCGGGAGCTGGGGCCGGGGGACACGTGGTCGATTCCGGCGAACACGCCGCACGAGGTGCATACCGGCCCAGACGGCGCGGTCATGATCGACGTCTTCGCACCGGTCCGGGAGGACTGGAAGCCGCTCGAGCGCTTCGACCGCGAGCCGCTCTGGCCGTAGCGTGTCGACGCCGACACGCCGGTACCACATCCCATCCGCGGTCAGGCGCTCATCGCTGCGGATCGCGCCCGCCGACGCACACCGGCTCCTGGAGGAAGGCGCCGTGCTCGTCGACGTGCGCCGGCACGAGGACGACTCGGTCGAGCTTGCGAACGCCGTCCGTTTGCCGCCCGACGAGATTCCGAGCCGCCTGCACGAGCTTCCGCGGGCCCGCGCGGTCGTCCTCGCCTGCACCTGACTACGCGAGGCGACGAGCGTCCGTGTGGCGCACTGGCTGAGGGACAGGGGCTTCGACGCCTACGCGGTCACCGGCGGGGTGCACGCGCTCCTCGGGGGACCGATTTCGGAGCGCCCGGTCCGCGCGGGAGGGCGTGGGAGGGACTGGAAGGCGGGGACCTCCGCGCTTCGCCACCGGCGCTTTCAGATCTACTTCGGCGGGGTGCTGCTCTCGCTTGCCGGTAGCTGGGTGGAGGCGGGCGCTTTCGGCTACGTCGTCCTCCTGCTCGGCGGCTCGGCGGCGACGCTCGGGATCATCGGCTTCCTCAACACGATCCCGAACCTCGTCTTCGCGCTTCCGGCCGGAGTGCTCGCCGACCATTTCGACCGCCGGAAGATCCTCCTCCTCTTCCAGGGCGGGAACATGGGCGTCGCGATCGCGCTAGCAGTCCTCTGGGCCGCGGGCGACCTGACCGTCTTCCTCATGGGCCTGCTTGCCTTCATCGGCGGGACGCTCGGCGCGCTCAGCTTCCCGGCCTTCCAGTCCATGCTCGCCGGAACGGTTCCGCCCGAAGACCTGGAGAGCGCGGTCGCGCTGAACAGCCTCGCGCTCCAGGTTGCTCGCTTCGTTGGGCCGGCGATCGCCGGTGTGCTCCTCGCGTCGGCCGGACCGACATGGGTCTTCGGCGTGAACGCGGTCAGCTTTCTCGGCGTCCTCGGCGCTCTCGTCCTCCTGCCGAGCTCGCGCGCCAGGCTCGCTTCTGTGAGCGTGGGCGTGCGGGGGGCGATGGCGGACGGCATCCGCTACGTCTTCGGGCAACGGAGCCTCGCCTCGCTGATGGTGCTCATGGTCTTCGCGGGGATGTTCGCGACGCCGCCGGTGGGCTTCATGATTCCGGGGCTCGTCCGCTTCCAGCTCCACGAGGGCCCTGAGACGCTCGGGATCCTCATCTCGTTGATCGGCCTCGGCTCCGTGCTCGGCTCGGTGGCGCTCCTGGTGTTGGCACGCCGTCCCAACAAGGGCGAGCCGAGTCTCGTCTGTTACCTCCTCTGCGCGGCCGCGATCACAGTCATCGGCGTGTCGACGTCGGTGCCGCTCTCCTTCGCGCTCGCGCTGATCGGGGGCTTCACGGGCGTCGTGTTCATCGGCCTATCCACGGTGGTCGTGCAGGCGGCGAGCTCGGAGGAGATGCGTTCCCGAGCGATGGCCATCTGGGCGGTCGCGTTCGTCGGCGTTCTGCCGATCGGCGCCCTCATCACGGCGGGGCTCGCGGCCTGGCTCGGCGCCGGCGGAGCCGTTGCCGTTGACGGCGCGATCACCCTCCTCGGCGGCCTGGGCGTCCTGCTCTGGCGGCCGGAGGTGCGCTGGCTCGGCTGCGCCTCGCTCCCGGAGGCGTGTGTGGCAGCGACCGACCCGGCGTCGTTCGCGTACCTCGAGGAAGAGGTCGAGGCGGCGAAGGCCGCCTAGCCGGAGTCCTCGTCGGTGGCGGAGTCGGGCGCGTCGAGCCGGCAGAGACCGCCGGCGACGGGGGCGCCGTCGTCCTTTGAGTCGTCCCGCTCTTCGTCCAGGTCGAGCTCGGGTCTTCCTGCGGAGGAGCTTTGCTCTTCGGCTGTCATGGTTCTCTCGAAGAGATACCTTTCGGCTCTGGCGATAAACCTCGACAAGGAGATCGACCGCCTCTACGGGCTGCCGCTCGACCGGTTCACGGACGCCCGCGACACGAGGATCAAGGAACTCCGAAGCGGGGGCGAGCGGGAGGCGGCCGACCATCTGAAGAAGGCCCGCAAGCCGACCGCCGCGGCCTGGGTCGCCAACCAGCTCGCCCGGAACGAGCGCATGAACGTGAGGGCGCTCCTGACCGCCGGCGAGCAGCTGCGCGACGGCCAGGCGGAGCTCATGCGCGGCGGGAAGCCCGACGAGCTGCGCCGGGCCGAGGAGAGCGAGCGCCGCGCGCTGACTGCGCTCCTCGATGCGGGCCGGGGGCTCGCCGACGGCGACGCGACGCTCAGGAAGCTCGAATCCACCCTCCGGGCGGCGGCGGTCGACCCGGAGGCCCGCGAGCTCCTCGAGCGCGGACGGCTGACGAAAGAGCTCTCGCCGTCGGGCTTCGGCCTCGCCGGGATGCCCGCGCCCCCGAAGCGCAAGGCCCCTTCGAAGGCGGGGAAGCCCGACGCAGTCGCCGAGCGGCGAAAGCGCGACCTGGACAAGGCGCGCTCCGCTCTCCAGGAAGCGCAGAAACGCGCCCAAACGGCCGATCGGGAGGCGGACAAAGCGCGGAAAGAGCTGCTCAAGGCCGAGGAACAGCTGCGGAGCCTCGAGCGTTCGAACTAGTGAACATGTCGAACGAGAAGGAGATGAGCTTGGAGAAGGCAACGTTTGGAGCAGGCTGCTTCTGGGGCGTCGAGGCGGCGTTCCGCCAGATCCCCGGCGTCGTCGCGACGCGCGTGGGCTACACCGGCGGGCACGTCGAGAACCCCAGCTACGAGCTCGTGTGCTCGCACACGACAGGCCACGCGGAGGCGGTCGAGGTCACGTACGACCCGGAGCGGGTCTCCTACGACGACCTGCTCGATGTCTTCTGGATGAAGTACAACCCGACCACGAGGAATCGCCAGGGCCTGGACATCGGCTCGCAGTACCGCTCGGCAGTCTTCGTCCACTCTGCCGACCAGGAGGCCGCGGCCATTCGGACGCGCGACGAGCTCCAGGAGAAGCTGCACTGGCCGAAGAAGATCGTCACGGAGATCGTCCCGGCGACCGAGTTCTACGAGGCCGAGGACTACCACCAGCAGTACCTCGAGAAGCGCGGCCGCTCGTCCTGCACGGTCGAGCTGGCCGAGACCAGGGTCTAAAAACCCCAGCGGGTACGCCCCCGCCGTGCCTACGAAGCGGCGGGGCGGTGCCCGTCGACCTCGCGGAGGATGCGCGTGAGCGCCTCGCGCTCCGGGCGAAGCTGGTCGTGTACCAACTGCAGGCGCCGCTCGCCCTCGGGAGTCAGGGTCAGGTAGGCGATGCGGCCGTCTTCGCGGGCCTGCGCGCGGCGCACGAGACCCGCCTCCTCGGCGCGCTGGACGAGCTCGGTGATCGTGCTCTGCGCCAGCTGCAACCGCGCGCAGAGCTCGCTCACGGTCGAGCGCTCGGCCCCGCCGGGCGCGCCCTTGATCATGAGCAGGAGCAGGTGGCGCCGCGGCGTCAGCCCAGCTTTGCGGGCTGCGTCCTCGCTGATCCGGTGAAATCGGCGCAGGGACGCCCGGAACGCGGCCGCTTGCTCGAACTCGGTCGGGGCTTTACTTGCCATCCGTGGATCCTAGGCACGCGTGGTCTCGCGCGCTGGCTCAGGGCGGCCGACACGGCCGGGCCAGCCGCTGAAGGAGCCGAAGAGCGAGATCAACGCGGGGATAAGCGCCGAGCGGACGACGAAGGTCTCGATCAGGACGCCGACCGAGAGCATGAACGCGAGCTCGCGGAAGCCGTCGATCGGGACGATGGCGAGCATCCCGAAGGACGCGGCCAAAGCGATGCCCGCGACACCGATGGCCTTCGAGGCGCGAGGGGCGGCGAAGGCGATCGCCTCCCTGAGCGGCATGCGTTCCGCCTCCTGCCAGATGCGCCCGACCACGTAGACGTTGTAGTCCGAGCCGAGGCAGACGAGCAGGACTCCGGCCGCGAACGGGACGTAGTACGTGAGGTCGGAGTGGCCGAGGAGATCCTGGAAGACGTACGTCGTCAGCCCGAGCGTGGCCGCCACGGAGGCAACGCTCGCGGCGAGGAGGTACAGCGGCGCGACGAACGCCCGCAGGAAGAGGGCAAGCAGGAGGAAGTTGACGAGGAGCACCGTGATGCCGACGCGAAAGGAGGTGTCCACCACCGCCTGGACGGTGTCCGAGGCGAGCGCGGTCTGGCCGGTGATCCCCGCCTTCGCGCCTTCGAGGCCGCTGTCGCGGAGCAGGTCGGGGAGTGCCTCGTCGAGGGCACGCACCTCGTCGATCGCCGGGGCGCCCAGAGGGTCGTCGTCCAGGATGACGACGTAGCGCGCCGCGTTCCCGTCCTCCGTCACGAAGAGGCCGTCGGGGGCCTGGGGGATCTGCTGCTCACGCGGGCCGAGGACTCCGGCCACACCCGGTTGGTCGCCGAGCGCCCGCTCGAGGAGGACGAGCGCCGCCGTGTCCTTCCCGATCCCGCTGCCCTCCACGACCACGACCGTTGGCGCCGCGATCCCCGGTGCGAAGCCCGTGCCGGCTGCGTCCGCCGCCCGAGCCTCCTGCGTGTCGGACGGCAGGCCGCTGATCAGGCGGATGGCGAGCTTCGTGTCGGGGAGGCCTGTCGCGCAGACGAAGAGCAGCCCTCCGCAGAGGAGGACGATCACGAGTGCGACCGGCCGGGACGAAGCGAAGCGGGCGAAGGATTCCCGCGTGCGCGACGCGAAGTGATCCTTCCGGTCAGCCTCGTCGTAGCCGGGCCAGAAGACGAGGCGGCCGAGAATGGCGAGCATCGCCGGGATGAGCGTGATCGAGACCACGAGGGCGACCGCGGCGGTCAGCGCGAGGCCAGGGCCGAAGGCCCGGAAGAAGTCGAGCTCGCCAACGAGGAGCGACGCGGTCCCGGCGACGACGATCAGCCCTGCGGTGGCCACGATCGGCGTGACGCGTATCGTCGTCCCCCGCGCGGACTCGACCGGCGAGCGTCCCTCGAGAAGCGAGCGCCGCATTCCGGAGAGGTAGAAGACGGCGTAGTCGGTGACGATTCCGAGGGTCAGGGCGACGACGAGCGGCTCTACCTCCTGCGGGATCTCGACGCCGAGCCGCGTCCCGACCCACGGGATCACGCCGCGCGCTATGAGGAATGAGATCGCGGCTGCGAAGAGCGTGAGGAGCGGGGCGCCGACGGCCTGGAAGGTGAGGCCGACGACGAGCAGGATGACGAGCACGGTGCCGGCCTCCACGATCGGCAGCGCATCCTCCATCTCGCGGAATTGCTGGTCGCGGGCCGGAGCAGGCCCTGTGACCCCGATGGGCGCGTCATCGGCCGGGATCTGGCTCGCGTACGCCTCGGCCTCGGAGACCCGGTCCGAGAGGGACGCCTGGGGGCCGAAGTAGAGGTAGGTGATCGCCGTCGTCCCGTGCTCGCGCGAGCCCGGGAAGAGGCCGAGCGTGTTCGCGATCGGCAGCGCGAGCTGAATGCCCTCCGCCTGCTTCGGGGCCCGGCTCACCGCGAGCGCTCGCGCGACCGCTTTCGCCTGCGCGGCCGCCGAAAGCCCCTCGGCGTCGCGCTGGACGACGAGCGTGTCGGTCGTCAGCGGTACGCCGAAGATCTCGGCGTCGCGCTGTGCGACCTGGGCCGACTCCGCGTTTTCCGGGATGAGGCCGCCGAGTGGGAGCGGCTCCCCAGAGCCGAGACCGGGCATCCACCACGTCACGGCGAACGCGGCCGCGATCCAGGCGAGCACGACGAGGAAGCGGAGCCCGACGACGGCCCCCGCGAAAGCCCGAACCGCCCGCTCGCGGATCACCATTCACCGCTACCCGTCGTGTGGCTTCCCTCAAACGGGGTAGAGAGCGGCCATGAGACTCTCGTACCTCGTCCGGGGATTTCCCGGGCACCCACTGCATCCCCCGCTGACCGACGCCACCATCGGTGCGTACACGACCGCCACCGTGCTGGGAATCCTGGCCTTCGCCGGGGTCTCCGAGGGCAACCTGACGAAGGCGTGGTGGCTCGCGCTCCTCGTCGGGCTCGGCTTCACGGCGCTCGCCGCGCTGACCGGCCTCGCCGACTGGCTCTCGATCACCTGGCGCTCGCCGCTCTGGTGGACGGCGACCTACCACATGCTCTCGATGCTGACCGCCACGGCCTTCTTCGCGCTCGCCGCCGTGTTCGGGCATGACCGTTACGTCCACGGGACGATGGGGAGCTGGACGTTCGTCGCGACGCTCATCGGCTTCCTCGCCCTGACCGTCGGCGGCTGGCTCGGAGGCGCCGTCGTGTTCACGCACGGCATGCGCGTCCTCGATCTCGTCGACGAGCCGCCCGGGCGCGCGGCCATTCCGGGCGGCGCCGAGAAGGAGGAGGCGGAGGCCTGATGCCACGCGCGATCTGGACGGGCTCGATCGCATTCGGACTCGTCAACGTTCCGGTGCGCATGTACAGCGCCGTGGAGGACCACTCGCTCCACTTCAACTACGTTCACGAGCCGGACGGGAGCCGGATCGGCTACGAAAAGGTCTGCAAGGAGGAGGGGAAGCCCGTCCCCGACTCGGAGATCGTCAAGGGCTTCGAATACGAGAAGGGCGAGTGGGTCTACATGACCGATGAGGACTTCGAGGTCGCCGCCGCGGAGAACCACCGCACGATCGACATCCGCCAGTTCGTGCCGTTCGACGAGATCGACCCGATCTACTTCGAGCGCACCTACTACCTCGGCCCCGAGGAGAACGGCGAGCGCGTCTACGCCCTCCTCCTCCGCGCGATGGAGGAATCGGGCCTCGCCGGGGTCGCCAAGTGGGTCATGCGCGACCGGCAGAACCTCGGCTGCCTGCGGGTCCGGGAGGGCGCGATCACGCTCGAGCGCATGCACTTCGCCGACGAGGTGCGCGCCGTCGAAGACATCGCGCCGAAGAAGGCAAAGGTGGACGAGAAGGAGCTCGCAATGGCGTCGCAGCTCGTCGAGCAGTTTCGCGACTCCTTCGACCCGAACGAATACCGGGACACCTACCGAGACGCGCTTTGCGAGATCATCAAGGCGAAGCGCAAGGGCGAGCCGGTGCATGCCGAGCCGACGGCCGAGCTGGAGGCGCCGACCGACCTCATGGCCGCCTTGCGGGCGAGCCTCGAGGCGTCACAGCGGGGCCGCGGACGAAAGCGCCAGGACTCCGATCAGAACGGAAACGGCGAGCTCGACGCGCTCTCGAAGGAGGAGCTCTACGAGCTCGCTCGCGAGGCCGACATCCCGGGCCGCTCCGACATGTCCAAGAAGGATCTGGTCAAGGCGCTAGGCCAGGCCGCCTAGCCGGTGGAAGACGAACAGCCTTTCCCCGAGTACGCGGCGCTCGCTGCAGCCTTCGGCACGGCTCTGGCCGGGTTCCTCGTCGTGGCCGGACGGAGGCTCCCCGCGCGGATCTCGCTGACGGACACCGTCCGCATCGGGCTCGCGAGCTACAAGGTCGGCCGCCTGATCGCCAAGGATCGGGTGACGTCGTTCGTCCGTGCTCCGGTGACCGAGGATGCCGAGGCGACCGAGCCGAAGCGCGAAGGCAGCGCGCGGGCACTCGGCGAGCTCGTCACCTGCCCGCACTGCATCGGACTCTGGGCGGCTTCGGGCTTCACCTACTCGCTTGTCCTCTTCCCGCGCCAGACCCGGCTCGTGACGACGATCTTCGGCGGCCAGGCGGTCGCAGACTTCCTGAACGCCGCGTTCGTGCGGCTCCGGGACGACTAGTTCCAGCCGAGTTCTTCGAGGCGGTCCTCGTCGATCCCGAAGTGGTGGGCCACTTCGTGGAGGACGGTGATGCGGATCTCCTCCTCGAGCACGGCGGGGTCGTCGCCGAACTCCTCCTCGAGCGGCAGGCGGTAGATGGCGATCTTGTCCGGGAGGACGCCCGAGTAGTCGTGACGCTCGGTGAGCGGGATCCCGAAGTAGAGGCCGAAGAGGTCGGGGTCCTCCTGGTTCTCGTCCTCGACGACGATCTCGACGTTGGACATCGCCGCGCGCAGCTCGGCCGGTAGCGAGGCAAGCGCCCGCTCCACATGCTCGTCGAAGGTCAATACGCGGGCCGCACGGGTCTGGGGCGGCCGGCCGAGAAGATCTTGATTGCGAGGAGGCCGAAGGCGAAGCCGCCGATGTGCGCGAAGAACGCGACGCCGCCGCCCTGCTCCGGCGCGACGAGGGACTCCGAGCCGAGGAAGAGCTGGAGCAGGAACCAGATTCCGAGGAACAGGAGCGCGGGGAGCTCGAGGAAGAAGAACGGGATCACCCACGTGAAGACGCGCCCGCCGGGGAAGAGCACGATGTAGGCGCCGAGCACGGCGGCGATTGCCCCGCTCGCGCCGACGTTGGGGATCTCCGCGGAGGCGGCCGACCCCATCTGGAGCGTGACGATGGTCTGGCTCAGCGTCGCGAAGAGCCCGCCCACGAGGTAGAAGGCCACGAAGCGGGGCCGGCCGAGCGTGTCCTCGACGTTGTTCGCGAAGATCCAGAGGAAGAGCATGTTGCCGAGGATGTGCTCCCAGCCTCCGTGCATGAACATCGCGGTGAAGATGTCGGTCCACCACGGGTTGCCCGGCGCGACACAGTCGTGCACCGGCTCGCAAGGGAAGTAGCCGGAGTCGAGGATCGCCCGGTTCAGGTGCGGCAGCTCGTAGAGGATCCAAACGCCGAAGTTGATCGCGATGAGCGCGACCGTCACGACCGGGAAGCGCCTGGTCGGGACGTTGTCCCTGAGCGGGAGCATTCCTAGCGGATCACGAGCGCCATCAGCGCCTTCTGCGCGTGCAGCCGGTTCTCTGCCTGGTCCCAGACGGCCGAGCGCCGGCCGTAGAGAACCTCCTTCGTGATCTCCTCGCCGTAGTGGGCCGGCAGGCAGTGGAGCACGATCGCCCGCTCGCTCCCGAGCTGGAGAAGCGCATCGTCGATCCCGAAGCCCTCGAGGTCGGCGAGCCTCCGTTCGCGCTCCTCGTCCTGGCCCATGCTCGTCCAGACGTCGGTGTAGAGGACGTCCGCGCCCTCGGCGCCCGCGCGCGGATCGTGCGTCAACTCGACCGATCTTCCGGAGACATTGGCCGCTGCACGTGCCCAGCCGACGACTTCGTCGTTCGGCTCGTAACCCTCCGGTGTAGCCGCGACGAAGTCCATCCCCAGCTTCGCGCACGCGACCATGAGCGAGTTGCAGACGTTGTTCCCGTCGCCGAGGTACGCGACGCGGACGCCGTCGAAGCCGCCGAGTCGTTCCCTGATCGTCATCACGTCGGCGAGCGCCTGGCACGGATGGAAGTCGTCGGCGAGCCCGTTGATGACCGGGATGTCCGCGGCGGCGGCGAGCGCGTCCACATCGGCTTGGGCGAAGGTGCGGATCATGATCCCGTCGAGGTAGCGGGAGAGCACGGTGCCCGTGTCCTCGATCGTCTCGCCGCGCCCGAGCTGCAGGTCACCGGCCGCGAGGTAGAGCGCGGTGCCGCCGAGCTGGAACATCCCCACCTCGAAGCTGACGCGCGTCCTCGTCGAGGGCTTCTGGAAGATCATCCCGAGCGACCTGCCCTCGAGGTGACGGTGCTCGACACGCTCGCGCTGGCGCGCCTTCAGCCGGTCGGCGAGGTCGAGGACACTCGTGAGCTCGTCCGCGTCCCAGTCGTTTATGCGCAGAAAGTCCCGCCCCTTGAGCTGTGCAGAGATCACGCGCGCATCCTAGGCGGGCGCGACGATGCGGGTGCCCGGATCTCCGGCTGCGAGCGCGTCCGAGCTCGTGATGAGCGCCTCACCACCCGTCTCGCGGACGAAGCGAAACGCGGCCTCCACTTTCGGGCGCATGCTGCCCGCGGGGAGCGAGTCGATCAGCCCGTCGTCTCGGCCGGGAACGAGCTCCTCGACGGCCTGCTGCTCGTCGGTGCCGAAGCCCGTGTAGACCGACGGCACCTGCGTGAGGACGACGAACCGCTCGGCACCGAGCTCGATCGCGAGGAGCGCGGAGGCGTGGTCCTTGTCGATGACCGCGTCGACGCCGTCGTGGCGTCCGTCGCGCGCGACGACGGGGATCCCCCCGCCGCCGACGGCGACGACCATCGCTCCGCTCTCGACGAGCGTCCGGATCGGCCCGAGCTCGAGGACCTCGAGAGGCTTGGGGGAGGGAACGACGCGCCGCCAGCCTCGGTTGGCGTCCTCGCGCACCGCCCAGCCGCGCTCCTGCTCGAGGGCATGCGCGCGCTCGGAGTCGTAAAAGGGGCCCACCGGTTTGGTCGGCTCGGCGAAGGCAGGGTCGTCCTCGGCGACGACGACGCGGGTGAGGACGACGGCCACGCGCCTGCCCGCGACCGGTTCGAGCTCGGCTGCTGCGAGCGTCCCGATCTCGGCCTGGGTCTGGGCGACGGCGAGGTACAGGGGAAGCGGAGGCGCCTCGGCGCTCGCCAGCTCCTGCCGCAGCAGCTCGTTCCCGACCTGGGGCCCGTTTCCGTGCGTGACCACGGCGGGCCCGTCGGTGAGGATCGAGGCCGCCGCCGCGAAGGTCTTGGCCAGGTTCGCCCGCTGCTCGGCCGCCGTCCCGCGCTCGCCCGGGCGGAGCAAGGCGTTCCCTCCGAGGGCGACGACGTTCAGAGCGGCCATAGCGCGTGCTTATTCGCCCGCACCGGCCGCGGCTCCTTGTACCCGGCTATGCTGAGTCGATGACGCCGCGCTCGGCGAGGAGCTGGGCGATCGTCGGCTCGCCGATCTCCTGCAAGCGGTAGGTGACTCGGAGCGCGGGCTTGTCGAGCTCGATGACGCGGCGGAGATCGATGGGCGTCCCGATGAGGACGAGCTCGGCGTCCGAGCGAGCGATCGTCTCCCGGAGCTCCTCCATCTGCTTGCGCCCGTAGCCCATCGCCGGGAGGAGCTGGGTCATGTGCGGGTACTTCGCGAAGGTGTCCTTGATCGAGCCGACGGCGAACGGACGCGGGTCGACGAGCTCGGAAGCGCCGCCTGCCTTCGCGGCGAGTACCGCGGCGCCGTAGGTCATCTCTCCGTGGGTGAGCGTCGGCCCGTCCTCGATCGCGAGGACGCGTTTGCCGGCGATCTGATGTGTGTCCTGCTCGACCTCGAAGGGCGAGGCCGCGCGCACGACCGCCGCGTCCGGATTGACGGCGAGGATCGAGGTCAGCACCGCCTCGACTCCTTCCTTGGGCGCGGTGTCGATCTTGTTCACGACGCAGGCGTCGGCCATGCGCAGGTTGGTCTCGCCGGGGTGGTAGCGGAGCTCGTGACCCGGCCTGTGCGGATCGACGACGACGAGGTGGAGGTTCGGGTGGATGAACGGGGTGTCGTTGTTGCCCCCGTCCCACAGCACCACGTCTGCCTCCTGTTCGGCGCGCTCGAGGATGGCGGCGTAGTCGATCCCAGCGAAGACGATGTTGCCCTCGGCGATGTGGGGCTCGTACTCCTCGCGCTCCTCGATGGTTGCGTCGGCCGCGTCCAGATCCTCGTAGCGCTCGAAGCGCTGCACGGCCTGCTTCGTGAGTTCGCCGTACGGCATCGGGTGCCGGAGGACCGCCACGCGCTTGCCTGCGCCGCGCAGCACCGCGGCCACGTGGCGCGTCGTCTGGCTCTTGCCGGAGCCCGTGCGCACCGCGCAGATGGCGACGACCGGCTTCGAGGAGCGCAGCTCGGTCGAGCGCGGGCCCATCAGCCGGAAGTCGGCCCCGGCGGCCAATGCGATGGAGCCGATGTGCATCACGTGCTCGTGGGTCACGTCGGAGTAGGCGAAGACGACGTCGTCCACCTCCTCGCTCCGGATGAGGTCGGCCAGCTCTTCCTCAGCGCGGATCGAAATACCTTCCGGATAGCCCGCGCCGGCGAGCTCGGCCGGGTAGACGCGGCCTTCGATGTCCGGGATCTGAGTGGCGGTGAAGGCGACCACCCGAACGTCGTCCCGCCCACGGAAGGCGACGTTGAAGTTGTGGAAGTCGCGGCCGGCCGCTCCGGCGATCAGGACCTTGCGCATCAGGCGACAGTCTCGCCGATTCGCTCCGCCACCGCGCCGAGCTCGAGCTCGGCGCCCGCGACTTCGGAGAGAAGCTCGTCCGCGGTCGGCCTCTGGCCCTCCGCCCAGAGCTCCCGTAGGAGCGAGCCAGCCTCGCGGCGGGTGAACCAGGCGCGCCCGAACTCCTCCCGCAGGAACGAACGCAGGAGAGATTCGAAGGCCCACGCCCGCAGGTAGCTCGACGAGTAGAAGCCGGCGTCAACGTCGGCGAGGAAGTCGACGTCGGACACCTCGATCTTCAGTGCGTCCTGCATCCGCTCGACGTAGCGTCCGCGCATCGACTCGAGTTCCGCCTCGCCGTGGAGCTCAAGCTCGTAGAGAAACTTGGCGGCGTAGCGGCGGACGAAGTAGAGCTGCCCGGCCGACGCCTCGGCGGCGAAGTCCTCGGGTCTCGCGAAGTCGAGACGCCGCTCGAGCCACGTGGGTTCGTTGACCAGGAGCTCGAGCAGCATCGCCCACCCCTCGGTGACTGCGTTGTCGCCGAGCCGGCGTGCCTCGACGGGAAGGTCCGCCGAGGTATGCGCGTAGTGCTCCGTGTGTCCCGCCTCGTGGAAGAGCGCATGCCAGTCGTCGGGGCCTCCGATCGGCTGGATGACGAGCATGACGCGGCCGGGAACCTCGATCGGTGCGCAGAAGGCGCGCGGAGATTTCGTGGGCCGCGACTCGATGTCGAGGTTGACGTTCTGCTGCGTCTCGAGGTCGATCCCGAGTCCGGCGAGCGTAGCCTCGAGAGCGGGCAGCATCGCCTGGCCGGGGAAGCCCGTGTCCCATTCGTTGGCCCGGAAGAGGCGGGGTACGTCCCAGCGCTTCGCCTCCTCGAGCGGGATTCCGACTCGCCGCCGGAAGAGCGCGCCCATGGCGCGCACGTACATGTCCTCGGTGTCCGTCAAGAAGAGCTCGCACTGGGCGGCGAGCTCGTCGAGCGTGAAGCCGAAGCCCGTGTAGAGGTCGCGGTAGGTGGGCGCGCCGAGCTCCTTCGTCGCGGACCTTCGTACCTCCGCGATGTGGATGTGGCGCTCGTTCAGGTGCTCCTCGGTCAGTGTTACGCGCGAGCGGTCGAGCCGCTCGCGGCGGCCGCGGTCCGGCTCGTTGGCGATCGACGGGCGCAGGAGCCGGTAGCCGATCTCCTCCCCGTCGACGCTCGCGGTCAGAGAAGCCTCCAGGCCGGCGATCTCCTCGGCGTCGGCGCGTGTGCGGTCTCCCACGTAGCCCTCACAGCCGAAGCGCCAGAGCTCGCGGGCGCCGCGGCCCTCGATCTCCGCCGACGCGGAGAGGCGCCGGCACGCGTCGAGCGTCGTCAGGTCGGAGAAGCGCTCGTAGATCGGGGAGAGCTCGAACTCGTCCTTCAGGCCCGCGAAATGGAGGTAGTACTCCTCGTCGAGCGCGGCGATGAACCGGTCGGCTTCGTCCCGGTACGCCTCGAGCTCTGCCACCGGGGCGGTCGCCATGAGTGCCGTAGGATAGCGGCCGTGCGGCAGTTCGACGTGCAGACGGAGAAGAAGACCGAGCTCGTCAACATCACCGAGCAGGTGCGCGATGCGGTCAGGGGAAACGGGGGAGGCTCGGCGGCCCTCGTGTACGTCCCGCACACCACCGCAGCGGTGACGATCAACGAGAACATCGACCCCGATCTCGTGGACGACCTCGAGCGCGCGTTCGGCAAGGTCGTCGGAGAGGACTGGGAGTGGCGCCACGACGACGCCGACGGCCCCAACGCGCCTTCGCACGCGCGCTCGACGATCGTCGGCCCGCAGATCATGGTGCCGCTCGACGAGGGCGATCTCGCTCTCGGCACCTACCAGGGGATCTTCTTCTGCGAGTTCGACGGCCCGCGGACGCGGAAGGTCTACGTCACGACGCTGGCCTGACGCGCAGCGTCCGCGAAGCCGGCGACGAGCGGGTGCGGTGCGTCGTCCCGCGAGCGCGTTTGGAAGCAGAAGAGCGTCGCAATGAAGAACGGGTGGCCGTCGAGCTCGACGATGCGCGGCTCGCCTTCCTCGTCGACCCCGCTGACTCGCAGGCCGGACTGTTCCATCCGGGGCCGGTACTCTGGGCTCAGGCCGTAGCTGCAGAAGTAGTCCTCCGTCGCTGACTCGACCCCGTAGAGGCCGGCAGCACGGGTGCCGGGCACCAGGACGACCGGGTGTTCCTGGCCCCAGAGCGAGCAGGAGAGCGAGGTGACCACGAGGTCCGCCGCGTCCGGGCTCGTCTCCGCGTGCTCCGCGCCTTCCGCTCCCAGGACGTTCCGTGCGTACTCCACGAGCACGTGCTGGAAGCCGCCTCAGGTGGCGACGAGCGGGATGCCGCGCTCTCGTGCGGCGGTTACCGTGGCTAGGGCGCCGTCCATGCTCCGGTACGGGCTCGCGGGCGCGAGCCAGATCCCGGCGAAGCGCTCCTCAAGCTCGTCGGCCGAGGGCACGGCGTCCGTCGAGATCCACTCCCCTTCGGCGCCCGCGTGGGCGAGACTCGCGTCGAGCATCATGTGCGTCTCGTTCGCGGAGTTGTAGTCGCCGACGACGCCGATGAGCACCTGGCGACTCTACCGCTCCAGACCGCCGATACCATCGGGCCGTGGCCGCCCCCCTGAAGAAGGACCAGGAGCTCGATCTCAAGATCGATTCGCTTGCCTACGGCGGGAACGGCGTCGCACGCCTGAACGGCTTCGTCGTCTTCGTCCGCCGTGGCCTGCCGGGAGACACCGTGCGCGCCAAGGTGACGAAGGTGAAGCGAAATCACGCGGAGGCGACTGCGCTCGAGATCGTCGACGCGGGAGCGCCGCGCGTCGAGGCGCCGTGCGCCCACTACCCGGCCTGCGGAGGTTGCCGTTTCCAGGATCTCAACTACGAGGCGCAGACGGCCGCGAAGGAAGCACAGGTCGCCGATGCACTCGCCCGCATCGGCCGGCTTGAAGGCTTTCAGCTCGATCCGATACTGCCGGCCGAGTCCGTCTTCCACTACCGCAACAAGCTCGAGTACTCGTTTACGGAAGAGGACGGGAAGGTCGCGCTCGGGTTCCACCGAGCGGGCCGCTGGGACGAGGTGCTCGACATCGAGCGCTGCTGGCTCACCACCGATCTCGGCAACGCCATTCGCAACCGGGTGAAGGAGTGGGCGAACGAGAACGGCCTGCGCGCTTACGACCAGGAGTCGCAGGAGGGCTACCTCCGCCATCTCGTCGTCCGCGAAGGGCGCAACACCGGGCAGGCGCTCGTCGTCCTCGTCACGGCGCCCGGCGAACTGGACGAGGAGAGCTTCGTCGGCGCCGTGCAGGAGTTCCCCGAGGTGCGCTCGGCCTACTGGGCCGTGAACGACACGCCGGCGGAGATCACCAACGTCCCGTCGCGACTCCTGTGGGGCGAGGAGGCGATCGAGGAGGAGATCCTCGGCCTGCGCTTCCGCGTGCGGCCGAACGCCTTCTTGCAGACGAATACGGAGATGGCCGAGCGCCTTTATTCGCTCGCGATCTCCTACGCGGGGCTGACCGGCGAGGAGACCGTCTTCGACCTCTACTGCGGCACGGGAACGATCGGCCTCTCCATGGCCCGCGAGGCCCTGACCGTCTGGGGCATCGACTCCTCCGAGGAATCCATCGCCTGCGCAGTCGAGAACGGTCAACTCAACGGCCTTCCGAATGCCGCGTTCTTCGCCGGCGACGTGGGGTCGGACGTCGAGGAGCTCCGGGACCGCGCCGGTGATCCCGACGTCGTCGTAGTCGACCCGCCGCGCGCCGGGCTCTCCGGCAAGGCGCTTGCCCACATTGGCGCGCTCGAGGCGCCTCGCCTCGTCTACGTCTCCTGCAACCCGACGACGCTCGCCGGAAACGCCAAGACGCTCGTCTCCGAGCACGGCTACACGCTCGAACGGGTGCGGCCGGTGGACATGTTCCCGCACACACCGCACGTCGAGTCTGTGTCGCTCTTCAAGCGCGCATGAGGGTTGCCGCGCTCTACGACGTGCACGCGAACCTGCCGGCGCTCGAAGCCGTGCTCGCGGAGGTCGATGCAGACTCCATCCTCGTGGGCGGCGACGTCGTCCTCGGGCCGATGCCCAAGGAGACGCTCGACCTCCTGCGAGATCGCGACGCGACCTTCATTCGTGGCAACTGCGACCGCGAGGTCGCGACTCCCGGCGAAGGGGAGGAGCTCTGGGCGCGGCGGGCTCGTTGGGCGCACGGGCAGCTGAACGACGCGGAGCTTGCCTTCCTCCGCGATCTGCCGCACCCGCTTCCGCTGGAAATCGAGGGTCTCGGGGAGGTTCTCTTCTGCCACGGCTCGCCGCGGAGCGACGACGAGATCCTGACGGCGATCACCCCGCCGAAGCGGCTCGACCCGATCCTAGACGGCGTCACGCAGGATCTCGTCGTCTGCGGCCACACGCATGCCCAGTTCGACAGGCTCGTCGGCGACCGGCGGCTGGTGAATGCGGGCAGCGTAGGGATGGCTTACGAGGGCGAGCCGGGAATCGCTGCGTGGGCGCTACTCGGCCCGACGGTGGAGCTTCACAGGACGCCCTACGACGTCGAAGCTGCCGCCGCGTTCGTTCGCGAGACCGGCTTCCCGGACGCCGAGGAGCTCGTGAACGAGGCGCTCCTCCATCCGCCGAGCGCGGAGGAGGTCACGGCTCACTTCGAGTCTGTCGCAGAGCGCCAGTCCCTGTAGTAGCGCCACATGTGGTCCGCGTTCGCGAGTACGAACCCGACCGAGAGGAGCGGCAGCGCCGGCAGGCCCGAGATGTCGAATCCGACCGCGAGCGCCAACGTCGCTCCAAAAGACAGCGTCATCAGGATCCACGTGAGCCCCACGCGCAGGCCGAAGCGGTCGGCCGCGCCGAGGAACAGGGAGAAGAAGAGGACGTCGGGCAGGCCGAGCTGCGCCGAGTTGTGCTCTCCGGGGAGCGGGAATGAGATCGAGAGCGCGTTGAAGACTTGCGGCTGGTTCTCGACGATCTCCTTCGTCGGCCCGCGGGCGACCGAGAAGATGTCCACCGGGACGATGAGCACGGCGATGAGGAGCACCCAGCTGAGCGCCTCGAAGAAGGAGAGAAACCACCACGCGACGCAGACGACCGCCGCGATCTTCATGAAGTTGGCGGCGATGTCGAGATCGCCCCACTCGAGCAGGACGCTGACCGCGACGAGCGCGATTGCCGCCCATCCGAGCCGCTCCAGCCTCGAGCGCCGCAGGGGCAGGGCGATGAGCGGAAGCAGGAAGGTGAGCGGGATCAGGCCGAACGAGAGGAAGACGACGTCGCCCCAGATTCCCAGCGCCGGCAGATCTTCCGAGACCGCGTAGTACCAGGCGAGTACCGCGAGAACAGCTAGTACGGCGGCTGTTCGGACCACCAGGGCCCGATCGCCTTGAACGCCTCCCAGAAGTCTTTCTTCGCCGGGGCCTCGTCCAGGGACGCGTCCAGGTCCGGGGTCACCACCGCCTCGATCGTCGGCGTGAACCTCTGGATCGACCCCTGCTGGCTCGTGATCTCCACCGCGAGCGGGAAGCGGACTGCGTTCAGACACGTGAGCGCATCTTGCCCCATGACGACGATGAGCTTGGGCTGGACGATGTGGATCTCCCGTGCCAGCCATTCCCGCGCCTGCTCCTCGTCGGCTCCGGCGAACTTCAGGCAGTTCGTCCCGTAGATCGCCGTCGGGTCGACATGGAGGCGCTGGAGCGACTTCAACACCGCCTGCCCGGCGCGGCCGAAAAACGCGACGCCCTCGTGCTGCTCGGCGGTCTGTGGCCCGTACTTGAGAAGGAAGAGGTCTGCCTGCGGATGGCCGGAGCCGACCACCGACGCGCGGTCCTCGCCTGCTTCTTGCGCGATCTCTCGGCTGAGATCGTTGATCTCGGCGATCGCCTTCTCGAGGTAGCGCTGTGAGATGTCGTCCGTGGGCACGGGCAAGAGCGTTCCGGAGAGTAGTTCGGGGCGGGGAGCCCCTCTTCCTACACGGCGGCCTTCGAGCGCCCGGCCCGCGACTGCGCCACCCACTTGAGACCCTGGAGGTAGACGAGGGACTTCGGCCGGCGCACGATCTCGGCGGAGCGCAGGCTGATCAGGAACTCGGCGGCGTTCTTGAAGGCACGCATGCGGACGAGGCCCGTGCCCACGCCCTGGAGGACGTGCGCGTCGGAGCCGGCGCCCATGGTGAGGTTGTACTTGCGCGCGAAGCGGAGGGCCTCGTCGTTGAACCCATCGAAGAGCAGGCGCGCGTTGTAGACCTCGAAGACATCGATTTCGGGCAGGTGGCGGTGCAGCGTGGGAGCGTCGGGGATCGTGTGCAGGCGGTCGAACGGGTGAGGTAAGTAGACGACGCCGCCCTGCTCCCGGATCGCGGTGATGGTGTCGGCCATCGGCAGCCCCCGCTCGATCTTCTCCTCGAGGAAGAGCCCGATCACCTCGCCTTTCTGGGTCTTGATCTCTTCGCCGGGGATGACGACCAGATCGCGGTCGCGCGCCAGTCGGACTGCCTTCTGGGCGCCAGTGAAGACGTTGTGGTCGGTGATCGCGATCGCCCCGATGCCCTGGGCTTCGGCGTAGTCGAGGAGGTCGGCCACCGGGACGGCGCAGTCGTGGGAGTGGTCAGTGTGCATGTGCAAGTCGGCGAGGATGAAGGGGCGGTCTGCGAGCGGCTCGGCGGGCGTTCGCACCACCTTTCGCCTCCGGCCCAGCACGGACTCGTAGAGCTTCTCGAGCTCGTTCCCGAGCGCCTCCGCGCTTTCCCGCTCGGAGGATTCCCTCGCTTCGGCGGACTGCTGGCGACGCCAGTCCGGGTCGGCCGCGAGCCGGCCGAGAGCGGCGCCGACGAGCTCCGGCTGCCCGCCCGCCGCCGCAGGGTTGACGAGCGGCACGCCCGCTGCGGCGGCCTCAGCGCGGAAGCGGCGCAGACCCCGCTGGCCAGGGACGAGCCCGGCGGCGGCCACCAGGAGGCGCGCCCTGCTCTCGCCGTCGAGGGCGGTGCGAACGGTGACGCGGTCGCGAAGCCCCCGGGGAATGTAGGGGCGGCCGGACAGCGCACTCGTCCGCACAAAGACGAGCTCCCAGCCCGGGAGCTCGCGCAGCGCTCGCAGCGCCGCCCGCCCGCGCGGGAGCTCGTCGGCTCGCCACTCGAAGAGGAACCGGTCGGCGGGCCGGGCAGCGCGGAGGCGATCAAGCTCGATCCCGTACGGAAGCGCGCGGTAGTCGCCGGGGAAGCGCGCCCGCGCCGCCGACAGCGTCTCCTCGCCGACTGCGGTGAGGCCGTCGATCCGGGAGAGGAGCCGCTCGCGCTGCTTCTTGCCGGGCGGGTAGGCAAGCCGCTCCGGAGAATGGAAGGTCGCGACCGAGAGGGCCCGCGAGTCGCGAAGGGCGAGGTAGGAGAGGCTCGGGAGCCCGGGCTCGTGCGCGTGCAGGACGTCGAACGAGCCCGCACCGAGGGCGAGCTCGAGGTTTGCACGGACACCGATCGGGACGCCCAAGCGGCTCTTCCTCGAGACGGGGACGGCCGGGCCGAGCGTCACCACTCCGGAAAGCGCCTCCCCCTGTGCGCCGAGGCGCTTTAGCGCGCGCCGGCCCCGGGCGAGATCGACTGCGCGGTTCGACGGGGCGAGCACGACGACCTCGTGGCCGCGGCGGCGAAGCTCGTCAGACGCGGCCTTCACGTGCTCGTTAACCGGGTGCGGCTGCGACCACGCGAAGGGCGTGACCATGCAGATCCGTAGGCCCACTCCCTGAGTCTAGTCCGTTGCCGGGCGGGGTTGGTTTCCCGGGCGTGAACTCACGTCCCACGGTCTCTGACCTCATCCTGCGGGGCTTCGACGTGCCGGACACTCGGCCCGCGCCGGCCCTCGCTGCCTCACAGGGCTAGTAGGCGAACCGCAGGCTCCAGGCGACGATCTGCCCGCCGTGCCATCGGTGATCTGAAGCCGCCACTCTCCGGATCCATCCTCGCCGGCAAATTCTGAAAGCACCTCGGCTCCCTCGGGGTTGAAGGTCCCGGTGATCGCGCCGACGGTCGCGTTGTCGGCTACGCCCATGTCGGTTGCGGCAGAGTCGAGGATCCAGACGAGGAAGCCGTCGTCGCTGTTGCCGACGTTCGTGAAGAGCGGCACCGAGGTTCCCGTCGGGAGGTGCAGGAGCGTCACCGAGAGGTCCTGGTCGTTCGTGTGCGAGATGCCGAGGAATACGGACACCGCCAGGATCGGCCCCGCAGCCTCGGGGAGCACGAGGCGGGGAGTCGTCGTGCCGTGTCGTCGTCGTAGATCTTGACCTGCTTCGAGCCGCTCGCGGCTCCGGGCGCGGTGATGACCTCGTCGCCCGTGAAGTCGCGATCGGTGTCGCCCCCTGCGAGCCGCACGCCTTCGTCCAGCCGGAGCCGTAGGGGAAGAACGAGTCGAAGATCACGTCGTTGGCCAGATGGCCGTTGGCGCCCACCGGCGCCCTGCGCGGTGACGAGCTCGGTGGCGCTGGTTCCTACGGTGTTGACCGCGGCAACCCTGACGCCTCCGAGGAAGTCCTGTGGGAACGGGAAGAAGGACTGGTAGAAATCGAACGGGTTGCCGTCGCCTCCCTCCGGCCGAAATCCCTGGAAGGAGGCCGATCGTGATAGCAGCCGCGAGCGCGGTCAACCCGCGCGGGCGGTGGGTCTACGCGCTGACTGCGGTCTTCGCCGTCTTGAGCGCGTTCTTCTTGATGAACTGCTCGACGAGGTCGTACGCCTCGTCGTCGGCGATCTGCTTCGGGGGCGACTTCATCAGATACGAGCTCGGGCCCTCGAGTGCGCCCGACACGCCTTTGTTCATCGCGAGCTTCGCGAGCCGGACGGCGTCGATGACGATCCCGGCCGAGTTGGGGGAGTCCCACACCTCGAGCTTGAGCTCCAGGTTGAGCGGGACGTCGCCGAAGGCGGAGCCCTCCATGCGGATGTAGGCCCACTTGCGGTCGGTCAGCCACGGCACGTAGTCGGAAGGGCCCACATGGACGTTCTTGGCGCCGAGGTCGTAGTCCAACATCGACGTGACCGCGTTCGTCTTCGAGATCTTCTTCGACTCGAGGCGCTCGCGCTCCAGCATGTTGAGGAAGTCGGAGTTGCCGCCCACGTTCAGCTGCATCGTCTTGTCGAGGTGCACGCCGCGCTCGCGGAAGAGGCTCGTGAGGACGCGGTGCGTGATCGTCGCGCCGACCTGCGACTTGATGTCGTCGCCGATGATCGGCACGCCCGCCTGCTCGAAGCGTCGCTGCCAGTAGGCCTCGCGCGCGATGAACACGGGCATGCAGTTCACCAGCGCGCAGCCGGCGGAGAGGATCTGCTCCGCGTACCACTTGGTGGCCTCCTCGGAGCCGACGGGGAGGTAGTTGACGACGACGTCCGTGCCGGTCTCCTTGAGGATGCCGACGACGTCGTCGGTCTCGCCGGGCGCCTTCTCGAGGACCTCGGAGAGGTACTTGCCGATGCCGTCGTGCGTCATCCCGCGGGAGACCTTGATCCCCGTCTTCGGCACGTCGGCGAACTTGTACGTGTCGTTGGGATGTGCCCACATCGCGTCGGACAGGTCCTTGCCGACTTTGTCCTTCGTGACGTCGAAGGCGGCGGTGAACTCCACGTCTGAGACGTGGTAGCCGCCGAGGTCGACGTGCATGAGGCCGGGGACGAACTGCTCGGGGTCCGCGTCCTTGTAGTACTCCACTCCCTGTAGGAGCGAGTTGGCGCAGTTGCCCACGCCGATGATCGCCACGCGCACCTTGCCGTTGCCGCGCGTGCGGCCGTTCTTGGAGCCGTTGCTCGAAGCCATCTCTTCCTTTCTGGTTCCGCCGAAGCGCTCTTCGAGCGTTTCGACGACGAGTTGATTCAGCGTCCGCTTCCGCTCGCGCGCTCGCCGTGAAAGCTTTTCCTTCAGCTCGGGAGGCATTCGGAGCAGCACGTCACCCGAGGTGCTGGGTGCGCTCCCTTTACGCCCACTGGGCTCGAAGGGGACGGCGAAACGGGAGGCGAGAATGCCGACCGCGAGATCGTTGAGACTCCCTTCACCAGCCTCGACCTCGCGTGCGAGATTGCGCTTGAGATCCGCGGGCATGCGGACGAGTACGTCTTTGCGCTCCCGTGCCATCCGCACTAGTGATAGCACAAATGTGCTATCAGGCGCTGCGAAGCTGCTTGCGAACGAAGAGGATCCGCTGGACCACGGTGATCCACGCTGTCGTCGCGAGGAGGGCCATGGTCGCGGGGAGGATGAGCTCGTGGAGGGGGGCGAGAACGAGCCCGGCCGTGATCACGACCACCCGCTCGGCGCGGCTGCCGAGGCCGACATCCCCGCGCAGGCCGAGCGCCTCGGCCCTCGCGCGGGCGTAGCTGACGAGGAAAGAACCGGCGACGGCGGCGAACGCGAGTCCCACACCCCACATCTGATCGTGGCGCATGAGGACGAGGCCGATCGCGCCGATCATGAAGCCCTCGCCGACGCGGTCGACGGTCGAATCGAGGAAGGCGCCGAAGGGGCTTCCGATTCCCCGGCTCCGCGCGAGCGCGCCGTCGAGCACGTCGAGCAGGGATCCGACCACGAAGAGCACCGCGCCGAGCCAGTAGAAGCCCCAGCCCGCGTATTCGAAGAAGACGGCCAAGGAGCCCGCGATACAGAGGGCGACGCCCGAGATCGTCAGCGCGTCGGGGGTGACCTTCGCCTCCTCCAGCTGGGCCATGGACTGGGCGGCCAGCCGGCGCGCCTCGACCGTGTAGGCCTGCTTCGCGCGCTCGAGCTTCGGGCTGGGCACGACGCGAGCCTACTCCTCAGCCGCCGATGTAGGACATCTCGACCTTCGGGAGGTCAGGTGTCGCGGACGACCGGAGCTCCGAATAGCGGTCGGTGCGCTCGCGCCAGATTCCGCCGAGTGCCGCGGCGATCTCGTCGTCGGCCGCACCCTCGCGCATCAGGCCGCGCAGGTCGTGGCCGGTCGTGGCGAAGAGGCACGTGTAGAGCGAGCCGTCTGCGGACAGCCGGGCCCGCGTGCAGGCGCCGCAGAACGGGCGCGTGACGGAGGCGATGACTCCGATCTCGCCGCTGCCGTCTCGATAGCGGTAGCGCTCGGCGACCTCGCCCGGGTAGCGGGGTGGCAGCGGCTCGAGTGGCAGCTCCGCGTCGATGGCCGCGACGATGTCCGCGGCGGGCACGACGTCGTCCAGACGCCAGCCGTTCGTATGCCCGACGTCCATGTACTCGATGAAGCGCACGGTGTGGCCACGGTCGCGGAAATGGCGCGCCATCGGGAGGACGCCGTCCTCGTTGACGCCGCGTTTCACCACGACGTTCACCTTCACGGGGAGCCCGACGGCCGAGGCCGACTCGATCCCTTCGAGGACGAGCTGCACGGGGAAGTCGACGTCGTTCATGGCCCGGAACACCTCGTCGTCGAGGGAGTCGAGGCTCACCGTGATCCGGCGGAGCCCCGCGTCCTTGAGCGCCTGCGCCTTCTGCGCGAGGACGGCGCCGTTCGTCGTCAGCGTGAGGTCGAGACCGGGGATCTCCGCGAGCATCCCGACGAGGCGATCGACCTCCCGGCGGATGAGGGGCTCGCCGCCGGTGAGCCTGATCTTCTCGACGCCCAGGCCGGCGAAGACCCGGGCGAGACGCGCGATCTCCTCGAACGTCAGGAGGTCGCGTCGGGGGAGGAAGGCGTAGTCGCGCCCGTAGACCTCCTTCGGCATGCAGTAGACGCAGCGAAAGTTGCA
>DATHAA010000021.1:0-6378 GCA_035296905.1 Gaiellaceae bacterium
GTTCGCCTCGCGCAGGAGCGGAAGGTCCTTCGGCTCGTGGGAGACACGACCGGCCAGGTTGAAGACGAGCTCGCAGCCGACCGCCGCCGGGCGGACGTCTTCCGTCAAGAGCCTCCCCCGGAAAATCTCAACGCCCATCTCTTCGAGCGCACTCGCATCCGTCGCGGGCCGGACCAGGGCGCGAAGCTCGTCGCCGCGCTCGAGGAGCAACGGGACGAGATGACGTCCGAGGAACCCGGTCGCCCCGGTGACGAAGACCCGCACGGAGCGTCTACTCGCGCTTGCGCTCGAACACGACGAGCAGGCTGAGCAGCTCGTAGGAGCTGAACCGGTGCTCCGCGTGCGCGGGCACGAACACCGCGTGTCCTTCCTCGAGTTCGACGGTCTCGCCTTCCACGTCGAGCGTTCCCCGCCCCTCGAGCACGTAGTACACCTCATCGTCCTCGTGGGGCTGCTGGCGGTCGGGCTCGGGCGCGACGAGGACGTATATCCCGAGCTCGAGCCCGGGCGACTCGTGCACGATCTCGTAGCCGCCGCTTGCTCCGAGACGCTCTCTGGCTCCCTCGATGTCGAACGGTTGCAGCACGCGGCGAGCCTAACAACGCGGAGCGGCCGGGGAGCCCCGCCCCGGCCGCTTCGGCGACGCGCTGCTGGTGCAGCCCGTTAGCGGAGCGGCGAACCGCTCGCACTGTCCGCCGTCGCCTACCCGTCGTCGGTGGAGCGAAACCTCGGCCCGCGGAGGGTGCGGAGGACCTCCGAGGGCGCGGGGCGATCGGCTGCGCCTCGGCTGCGGCGGATCCAGGCAACACGGCCGTCGGGCGCGAGAAGAAGGTCGCCGCCGAGCTCGGCGTAGTCCTCGGTCGCCCTGTGCGGGAGGCGCCCTTTCAGGACGGATCGGAATCCTGCCCACCAGGCGCGCGGCGAGAACAGGAGCGTGCCCGCACCCGCGCGGCCGAACCCGAAAACCCGGTAGGTGCTCCACGTCGGATCCGAGAGGAGGGGCACGGTCAGCCCGAGCTCCCGGCCGACGCGTTGGAGCGGCTCCGGTTCTGCGGGCGAGACGATCGCCACGTCCAGCTCCTCCCGGCCCGCGAGCTCCTTCTGCACCTGAACCAGGTGCCTCTGGCAGACGAGTCAGTACAGGTGCCGCGCGAAGACGAAGAGGACGGGCCGGCCCACGAAATCGGCAGGCCCAACGAGATTCCCGGCTGTATCGGGGAGCGCGAAGTGCGGAGCCGGGTCGCCTGCTTCGATCGGCATCGTCTAGGCGGTTGATCGGTAGTGGAGGCGCAACCCTCTACATTCTGCCCGTGGACGAGTCGGCAGAGGTGGTGATCGTCGGTGGCGGAGTCATGGGCGCGAGCGTCGCCTACCACCTCACCACCCTGGGCGTGACGGACATCGTCCTCCTGGAGTGGAACGAGCTCGCTTCCGGGTCCACGAGCAAGTCGGCGGGAGGCATCCGGGCCCAGTTCGCGGACGAGCTAAACGTGCGCATCGCGCTCAGGTCGATCGACGAGTTCACCGCGTTCGCCGAGCTCGTCGGTGCGGAAATCGACTTCGACCAGGCGGGCTACCTCTTCTTGCTGGACAACGAGCAGGACGAGGCCCAGTTCCGTGCCGCCCTGGAGCTCCAGCACTCTCTGGGGGTTCCGTCCCGGGAGCTTCCCGTCGAAGAGGCGGCGGCGATCGTCCCTGGCCTCGAAACCTCCGACCTCCTTGCCGCCACCTTCTGCCCCATCGACGGCTACGCGACCCCCGAAGCGGTCGTCCAGGGCTACGCTGCCGCAGCCCGCAGCAGCGGCGCACGGATCCGGCAGGGCGACCCGGCAACCGGAATCGATGTGGAGGGTGGTCGGGTCACCGGCGTCGCTACCCGGGCCGGGCGAATCGCCACGCCGACCGTCGTTTGCGCGGCGGGCGCATGGTCGGGCGACGTTGCCGCGCTGGCCGGCGTCGACCTCCCCGTTCATGGGGAACGGCGATTCATGCACTACACGCCAGACTCGGGCGGCCTGCCGCGAAGCCTGCCGCTAACGGTCGACTTCTCGACCGGCTTCTACTTCCACAGCGAGGGCCCGGGCCTGGTGTTCGGCGGCCGGGAGGAGTCGCTCGACGACGTTGCCGAGCACGCACTCCGCCGGCTTCCCCTGCTCGCAGAGCTGCCGGTGCAGGCGAGCTGGAGCGGGTACTACGAGATGAGCCCCGATCACAACGCGATCGTCGGGGCGACCGCGGATCCGCAGGGCTTCCTCTACGCGACCGGCTTCTCGGGGCACGGATTCCAGCAGGCCCCCGCGGTCGCCGAGCACCTGGCCGAGCTCGTCGTCGGACGCGAACCAACCCTTGACCTCTCTCCCTTCTCACTGGAGCGATTCGCTCGCGGGGAGGTGCGCGAGGAGCATTTCGTGATCTGATTCGAGCGATGCGCCTTTTCGTCATCGCCCGCCACGCCGAGTCAACCCTGAACGAGCTCTCGCTTGTGAACGGCGACCCGTCCGTTCCGGTCGGCCTGACCGAGCGCGGCCGCGAGGAGGCAGCGCTCCTCGGCCTCCAGGTCGCGAACATCCCGCTCGACGCCTGCGTCCACACGCGTTTCGCTCGCACGCGAGAGACGGCTCGGATCGCGGTTGCAGGAAGAGATGTGGAGCTTTTCGAGGAGGCCCTGCTCGACGACATCGACGTTGGCGAGCTCGAGGGCAGACCCATCGACGAGTACCGCACCTGGAAGCGGGCGCATACGCGCGATGATCCTTTTCCGGCCGGGGAGAGCATGAACGATGCTGCCAGACGCTACGCCGAGGGATTCGCGCGGATGCTGGCATCTCCTTACGAGCACGTGCTGGTCGTCTGCCACGAGATCCCGCTCCGGTACGCCCTGAACGGCGCGGCCGGGTCAGATCAGCTCGACGGCCCGGTGCGAAACCTCGAGAACGCGAAGCCGTTCCTCTTCGAGGAGGAGCCGCTTCGGCGGGCAGTGCAGCGAATCGAGCGACTCGCCGGGGCTCCCGTCTAGCGGTTCGCCCGAGCTGTGGCCGCGAGCGACTCCCGTCCGAAGCCTTAGGGTTAGACTTCAAGCCCGAAAGCCCGGGGTGCCGCTTCCTAGCGGCTGAGATAGGGCTGGGAGCCCTGACCCGACGAACCTGATCTGGGTAATGCCAGCGAAGGGAGCGGTCGTGGACAGATCGGAGCGGAGCTGGGGGATCACACCCGTTCCCGAGCGCCTGCGGACGCTCTCCTTCGTCGACAACCTGCTTCTCTGGTCGAACCTCGGTGTGTCACTGCTCGTCCTGGTCGCGGGTGCATTGCTGGTACCGGCGCTCGGCCTGCCGCGCGCGCTTCTCGCCATCCTCGTCGGTGCGCTTGTCGGCAACGCCCTGCTTGGGCTGGCCGGCCTAATCGGAGCCGAGCGGCGCCTACCCGGAATGGTGCTTCTCCGTGAGCCCCTCGGAGTCCGCGGCTCGTATGCCCCAACGGCGTTGAACGTCCTCCAGAACCTCGGCTGGGCGACCTTCGAGCTGATCGTGATCGCGACAGCCGCGAGCGCCCTTGCCGACCGTGCCTTCCGGTTCGAGGCGCGCTGGGTCTGGGTGCTTGCGTTCGGGGCGCTGACCGCGCTGCTCGCCCTGGCCGGGCCGATCTCGTTCGTCCGCCGCTGGGTTCGACGCTTCGCGCTCTGGGCCGTCCTCGCCTCGACTGTCTACCTCGTCTGGTGGGCCGTCGACGGCGCCGACCTGGGAGCGCTCTGGTCGCGGCCCGGCGAGGGAGGCTTGACGTTCTGGCAGGGGGTCGACCTGACCGTGGCGATGGCTGCATCCTGGCTCCCGCTCGCCGCCGACTACACGAGGTTCTCGAGGAGCGGCAAGGGAGCGTTCTGGGGAACCGCGATCGGCTACTTCGTGCCGAACGCACTTCTCTACGGGCTGGGCGCCCTGCTCCTCCTCTCGCGAGACCTCTCCGACCCGACCACGCTCATCCCTGCGGTAGCTGTCGGCGGTCTCGCGAGCGCGATCGCCCTCTTGGCGCTCACCGTCGACGAGACCGACGAGCCGTTCGCCAACGTGTACTCGGCGGCCGTCTCACTCCAGAACCTCGTCCCCGACGCGCCGCAGCGCCTCCTGATCCTGGCCGCGGCCGGAACTGCTACGGGTGCCGCACTCGTGATCGACCTCGTCGAGTATCAGTCGTTTCTCTTCCTGCTCGGCTCGTTCTTCATCCCACTCTTCGGCGTCCTCGCAGCCGACTTCGTGATCGGAGCCGCCGCGCCCGTCGCAGTCCGCTGGAGCGGTCTGGTCGCCTGGTTGGGCGGGTTCGCCGTCTACCAGTGGATTCAGCCGACGGGACCCGGCTTTTGGACGTCGTGGCTCGGTCATGTCCCCGACGCCGGCACGGTGACGACCGGGGCGTCGATTCCAGCCTTCGGGGCCGGCTTCCTCCTCTACGCAGCCCTGCGGCTCCGGCCGGTGGCGCGACCGGCAACGGCCTCTCGGACGCCGTGATCGCGCTCGCCGGTTGTGAGGACGCCGTGTACGCCGTCGAGATCGGCGAGTCCGCCGACGAGGACGAATTAATCGACCGGCATGCGGGGGGCGCGATCGAGCGCGAGCGGCCCCTCCACCTCGTTCCAGGCTGGGCCAAGGATCACTTCCTGGACATTGACGCCGCCGGCTCGGCGATCGTCCTCGTTCTCGAGCGGCGACCCCCGCTGATGGTCTCCCACGACGCCGGAACGACCTGGACCGAGCGCGGATCGGGGCTGCCCACCGGCAAGGCGGTCGTCATCGGGGAGAATCCGGATCATGTTCTGTACGGCGCCCGAAACCGCCTCTATGTCTCCCAGAACGGAGGCGTCTTCTGGCGGGCGCTCGGCGTCGAGCTACCCGAGATCGTCGACGTGGCCTGGAGCTAGATGCCCGTGAACGAGCGTGACCTTCGGGACGAGGCGCTCGAGCTTGCCCGCGACCTGATCAGGGTGGACACATCGAACCCGCCCGGCCGGGAAACGTCGGCCGCCCTCGTGCTCAAGAAGTACCTGGAGGCGAACGGCATCGAGTGCGAGCTCGTCGCGCGCGACCCCGACCGCGCCAATCTGATCGCTCGGATCCCGGGCACGGGCGAAGGGCCGAGCCTGGCCCTCCTCGGCCATACCGACGTCGTCCCTGCCGACGCCCAGGACTGGAAGCATCCGCCGTTCGAGGCGCACGTGGACGACGAGGGGTACCTGTGGGGCCGCGGCGCCGTCGACATGAAGAACGAGACGGCCACGAGAGCCGTTGCCATGGCGGAGCTGGCGCGCTCGGGCCACCGGCCGCGCGGCGACCTCGTCTATATCGCGGAGGCTGACGAGGAAGATGGAACGGAGCAGGTCGGATTGATCTGGCTGGTCGGCGAGCGGCCAGACCTCCGCACGGACTACGCCTTGAACGAGGGCGGCGGCGAGCGGCTCGTTCTGGCCGACGGCCGTGTCGTCGTACCGATCGTGGTCGGCGAGAAGGCGACGCTGCCCGTGCTGGTCACCGCGCTCGGCGAGGCAGGCCACGCCTCGATGCCGACTGCGGGCGCCAACGCCGTTCCCCGCCTCGCCAGGCTGATCGAGCGCCTCGCGGCCTATCGCACCGAGCGCCATGTTCTCCCCGAGACCCGGGCCATGCTCGAAGCCCTAGTCGGCCCCTTCGACGGTGACGTCGACGACGCCGTGGCGCGAGCGTCGGCGCTCCACTCCGGCTTCCCGCACGAGCTGCCGGCGCTGCTCGGGATCACGATCGCACCAACGCGGCTGCGGGGCTCGAGCGCACGGAACGTGATGCCCGGCCGCGCAAGCGTCGAGTGCGACTGCCGTGTCCTTCCGGGCATGACCGAGACGGATCTCGAGACCGAACTGCGGCTAGCGCTCGGCACCGACCTTCCCTACGAGCTCGAGTTCCTCGAGCCGCCGAGCGGGGGCACCATCGCCTCCATCGACTCGCCGCTCTACGACCTCTGCCAGCGCTTTCTGGACGAGCGCGATCCGGGTGCAACACTGCTCCCGGTGCTCTCCGTCGGCTTCACCGACTCCCACTACCTCCGCCAGTCCTTCGGCACGTTGGCGTACGGCTTCTGGCCCTCACGGCACACGCCCGAAGAGGTGCGTTCGACCGGATTCCACAACAAGGACGAGCGGATCCATGTGGACGACCTCGGCTACGCAGCCGCCTTTCACGTGGAAGTCTGCCGGCGGGTCGGGGAGCTCTGACCGTGCATCCCGGTGAGCTCGATGAGGTGCTCTCACTCGTCGCGACCGAGGCGCGCCGATACCTCCACGGACTGGACGAGCGCCCGCTGCTCACGCCCGGGTCGGAAACCGCGGCCCGCTCGCTCGGAGGGCCGCTCCCCGAGGAG
>DATHAA010000022.1:0-36692 GCA_035296905.1 Gaiellaceae bacterium
GCCCGGAATGCCTCGGGGATGCTCCGCCGCCAGACGACGGCTCTCCGCGAGCGCTCTGCCGCCCTCAGCGAGTCCTACCGCCTGCTGGAGGAGAGCTCGGTCGAGGCAATCGAGAGCCTAAACGCCACCGTCGAGGCGAAAGATTCGTACACGGCGGGACACTCGCTGCGCGTGCAGCGCATCGCCGTCTCCGTCGCCCAGGAGCTCGGAATCCCGCCGAAGGACCTGGAGTCCGTCCGCTTCGGAGGCCTTTTCCACGACATCGGCAAGATCGCGATCCCGGACGTCCTCCTAATCAAGCCCGGCAAGCTCACCGAGGACGAGTACGAGCTCATGAAGCGCCACTCGAGCGAAGGAGCGCGCATCGTCTCCAAGTTCGGCCTGCGAAAGTGCATCCCCATTCTCCGCCACCACCACGAGCGCTGGGACGGCACGGGCTATCCCGAGCGGCTCGCCGGCGAGGACATACCGTTCCTTGCCACGATCGTCGGGTTTGCGGACGCGTGGGACGCGATGACCATCGAGCGCCCGTACCAGCGTGCCCTCCACTTCGAGGAAGCGTTCGAGGAGGTGCGGGAGCATCGCGGCACGCAGTTCTCCCCCATTGTCGTGGATGCGTTCTTCGCCAGCGGTGGCCAAGCGCCCGGGCGACTTCGGCGTTCCGGATTCCGAAGCGCTCATCGCGGGCTAGCAGCTCAGGGCGGGAGGACGAGAACCGTGCCGGCCGAGATGTCGGCTCCGACCAGCCCGTTCCGCTGCTCGATGCGCCAGATCGCCTTCCGCGGGTCGCCTGCGTAGTTCGCCTCGGCGATCGACCACAGAGTCTCGCCGGCGCGGACGCGGTGCCGCGTCTCGTGTCCCGCACCGTTGGAGACCCGGGCATTCGAGAGCGCCGCGGAGACGACGACCAGCAGAACTGCGATGACTATCCAGGTGCGTGTAGCGAACATGTGTTCGCATAGTATGGCACCCATCGGATGTCATGCGCGAACGGCGATCAGCTCCGGCCCCCCGTTCCGGATCACGACCATCGTGTGCTGGGGGGCCCGGCGTCGTTCCGTGGGACTTCCCGGGTTGACGATCCACACGTCCGCGGCCCGCGAGACCTCCGGCATGTGACTGTGGCCGTAGGCGACGACGTCACAGCCCGGGAAGAGCTCGCGCAGGCGCTCGTGACGACCGACAGCCGGTCCGCCGTCGTGGACGAGCCCGATCCGAAGCCCCTCGAGCTCGGCCGTCGTTCTCACCGGAAGGGACGCGCGAAGCCCGGCGTCGTCCATGTTTCCGTGTACCGCGACCACCGGGCCGAAGCGCTCCAAGTCGGCGAGCACGGAGGACGCCGTGAAGTCGCCCGTGTGAACGATGGCGTCCGCGGCCTCTAGGAGCCGGAGGCAGTCCGCAGGAAGAGAACGCGCGCCGCGCGGGAGATGCGTGTCTCCCAGAAGCGCGATCAGAAGAGATCGGGGAGGAACTCGCCGTTGCGATAGACGAGCTCGCCGTCCGCGTGGACTTCGCTCTCGCCGCGGAGGTCGCACACGAGATCCCAGTGGAGTGCGGACTCGTTCTTGCCGCCGCTTTCGGGATAGGCCTTGCCGAGCGCCATGTGCACGGTGCCGCCCAGCTTCTCGTCGAAGAGCGTGTGTCCGGTGAACTCCTGCACGGAGTCGTTCATCCCGAAGGCGAACTCACCGAGCCGCCGTGCGCCCTCGTCCATCGCAAGCATCTCCCGGAGGAAGTCCTCGCCCTCGCTCGCATGCGCCTCTACGACCTCGCCGCCCTCGAAGCGAAGCTCGATGTCGCGTACGAGGCGGCCCCCGTGCGGCGCGGGAAAGCTGAAGCGGACATGGCCCTCGACGCTCGTCTCGACGGGGCCGGTGAAGACCTCTCCGTCGGGGAAGTTCTCCTTGCCGTCGCACGGGACCCACGTGCGCCCGTCGACGCCGACGGTGAGATCGGTCCCCTCGGTGACCACGCGCAGCTCCTTCTTCGTCCCGAGCCACTCGGCGAGTCGCGCGAGCTCCTGGCCCAGCGCCTGCCAGGACGCGACCGGGTCGTCCTCGTCGAGGAAGCCAGCGCGGTATACGAAGTCCTCGTAGTCCGCGAGTGACATCTCCGCGTCCTGCGCCGAAGCGTTGGTCGGGAAGGCGGTGACGACGCGCCTGAGCTCGCCCGCGGCAGCGCGCTCCATCGTCATGTCGCGCAGGTGGGCGCGCGAGCGCGCGAAGACTGCTTGCCGCCCGGGATCGATGCCGGTCAGGCCCCGCGTGTTCGAATCGGCCTCGATGGCGATGCGGACGTTCGCCTCCTTGGCGTCGCCGCGCAGCCGCGGGCTGATCCAGCCGAGCTGCTCGTCGTTTCCGCCGGCGAGGAGAGCTTCCACGGCGCCGTCGACGCCGATCCGCACCTCCGGGTGGCCGCCCGCCTGAACGACCCTCCGGTAGAGCGCGGTGACGAGCGGCCTGGCCAGCGGTGTGGACTCGATGAGGACGAGATCGCCCTCCCCCACGCTCGTCGAGTAGTCGACGAGCACCTGCGCGAACCGCTCGTGGCGGAGATCAGGCAAGCTCGGCAGCCTCGACGGCGGCAGGCGCCGGCACCGGCTCGTGGAGGAACCGGCCGGCCTGCCAGATCAGCTCGCCGTCCGCATAGACCTCGCCGTCCTCGCGGAGGTCGCAGATCATGTCCCAGTGCAGGCCGGAGATGTTGCTTCCGCCGGCCTGCGAGAACGCGGAGCCCAGAGCGAGATGCATCGTGCCGCCGATCTTCTCGTCGAAGAGGATGTTGCGTGTGAAGCGGTCGATCTCGTAGTTCAGGCCGAAGGCGACCTCGCCCAGGATCCGTGCGCCGTCGTCCATCGCAAGCAGAATATTCAGGTAATCGTCGCCGCGGGCAGCCTCGGCATGGACGACGCGTCCGCCTTCGAAGCGCAGGCGGATGTCCTCGACCTCGCGCCCGTGGTAGATCGCGGGGAACGTGTAGCGGATCTCCCCTTCGGTCGCGTTCTCGATAGGGCTCGTGAAGACCTCGCCGTCGGGCATGTTGTACCTCCCGTCCGCGGCGATCCAGGTTCGGCCCTCGACGCCAACGCGAAGGTCCGTGTCCGGGCCCACGATGCTAAGCTCCTTCACGGATCCGAGCGACTCGGCGCGGGCGCGGAGCGAAGCGGCGACGAGCCGCCAGTGCTCCGCCGCCTCACCCGTGTCCACGTGGCACGCGGAGTAGACGAAGTCCTCGTAGCTCGAAAGCGACATCGCGGCGTCCTGTGCATGCGCATTCGTCGGGAAGAGCGTGCCGCACCAGCGCATCTCCCCCGCCGCGATGCGCTCCCAGCGGCGGTTGTGCAGGCGGCGCTGGGCGGCGAGGTAGTTCGCATGGTGCGCCGGATCGACCCGCGAGAGTGCGCGGGTATTCGCCTCGGACCAGATTGTCGCGATCGCGTCGATCTCCTCGATCTCCTCCCACTGCTGAGGCGCGATGTACTCGATCTGCTCGTTCGTCCCGTGCTCGAGGAGCATTTCGAGAGTGCCCTCGAGTCCGACGCTGAAAAACGGGAACGCGCCCGCGCGGATCGCCGAGTGGTAGAACGCGAGCGTGAGCGGAGAAGCCGCGTCGAGCGCGTCGATCCGAAAGACCTGGCCCGGCTGGAGCTCGAGCGAGTAGTCGACGATGAGGTCGGCGAGTCGCGAAATGCGCGCGTCGGTCACGCCTGTCTTATACCCGACTGGCGCGAGGCAGGATTGCGTGCAATAAACGGCCAGGTCCAAAACGGACAGGGTCGTCTGCGGGCAATCCGGTCTCATCCTCTGCCGCCTCGATCGCCGCCCGCGCCGCCTCCTCGTCGAGCCGACGCGTGTTCAGGGCCAGTGCGACGACTTTTGCGGGCCTGGCGGGGAGCGCGATGCGCTCGTGGAGCTCGACGAGCTCGGGCAGCGACGGGATGGGATGCGCGGGGAGATCCTGGATGTGCTCGTCTCCGACCTGGTGGCAGAGGACGAGGAAATGCGGCGCACTCCCGTGGAAGAGGCCGAGGGTGACCCCCGAGTAGTCGGGATGCACGAGCGAGCCCTGACCCTCGACCCAGAGGAGGTCGCCGCGGCCGGCGCCCTCGACGACCAGGCGCTCGGCCGCGCCCGCGATGAAGTCCGCCACGACGGCGTCCACGGCGATCCCCCAGCCCGCGATCGCGATCCCCGTCTGGCCTGTGGGTACGAAGACCGAGCTCAGGCCGCGCTCGCGCGCGCCCCGGTCGAGCTCGAGCGAGACGCTCATCTTCCCGATCGCGCAGTCGGAGCCCACAGTGAGGATCGCGGTCGCGCCATGCTTCAGGTTCTCGCCGGTCGGGACGCTCAGGCCTGCCGGCGCTCGGCGCAGGTCGCGGATCTCGGCGTCGTGCCCTCGCGCGAGCTCGGCGAGCTCCGGGTCGTCCCCGAGAAACTGGTGCATTCCCGACTCGAGGTCGAGTCCCGCGGCGAGCGCACTCTTCAGGATGTCGCGCCACCTCTCCGGGAGCCGCCCTCCCGCGGTCGCCACGCCGACGAGCGCCGTTGTCGGCTCGTATGCGAGCGCGTCCTCGACGGTCGCGACGACCGGCACGCCGTCGAGGCTCCCGCCCGGCCGCTCCGAGTCCACCACCGCGACCACCGGGTCGGCGCCGTAGCGCATCACGCCTCGCGCCGTCTTCCCGTAGTGCGGATCGGCCGAGTAGCCCTCAGCCAGTACGAGATAGCGCTTCATGCACTCCGAGGCCGGCTTGGTCGGACGGAACCTGGACGCCGTCCACGAAGTCCACCCCCGCCCACGGGTCCTCGCCGAGCAGGAGGTTGCCGTCGAGGTCGACGTGATCGCAGAGGCTCGCCATCTGCGCGGCGGCCGCGATCCCCACGCTGGACTCGACCATGCAGCCGAGCATGACGCCGAGTTCGAGCGCCTTCGCGGCGTAGGCCATCCGCATCGCCTCGCGGATGCCCCCGCTCTTTGCAAGCTTGATGTTGATTCCGCGGGCGCGCTCGGCCGCTGCAGCTACGTCCTTCAGCGTGTGGACGTCCTCGTCCACGTAGATCGGAAGCGGCGAGGCGGCTTTCAGCCGGTGCCCTTCCGGATGACCGGCCCGCAGCGGCTGCTCGACGTACTGAACGCCGAGACCGGAGAGCGCCTCGACGTTTTCGAGCGCCTCGTCGAGCTCCCAGGCCTCGTTCACGTCCACCTGGAGCGGAAGATCGGTGACACCACGCACCGCTCGCACGCGCTCGACGTCGAGCCCGTCGCCCGCGCCGAGCTTCAGCTTGAGGCGGCGGAAGCGGCTTCCGACCTGCTCCGTCCTCCGCGCCATGTCGTCGGGATCGCCCAGCCAGATCGTCCACGAGGTGGGCGGGCCTTCGCGGCGGAGGCCGAGGAGGCGCCACACCGGGACGCCGGCGGCCTTTCCGCAGAGGTCGTGGAGCGCCATGTCGACGGCAGCCTTCGCCGCGTGCTCGCCGGGGAGGGACGCGAGCCGCTCCTCGATCTCGTCGAGAGCGAACGGGTCCTCGCCGAGCATGGGCTCCACCTCGGTCAGAAGGGCCGACGCCGACTCCGGGCTCTCCCCGTAGTGCTCCTGCGGCGAGGCCTCGCCGTACCCGACGAGCCCGTCATGTTCGATCTCGACGAAGACCGAGTCCACGGTCTCGTCGGTCGAGCGAGAGATCGAGAACGGCTCGCGGAGCGCGAGCGTGACGGTCCGGTGGTTCAACTTCACGGGGGGTAGACTAAGCCCCACGCGCCTGTAGCTCAGGGGATAGAGCGTGCGCCTCCGGAGCGCAAGGTCGCAGGTTCGATTCCTGCCAGGCGCATTCGCTTGTCGGCAGCAGTCAGTTGAACCTGCTCCCGGAAACTGAAACTATCGGAGCTGAAACTAGGGGACGACTCGGTGAGAGGGGAAAGAATGAGGCTGCGTTGGTTGGTTCTCGCGTTCGCAGGAGCCGCACTGCTCGGCGGCGGCACAGGCTCCGGCGCGAGCACACCTCAGTGCTCTGCGAGCGGCCCGCTCGTCTGCGTCGACCTCGTCGGCACGCCGGCCACGGTTCCGCCCTCGGACGACACGCCTCATTACGTCTCCTATGTCTCACACGTCGCCAACGAGGGCAGCCAGACCGCCACGCACGTGACCGCCGACATCGAGCTCACCGGAGGACTCACACTGGACTCGGTCACCTCGAGCCTCGGGTCCTGCTCGGTCGACGGCCAGCCGACCTGCGTCCTCGGGCGACTCGCCAGCGGAGCGAACGCGACGGTCACGTTCGTTGCCGTCGCACCTGAGACCGAGGGCGCCGCGAAAGCAACGCTCACGGCCTCCTTCGACGAACGGGCGAACGACGGGCCCACGGCCGACCCCAAGCAGGACATGGTGAATGCGTCGGAGGACACGACGGTCGAGGTGCTCGAGGGAACCGCCGCGTCGTTCGTTCCGGAGGGCGCCTCGCTCACGTTGACGACCGATCCTACGGACACCGGTGTCGCAACCGCGACCGATCCCTTGATCGGCCAGGCCATCATCACGACTTCGCCGGTGGCGACGACCGCCCTGATCGACGAGGTCACCGTCCCGCTTCCGTGTCCGAAGAAGGTGATCTGCCGAGGCGGCGACTGGTTCCACGCGAGTATTCCCGGGACGTTCGACCCCCCGCTGGCCTTCCCGCTGCGGTGGGATAGCACGCTCATCCCGTCCTCGTTGAACGCCAAGAAGTTCGCGCTCCTTTACACCGAGTGCGTGAGCGGCTGCAAGCTGCAGCTAATTACGAGCAAGTGCTCGTCCGCAACGCCTCCTGTAAGCGAGCTACCGTGCCTCAGCGGTGTCAAGAAGCTGCCGGACGGCGACTGGGTCGCCACCCTGCTCAACAGCCACAACGGCTACATGAAATAGGCCGCGGCCTCGGGATCGCGGACGGCCTCGACCGCCATGAGGTTTCCCTTCACTTCGAAGAGCTTCACCGCGTCCCCGAGCACCTCGTCGGCATCCTTGCCCCGGCCCGAGTTGCGTAGAACGTCGGCCAGGTCGACGAGCGTCTCGGCCTGAGCTGACACGGCGTCCGTCGGGGTAAGGAGATCGACGGCTTCGCCGATGAGAATGAGGGCGCCGTCACGGTTTCCTTTCCGGGCAAGGACTTTCGCCTGGACAGTGCGCCAAAGGGTCTGCGACGCGATGTCGTCGTCGTCGGCGAGCTCCTGAGCTTGGCGGCTCAGCTGATCGGCCTCATCGAGCCTCCCTTGCGCGTACACGATTCTGGCCAGCTCGCCGGCCACCGTGGAGAGGAAATACCGCTCGCCGAGCTGGCTGAGAGACCCGTAGTCGCGACGAAGCTCGCGCTCCGCTGCACTCAGGTCTCCCGCAAGGCGCTCCACCCACGCGGTCTCGAGGGACGTGGATGATCCGACGACCGTAGGACCGAGGTCGGCCAGGAGCGCCTGCGCCTCTCCAGCCAGGCGGCGGGCCCGGTCGAACTCTCCGCGCATGGCGAGGAGGACTGCCAGGGTGCTGGTCACCACCCCCTGGGTGCGGCGGTCGCCCTCGGCCTCAGACGCGATCTCTTCGCAACGCTGGATCGCTTCAGGCACGGGCGTCGGGCCGTGGAGCGCGGCCAGCGCGTAGTAGCCGGCGGCGAGGCGTGTCTGACGTCCGTCGTTGGCCCGCCGCGCATGCTTCATCGCACGCTCTGCAGCTGTCGTGGCGAGCCCGTAACGGCCGGAGGTGCCGTGCGCCCAGGCGAGCAAGCGCCAGATGATGCCGAGCGCCGCGTCGTCGCCTTCGCCATTCGACTGCTCGAGCATCTGCGAGGCCTGCTCGACGAGTCGCTCGCTCCATCGCTCCGCCGAGCCGGCCTGCGCTTTCAGGCGGAGGAGCAGCAGTTCGGCGAGGGCTGGCCCGACCCCTTCGCCGTCGTTGCGCGCCTCGATCGCCTCTTCGAGGAACAGCTCCGCCCAGGGAAACTCCCCTACCTCGAGGAGCGCCTCGCCGAGATCGGGGATGAGCTCGAGGCGCGACGGGTCCCGTTCCGGGAGGAGCACAGCGGCGCGTCGCAGAAGATTCGCCGCTGCAGGCATGTCGCCTCGGGAGAACGCCCTCCCGCCGGCCGACGAAAGCCGCTTCGCGGCCTGGCGGCCCAGCTCCAGCCCGTGCTCGTCGAGGGGACCGAGCTCCGCGAGATTCGAGTGAGCCTGCTCGAGGTGATATCCGAGGATTTCCTCGAACTCGACGACGCGGTCACGATCGCTGTTCACACGGTCCGCCCAGGCGACGAAGCGTTCATGGAGCGTCGCCCGAGTGCGCTTGAGCATCCCTTGGTAAGCGGCCTCGCGAACGAGGGCGTGCGCGAAGCGATAGTGGGCTCCGCCACCGATCGACTCAACCCCTGTCTGGACGAGGTGCTTCCGGCACAGCGAGTGGATGAGCTTCGCGAGCTGGCCGCCTACTTCGTCCGAGACGAGCTCGTGCAACGCGTCTTCGGGGAAGACGAGACCCGCGACGGAAGCAGCCTCGATCACCGCACGCTCTTCGGGTCCGAGGAGGTCGAGGCGGGCGCCGAGCAGCGCCTGGATCGTCGGGGGGACGGAAATCTCCTCGGCGCGGCCAACGGGCACCCAGCGACCGTCTTCCTGACGGAGGGCGCCCTCGTCCACCATCATCGAAAGCATCTGCTCGACGAAGAGTGGATTGCCCTCGGCGGCCTCAACGATGTGGGCGCGGACATTGGGATCCAGCTCGGCGTTCCCGAGCAGGTTTTCCGCCACCCGCGCCGCATCGCTTGGCGAAAGGGGGTCGAGGGAAACGACGCTCGACCCGGATAGCTTCTCCCAGGCCGGGCGGATGTCGACCAGCTCATGACGGGCCAGACACACGAGCAGGATCGGACGCTCGGACGAACCGAGAACGTGCTCGACGAGGTCGAGCATCGTCGACTCCGCCCAATGCACGTCCTCGAACACCACGACGAGCGGCCTGACCGCCGCCATGGTCTCGAACAGCTTGCGCACGCCCCAGAAGGTCTCTTCGACCGGGAACTCCTCAGCTGAGAGGCCCACGGCGGCGGCGACCCGACGGGCGACGGCGTCGTCTCGAGCGAGTGTGGCGATCTTCTCCCGCGCGGTCTCAGGCGCGTCTTCCTCGAGGATTCCTGCGGCCTTTCTCACGATCTCGACGACGGGCCAGAAGGTGATGCCTCGTCCGTGCGAGAGGCAGCGCCCGCGCGCGACCGCTGCCGCCCGGCCGACTTTCCCCACGAGCTCCTCGACCAGGCGTGACTTCCCCATCCCCGGGCTCCCGAATACAGTCGCGAGCCTGCAGCGATCGTCCGCCACCGCCTCGGAGAACGCAGCGAGGAGCTGCCCCAGCTCCCGCTCTCGGCCGACGAGCGGCGCCTGATGCTGTTCGCCGGACGAGTCGGCCTCCATGAGGCCGAGCACCCGGTAGGCCGGCACGGGCTCCGCCTTGCCCTTGAGCTCGAGGGGAGCGACGACGTCGACGTCGACCGCGTTGCGGACAAGGCGATAGGTCAGGTCTCCTAGGAGGACCTCGCCGGCCGCGGCCGCCTGCTCGAGGCGGGCAGCGACGTTGACCGTGTCTCCTGTGACGAGCCGCTGGCCGGCGGTGACGTCTCCTGCGACGACCTCTCCGGTGTTCACGCCGGTTCGGTTCGCGAGTCTCACGCCCCAACCACGCTCGAGCTCCTCGTTCAGGACCGCCAGCGCCTCCTGCATCTCGATCGCCGCGGTTACCGCCCGGAGCGCGTCGTCCTCACGGAGCTTCGGCAGGCCGAAGACGGCCATGATCGCGTCACCGATGAACTTCTCCACGGCCCCGCCGTTACGCTCGAGGACGCTTTGCATGCCCTCGAAGTAGCGGTGGAGAAGCTCGCGCAGCGACTCGGAGTCCATCGATTCACCGAGGCTGGTCGAGCCGACGAGATCCGAGAACAGGACCGTCACCGTTTTCCGGACTTCTTGTGGCGCCTCAGCTGCGGCGAAGGGCGTCCCGCAGAACCCGCAAAGACGGAAACGATCGGGGTTTTCCTCGCCGCAATTGGCGCAGATCTTCACGGGTTGAGTGTACTCCGCCGGTAAAGCGGCTTTGTGCTGCGAGTCCTTGGATTTGCAGGCAGAACGAGGGGTTCGGAGTACAATCGCGTACTCCGGGCATGCAACTCGACGATCCCCTCAGTACCGATGACACGGCCGACTCTTCCCCGCATCAGGCGTGGACGGGCCCGCGGCGAAACGGGTCTTCTCGTCGAGCGGACCGAGCCGCGGATCGCCGAGCTCTCCGCTAACGGGCTCACCTGGATCCACATCAACGAGCCGGGGCCGCTCGAGGCCGCGTATCTAGCCGACCGCTACGGCTTCCACGAGCTCGACATCGAGGACGTGCTATCGAAGCGGCAACGACCCAAGATCGACGAGTACCCCGAATACCTTTTCATCGTCCTCCACTTCCCGATCTACGACAAGGCGGTCCAGCGGCTGAACGCGGCCGAGCTCGACGTCTTTCTCGGCCGGGACTTTCTCATCACGCTCGCCAACGTCGAGCTCCTGCCCGTCACCTACCTCTTCCGGCGCTGCGAGGAGGACGAGGAGCTTCGCGACGAGCTCTTCTCGAAGGCGTCGGGCTATCTGCTCTACCACGTCCTCGACGACCTCTTCGACTACTGCTTCCCGATTCTGGACAAGGTGGGGCACAAGCTGGACGCGATCGAGGACGAGCTCGAGGAGCGCCGCAGCGAGGAGATCGTCCGCGACATCTCCGATGCGAAGCAGGAGATCATCGCGTATCGCAAGATCATCAAGCCCGAGCGCGCCACGCTGCGCTTGCTCGAGCGCCACACGCAGCGTTTCCTCCCCCAGGATCTCGAGCTCTACTTCGACGACATCGTCGACGCCGCGGAACGGATCTGGGACCTCCTCGACAACTACAAGGAGGTCGTGGAGGCGCTCGAGGACACGAACGAGTCGATCATCTCGCACCGCCAGCAGTACCGGCTCCAGCTTCTCACTGTCGTCAGTGTGATCCTGCTCCCGCTCACGCTGATCGCGAGCATCTTCGGGATGAACACACACGTCCCGGGCGAGGGCGGCGCCGAAGGGTTCTGGGTCGTGGTCGGCTTGATGGTCGTCCTCGGGATCGCGCTTCTCGGCGTCTTCCGCTGGCGCCGCTGGCTGTGAACCGCGCGTGAAGCAGCTCTGGGCTCCCTGGCGCCTGGAGTACATCCAGCAAGCGGACGAGCAGGAGGGCTGCGTGTTCTGCCGTGCACTCGAGGCCGACGACGAGACGGGCCTCATCGTCCACCGGGGTGAGCGCGCCTTCGTGCTCCTGAACAAGTATCCGTACGCATCGGGTCACCTGATGATCGCGCCGAGCTGCCACGAGGGGGACTTCGGTGGGCTCGATCGGGACGAGGCCGCCGAGGTGCACCAGTTCGCATCGTCCGCGCTCGGAGCTCTCGCGGAGACGATGCGGCCGCAGGGCTACAACCTCGGGTGGAACCTGGGCCGCATCGCGGGGGCCGGCGTCGTCGACCACGTGCACATGCACGTCGTCCCGCGCTGGGCAGGGGACACAAACTTCATGCCCGTCCTCGCCGACGTGAAGGTCCTTCCGGAGGCGCTCGAACAGACCCGGCGTAAGATCGCGGCTGCATGGCCCTAGACCCGAAGGTCTTCAAGGCGTACGACGTGCGCGGGATCTACCCGTCCGAGCTGGACGAGACCGGTGCCTACGCGGTCGGGCGGGCATACGTCGAGCAATTCGAGCCCAAGGCGATCGCGATCGGGCGCGACATGCGCGTCTCGTCGCCGGCCATCGCCAGAGCCGTCATGCAAGGGGCTTCCGACGGCGGCGCCGAGGTCGTAGACGTGGGGATGATCGGCACCGAGATGCTCTATTTCGGGGTCGGCGAGCTCGACCTCGATGGCGGCGTGATGGTCACCGCCTCGCACAACCCGAAGGAGTACACGGGAATGAAGATTGTCCGGCGAGGCGCGCTGCCGGTCGGCGGCGATTCGGGCCTTCTCGACGTGCGCGACCGGGCCCAAACGATCGAGAGTTCGGAGCTCATAGACGACCCGCCGGCCGAGGGCGTCGACATCTACCCCGCTTTCGTCGAGCGCGTCCTCTCCTTCATCGACGTCGGCGCGGTCAAGCCGCTTCGAGTCGTCATCGACGCTGGAAACGGCATGGCGGGCGCGATGCTGCCGCCCATCCTCAAGCGGCTGCCCGTGGACGCGGTGCGCTGCTTCTTCGAGCCGGACGGCACCTTCCCTAACCACGAGCCGAACCCGCTTCTCCCCGAGAACCGGGAGTTCGTCATCGGCAAGGTGCGGGACGAGCAGGCAGACCTCGGCATCGCTTTCGACGGCGACGCGGACCGCTGCTTCTTCGTGGACGACACCGGCGAGTTCGTCCCCGGCGACTTCGTGACCGCACTTCTGGCCGAGTCGATGCTCGAGAAGGAGCCAGGCGCGAAGATCATTTACGACGTGCGGGCGAGCTGGGCCGTGCCGAACATCGCCGAGCAGCACGGCGGCACACCGCTCGTGAATCGGGTCGGCCACGCGTTCATCAAGGAGCGCATGCGCAAGGAAGGCGCCCTCTTCGGCGGCGAGGTCTCGGGCCACTACTACTTTCGCGATTTCAACCAGGCCGACTCCGGGACGATTCCCGCCCTCCTCATGCTGGAGCTCGCCTCCAAGCGCGGGAAGCCGCTCTCGGAGCTGCTCCGCCCCTTCCGGGAGCGCTACTTCCTAACCGGCGAGATCAACACGCCCGTCCCGGACGTCGCGCTCAAGCTGCAGGAGCTGAAGGAGCACTTCGCCGGCGAGGGCGAGATCTCCCACCTCGACGGCATCTCCGTGACGGCGAAAGACTGGCACCTGAACGTACGCCCCTCCAACACGGAGCCGCTCCTGCGGCTCAACCTCGAAGCGCTCGCGCCGGACCTGATGGTTGAAAAGCGCGACGAGGCCCTCGCCGTGATTCGCGGCGAGGGCCTCGTCAGCTGACTCCTTCTGCCTAGTCCAGCATGTAGTCCATCGCCCTACCCATCACGTCGTTGCGGGTAGCGGCGTCGGTGATCCCTTCGAACCCGAAGCCCATATAGAGGGTGTCGGGCGTGGCGATGACCGCTCCTTCCGGGAAGCCCGCCGCATCGGTGACAGTCCACGTGTTGAAGTTCGGCGCGCTGCCCGCCGGTGCGTTCGGAGTCATCCATCCGCCGTCACTCGCCTCGAAGTCCGTCGTCCCCTCGCCCGTCGAGACGACGATGTCGTCGAGGAAGACGCCGAGGCCCTGGAAGGACCAGTCGCTCACGTACGTGATCGAGACTTCGATCTGCTTGCCGGCGAATCGGTTGTCGGGGCCGGCAAGGTCGACGTTCCACTGCTCCCAGCCGCCGGAGTTCCCGCTCGAAGCCCACCAGTCGCCCGTCGTGCCATTCGGCTCACAGTCGTCTCCGACGATCGTCTGGTAGTGGTCCATGAACGGGTGAATCGTGCGCCAGCCTCCAGGCCCGTTCTCGGGCTTGCAGCTCTCGCCCGTCGACTGGGTCGTACGGCTCGGATCACTCAGCTCCTCGAGCGTCGTCCAGTCGTCCTGGCCAACCGTGTGTGCCTCGACGAAGAGCATGTCCCAATCGGCTTCTGTGTTGTACGAGGCCCAGAAGGACATGTCCGCACCGCCGGTCGGCACGTTCACCGTGTGGGTAAAGCGCTTGAACGTCTGGTCGGCGATCTGCGAGTAGGCGTACCTCGTACCGCTATGCGGCTCGAAGGGCCCGCCCGGCCGGTCGTACTTGGCCGCCACCCAGCTCTCGAACTGCGGATACGTGATCGCAGGCAGGATTCCACTCGTCGCGATGAAAGAGGCGCTGTCGAGGACCTGATTGTCGGCACCGTCGCCGCCGTTGAAGGTCATCGACGAGCCCGAGAACGGGGTGTCCGTCCCGATCACGTCGAAGTTGTTGCCGTCCTCGTCGAAGCCAGCTTGCTCATTAGTGAGGAACGCGCCGAACCAGTATTCGATGACGTCGTTCTGCAGGTCGCTCGAGGGCGAGCCGTACAGGATCAGGCAGCGCGAGAACTGGGGCGTTCCCGCCGCGCACTGCGCATTCGCCTGCGTCGGGTCGTACCGCTGGGCCCCGTGACCCTGCGTGTACTGGTGCCCGGCGAACTGGCCGGTGTAGACCACTTTGCCGCCCTCGTTGAGGTACGAGCGGATGTGCAGCAGCTCGTCCATCGCCAGACGCGACGCCTGTCCACCCGCCCAGCCGACCTCGCGGGTGACGGCGTCGTCGCCCGTGTACCAGACGACGGCGTCGTAATGGCTTAGAACACCGAGGTTCGTCGGTGCCTTGCGCCCGCGGGCGTCCACGTCGTAGACGTCCGCTCCGATCCCGTTCGCGGCCAGAGCGTCCTCATAGAAGGACAGGTACTCGGGGCCGTCGTGCGGCGGAAACGGCGAGATACCCGTGTAGTCCTCAGCCGCAAGGATGAGGACGCGGTTGGCCGACTCGTTGACGGCCTGGTACGTGAAGGAGTCGCTGGTCTGTCCGCCTCCCGTGAACCAGACCTTCACGCTGTCGCCGGGGTCCGTCCCCGTGACCATGCCGCGAACGGCGTGGTAGTAGCGGCTCGTGCCGAGGTCGAACTTCTCGCCACCAGTCCAATCCGAGGTCGGCTCGCTCTGAACAGGACCGCCGTTGATCTGGTACCTCAGGGTGACGTCGCCGAGGCTCCGCAGTGCCAAGACCTGCACGGGCTGCGGGTCGCCGTAGGAGTAGTCGAACACAAAGTTCGCCTCCGGGAGGCCGAACTTGTATGTGTCGTCGCTCTTGAGGTAGAAGGGCTTCGTCGTCAGGCCGAGGTGCGACACCGGGTTGGCCGGGTTGATCGCAGACCTGGCGACGTCGAGGGCAAACGGAAGATTCCGCTTGAACTCATTCTGCACCGCGTTTGGGTCGTCCGGAAAGACGAACCCACAGTTGTCGCATCCGGGCGAGAGCTCCGGCGTCCAGGAGATCGTTCCTCTGCGCGAATACGCGAAGTCGGTCATCTCGCCGTTGGTCACGTAAAGGACGTCCGATGAGAGCCCGGGGTTGAATCCCTCGATGGCCGGGTTGTCCTTGTTGCCCGACAGGGCGTAGAAGATCGGGTCGTCGCCCGTCGGGGTCCCGATCTGCCACCCCTGCGGATAGAGAAGCCACTGGCCGAAGGAGTGGTAGTTGACCTGGAACCGGAAGTCGACGGCGTCGAACAGATCCTCGATCGCCTGCGTCTCAGGCTCCGAAGCTCTTGAGGGCCCGCGATACGTGTCGCTCGACTGGATGCCCGAGGAGCCCTCACCGTCGTAGTTCCAGTGCTCCGCGTAGTTCCGGTTCGGATCGACGCCGTCACCGACCTGCGTGCCCGGAGTCCCGTTCTGCTCCCGGAGGTTCTTTCGCCACAACCGCGTGTCTGGGCTTGCGAACGTGTACTGATAGCCGTCCGGGTTGCACACGAGGACGAACCAGAGCTCCGACGTCGTGAGAATGTTCCTCACCGTCCCGTTGTTCGACCGGTACTCCCCGATGTACCAGCGAAGCAGACGGCGGTTCACCTCGGTGGAGATCCATTCACGCGCATGCTGGGTCGCGCTGTACAGCACTGCCGGCCGCGTGCCGTCCGCCACGGTTCTTGCGTTCTCCGTGACCTTCAGGGCCAGGATCTCGCGGCCGTTCGCCGTGTGGCCGATCACTTCGAGCTTTGTGAGATCTGGGTTCTCGGCCGCGGTCTTGTAGAGAAAGTCGCGGATTCCGCTCTTGCTGTCGTAGTCACGCCACACCACATAGCCATCCGCCGCCTGCGTTTTCGCGGCCTGCCTAGCGGTCTGACCTCTGGCATTACGGAGCAGCTTCACCGTGATGCCCTTGGCTCGCAGCTGGCGAACTTGGCCGCGGGTCAGAACGAGATCGAGCCGCATCCGACCCGCGGACGTCGTTTTCGCGGCCGCGATGTCGACGTCCTTCGCAAGCATCTTCTGGTACTTCGCCTGCGAAACCGTCGCGCGGTAGAAGTTGAGCGAGACCTGCCTCTTGGCGCCGGCCTGGGCGACTCCGGCCCAGGCAAGGACGGCGACGAGAGCGCAGACCACGATGGTCCAGCGCCTCATAGCTTCTCTCCCCAGTCGTTTTCCCGGTGCAAAAGCGGATTGACCCTTTCAGATTGTTGGAAAAAGCGCAAGACGGCCACGGTTACGATGCGATCCGTGAACCTCGGACAGCCGACTGGGCGCAAGCCTCCGTTCAAGTACTCCGCGCTCACGCGAGTGGGCTTCTCGGACACCGATGCCCAGGGAATCGTCTATTACGGGCGCTATCTGCCCTACTTCGACGACGCGCGGGTCGAGTACCTGCGCCACCTGGAGTTGCTGGACGCGGACCTGGGCGCCTGCGAGTTCGTCATGCGCGCATCCCATGTTCTCTACGAGGCTCCGGCCCTGTTCGACGATCTCCTGGAGATCTTCGTGCGGACGAAGCGGATCGGCCGCTCCAGCGTGACGGGCGAATACGCGGCCTACCGCGTGAACGACGACGCGCTCATGTGCACCGCGGAGCAGACCCTCGTGCTCGTCGACCTGGCAGAACGCCGCCCGCATCCCGTTCCGGAGGATTATCGCGACTCGGTCGCGGCCTTCGAAGGCGCCGACCTCGATCTCGCGGTCGCGTCATGAGCGACTACACCGGGGCAATCGAGGCGGTCGACCGCATCGTCAACAGAGAGTCGGAGGCCGACGAGGTCCTCCGTCAGACGGTCGAGGTCCTGCACGACCGCTTCGACCATTACTCCTGGGTCGGTATCTACCTCGTCGAGGAGGGAGACCTCGTGCTCGGGCCGTGGAAGGGGCCGCAGGCGACCGACCACGTCCGCATCCCGATCGGCCAGGGAGTGTGCGGCGCGGCCGCCGCGAGCGGGCAAACGGAGATCGTCAACGACGTGACCGCCGACGTGCGCTACCTCGCATGCTTCCCCTCGACGCGAAGCGAGATCGTCGTGCCCATCGTCTACGAGGGCAAGGTCGTCGGCGAGATCGACATCGACTCCGATACCCCCGCAGCCTTCGGGCCCGAGGACAGCGCGCTGCTCGAACGCGTGGCCATCCTCATCTCCCCGCACAGCCTCGTCGGCTGGGACACCGGCGGCGTGCCGTGGCAAGCCTGAACCGGCTGGCGTTCTCGGCCACGCTGCACTGCCTCACCGGCTGCGCGATCGGAGAGATCCTCGGCCTCGTGATCGCTACCGCGCTCGGCTGGGGAAACGCCGCGTCGATCGCGATCGCGGTCGTCCTCGCCTTCATCTTCGGCTACTCGTTCACGCTCGTCCCGCTCGTTCGCGGGGGAATCGCCTTCGCAACCGCGGTCGGTCTGGCTCTCGCATCGGACACGCTCTCGATCGCAGTCATGGAGATCGTCGACAACACGATCGTCCTCATCTGGCCCGGCGCAATGGACGCCGGCCTCGACGACGTCCTCTTCTGGGGCAGCCTCGCGATTGCCCTCGCCATTGCGTTCGTCGCCGCCTTCCCGGTGAACCGGGCGCTGATCGCACGCGGCCGCGGGCATGCGGTCGTGCACGCCCATCACGGGCACTGACGAGCTCCAGCTCGGGAAGGCGAGGCGCGCGCCCAGCGGGCCGAGCCCCTGAACCGTGCCGTTGGACTGCTCAGACGGCTTCCCCGCGAGGACGAGGATGAGCGCCGTCACGCAACGGGAGTCGAAGCTCGTCTCCACCTCGGACTGGAGGTGCGCGAGAGCCTTCTCGACCGGCCAGGCGTCGCGGGAGACGCGCGGCGTGACGAGGCCTGCGTCGATCAGAACGCAGTCCACCCGGATGGTGTCCCGCACCCGAACACCGCGCGCAAGGCGGAGCATGATCGCGAGCACCGCGTACTGAAAGACGACGAAGGCGGCGATTGCGACCGAGGCGGCGAGTGCTAAGGCGGTGTCCCTGGATCCGCCGACGGCATCGAAGCACGCGCGCGCGAGGAGCGCCGGGCCGACGAAGTTCGCGACGTTGAAGACCGCGATGTACCAGCGCGGCCTCGAGCGCACGGTCCCGGCACGAAGGCGATGACGATCGCGAGCGCGGTGAGCGCAGGCGGCAGGAGCAGCGCCGCGGCGAAGATCGGCGCGAGCGAGATGGTGCGATCCCTGGTGCTTCTGCCGCTCGGCGCCGACGAGGTGCACCGCCGCGATGATCGGCACCAAAATGGCGAAGGTCAGCCAGTCGTCCTGGGCGATTTCGGCGGGGATCGCTGTGAGGGCGAAGCCGGCCATCGTCAACCAGACGACGGCGAACTCGAAGGCCGCCGCAGCCGGATTGAGCCCTGAGAGAGTGGGTCGTGTCGCGCAGGCCGCAATGGCGCTCCGATAGATCGTGCGTGAGCGCTCAAGCCACGGAATCCCCCGAACGGGTGCGAAACGGCCGAACTTGATCCCTCGAACGAGTGAAACGTCCCTCGAACGAGGGACGTTCAGCTACTTCAGCGCCTGCTCGACGCGGCGCGTGAGCGCGCCCGCGCCCATCGCGCTCAGCGGCTCGCCGAGGGCCAGGGCGCCGAGCTCGTTGGCCTGGCGGATAACGGCCTCCCGCTCTGCGGAAAGCTGGCCCCTGGCTACGAAGAGCGACGCGCGGGCGACCTCGCTCCATGCTTCCACCCCTTCGAGGCTCGGGCCCGGCTCCTTGCCCGCGTCCTCTGCGATGCGGGACCGGCCGCGAAGCTTCTCCGCCAGCTTGCGGGCGCGCGTCTGCAGCGCGTGTCCCCGGATGGTGGCCTCCCCTGTCTGACTCTCGAGGTCGATTGCGGCGGCAGTGGCCTCCGCGACCCGCCGCTCCGCCACGGACACGCGGTCACGCGCCCGAACGTGGAAACGCTTGGCCTCTTGCGCATCGGTAGGACCGGCTGCGCGGACGGCGTCTTCGGCTTCCCCCAAAATCTGCTCTGCAGCCGCGGCCTCCGCTGTGGCCCGCTCGAGCTCGGCAGCCCGCGCCTTGCGTTCGCCCGGAAGCCGCGCGGCTAAGGCGCCGAGCTCCACGGCCTCCGCCCGCATGGAGTCGACCTCGCCCGCGAGCCCCTCGAGATCTGCGAGGGCGGCGCCGATCCGCTCGTCAGCGCGCTCGAGCTCCCGCAGGACCGCGAGGACCTCTTCGGGCACTACGACGGCGTCACGCGGTAGGCGTCGAAGACGGAGTCGACGTTGCGGAGCGCGTTGAGAAGACCGCGGAGAGCCTTGATGTCCCCGACCTCGGCGACGTACCAGTTTTTCGCCATCTGATCCTCGACGTGGCCGCCGTACTCGACGATGTTCGCTCCGTGCTCGGCGAAGGTCCGGGCGACGTCCTCGAGGAGGCGCGGGCGGTCCCACGAGACGACAGCGATCTGCACCCGGAAGCTCTGCGAGGCGCCGCCGTCCCAAGCCACATCGGTGAAGCGCTCGGGGTTGCGCATGAGCGCCTTCACGTTCGGGCAGTCAAGGCGGTGGATCGTGATCCCCTTGCCGAGCGAGATGTAACCGGCGATCTCGTCTCCCGGCACCGGCGTGCAGCACTTCGCGAGCCGGACGAGCACGTCCTCGACGCCCGGGACGGAGATGCCGAAGTTTTGCGACGCCACGGCCTCGCGGGCCTTCGGCTTGAAGGGGACCGGCTCTTCGTGGACGACCTCTTCGGTCTTGAGCCGCCCGAGCACCTTGTTCACGACCTGCGAGACCTGGAGCTTCCCGGAGCCAAGCGCGAGGTAGAAGTCCTCGGCTTTCTTGAAGCCCATCTCCCGGATGATCTGCGCAAGCAGCGGGGAGCCCGCGAGCTTCTTGTACGGAAGGTTGTGTTGCTTGAGGCCGTTTTCGAGGCTCTCGCGGCCGCGCTGCTCGGTTCCCTCCCGCGTCTCGCGGCTGAACCACTGGCGGATCTTGTTCCTCGCGCGCGAGGACGTGGCCAGCGAGAGCCAGTCGCGCGAGGGGCCGCGGCCCGCGCCCTTCGAGGTGAGGATCTCGACGAAGTCCCCGCTCTGCAGGCGGTAGTGAAGCGGGACGATGCGACCGTTCACCTTCGCGCCGACGGTGCGGTGGCCCACGTCGGTGTGCACCGAGTAGGCGAAGTCGATCGGCGTCGCGCCCGCCGGGAGGTTCTTCACCTCGCCCTTCGGCGTGAAGACGTAGACCTCGTCGGAGGCGAGCTCCGGGAACGCGCGCCGGAACTCGCGCGGATCGGACTCCTCGGCCTGCCAGTCGGCGAGTTGCTGCATCCAGGCGAGCTGCTCGGCCTCGGCCTTCTTGCCCTTCCTCCCCTTGTAGAGCCAGTGCGCGGCGATGCCGTACTCCGCCGTGCGGTGCATCTCGCGCGTCCGCACCTGGATTTCGAGCGGCTTGCCCTCCGGCCCGATCACCGTCGTGTGCAGCGACCGGTACATGTTGAACTTGGGCATGGCCACGTAGTCCTTGAAGCGACCGGGCATGGGCTTCCAGAGGGAGTGGATGACGCCGAGCGCCCCGTAGCAGTCGCGCTCGCCCTCCTTGCCCTCGTGGTCGACGAGCACGCGCATCGCGGTCAGGTCGTAGATCTCGTTGAACTCCTTCCCGCGCTTGGCCATCTTTTCGTAGATGGAGTAGAAGTGCTTCGCGCGAAACGAGATCTCCGCCGGGATGCCGACCTTGTCGAGCTCCTTCCTGAGGTTCTTGCCGGAGGACTCGACGAACTTTTCGCGATCGGCCCGGCGCTGGTTGACCATCGCCTGGATTTCCGAGTACTTGCGGGGGTGCAGCGTCTCGAAGGCGAGGTCCTCGAGCTCCCACTTGATGGAGTGGATGCCGAGGCGATGCGCGAGCGGCGCGTAGACCTCGAGAGTCTCGCGCGCTTTCTGCAGCTGCTTCTGCTTCCCGAGGTACTCGATCGTCCGCATGTTGTGAAGGCGGTCCGCGAGCTTGATGAGGATGACGTCGGGATCCTGCGCCATCGCCACGATCATCTTGCGGTAGTTCTCGGCCTGAGCCTGCTCGCGGCTCTGGAACTGGATTCGCGTCAGCTTCGTGACGCCCTCAACGAGCGTCGCCACGTCGTCGCCGAACTCGGCGCGGACCTCCTCGATCGTCGCAGGAGTGTCCTCGACGACGTCGTGCACGAGCCCGGCGGCGAGGGTGGACTCGTCGCTCCCGAGCTCGGCGAGGATCTTCGCGACTCCGATCGGATGGAGGACGAAGTCCTCCCCGCTCCGGCGCTGCTGGCCCTCGTGCGCTTCGCAGGCGAATCGGTACGCGCGCTCGAGCAGGTCCCGATCGACGTCGGGGTTGTACTCCTCGACCTCCGAGAGCAGCTCCTCGAATGACTCGTAGTGCCGCTCGGCGGAAGCCCTCAGAACCGTATCCGCCATGAACCCATTCTAGCTGGGGGCACTTCCGGAACCGCCTATGCCGCCAAGGGCATCGGCTCCTTCAGGGCAGCGAGAAAGGTCTCGGACTCGACGAGCGAGCGCCACGAGCCGCCGTCCGCGAGGCCGAGCTCGGTGAACACGCCGCGGGCGAACTCCGACCACGCCTCCGGCCCTGCCTTCCACTCCGCCACGAGGGCGATGCGGAGGTCCTCGAAGCGTTCTGGTGTGTCGAAGATCCGCTTGACGACGAGCTGCGGCGAGACCGCCCCGTTCCACTGGTTCGCCGCCAGCTTGAAGGCGACGTCGTAGCGCACCGGCCGCCGGTAGCGGTTGAGCTGGCTTCCTTGCCCGAAGGCGATCGCTCCCGACCGGGCGCCGTCGGCGGTCACCGCGAGCTTCAGATGCTTCCCCTCGCCCACCGCACCGAGCTCGGAGATCTCGCAGCCCACGGCGAGCAGGGTCACGCCGGGATTTCCGAGCCCGAACGGCGCCAGGCGCTCGAGCTCCCGGCAAAGGTCGAGCGTCAGCTCGGTGCCGCGAACGACGGCGTCCACGCGCACCAGAGGCGCGAGGTCGTCCTCGGACAGCTCCTCCCCCGCGCGGGCGGCGAAGGCCTCGGCGAATGCCTCGAGGTTCTCCGGACTGATGGAGAGGCCGGCGGCGGCCCTGTGTCCGCCCCAGCGTCCGAGCAGGCCGGCGCACGTGCCGAGCGCACCATGCAGGTCGAACGCCGGGATCGAGCGCCCGGAGCCTGTCCACTCCTCGTCGCCGCCCGCGATGAGCACGACCGGGCGGTGGAAACGCTCCACGAGCCGCGACGCGACGATGCCGATCACCCCGCGATGCCAGTCCTCGCCGGCGAGGACGTACCCTCGGCGCCGCTGCTTCGCCTCCGTCCATTCGGCAACCTGGGCGAGGGCCTCACGTAGGATCCGGTCCTCGACGGCCTGGCGGTCGCGGTTCAGCGTCTCGAGCTCGGCCGCGAGCCGGTCGGCTTCCTTCGGGTCGTCGGTCAGAAGGAGCTCGAGCGCGGTGCCCGGGTGTCCGAGCCGTCCGGCGGCGTTGATTCGCGGGGCAAGGCGGAACCCGATCGCACCCGCCTCGACGGTTGCAGGATCGACTCGCGCGGCTTTCATGAGCGCACGCAGGCCCGGGTTGGACGTCACTGCGAGGCGCTTCAGGCCTGTTGCGACCAGGCCCCGGTTCTCGTCGAGCAGCGGAACGACGTCGGCCACCGTGGCGAGCGCGACGAGGTCGAGCCGGCGATCGAGGTCGGCCGCGCCGAGAGCCTGAGCAAGTTTGTAGACCACACCCGTCCCGCAGAGCTCGGGGAACGGGTAGTCGGAAGGGCGCGTCGCGACCACGGGACAATCGGGAAGGGTTTCCCCCGGCCGGTGGTGGTCCGTGACCACCACATCGAGGCCGAGCTCCTTCGCGTGGGCGACCTCCTCCACGGCTGTGATCCCGCAATCGACCGTGAGAACCAGGCCGGTTTCCTCCCCGGCGAGGCGCGTCAACGTCTCACCGGACAAGCCGTACCCCTCCTCGAAGCGGCTCGGCAGATGCCACGAGACCTCTGCGCCGAGCTCGCGCAGCACCGTGACGGCGAGGGCGGTGGCACAGATGCCGTCGACGTCGTAGTCCCCGTGCACGCAAATCGGCTTCCCCTCGGCGATGGCCGCGCGGATCGCCGCGCACGCGGCCTCCATGTCGCCGAGGAGAAACGGGTCGTGCTCGGGGATGTCGGCTTCGAGGAAAGCGCGTGCGTGGGCAGGGTCGGAATACCCCCGCCTGACGAGCACGCTGGCCGTCGTCTCGGAGAGGCCGAGCGCGCTGGCCAGCGCAGTGGCCTCGGGGCGGGGGCACGGAGTCATCCTCCACGTGCCCTCGTACATGTAAGAGACCGTAGAGCGCGGGTCGGACGGTATTCTCAGGCCCCATGTCCGAGACCAATTACCTCTCCGGCGACGACTTCGTCGTCGAGTTCCTCGGCTACCGGTTCAGCTTCAATCAGACGGATTTCGAGCAGCGCGTCAACGCTGCAGCCGTGAAGCTCGGCCTCGTGGAGGCAGGCGAGCTCGGGGAGGACGAGACCGCCGACCTCGTCGAGCTGACCGCGCACGGGCGCATCGCGGACCCCAGTTCGGAGCTCGGCGACTACCTCGTCCACAACTGGGAGCGGCTGGCCGTCATGGGTGACGAATCGCTCGTGTATTGGCTCAGAAAGTTGATCTTCCGTGGCGCCTGGCTCGATCACCGGGTGAAGGAGAACCTTCTTGAGGTCGCCTGGGACGAACGCAGCTCCGAGTTCGGCTACCGGGATCCGCGGGGAAGCCGCGCGCTGCTCGAGCTCGCGCCGGTCCCGTCCTGGCACGATCTTCAGTACCGCCGTTGAGCGCGATCGTCGCCCTCGACCACGCGTTCCTCACCATGCCAGAAGGCGGCGAGGACGAGGCGCGGCGCTTCTACGGCGGCCTGCTCGGGCTCGCAGAGATTCCCAAGGCGAAGGGCCTCGAGCGCTCCGGCCGCGTCTGGTTCCAGGCCGGCGGTCAGGAGCTCCACCTTGGAACGGACGACGCCCACCTCGCGCCGAAGCGCCCGCACCCTGGCTTCCGGGTTGGCAGCTCGGCGGAGCTGGACGAGCTCGCCGGACGGCTGGTCGCCGGCCACGAGGTCGACTGGGACGCCCGGATCGAAGGGCGCAGGCGCTTCTACACGCGCGACCCGTTCGGGAACCGTGTCGAGCTTCTCGCCGACCTCTGAGGCTCAGAAGAGGCTGGAATCGGCCTTGGCCGCCGCGCCCACGTGGGCACGCCCGAGCTTTGTGATCACGCGGCCGCGCGGAGTCCGCTGAATGAGGCCGAGCTGCAGCAAGAACGGCTCGTAGACGTCCTCGATCGTGTCGGTCTCCTCGCCGAGCGACACGGCCAGCGTCGAGAGCCCGACCGGGCCGCCGTCGAACTTGTTCAGAATCGTGCGCAGGAGCTCGCGGTCGATGCGCTCGAGCCCTTCGCCGTCCACTTCAAGGAGGCCGAGCGCCTCCTGGGCGATCGCGAGAGTCACGGCTCCGTCGTGGCGGACCTGGGCGACGTCGCGGACCCGCCGCAGGATCCTGTTCGCGACGCGCGGGGTGCCGCGCGCGCGCCGGGAGATCTCCTCGGCAGCTTCGTCCTCGATCTCCACGCTCAGGATCCGCGCGGAACGGCGAACGATACGCGCGAGCTCCTCGGCGCCGTAGTAGTCGAGCCGGTAGGTCATGCCGAAGCGGTCGCGCAGCGGCGTGGTGAGAAGACCCGTGCGCGTGGTCGCACCGACGAGCGTGAACGGCGGCAGGTCGAGCGTGAGCGTGCGGGCGGCCGGCCCTTGGCCGACGATGATGTCGAGGCGATAGTCCTCGAGCGCCGGGTAGAGGATCTCCTCCACCGCGCGGTTCAGGCGGTGGATCTCGTCGACGAAGAGGACGTCGCGCGCCTCGAGCGAGGTGAGGATCGCGGCCATGTCGCCCTTGCGCTCGAGGGCCGGGCCGGCCACCGAGCGGATGCCGACGCCGAGCTCCTCGCGGATGATGTAGGCGAGGCTCGTCTTTCCCAGGCCGGGCGGCCCGACGAGGAGGACGTGGTCGAGTGCCTCACCTCTCCCCTTCGCAGCCTCGAGCACGATCCCGAGCTGCTCCTTGATCCGCTCCTGGCCGACGAACTCGTCCAGACTGCGTGGGCGGAGGGAGCCGTCGAACTCGTCGTCCTCAGGGACGAGGACGGCAGAGGTGACGTGCTCCTCGCTCATGCCGCTCTGAGTGCCTCGCGCACCCGCTCGGCGGGCGAGAGGTCGGGGTCGACCGTAGCCAGCCGCTGCTCGGCCTCGGCGGCGGAGTAGCCGAGCTCGACCAGCGCGTCGCGGGCGACGATGTGCCCGTCGCCGGCTCCGAGATGCGGTGCGTCCACAGCGGCGAGCGGCGCCATCTTCTCCTTCAGCTCGAGGACAACACGCTGCGCCGTCTTCTTGCCGATCCCCGGAATGGATTGGAAGAGGGCGTCGTCCTCGCGGACGATGGCGCGCCGAAGCTCGCCCGGCGTATAGCCCGACACGATCGCGAGCGCCACCTTGGGCCCGACTCCCGAAACCGAGAGCAGCTGCTCGAAGAGCTCGCGCTCGTCGGCGTCCGCGAAGCCGAAGAGCTGCATCGCGTCCTCGCGCACGTGGAGATGCGTCTCGAGGACGACCTCTTCCGCTCCGTCCGCCTTCTTCACGGCCGCCGGAGTCGCGAAGAGCCGGTAGCCCACGCCATTCACGTCGAGGACGAGACCGTCTGCGCCCCAGGCAACCGCCTTGCCGCGGAGGCGCGAGATCACCGCGCGCTCCCGGCGAGAGCGGCGAGTGGCGGCGCCAGCGCGTGGCAGATCGCCACGGCCAGCGCATCGGCCGCGTGATGGGGCTTCGGAGGCTCGGCGAGCCCGAGGATCGCCTTCACCATGCGCTGCACCTGCACCTTCTCGGCGCGTCCGTAGCCGCAGACCGCGTGCTTCACACTCGCGGGTGGGTATTCAGCGCAAAACACGCCTGCGGACGCGCAGGCGACGAGCGCGGCGCCGCGCGCCTGCCCGACGGAGAGCGCGGTGCGGGCGTCGGCGCCGACGAAAGACTCCTCGAGGACGACCGCCTCCGGCTCGTGCCGCTCGATGAGCTCCGCGATCGCGTCGTGGATCTGCTTCAGGCGCAGCTCTGGCCGCTCTCGGGCAGGCGTTTGCCACCACCCGAACTCGACCGCCTTGAGGCGGCCGCCGCTTGCGTGGACGATTCCGTATCCGCACGCTGCAGTACCCGGGTCGATACCGAGGACCTTCACGCATCGAGGTTACGCACGGGAGCGGACGTTCCTGCCCCGCACGCGGTGCCTATGCCGTCAGGATGTTCGCTTTGACGCCTGGATGCTCGGCACACCACTCGCGCAGGTGCCCGAAGATCTTCAATCGGTCCGCAGAGTCAGAACGTTCGCCCTCCGACCACAGGACTCGCACCTCGCAGATGTCGACTGACCGGGACTCGCTCGGGCAGCCGTTCTTGAGGAGGTAGCCCCGCAGGTCTTCGAGCAGGGTTGGGTCACTCACTTCTACGCGCACGTCTCCGTTATCGGCAAGAACCAGCAGGAAGGATTAGGAAATCCCCTTGCCAGTTGTCGACGCGCTTGACGGGACGGTTAGGTCGCGACGGTCTCGAGCACGCGTTCGGGAATGTCGAAGTTCGCATAGACGTCCTGGACGTCGTCGTTCTCCTCGAGGGCGTCCATGAGTCTCAGGAGTTTCTTCGCCGCGCTCTCGTCCTCGATGGCGACCGTGGTCTTCGGGAGCATCGTCAGATCGGCTGACTCGTAGCCGATCCCGGCCGTCTCGAGGGCCTCGCGGACGGCCTGCAGATCGTCGGGCGCCGAGATCACCTCGAAGCTCGACCCCTCGCGGACGACGTCCTCGGCTCCCCCGTCGGCCGCGGCGAGCGTGAGCTCGTCCTCGTCGGCCGAGTCGGGGACGAGGACGACGCCCTTGCGCTCGAAGAGCCAGGCGACCGATCCGGCTTCGCCGAGCGAGCCGTCGTTCTTCGTGAAGATGTGGCGCACGTCGGACGCCGTGCGGTTGCGGTTGTCCGTGAGCGCCTCGACGAAGAGCGCAACGCCGCTCGGTCCGTAGCCCTCGTACGTGATGTGCTCGTACGCGTCGCCGTCGGACGATGTGCCGGCACCGCGTGCGATCGCACGCTCGATGTTGTCCTTCGGCATCGAGTTGTCGCGCGCCTTCTGGATCGCGGTTGCAAGGGTCGCGTTGGCGTCGGGATCGGGGCCGCCTTCCCTAGCCGCGACGATGATCGCGCGCGAGAGCTTGGAGAAGAGCTTGCCACGCTTCGCGTCTGCCGCGCCCTTCTTGTGCTTGATGCTCGACCACTTGCTATGCCCCGACATTCGTTTCCTCCCTGACGAGGTCGAGAAAGCGCTGGTGCACCCGGGTGTCGTTCGTGAGCTCCGGGTGGAACGAGGCGACCAGGAACCTACCCTTCCGGAGCAGCACCGGATCGCCGTCGAGCTCCGCGAGGATCTCGACGCCTTCACCGACGTCGGTGACTCGAGGGGCCCGGATGAAGACGCCTCGCAGCGGCCGCTCCTCGCCTTCGAGCGGGAAGTCCGCCTCGAAGCTCGCCACCTGGCGCCCGTAGGCGTTGCGGTCGACGCCGATGTCCACCTGGCCGATGAGGCCGCCGCGCCCCATGAGGATCATCCCGGCGCAGGTGCCGAACATGGCGCCCGGGAACCTCCGCAGCGGCTCTTCGAAGGAGTAGAGGCCGATCAGCCGGCCGATCGCGGTCGACTCGCCTCCCGGGACGACGAGGCCGTCGAGCCCCTCGAGCTGCTCGGGCTTTCGCACCTCGACCGCCTCCACGCCGAGACCCGCGAGCGTCGCGATGTGCTCGCGGAAGTTCCCCTGCAGGGCGAGAACGCCGATCCTCATGCCCCGAATTCTAGAGTCGCGCTAGAGGAGTTCCGCCGCCGGAACGTTGTCGCGGCGGCGGCGAGCGAGGAAGAGCGCGATCGCCATGAAACAGAAGCCCGGCCGCTACGAACACGAGAGGACCGGCCCACTGCTGCGTCGACGTGCCGTTTCCTCGAACGGCCCCTCCTGGAACGGGAAGAACGGGAACGGCAAGAAGTAGAAGAGGAAATCGCCGACGGTTGACCACTTGGCCGCGAAGTGCTCGGCTGCCTGCAGGAGCCCCCACGCACCGAGCACGATCCAGCTCGAGCGCGCAAATCCGTCTCCGATCGGCATGTACGCCAGCGCGAGGACGGCAACCAGGATGAAGTCGAAATCGCCGTCGTGAAAGGAACCAGAGCAGCCCCCCTCCGATGACGAGGCCGGCCCCCACATGCAGCCACAGCCCGTAGTAGCTCGACTCTCCCAGGTCGATCCCGACCGCAGCGGCGAGGAAGACGAACCCGATCAGGATGCTCACGATCGCGGTCCAGCCGCCTCCGTTCGAGATCAGATCGGCAACGAAGAAGTATGTCGACGCAGCCACGAAGAGGACGAGGAGCGGGAACCGGAACACGGCGAGCGCGAAGGCGGAGGCGACGAGCGCCAGAAGCTCGAGGAAGAGCCGGGCGAGATCGAAGCCGGCGAAGACGACGACCGAGACCACGGCCGTCAGGGCGAACAGCCCCGCCGTGACCCGGTGCCCCGTGAGGAGCGCCCCGAACGCGAGCACGAGGCTGACCGCCACCGCGACCAGGGCGAGCAGGACGAACCCCGCGACGCCGCGGTCGCTTGCGAGCACGCCGAGCAACGCGCCCGTCGCGAAGAGAATCGTGATGCCGCCGAGGTAGGCGAGGAAAGACGCGCCCGACCAGGGCATGCGGGCCGCAGTTCTCACGGCTCGGAGAATGGCTCGCCCGCCGGACGCGCGGCTAGCTGTCGAAACCGAGGCCCACGCGGTCGAGCGCGCCCAGCCAGAGGCCCCGCCTGCCCGTCCGGTCGGCCCGGCCGAGCTCCTTCCTGGTCAGCGTGATGCCGGCCCAGCGGATCGGCTCGGGCGGAAACGGCAGGGGCTTCGTCCCCACGAGCCGTAGCCGGGTCAGCTCGGAGTCGACTCCGTCGGCGAGATCGAGCGCCGCACGTGCGCCGAAACGGCTCGCGCCGACGCCGAGGCCGGTGAAGCCGACGACGTACACAGCTCTCGCGCCGAGAGCCTTCCCGAAAGTCATGCAGAAACGGCTACACGTATCGATGGCGCCGCCCCACCGGTGCGTGAACCTGATTCCCTCGAGCTGCGGGAAGGTGGCGAGGAAGTTCCGGGCCAGCATCTCGAACGTCTCCGGCCGCTGGTCGAGGTGCGGGCCGAGGCGTTGCGGAAGTTGTAGACGGCGTCGTAGCCGCCCCAGAGGATGCGGTCGTCGCTCGTCAGCCGGTAGTAGTGGAACTGGTTGCCGGAGTCGGCCGCGCCCTGGCGGTTCTTCCAGCCCACAGCGGTGCGCTGCTCCGCCGGGAGCGGCTCCGTCACGAGCACGTAGTCGTAGACGGGGACGATGTACCGGCGGATCGACCGGACGAGCGGCGGGAACGCCGAGGTCGCGAGCACGGCGCGTCGTGCTCGGATGCGCCCGCCCAGGGTGCGCAGAGAAACGCCCGCGCCATCCAACTCGGTTCCGAGGACAGGCGTCGCCTCGTAGATTCGGGCCCCGAGCGACTCCGCTGCGGCCGCAAGCCCCCACGCCAGCCGGGCCGGGTCGAGGATCCCGACGCCGGACTTCTGCCAGACCCCGCCAAGGTACGTGGGAGAGTCGATCTCCGCGCGGACGGCTTCGCGGTCGAGCCACTCCGCCTCGTGACCGAACCGGCGCAGCTCCTCCGCGTGCTCCTCGAGATCGGCCACCTCGTGCTCGCGCGTCGCGACGTTGAGGACACCGACGGGCTCGTAGCGCGCATCGATCCCGAGCTCATCGATCATCGCCGCGATCCCGGCGAGGTTCTCGAGGCCGAGCTCCTCCAGCCGCTCTATCTCCTCCGGAAAGCGCGAGAGTCCGTTCGCGAGCCCGTGGGTGATCGAGGAGTCGCAAAAGCCGCCGTTTCGCCCGGTCGCGCCGAAGGCGATCCGCTCTCCTTCGAGGAGGACGACCGAGCGCTCGGGGTCCGCCCGCAACGCCTCGACCGCCGCCCAGAGCCCCGTGAGCCCGCCGCCGACGATGGCGAGGTCGCATTCGACGACGGCCTCGAGCGGGTCCCGGGCCGGCGGCCGGTCGGCCGTGGCGAGCCAGAAGGGCTCGCGGTCGGCTTCGGCGAGCGGGGTGTGGATCCGGTCTACCAGCCGCGCGTTTCGAGCAGCTCTTCGGGGGCAAGCGCGGCGGTGGAGAGACCCCGCATCGGCTCACCGAGCCCGGCGGAAACGCGGGCGAGTACCTCGGGATCCCGGAAGTGCGTCGTCGCCTCGACGATCGCCTTGGCGCGGGCCGACGGAGACGAGCTCTTGAAGATCCCGCTCCCCACGAAGACGCCGTCGGCGCCGAGCTGCATGCAGAGGGCCGCATCCGCGGGAGTCGCGATTCCGCCCGCGGTGAACATGACCACCGGCAAGCGCCCACGCTCGGCGACGTCCTTCACGAGGACGAACGGCGCCTGGATGTCTTTCGCGATGGTGAAGAGCTCCTCCTCGGGCATGCACTGGAGGCGACGGATGTCGCCCATCACGGCTCGCATGTGGCGCACGGCATTGACGATGTCACCCGTGCCCGCCTCGCCCTTTGTCCGAATCATTGCGGCGCCCTCGTTGATCCGCCGCAGCGCCTCGCCGAGGTTCCGGCACCCGCACACGAACGGCACGCTGAACTTCCACTTGTCGATGTGGTTCTGCTCGTCCGCCGGCGTGAGCACCTCACTCTCGTCGATGTAGTCCACCTCGAGCGCCTCGAGGATCTGCGCCTCGACGAAATGGCCGATCCGCGCCTTGGCCATAACCGGAATGGTCACGCCCTCCTGGATCTCCTTGATCTTCGACGGGTCGGCCATCCGCGCGACACCGCCCTCCTTACGGATGTCGGCGGGAACGCGCTCGAGAGCCATGACGGCGACCGCGCCGGCATCCTCGGCGATGCGGGCCTCTTCCGCGGTCGTGACGTCCATGATGACGCCGCCCTTCAGCATCTCCGCGAGGCCGCTCTTGACGCGCATGGTCGCCAGCTCGGACATGGGATGGATTCTAGCCGTCGAGAAGATCGAGAGCTGCCGTCGGCTCCTTGAAAGGGGGAATGACGTAGATCCCGGCGGCGCGGCTCCTCGACTCCTCGATCAGGCCGCGCGCAAGCTCGAAGCCCACGCTGCGCGCATCGGGGCCGGAAATGGCGAGCCGCTCCTGCACAGCCCCTGGGATGGTGATCCCGGGAACCTCGTTGTGGAGGCGGAAGGCGAGCTCGAAGCTCGTCAGCGGCCAGATGCCGACAAGGATTGGCACGGGCGACTCGCCGCCGAGCGCGTCGAGCAGCCGGTCGAGGTAGCCGATGTCGAACAGCGCCTGCGTCATCGCGAAGCGCGCCCCAGCATCGACTTTCGCGCGGAAGCGCTCGAGCTCGGAGTCGAGGTCCGCGGCCGACGGGTTCACCGCGACGCCGGCATAGAAGGACGTGGGTGAGTCGATCGCCTTCCCGGAGTAGTCCTCCCCGCGATTGAGGCGCGAGAGCATCTCGGTGAGCCCGATCGCGTCCACCTCGTAGACACCGCTCGAACCGGGGTAGTCGCCCACGTGCGGCGGATCTCCCGTGATGGCGAGGACGTTACGGACGCCGGCCGCGTGGGCTCCGAGGAGCTGCGACTGGAGGCCCATGACCGAGGCGTCCCGGGGCGTGACGTGCGGGATCGTCTCGAGCCCGACCTTCTCCTCGATCGCCAATGCGGCCATGAGTGCCGAGAGCCGGGCGCGCGCCATGGGATTGTCATTCAGGTCCGTGGCGTCCACCCGCCCGGAGGCCTTGAGGCGCTCGGCCGCGGCCAGAAGCGCCTCCGTGTTCGTCCCCTTCGGAGGATCCAGCTCGACGGAGACGACCCACTCCCCCGCTTCGAGCTTGCGCTGGAGACCGGTCTTCTCGCTGGGACGACCCACCGCGGCCGGGGCCTCGCGTTCGACTGCCGCAAAGCGCATGCGAGGCTCGCGCTCCTCCTCGACCGCGGCCGCGATCGCGGCGATCTGGGCCGGAGTCGTCCCGCAGCAGCCGCCGATGATGCGCGCGCCGAGGTTCCTCGCCTGCGCGGCGAACTCGGCGAAGTAGTCCGCCGTGGCGTTCGGATAGACGAGCGCACCGCCGCGGCGGCTCGGGAGGCCGACGTTCGGCTGCGCCGTCAGCGGTATGCCGCCCGCCTCGGCGGCCATCTCGGTGAGCGCGGCGAGGGCGGCCTGGGGCCCGAGCCCGCAGTTCGCCCCAGCCGCAGCGACGCTCAGATCCCGAAGGCGCGCCACGGCCTCTCCCGCCCGCACGCCCGCGAGCGTCTCGGCGTCTTCATCGAATGTGAGCTGGGCGACGAGCGGGAGCGAGGAGACGGACCGTACCGCTTCGATCGCGGTGACGAGCTCTTCCAGCTCGAAGAAGGTCTCGACCATGTACAGGTCGACGCCTCGCCCTTCGAGGATCCGCGCCTGCTCGCGGAAGACGTCGCCCGCATCCTCCGCGCCGTCGCTTCCGGCCAGGTCGCCGAGCGGGCCGATAGAGCCCGCGACAAGCACAGGCTGCCCGGAGACGTCGCGCGCCTCGCGCGCAAGGCGTACGCCCGCTTCGAGGATCTCATCGAGCCGGTCGTCGAGGAGCTGCGCGGAGAGCTTGCGCCGGTTCGCACCGAATGTGTTCGCCTCGATCAGCTCGGCGCCCGCGCGGATGAACCCGAGGTGGATGCCGACGACTGCCTCGGGAGCCTTGAGATTCGCCTCCTCAGGGCAGCGAAGCCGGGGCACGGCCGCGGTGACCAGCGCGCCGGTGCCGCCGTCGGCGACGATCACGCGGCCCTCATCGAGCCGTTCTTGCGCCCTGCTCATGGACCGAGCCTAGCTCGGGGAACGCGGGCTGAACGGCCTGAGCTCGTCATCGCCGGCCTGCACGATGCCGACGTGCGACTCGGGCACCTCTTGCCAGGCGCCCGGCAGGTCTCCGAGCGGCTCCGAGACGACCACGCGCGTCTCGTCGGAAAGGCCCTGGAGCACTGCGCTCTCCGGATAGAGGGCCTTGAGCGCGTCCATGCGGGTGCTGAAGTAGAGCGAGCGTGAGTCGTTCTCGCTCGAGTAGCGGAAGGCCCAAATCTTCTCTCCGTCGCTCGTCGCGACAGTCATCTGGATCGGATGCTCGATCCCGTGACTACGACCCGTCTCCTCCACGAAGCCGACCATCCGCTCGACTCCCCCCACCGGATCGTGCTCGAGCCCGAACGTGAGCGCGAGATAGAACATCGTCTCGGAGTCGGTCGTCCCTTCGATGAAGCCGAAGTACGCGTCGTCGACGGCGCTCTGCAGCTCGCGTTTGACGAGGTGGAAGTCGCGGATGAGCCCGTTGTGCATCCAGAGCCGGTTCGCGTAGCGGAACGGGTGCGTGTTGGTCTCCTGAATCGCCGTGCCGGTGGACGCCCGGATGTGCGCGAAGAAGAGCGGCGAGGAAATGCCGGCGGCGAGCTCGCGGAGATTCCGGTCGTTCCAGGCGGGATGGGTGCTGCGGTAGACCCGCGGCCACTCCCCTTTCTCATACCAACCGACGCCGAAGCCGTCGCCGTTTGTCGGCGTCGCGCCCTGGCGTGCATGGAGGCTCTGGTCGATCAGCGAGCGATCGCGCTTGACGAGCAGCTCCTCGAGCCGGATCGGGGACCCCGAATAGGCGAGCCAGCGGCACATCGCTAAAGGCCTTCCGCCCAGGACGACGGGACGTCGCCGCCACCCTCCTCGGCGATCCGGGGCCCGAACCGCACGAAGGCAGGGTGCGACGCGACCTTGCCCGCGACGAGCGCGTCGCCGGGCCGGAACGCCCCCGCGCGGTCGACGAGCGCTGCGGGAGCGAACGACAGCGTCTCCGCGAGGTAGGCGCGGTCGGCCGCCGAGCTCATGCGCATGAGGACGAGGTTGTCGCACTGCGACACCACGAGCTCGTTGACGCGCTGCGGCCGTTGGGTGGAGACGAGCAGGTAAAGGCCGAACTTCCGCCCTTCGGCCGCGATCTGAACCGCGCGCTCGGTGGCGAGAGCCGTGACTTCGTCCGCGGGCTCGCGGGGACAGACGTTGTGCGCCTCGTCAATGACGATGAGGACCGGATCGCGCTCGGCGCGGCGTCGCCAGAGGGCGGCCAGGACGCTCTCGGCAGCGATCGCCTTCTCTCCCGGCGTCTCCAGAGATCCGAGGTCGACAACGAGTGCGCGCGGCCCGCCCGCCCCGGCCAGATCCTGGATCGAGCCTTCGTCGCCGGTCGACCAGATCGACCAGCGGTGTACACCGAGGTTGCGGAGGCGGGCACCGAGCGCACGCCGCTCAGGATCCGGAGCTTGCAGGAGCCGGTCGGCGATCTCTCCTGTGGACGACGCGTTCTTCTCGAGGCCCTGCTCGACGAGGTCGACGAGGACGCCGTACTCCTCCCGGTCGCGGATCGGGTCCAGCCGCAGGACGGCGGCCTGCTCCTCCGCCTCGAAGTCGGTGAAGCGGACGTGGAGCCGTTCGGATTCCGCCGAGCCGCCGCGACGGACGACGACGCCCTCGACCGCGCTTCGGTAGCGGCCGGCAACGTCGCCGTCCACTCCGTCCCGAAGCACGCCGATGCGGACGAAGTCGGAGTTCGGGTCGAGGACGACGATCCGGAGCGAGGTCTCGAGGAGCAGCTGCTCGAGCACGGCACCGAGCGCGTAGCTCTTCCCGGAGCCGGATTGCCCGCAGAAGAACGTATGGCGGTCGAAGCCGCCCGCGTCGAGCAGGAACCGGACGTGCTCGGTGGTGAGCTCGCCGACGTCGAGCCCAGCTCGCTTCGGTCGCGTCCCTTCCAACCATGTCGCCACGCGCGCTTCGTCAGCCCGCCCGATCGTGACATCGTGGAACGGGGCGACACCGCCTTCGAGGAGCATCCCTTGGCCTTGGACGGAGCCTCGCTCTCCGGCCACGAGCTCGACGGTGTGCACCTGCCCGAGGTGTTCGCCGACCGACGCGTAGCTTCCCGGCTGGAGCTCGAGCCCGTCCACCGGAGCGTGGAAGCTGAAACTGCTGCCGTCGATCGACGTCGCGGTCCCCACGGGCCGATTCTTGCGCACTTGGCCGGGCGAACCGAGCGAGTGCCTACTGGAGCGCGCTGATCCCGAAGGCCACGGCGAAGCCCACCGTCGTGATGAAGCCGGCGAGCTTTCCTCCGTGATGGAGGGCCTCCGGCATCATCGTGTTCGCCAGCATCGTCAGGACAGCCCCGGCCGCGAATGCGAGGACGATGGCAACCGTCCGCGGCGAGGCCGCGTCGAGCGCGACGTAGCCGAGCAGCGAGCGAGGCCGAAGCCGAGGGCGACGAGGACCCAGAAGCGCGTGATCCGTCGCGGATCTCGGCCCGCACGTGCGAGGGCAGACGTCGCGGCGATCGCCTCCGGAAGGTTCGCGACGAACACCGCCACGAGGAACGCGATGCTGACCGTGCCGGCCTCGAGGACAGTCAGGCGGAGGACGAGGGACTCCGGAATGCCGTCGAGGATGATTCCGAGGACGAGCGCGCGGCCGGCTGGCGCCGACCCGGCCTGGGCAGGACGACGCGCTGGCGCAAGGTGAGCAGACGGGTAGCGGCAATCCTGGACAGAGAACTGTGCGCGCGACCTTGGCGAGGTCGCACGGAAGAAGCCTTCAGGTAACGGCCGCGCAGAATATTCACGCTCCGCCGGAATCTGCGCCTACGCGTGCGGTGATCGTCAGGACAGGGCCAGGACGGAAGCCCGCACGGGCGGGTAGTGCTCGTAATCCTCGGTGATCGGGAGCGCGCCTTCGAGCGGAATGTCGAGTTTTGTCGCCGCCGGATCGGTGACGAGCGCGTACGCCGACCGGCCGACGAGGTCGGCCGCGTGATTCTTCAGGAGCAAGTGCGAGATCGTCACGTCGGGTCCCAGCAGCTCCTGATGGCCTGCGACGGACTGGACGATGTACTCCCCGTGATGGAGCACGAACTTGAGCTCGAGGCCGCCGATCGACAGGCACGCGTCGCAGGTGCATGTCATGACGTCCTTGGCCTCGCCCAGACGAGCGCGATACGTCTCATAGCAGGCGTTCAGACAGTCCACCACCGCCTGGCCGCGGACGTTGAGCATGCTGTCGGGTCCGAATGCGAAGACCGCGTCGCCCTCGAGCTTGGATAGGACGAACGGTGGAGAAACCTTTTCCACGATCCCGTCGATCAGGGTCGTCAGCAGCGGATAGGCCTTAGGAACGAACGTGCCGGCGGCCATGTCAGCGGCGTGGGCCGCCCCGACCGCTTGGAGGAAGGCGGTGTACCCGGTGATGTCGGCGAGCAGAAGCCTGCCGCGATCCAATCTCGATTGATCCCCTGTCGTCACCTGCTCGCGAGCATACCGGCCTCGGAGACGTCGCCCGGCGAGTCGTCCACGGCGCCTTAGAAAGAAGAAGCAGGCGGCTGCGGCTCCGCCTCCTTCGGAATCCAAGTGGCGTGAGTTGCGGCCACGCACGCCATTCTCAGATCCCTTTCAACGTAGCGGCGGCACCGCGGCCAACATCCCCCGTTACGGGGATTGGTCAAGCCAAGCCGTGA
>DATHAA010000023.1:0-35962 GCA_035296905.1 Gaiellaceae bacterium
GCCCGAGAATCAAGAATGCCGAACGGCGTCAGGTCGAACGTCCAGCCGCTTACGGGCGCCCTTGTCGACCAGTCGATGCGGACTAACCGCTCGCTGTTGAGCGTGACGAAGAGATCGGCCCCGTCGGAGGCGAAGTCCATCCCCGTGATCCCTCTCACTCCGACGCGGAATGAGGCGCTCGCGGGACCGGACGCGTAGTCGAACGATCGGATATCCCGACCCTTGCCCACGTAGATCTTTCCGTCGGTGGGGTTCCAGGCAGCACCGGTGTAGTCCGCGCCCGTGGGCAGAGGCTGGTACGACTCGACCTGGAACTGCCCCGACTGACGCGTCAGTCGGAAGGCGGTCGGCAGGATCGAGGAGGTGCAGCATTTGCCTGAGAAGACGTACAGCACGTCATTCGCTCGGTCGTAGGCGATCGACTCGAAGTCATTCGTCCGTTCCGTGCCGGCCACGGGTCCGCCGCCGAACCTCGCGGCCTCGTTGAATGCGCTCCGGGCGATCGTCCGCTTGAGGGCTCCGGTCGCCGCGTCAACCTCATAGATCTGCTTCTTGCCGTCGTCGGCGAGCCAAAGAGAGTTGTCAGACGCAACGAAGGCGCTCCCCTCGTTGTCACCCATCGACACGGAGCCTCCGGTGAAAGGCGACGTTCGGATCGTGCCGTCGAGCTCGAGCGTCGCGCCGAAGGCCTGGGCGGGGAGAAGAAGCGCCGTAAACGCCATGGAGATGAGGGCCGTCCGGCGTCCCGGCGTAGAGCCTGAGCGATTTGGCCCGGCGACGGACCATGGCCATCGCTGTTGGAGCCGCCGGCCTTCTCGAAGGAGTCCAAGCGATTGAGAAAAAATGGCGAAGACGATCACGAGCATCCCGGGGTAACCGGTCCGATTTGTCCCACATTCGGTTTATCGATAAACCCGGCAACTGCCGAGCTTTACGAAAGCTTCCCAGGCTCCTTTCTTATGTTTCCCGCCGCGTAGCTCACAGCTTGGAGGAGACAGCTCGGGCCAACGCGCACCATCAGTTCAGAGCCGTGAAGCAGGTGTTGGGCCAGGCGCGTCAAGGGTCCCTCGCAGTGGCGGCGTCCGAACGAACCGCCCTTGGGACATTTAGAGGGCATTCGGCGCCACACTCTTAACCGAGAAAACCCCCTCCAACCAGGGGGTTTTCGCTTCATGCGGATGAGAGGACTTGAACCTCCACGAGCTTTCGCTCACACGGATCTGAACCGTGCGCGTCTACCAATTCCGCCACATCCGCGCGGTGAGGCGATTGTACCGGGGGCGCTCAGCGCCTACTGGCGATGCGAGCGGTCGTCGTCTGTTTCTTCGAGCACCGGCAGATTCGCCAGGTCGCGCTCGACGCTCGCCTGAAAATCGTCCTCCCGTCCGGCGTCGCCCTCGATGACCGTCAGGGCCTCCTTGCGGCGGGCGCGCTTTCTGCCGGCGCGCGCATCGCTCCCGACCTTGGCCGAGACGCGCGGCCATTCCACCCCCGCAATAAGGACGAGGGCGCACGCGAGAAGCACGAAGGCAACCACGCCCATCGCCTCATTGTAGTCCGGGGGCTAAAGGCCCGAGTGGTTTCTTCCGATTCGAGAAGCATGTTCCCCCGGGACGTACCGCTCGCCCTTCTCCTCATCAGCATGGCCTGGATGACGGTCGCCCGCGCCGTTCTCGTCTTCGCTCAGAAGCTCCCGCCCACGTGCCGGGACTGCGGCCTCAAGCTCGAGCGCCGCTACCTGGGCGAGTCAGTCTGCAGCTGCCACCACTAGGGGGCTAGGCGCTGACGGTATAGAGGCTGGGGCCAGCTCGCTGGCCGCGCACGAGCTTCCGCGCGTAGAGTCGCTCGTCGGCTGCCCGGTAGAGCGAGAGCGCGTTCTCGCCGTCCGCCGGAAGACCGCCCAGCCGAACGTGATCCGGCTGTCCTGGCGCGCCAACGCGCCCTCGAGCTTCGCGGCGAGAGCCGCGGCCTCGTCGGTCCGTCCGAGAACCGTGAGGACGGCGAACTCGTCGCCGCCAACCCGGGCGACCTCGTCCTCCGGGCGAAGTGAGGTCCCGAGCATGAGCGCGAGGCGCCGCAGTGCGTCGTTGCCCTCCGCGTGCCCCTGCGAGTCATTGATTGTCTTGAGCCCGTTCATGTCGCCGAGCAGGAGCGCGAACGGAATGCCGGCTTCGAACCTCCTGGCGATGGCGGCCTCGAAGGCACGCGTGTTCGGCAGGCCGGTCAGGAAATCACGCTCAGCGAGAAGGCGCAGTCGCTCGACGAGCTCGCGGTCGCGCGCCGAGAACCAACCGAGCAGGCCGCCCATCGTCGCGTACGTGAGGAAGCGAAGCGGCGTCGACAACGTGAGGAGCTCCGACGGCGAGATGTTGGGATTGATGATGACGCCGAGGGTGAAGAGGGCGACGGCGATCGCGCCGGCGAGAATCCCGCGCTTCACACCGCCGGTCAACGCCAGCGCGGGGACCGGAAGGTAGAAAAGGTGGGCGATTCCCAGCCCCGGGACCTCGAAGACGACGAACGTCATGAACACGAGCGCATAGCTCGCGATCGCGAGCTCAGGACGAGCGATCGATGTTGGTAGGCCGCGTTCACCCTCTCGTGAAGAGAGCAGGAGGGCGACGCCTGCCTTTACGTCACTCGTCCGAGTGATTCTCAGGCGACGAGCTCGCGCACCGCGCGGGCGAGCACGCGTGCGCCGAGCTCGCATTGCTCGGGCGGGGTATATTCGTCGGGCGAGTGGCTGATGCCTCCGCGGCTCGGCACGAACAGCATCGCGGAGGGAACGTGGTGCGCCAAAACCATCGCGTCATGCCCCGCTCCGCTCGGCATCTGCCTGAACGAGGCTCCTTCCGCCTGCGCCGCCTCGACGAGCACATCCTGAAGGCCCTGGTCGAGTGCGACCGGGGGCTTGCGGTGCGTGGCTGAGACTTCCATTCCGAGGCCTTCCTCGGCGGCGATCCGCTTGACGGTCTCGCGCACGAACGCCTCGGCGCGCTCGAAGCCCTCGGCGGTCGGCGAGCGGACGTCGATCGTGAACTCGGCGAGCCCGGGGATCACGTTGAAGCCGCCCGGCTCGACCGAGACGATCCCGACGTTGGCGGTCATGTCCTCGCGGGCGCGCGCCTCCTCTCGCAGGTCGAGGACGATGCGCGAGGCGCCGGCGAGCGCGTCGCGGCGCCCGTCCATCGGCGTCGTGCCCGCGTGGTTGGCCGTACCCAGGAGCTTCACGCGGAAGCCGAGGAGCCCGGTGATCGCGGTGACGATGCCGATGTCCTCCCCGCTCTGCTCGAGAACGGGGCCCTGCTCGATGTGGAGCTCGAGGTAGGCGCCGACCCGTTCGACTCCACGCGCCGCCGTCAGACGGTCGAAGTCGAAGCCGGCGCGCGCCATCGCGTCGGCGACACCGCGGCGACGCCAGTCCTCGAGGTCGAGCTCGCCGCAGAAGACGCGGCTGCCGAGCATCCCGGTCTGGAAGCGGCTGCCCTCCTCGTCGTTGAAGGACACGACCCAGAGCGGTTTCTTCGGCTCGACGCCTTCGGCGCGCAGCGCGCGAACAGCGGTGAGGGCGGCCAGCACGCCGAGGGCGCCGTCGTAGCGGCCTCCGCGCGGCACGGTGTCGAGGTGAGAGCCAACGAGCACCGCCTTGCCCTCTCCCCCATCCCAACGGCCGAAGACATTGCCCGCCGGGTCGAGCTCGGACTCGAGCCCGAGCCCCTCCAACCGCCCCATGAGCCAGTCATTCGCCTGCGCGAGCTCGGGGGACCAGGCGAAGCGGGAGACGCCACCGCCGTCGGCGCCGATCTGAGCAGCAGCCTCGAGCTCAGCCGCGAGCGAGGACACCGCGCCTCTTCAGCCAGCGATAGAGCTCGACCCCGCCCGTCATCGCGAGCGCGATCCCGAACGCAAGCAGGAACCCCTTCCACGGCTGCTCCTCGAAAGCCCGGCCGCCGAAGTAGCCGAGCATGGCCGCATAGCCGGCCCACAGGAAGCCGGCCGCGACGTCGAAGCGGATGAACCGGTGCCACGTCATCTCGAGCATGCCGCAGGTCAGCGTCACCACTGTGCGGCCGCCAGGGATGAAGCGTCCTATGAGGATCAGGTAGCCGCCGCGCTCCTGGATCTGCTCTTCGGCCCAGTCGATCCGCTTGTGGCGCTCCCCCTGGAACCACCGTGCCACGATCCGATGGCCTGCCGTTCTCCCGATCCAGTACGCCGTGTTGTCGCCCAGGATCGCGCCGCCGGCTGCGCAGAGGATGACCAGCCACAGCATGAGGTCGCCGGTCGAAGCGAGGACGCCGGCGAGAATGACGGATGTCTCGCTGGGGACGAACGGGATGATCACGTCGAGCGCGGCGACGGCGAAAAGGAACGCATACGTCCACGGCGAGCCGGAGACGTACTGCGTGAGGGACTCGAACACGAGTTAGTGCGTGTGCTCCTCGGGGAGGCCGAAGCGGCGCGCGGTGCCCTCCTCCGAGTCGAACTGGATAAGCACAGCGGCCTCGTCACCGACGACCCATGCGTCGTGCCCCGGCTCGATGGTGACGACCTGAGGCGCGACGAACTCGAAGGTGCAACCGTCGGCGTACTCGCCGGCGATGTGGCCACGGGCGATGAAGCCGACGTGCGCGTGCATGCAGAGCTCGGTCTCGACGTTTGGGCGCATGTGCGTCGACCAGCGGAAGCCCGGCGGATAGAGGACCCGCTTGACCCGTCCGTTTCCCGCGCGCGCGATGTCGATCTCGGCGCCGCCGACCTCGCGGTGGTCGGCTCCCTCGACGGGCGCGGTGAGCGGATCCATGCGTGGGTTAGCTTAGTCCGAAGCGCCCCGGATCGAAGAGGGCGGCGTCTCCGGCGGCGAGGCGCCGGCACGCGGCGGGCGCGGTCACCATCCCGATAGAGGAGAAGCCACCCGCCACGACGAGGCCTTCCACCCCGGGGACCGGCCCGACGACGGGCAACCCGTCGGGAGTGTGCGCTCGACGGCCCGACCACGCGGCGATCACGGGGACGTCCTCGAGGGTGGGCGACACGCGGGCGGCGCGCTCGGCCAGCCGGCGAACGGTCTCCGGCCCTTCGGGGTCGTCCAGAAGCGACCGCCGGAGCGACGTGCCGATGAGACAGCGCCCGCCCGGGCGTGCGCCGAGGAGCAGCGAGACCACGCCGGGCTCGTCGGCCGCGCCATCCGCGACCTCTCGCACTGTCGGTGCGCCCACGACGCTCGCCATCTCGTCCTGCATCGGCCAGAGCGCCTGCTCGATCGCATAGCTCGGCGGTGGATCGACGCGGCCGGTCTCGAGGAGCCATCCGCGCGAGGCCGTCACGGGGAGCTCGACTCCCAGCGGGCGCAGGAGGAGCCGCAGCCATGGGCCGGTCGCGAGGACGACGCGCTCGCACGAGAGCACCCCCTCGTCCGTGGCCAGTCCGGTTACGCGTCCGTCCTCGACGAGGATCCGCTTCGCCTCGCAGCCGAGCCGGAAGCTGACGCCTTCTCGCCGGGCCGCTTCGGCGAGGGCCGTCGTCGCGCCCATCGCGTCGAGCGTGTACCCGCCGTGGACCACGAAGCCTCCGGCCAGGTCGTCCGCAAACCACGGATCGGCGCGGAGGTCGACTTCCTCGCCTCCGACGGTCTCCGCGTAGGCGCGCGCCGCGGCGAGCTCGTCGTCCTCGACGGCGAGGACGAGCATCGGCCACGGCGTGAGGTCGAAGGGGACCGGCCCGTCCGAGACCTCCTCGTAGATCTCGAGCGACTCGCCGAGGAGGTCGTTGACCCACCCGAGCGGCTGGCGGAAGAGGAAGCCCCCGTTTCGGCCCGATGCGCCGGCGCCGATTCCGCCGGAGTCCACAACGACGACCTGCGAGCCAGCGCGCGCAAGGAAGCTCGCCGCCGCGCAGCCGGCGACGCCCGCCCCGACGACGACGGTGTCGGGGCTCAGCGGTCGGCGGGCGTGTTGGCCGAGTGGCGCTTGCGCCAGAACATGAGCCCTGCCGCCACGGCCCCCACCGCTGCGATCGAGGCCGCGACCGCGCCGCCCTTCCTGGTGCCGGCCTTGCGCGCGGCCGCCCGAGCCTTCTGCTTCGCGACCGGCTTGGCAAGCGTGATCACGAGCCAGCCGATGAAAGCGTTTCGTCTGTTGAACACGCTCATCGCTTCCCTCCTCTCAGGCCTTCGCTGCGGTTCGCCTGCGGGTGGCGACGTGAATCGGGCGGCCGAGCGCCACGAGACCCGCCTCCTTGATCGCCTCCGAGAGCGTCGGGTGCGCGGTCATGCCGTCCGCAACCGTTTCGATCGTCGCCTCGGCGTCGAGCGCGACGACCCCGGCCTCGACGAGGTCGGTCACGTGCGGGCCCACCATGACGAGCCCCAGAAACTCCCCGTAGCGCGACTCATGGATGGTCTTTACCCAGCCGGTCGTCTCGTTCTGCATGATCGCCCGTCCGTTGGCGACCCACGGGAACGAGCCGGTGACCACGTCGTCGCCGTACTGCTCGCGCGCAGCCTGCTCGGTGAGGCCGACGCTCGCGATCTCCGGGTCGGTGTAGATCGGGCGCGGGACGCCTCGGTTGTCCACCACAGCGTCGTGGCCCATCGCGTTCTCCGCCGCGACCTCGGCCTCGCGGAAGGCGGTGTGTGCGAGCTGCCAGTAGCCGGCACAATCGCCGGTCGCGTAGATGTGCGGAACCGTGGTGCGCCGGTGCTCGTCCGCCGCGATGCCCTTCTTGGGGTCGAACTCGACGCCGATCTCCTCGAGCCCGAGCCCTTCGACGTTGGGCCCTCGCCCGGTTGCGACGAGCATCAGGTCGCACTCCTTGGTCTGACCGCCAAAATGGACGCGCAGACCGTCGCCCGTGTCCTCGACCTTGTCGCATTGATTCTCGAGGTTGAGCTCGATGCCGCGCTTCTTGAACTGCTTGGCGAGCTCCTTCGACGCGTCGTCGTCCTCCAGGGGGATGAGCTTCGGGAGCATCTCGACGACCGTCACCTCGCTGCCGAACCGCGCGAGCGCAGAGGCGAATTCGCAACCGATGATCCCGCCGCCGAGGATGACGATCCCGCGCGGCACCTCCGTCGCGGCGAGGAGACCTGTCGAGTCGACGCAGCGCTCCGAGTCGATGCCGTCGATCGGCGGCCGAAGCGGCGACGATCCGGTCGCGACGATTGCGCTCTTGAACGTGATGTCTTCGCCGCCCTCGACGGAGAGCGTGTTTGCGTCCTTGAACCGGCCGACGCCCTTCACCCACTCGATCCCGTTGGCCTTGAAGAGCGTCGCGACACCCCCGGTCAGCTGCTTGACGACGCCTTCCTTCCACTGCTGCGCGGCGCCGAAGTCGAGCTCCGGCGGGCCGACCTTGACGCCGAGCTTCCCGAAGGTCTCGTTGGCTTCCTTGAGCGCAAGGGCGGTCTGCACCCAGGCCTTGGTCGGGATGCAGCCGACCCGCAGACAGGTGCCGCCGAGCTCGGCCTCCTGCTCGACGCAGACGACGCTGGCGCCGAGCTGGGTCGCCCGGATCGCCGCGGGATAGCCGCCCGACCCACCGCCGAGGACGGCAACGTCACATTCCATGCCCTGCCCTTTCGCTCGCTTCGATCTCCAGGGTCGATCCTACCCGCGAGGGCTCTTTCTCAGAGGCCGGGAGCTTTCCCTCGTTCCAGGGATCGCCGGCAACCGCGCTTCTGCCGTTTCCTGGCCTTGACCGGATTAACCCCGGGTCACGGCGAGGGCGGCATACCAAGGGAAGCCGCCCTCCCGCTTTTAACCCCACCTACGCGGCGGGCTCAAGTGGGCTCGAGCCAGTCTGCCGGCGGGCCCGAGCCGAGCAGGGAGAAGTCGCCCCGGTCGCGGATCGCGGTCGCCGCCCCGACGAACGCTCGCACCGCCGCCCACGTGAGCGATCCGCCGACGCTGACGCGCCGGGCTCCAGCGTCGGCGAGCTCCTGAAACGTCAGGCTCGGACGCGCGAGCACGTTCACTGGCTTCGAGACGGCCGCGCAAAGAGCACGAATGTCATTCAGATCGGACAGGCCGGGGGCGTAGAGAACGTCCGCGCCCGCGGACTCGAACGCCTGCAGGCGGGCGATCGTGTCATCGAGGTCGGGATTGCCGCGGATGTGGTTTTCGGCCCTCGCCGTCAGCGTGAACGGGAAGCCGACCGCGCTTGCCGCGACCACTGCTGCACGAACCCGCTCGACGGCTTCGTCGAGGCCGTAGAGGCGTGCTCGATCCCAATCCTCGATCGATCCACCGACCGCGCCCGCCTCCGCGACGCGGGAAATCGCCACCCCCGGGTCGGCGCCGTGACCGTCCTCGAGGTCGACCGAGAGCGGCAAGTCCGTTGCGCGGGCGAGAACAGCAACGTGGTCGACCACCTCGTCGAGTGCGGCGGCGCCGTCGAGCCGGCCGAGCGTGAAAGCGAAGCCGGAACTGGTCGTCGCGAGCGCGCGAAAGCCGAGCGCAGCAAGGACGCGTGCGGAGCCGGCGTCCCAGGGATTCGGGATTACGAAAGGGTCGCCGGTGTGCAGCGCGCGGAAGGCTTCGGCCTTCTCTTCAGTCGCCGACACGAAGTACGACCTTTCCGTGTTTGCCGCGCTCGCCGACGCGGTCGAACGCCGCGCCTGCTTCCTCGAGGGAGAAGACCGAGTCGACTGCCGGGATCACCTCTCCAGCGTCTGCGCGGCGTCCGAGCTCGACGAGCTGGGCGCGATCCGGCTCGACCACGAAGTACGTCGCGCCGTCGGCCTCCTCCGCAATCGAGACGACTCTGCTGCCCAACCCGAGGGCATCTGACAGCGCATCGCCGCCGACCGTGTCGAACACGAGGTCCGGCGTCTCGTCATCTGTGGCCAACTGACCTTTCACGATCTGGACGGCGAGATGGCCGACCCCGCCGTTCGCTCCGAGGACGCGAACGCGCTCACCTTCCTTTAGTGCGCCGTGGTCGAAGATGCCCTGCCACGCGCTGAGTCCTGTCATCGGGAGCGTGGCGCTTTCCACGTGGGTGAGGCTCATTGGTCGCGGCGCGAGCACAGCGGCCGGAACCGCGGCGTATTCGGCGGCGACGCCGTCGCGGTCGAACGGCGTTAGCGCGAAAACCTCCTCTCCCACCGCGACGTCGTCCACGTCGGGAGCCACGGTCGACCACGCCCGACAGGTCGTAAGACGGGATGGCGGGAAGACGGTCCACCGGCCAGGTCAGCTCATCGCGGGTGATCGCAGCAGCGTGAACGCGAATGAGCGCCTCGCCCGCGTGCGCGGTCGGGGCCTCGATTTCCTCCACGGCGAGCCCGGTGTCGTGCAGGCGGACCGCACGCATCGACCTCACCATGTCAGACGTCTTCGGAAAGCTGGATGCGGTTGCCGTCAGGGTCGAAGACGTCCAGCAGGCGGATCGTGCCGGGGATCTCGAGGACGACGCCGACGTTGACGCCGGCTTCGCGCAGGCGGTCGGCCTCGGATTTCAGATCTTCGACCTCGAGAGTGGCGATCACCTCTTCCTCGCCCCCCTTGCCGCCACCCTCGAACTCGCCCTCGGCGAGGGCGATCTCGAGGCCGTCACGGACCATCCGCGCCCACCGGTCCTCCTGGTCTTTGTAGACCTCTTCAAAGCCGAACGTGCGCTTGTAGAAGTCCTGCGCCGCCTCGAGATCGGTGACGCGGTACCAGATGTTCACAGCGCGAGACCCGGCTCTTCCAGAAACGATTTGACCGTGGCGAGGAACCCGGATGCGGTGGCGCCGTCGACCGAGCGGTGGTCGATGGTCAGCGTCATGTCCATGCGCGGCTGGATCTCGAAGTCGCCGTCGAGGACGACGGCGCGCTCCTCGATCGCCCCGACCGCGAGGATGCCAGCCTGCGGCGGGTTGAGGACGGCGGTGAAGCGCTCGACTCCGTACATGCCGAGGTTGGAGATCGTGAACGTGCCGCCGTCGAGGTCCTCGGCGCGGAGCTTGCCCTCGCGCGTTCGCGAGACGATGTCCGCGCGCGCCGCGGCGATCTCCGGGATCGTCAGCTGCTCGCAGCCGGGAATCACCGGGACGGCCAGGCCGTGCGGGATCGCGACGGCGATGCCGATGTTCGCCGTGGGGAAGAGCTTCACGGAATCGCCCGCGAAGTGGGCGTTCACGTCACGGTGGCGCATAAGTGCGAGCGCGACGACCTTCGTGAGGATGTCGGAGTAGGTCGGCCTGACCCCGCCCTCCTTGACCTGGGCGAGCAGCGCCTCCCGTAGGCGGATGGAGGCGGTCATGTCGGCCGAAATGGAGATCTGGAACGCAGGCGCCTCCCACGCCTCGGTCATGCGGCGCGCGATCGTCTTCCGCATCTGGTTCAGCTTCACGACCTCGACTTCGCCGCTCGGAGCCCGGCCGGCCGCCGCGGGGGCGGCGCTCAGGGCTCCCGATGCGGAAGCGCGCTCGACGTCTTCGGCGACGATACGGCCGTCGGGCCCGGTCCCGCGGAGAGCGGACAGCTCGATCCCACGCTCGCGGGCGATTCGGCGCGCGAGCGGCGAAGCCTTGATGCGCCCACCGTTCGTGCTCTCGACGCTCGGCTCGGGCTCGGACGGCCCTTCGGGCGCTTCTTCGCGGCCCCGCTCGCGCTCGTCCTCCCGCGCGGGGGCGGGCGAGCCTTCCTCCTGCGCGTCGTCCTCAGAAACCTCGGTCGGGTCCTCTGCTTCGCCTTCCGGAGCGGCCTCGCCGTCCGTGACGTCCTCCCCCTCCGGGACGTCCTCGCCCTGCTCGCCGATGACCGCGATCGGCTTGCCGACCTCGATCTCCTCCCCCTCGCCCGCGAGGATCTTGAGAAGGACGCCGGAAGCCTCGGCCTCGACCTCCTGTGTCACCTTCTCGGTGTCGAGCTCGTAGAGCGCCTCGCCTTTCTCCACGCTCTCGCCCTCGGACTTGAGCCAGCGGACGATCGTGCCGGTTTCCATGCCCTGGCCGAGACGCGGAAGGGTGACTTGGGAGCTCATTCCTTGCCGACGGTCTTCTTGATCGCCGCGAGCACGTCCTTGGCGTGGGGAACGACCCACTCCTCCATGACGGGCGAGAACGGGATCGGGGCGAACCTGGCGCCGACGCGTGCGATGGGCGCGTCGAGGTAATCGAAGGCCTTCTCCTGGACGATAGCCGCGACCTCGGCTCCCCAACCCATGCGGGTGACGGCCTCGTGGGCGACGACTGCGCGGTTCGTCTTCTTCACGGAGGCGATGAGGGCGTCCTCGTCGAGCGGCTGCAGCGTGCGCGGGTCGAAGACCTCAACGGAGATTCCCTCCTCCCCGGCCTGCTCGGCCGCATTGAGCGACTCGTGCACCAACCGCCCCGTGGCGACGACGGTCACGTCCTCGCCCTCGCGATGGATCCGTGCCTTGCCTATCTCGATCGGCTGGATCTCGTCGGGGACCTCGCCCTTGATGCCGTACAGCGTTCGATGCTCGAAGAAGACGATCGGATTGTCCTCGTAGATGGAGCTCCAGAGGAGGCCGCGCACGTCCTCGGGTGTGGAGGGGAAGACGACCTTGAGCCCCGGCACGTGCACGAACCACGCCTCGAGCTGCTGGGCGTGCTGGGCGCCCGGCGACCAGCCGGCGCCTCCCTGCGTGCGGATCGTGAGGGGCACCTTGATCTGGCCGCCCGACATGTAGCGGTGCTTGGCGGCCTGGCTGACGATCTGCTCCATCGCCAGGGTCGTGAAGTCCTGGTACATGATCTCGACGATCGGGCGCATGCCGGCAATCGCGGCCCCGATGCCCGCGCCGACGATGGCCATCTCGGAGATCGGCGTGTTGCGCACGCGCTCGGGCCCAAACTCTTCGAGCATCCCCTGCGTCACGCCCATCGAGCCGCCCATCTCGGCGATGTCCTCGCCCATGATGAAGACGTCGTCGTCCCGCCTCATCGCGGTCGACATGGCGTCGCGAACGGCTTCCCTGTAGGAGAGCTCGGGCATCAGGAGTAGATGTTCTTGAGGGCGTCCTCGGGCTTCGGGTCGGTGCCCTGTTTCGAGAACTCGACGGACGCCTCCACGATCTTCACGATCTCCGCGTCCATCTCCTCCCAGTCGGAATCGGAGAGCTCGAGCTTCTCGCGCGCCTTCGTGACAGGATCCTGTGTCTGGCGCAGCTCGCGCACCTCCTCCTTCGGCCGGTACATCTGCGGGTCGCCGATGTAGTGGCCGGTGAGGCGGTAGGTCTCGGCGAGGAGGAACACCGGGCCTTTCCCCTCGCGCGCGTGCTTGAGCGCCTTCTTCGCGACGTCGTAGACCGCCTCGACGTCCTGGCCGTCGACCTTCATGGCCGTCATGCCGAAGGCCTCCGCGCGCTTGGTCAGATCCTCGATCGGGAGGTGCTGCTTGGCAGGCGTGGACTCCGCGTAGTGGTTGTTCTCGCACACGAAGACCGCGGGCACGGTCCAGAGCTGCGCGAGGTTCAGCGACTCGTGAAACGTGCCGATGTTCGTGGCGCCGTCTCCAAAGAACGCGACCGCCACCCGCGGCTCGCCTCGCATTTTGAAGGCAAGCGCAGAGCCCACGATCCCCGGCAGTCCCCCGCCGACGACCGCATTCGCGCCGAGATTCCCGCGCTCCATGTCGTAGAGGTGCATGGAGCCGCCGTAGCCGTGGCTCATGCCTTCGACCTTGCCATAGAGCTCCGCCATCACCTCGTTCGGATGCGTGCCCTTGGCGAGCGTGTGCCCGTGCGCGCGGTGCGTGGAGGCGATGACGTCGTTCTCCTCGAGCGCCTGGCAGACTCCCACCGCGACGGCCTCCTGGCCGATCGCGACATGGAGAAATCCGGGCAGCTCACCGGCGCGGAAACGCTCCTCCACCATCTCCTCGAAACGGCGGATGAGCAGCATTTCCCGCAGGAATTCCTTCAGGCGCCCACTGGACGAAACCTGCCCCTTTTCCTCTAGCGTGGCCACGCGCCGACACGCTAGCAACAGGCCACTAGACTTGCGGCCGTGAGACTGGCCGACCAATGGCAGGAGCTCGAGGCCTCGCTTCCGGAGGGGTGGACATCGGCCCAGCTGTCCCTGGCAGTGGCCGAGGACGCCGATGCCGACCGCGTGGCGCTCATCCTCGCTTCGCTGACGCCGGGTCGCACGGGCACGGGCTTTCGCCTCGAAGTGACACCCTCGCGCAACCCGGAGGGCATCGTCAGCCGGCTCGACCGGGAAGGGATCCGGGGCCGAATCGACCTGATCCACACCGATGCCGGCCCGACCGAGACTGTGATGGAGCCACGCCACCGCCAGGCGCCGCTCGCGCGCCAGTGGGGCGAGCTGGTCGGCGATCTTCCCCAGGACTGGTCGGAGCTCTACGCGGAGGTCGAGCTTGCTTCCTCCGACTACCTCCCCCGGGCCGCGTTGCTCCTCGCGCCGGTGAATCCCTCCCGATACGGCGGGTTCGCCGTCCTGCGGTTCAGGGGCGCCAGGACGGCCGGCTACGGAGTCGCGCCCGAGATGACGCGACGCTGCTTCGAGCGCCTCGACGCCGAGAGCATCACCGGTTCGGTCCGTGTGCTCCGCGTTCTCTCGCACACCTCGCACGTCTCGACACAGGGCCCCGTGTGGCGCGTCGGGGGGCGGTCGGTTTGAGCACGCCCGAGCCTGAGGTCTCCTGGAAGGTCATCGACCCGGGAGCGGAGGTCGTTTCGTCCGACGGCGAGAAGACGGCCAAGGTGAGCAGGGTCGTCGGCGATTCCGATGCGGACGTCTTCACCGGGCTCGCGGTCAACGTCGGCATCCTGGGCGGCGAGCGTTTCATCCCTTCGGAGCGCGTCCAGGGGATCTGGGCCGACCGTATCCAGGTCGACCTCAGCAAGGCGGACATGGAGTCGCTGCCCGAGTACGAGGACGCGCCCGTGATGCGCCTCGAGCCGGACAAGCCAGGGTTCTTCGCGCGGCTCTTCGACCGGCGCTAGACGCGCGCCCGGCGCATGTGCAGAGGCAGAACGGCGTAGGCCGCGGCCTCGCGCAGCAAGAGGCGGCCGCTCCAGCGCGGCGCGCCGACCGTCCGGACTGCGATCCCGGTCCCGGAAAGCGCCCGCCGGAACAGAACACCGGTGCGGCGGCAGTGCCACCACGAGGTAACAGCCACTACTTCGTCGACTCCGAGCTCTCGGGCGAGCCGCGCGACGTGCACCGCCGTCTCGGCGGTGATGCGCGCGCCGTCGTCGCAGAGGACGCGGTCAGGGCCTCCGGGCCAGGCTTCCCGCATCAGCTCCGACTCGGGACGCCCACTGAGGAGCACGGCGTCCTCCTCGGAGGCGAGCTCGGCCGCAGCGGCCACCCTGGCCTCGCACACGGGATGCAGGCCCGCGCCGCGCCAGGCCGAGTAGCCGAGGACGACGACCAGCCTCACGCGCGCCTCTTCATCCAGCGGTAGAGCAGGATCGTCCCTGTCAGGGTGACGACGAGGCTCACGGCTTTCTTACCGGAGATGCGAGACTCGCCAATTGCGCGCTCTCGCATGTTCACGGGAACCTCTTCGACCACGAGGCCCGCGTCGGCGAGTCGCAGGAGACCCTGGACCTCGGGCGCGCCCGTCGTGTAGGGCTGCGCGAGAAACGGGAAGGCAGAGGCGGCTGCGGCGTACATGCCGCTCGTCGCATCGGCGAACGGCCGACCGAGCTGGAGCCGGAGCGCGTGGCGCAGCACGCCGGTTCCAAGCCTCCGGGCCGGGCTCGGCTTGTACCGGTACGGCTCGTAGCCATCGCCCGAGACGAAGCGCGAGCCGACGGCAACGTCGCACTCCCCGGAGCGGACGCGCTCGAGCAGGCGGTGAAGCTCCGCGGCCGGATGCTGTCCGTCGGCATCGACCCGGCCGCAGTACGCGTAGTGCTTCCGCGCGGCGTACTCGTAGCCCGCAGCGACGACCACCGGCAGGCCGCGGTTCTCGGGAAAGCTCAGCACTTCCGCCCCCCACTCCCGCGCCAGCTCGGCCGTGCGGTCTCGCGAGCCGTCGTCGACGACGAGCACATCGACCTCGGGGAGCTCACCGCGCAGCTCGTCGAGAACCCCAGGGAGGCTCTCCTCTTCGCTCAGAGCCGGGATGAAGACCACGGTGTCGGCCTGCGGGCTCATGCGCGGAGCTCCGCCGCAAACTGCTCTCCCAGCGCGGCCACGATCTTCTCCCGGAGCTCGCGCGCGTCCTCGTCCGAGAGCGTGCGCTCGGGGGAGCGGAACTCGGCGTGGAACGCGATCGACTTCCGGCCCTCGGCGATGCCCTCGCCGCGATAGATGTCGAACACGCGCATGTCGCGAAGCTCCGCTCCAGCCGCCTCGCGGGCGGCCGCGACGAGGTCCCCGGCCGACGTGCCCTCGTCCACGACGAAGGCAAGGTCCTGTCGGAGTGCGGGGAAGGTGATGACGTCCTCGTAGACAATGCGCTCGGGAAGGAGCTCGAGCAGCGTTTCGAGGTCGAGCTCGAAGGCTCCCCACTCCCCCTCGAGGGTGCTCGGATGGAGCTCGCCGGCCCAACCGCCCTGAACGCGCGCCGCCTTCCCGGGGTGGAGGAACGGCTCCGTGGTGCGCTCGAAGCCCGGCTCCACCTTGAGGGCAGTGAAGAGCGTCTCGACTGCGCCGCGAGCCACGGCGAACCCGCCTTCGGCGATCCCGGCCACGCGCCGACGCTCCTCCGGCAGCTCCTCGCCCGAGGGGAGGTAGACGCGCGCGATCTCGAAGAGCCGGATCTCGTCGTTCCCTACGTTGACATTGTGGCGCGCTGCCCCGACCAGGCCGTCCAGGAGCGTCGTGCGGAGAATCGCGTGCTCGGAGGTGAGCGGATCGGGGAGGCGGAGCGCCTTCTCGTCGGAGTCGGATGCGGCCAGGCTGAGCGTGTAGGCCTCGGAGAACCCGGCGCCGACGAGGACGTCCTCGACCAGGCGCCGCAGCCGCTGGTCAGGAGCGAGCGTCCCGAACATCGCGCTGCGAAACGGCAGCGTGAAGGGGATCTTCTCCAGGCCATGGACGCGCGCGACCTCCTCCACCAGGTCGACCTCCCGGGTGACGTCGGCCGCGCGCCAAGTCGGGACCGTGACCTTCCAGTCGGAGGCGACGGAAAACCCGAGGCGTTCCAGGGCGCCGCGCTGCTCGTCCGCCCGGATCTCGACCCCGACCACGCGGTTGACGCGGTCGGTTCGCAGCGAGACGACGGGCGGTTCGGGAAGCTCGCCCTTCACGTCGACGTGGCCCGCCCACTCCGCACCCGTCAGCTCGAGGATGAGTTCTGTCGCGAGCGCGGCCGCCTGCGGAGCGAGGTGCGGATCGACGCCCTTCTCCCAGCGGTTCGAGCCCTCGGTGCGAAGCGCATGCCGTTCGGAGCTCTGCAGGATGCCCACCGGCTCGAAGTTCGCGGCTTCGAGGAGGACGTTCGTCGTCCCCTCCCGGACCTCGGTGTCCTCGCCGCCCATGATCCCGGCCAAGGCGATCGCCCCTTCGGCGTCGGCGATGACGAGGTCCTCCGCCGCGAGCTTGCGCGGAGTCCCGTCGAGGGTGGTGAACTCCTCGTCCTTGCGCGCCCGGCGCACGACGATCTTCCCACCGCGCAGCGTGTCGAAGTCGAAGGCGTGGAGCGGGTTGCCCAGAGCGAGCATGACGTAGTTGGTCACGTCGACGATGTTGGAGATCGGCCTCATGCCCGCAGCTGTGATCCGCGCCTTCAGCCACGGCGGCGATGGGGCGATGGCGACGCTGCGGAAGAGCCGGCCGATATAGCGCGGGCAGCCTTCGTAGTCCTCGATGGACACGTCAGGGGTGTCCGGGCCCGGATCGCCCGGGTCGCGCCCCGGAGGCGGTGCCAGCTCGCCGGAGAAGAGCGCGGCGACCTCGCGCGCGATCCCGTAAACCGACAGGCAGTCGGGCCGGTTGCGCGTCATCTCGATCTGCAGCACCTCCTCGCCGAGCGGAAGGACGTCGGCGAGCGGCGTGCCCGGCTCGATGGGGTCTGCGAGCACGAGGATGCCGCTGTGGTCGGAACCGAGCTCGAGCTCGCGCTCCGAGAGGATCATCCCGTCGGAGACCTCGCCGCGGAGCTTTGCCTGCTCGAGCTTCACGCCGTCGGGGAGAACGGCGCCGGGAAGCGCGACCGCGACGGTCGCCCCGGCCCCGAAGTTCCAGGCGCCGCAGACGATCTGTCGCGGCTCGACCTCGCCGACGTCCACGCGGCAGAGCTGGAGGCGGTCGGCGTTCGGGTGCTTGCCTGCCTCGACCACGCGCCCGACCTTGAAGAGCCCGTAGTTGCCGTTCTCGTCAGCCACCCCCCGCCGGGTGATGCGCTCGACCTCGCCGGTCGCGATCGCGAGGCGGTCGGCGATCTGCTGCGTCGTGGCCGCGACCTCGACGTACTCGCGGAGCCAGGAGACGGGGACCTTCATCAGAATTGCCGCAACAGACGGAGATCGTTCTGCCAGAGCGGTCCGATCTCGGGCAGGCCGTGGCGGAGCATGGCGATACGTTCGAGCCCGATCCCGAACGCGAACCCCGTCCATTCCTCGGGGTCGTACCCGACGAACTCGAGTACGTTGGGGTCGACCATCCCGGAGCCGCCGAGCTCGATCCAGCCCGACCAGCGGCACACCGCGCAGCCCTGGCCCGAGCAGAGGAAGCAGGAGACGTCCGGCTCCAGCGAAGGCTCCGTGAACGGGAAGTAGTGCGTGCGGAAGCGCATCTCGCGCTCGGAGCCGAAGAGCGCGCGCATCAGGTGGAGCAGCGTGCCCTTGAGGTCGGCCATCATGATCCCGCGGTCTACGGCGAGGCCTTCGACCTGGTGGAAGACGGGCGAGTGAGTCGCGTCGGGGGTCTCGCGCCGGTACACCCGCCCGATCGAGATCATGTAGACGGGCGGCTCGCCCTGCTCCATGACGTGGATCTGGGACGGCGAGGTCTCCGTTCGGAGAACGACGTCGTCGGTGAGGAAGAGCGACTGCAGCTGCGAGCGCGCCGGATGCGTCGTCGGCAGGTTGAGCGCGTCGAAGTTGTAATGCGTCGTCTCAACCTCGCGGCCGTCGACGACGCGGTAGCCGAGGCCAAGGAAGACGTCCTCCACTTCGCGTCGCACCTGAGTCACGAGATGAAGCTGCCCGCGGGGCGTTGCCCGGCCGGGAAGCGTGACGTCGACCTGCTCCTCCGAGAGCCGCCGCTCGAGGTTCGCGCCCGACAGCGCCGCCTCACGCTCGGCGACCGCCTGCTCGACCTGCTCGCGCAGCGTGTTGAGGACACGGCCCGACTCCGGGTCGCGCACCTCGCGCAGGGCCTGCTTCAGAGCGCTCTTCCGACCGAGGAAGCGCACCCTCGCATCGTCGAGCTCCTCAAGGGTCGAAGCGCTCGCAATCGCGCTTTGCGCCTCGGTTTCCAGGCCCTGGACATCCACCGCCGGAGCGTATCATCGGCCTAGTGAGCTCCTATGACGCCATCGCCGCGCTCTACGACCCGTGGAGCCGCAGCGTCACCGAGGACGTCGACTTCTACGTCGCTCAGGCACGGAAGGCGGGTGGGCCCGTCGTGGAGCTCGGCGTCGGCACCGGCCGGATCGCCGTCCCGGTCGCGAAGGCGGGCGTGCGCGTGATCGGCATCGACGACTCCGAGGGCATGCTCGCACTCTGCAGGTCGCGCGCAGAGGGTGCCGGCGTCTCCGACCTCGTCGAGCTCCGGCTCGGCGACCTCCGCCGCCCGCCGGTGCTCGAACGCGTATCCCTCGTCACGTGCCCCTTCCGTGCCCTCCTTCACCTCGCCTCAGACGAGGAGCGGCTCGATGCGCTTCGTTCGGTCTACCGGCTTCTCATCCCGCATGGGCGCTTCGTGTTCGACGTCTTCGCCCCGAGCATGGAGGACGTCGAAGAGACCAACGGGCGCTGGCTCGAGCGCGAGCCCGGCATCTGGGAGCGTGCCGACTGGGACCTGAAACAGCGCGTCCTCACGCTCGCGGTCCGGGGCGAGACCGGCGAGACGGCGATGCGGCTCAGCTGGCGCTCGCCCGAAGAGTGGCGGGCGCTGCTCGACGGGGCCGGATTCGAGGTCGAGGCGATGTACGGCTGGTTCGACCTCCGGCCCTATGACGGGGGCGAGGACACGGTCTGGATTGCCCGCCGCCCATCGGTTTAGGGTGGGCACGTGATCTGGCTGATCGTCCTGATTGTGATCGCGGTCGTCCTCATCGGGATCGTGATCGCGCTTTACAACAAGCTCGTCCGGCTACGGAACCGCGCGGAGAACGCATGGGCCCAGGTCGACGTCCAGCTCCGGCGGCGCTACGACCTCATCCCAAACCTCGTCGAGGCGGTGAAGGGGTACGCGGCGCACGAGCGCGGAACCTTCGAAGAGGTGACGAATGCGCGAACGGCGGCGCAGCAGGCGAAGGGCGTTCAGGAGCAGGCGCAGGCCGAGAACATGCTCACCCAGGCGATCGGAAGGCTGTTTGCCGTCGCCGAGGCCTATCCGGAGCTCCGTGCGACGGAGAACTTCCAGCAGCTGCAGGCGCAGCTCGCCGAGACCGAGCAGAAGATCGCGATCTCGCGCCAGGTCTACAACGACGCCGTCCTCACCTACGACAACGCGCTCGAGACCGTCCCGACGAACATCGTCGCCGGGGTCTTCAACTTCGAGCCGCGCGAGTACTTCGAGGTCGAAGAGGCAGCAGCCCGGGAGGCGCCACGCGTCGAGTTCTGAGGGCTGCCGTCCTTGCGACGGCGGTCCTGCTCGCGCTCCTCGGGGCCCGCGAGGCAGCGGCGAAGTCCTTCTATCTGCCCGCGGCCGACGTCCACGTCACGGTCGAGCCGGACGGCACCCTCGCCACGGAGGAGCGGATCACGTTCTTTTTCGACGGCTCGTTCACGGGCGCCTACCGCGATATTCCGCTCCGAGACGGCGAGCAGATCAGCGACGTCTCGGTCGCAGAGGGCGGCGCTCGCTACTCGCCCGGCGCCTCAGCCGAGCTCGGCTCGAGCGGCGCGCCGAACACCTACGGGGAGACGCCGATCGACGGCGGCTACCGGATCGTCTGGCATTTCCAGGCCAGCTCGGAGCCGCGCACCTTCACGGTCGGCTACCGGCTGACCAACGTCGCCGTGGCTTTCGACGACGTCGTCGACCTCGACCTCAATGTCTGGGGCGACCAGTGGGACCAGACCCTGCAGCAGCTGACCGCGGAGCTGACGCTGCCCGGGCCGGCGAGCGGCCCCTCTTGGCGCGTGTGGGGCCACCCGGTCTCAGTCCGCGGCGACGTCACCCGAGCGCCTGATCGCGCACTCCTCAGGGCGGTGGACATCCCGCCGAAGCAGTTCGTCGAGCTCCGCACCGTCTTCCCGCGAAGCCTCCTGACCTCGACGGGCGGTACGAAGGTGCGAACGGGCGATGCCTTCCCGCGGATCCTGGCCGAAGAGACGGCCGACGCGGCCGCCTTCGAGGAGGACCAGGAGAAAATCAGGAGCGCGCTCGACCACCTTCCGCGCACGATCCTGATACTCCTCGCGGCCGCGCTCCTCCCCGCACTCCTGGTGCTCGGCGCGACGTACTGGTTCTACGGGCGCGAGCGTAAGACCACGTACGACCGCGAGTACGAACAGGAGCCGCCCTCCGATCTCGAGCCCGCCCTCGTCCCGCCGCTGCTGCGCCAGTCCCCTGCAGTCGGCTCGAACGAGTTCACGGCGACGCTCTTCGACCTCATCCGCAAGGGCCGCTACAAGGCCGAGCCGGTCACGACGCAGAAGAACACCTGGGGCGGCCTGCGTCAGGAGGACGTGGCCGACCTCGAGCTCAGCCTCGCCGCCGACGCGCCCGTCTCCGAGGTCGAGGGGCCGGTCACGAAGGTCATCGACGGCGTGCTCGACGGGGGTAGCGAGCGTCTGTCGAACTTCCGCGTACAGATACAGGGCCACCGCACGGAGAACAGCAAGCGCTTCACCGCGTTCAAGAGTGCGGTCGGGGACGAGGTTCGCCGGCGCAAGTGGTTCCGCTCGGACGGCCTGAAGATCCTTATCGGCGCGGGGCTCCCGATCCTCATCGCCGGCGCGCTCATGCTCGCGATCGGCATCCAGCGCTTCGAGTCGTTCGCCCCGCGTTGGGGCGACGTGCTCCTCATCGCTTTCGGCGCGTGCCTCTGTGTGAGCGCGGGCGTGCTGGCCCTCGCCGGCCGCCAGGTGAGCCTATGGCGGCGCCGCTCGCCGGACGCCGAGCAGGAGGCGGAGCGTTGGGAGGCCTTTCGCCGCTACCTCACCGACTTCCCGCGCCTCCAGGACGCGCCGCCCTCGACGCTCGAGCTCTGGGAGCGCTACCTCGTCTACGGCATCGCGTTCGGGATCGCGGAGCGCGTGCTCCAGGCCGCCCAGCTCCACATGCCGGAGAAGCTCCACCAGGCATCGAACATCTACTGGATCAGCCCGACCGGCGACCTCGGCTCGGGCCCCTCGGCGCTGGGCATCAGCGACCTCTCCTCTGGCTTCGGCAGCGCGCTCGCGCCGCCTTCGAGCGGCTCCGGTGGCTTCGGCGGCGGCTTCTCGGGCGGCGGTGGCGGCGGTGGCGGCGGTGGAGGCGGCGGCGCCTGGTAGCTAACCGCGACGGCGGGTGTGCTCGTAGAGAGCGATGGCACCGGCAGCCGCAACGTTCAGGGACTCCGCCTCGTCGGCCAGGGGGATCGACGCGAGGAGCTCGCAGGACGCGGCGATGTCGTCCGGAAGCCCGACGCGCTCCGCGCCGAGGACAAACGTGGCGCGGCCGCCGAGCTCGATCCCAGCGAGCGCTGGAGAGCCCCGCGGCACGAGCCCGATCCGCGGCCCCGGCGCCTCGTCGAAGCTCCCCGTCGCAACCCGGAACACTGCTCCCATGGAAGCGCGCAGGGCCTTGGGGGAAGTCGGGTCCGCGCATCCAGCAGACAGCGCGACGAACGCAGGCCCAAGCGCATCGGCGGTCCGGATGAGGGTGCCGACGTTTCCCGGATCACCGACGTGCCAGAGGGCCAGCCCCGTCGGAGCGTCGAGCTCCGCCGGCAGATCGGCTCGGCGGAAGACGGCGACGACGCGCGGCGGATGAGCCAGCGATGAGAGCTCCGCGAGAAGGCCCGGCTCGACCTCTTCGGCCCCTCCGAGACCTTCGAGCTCGACGGGCCGTTCCGCGTCCATGAGCGCTTCGACCGGGCGCACACCGGCGGCCAGGCCGGCCGCGACGAGATCCTCTCCCTCGCAGACGAAGAGCCCGAGCTTGGCGCGCTGCCGTCCCGAGGCGAGCTTGCGGACGAGCTTCAGACGCGGGTTCGAGGCCGAGGTGATCACGCGGCCCACTCCATCGTGTTGGCGTGACCGTCGAGCCGCGCCAGCCGCCGCCGGCCGCCGGGCCACGTCTCGACGTCGAGGGCGAAGCCGTAGAAGGTCGGCGTGTCGCGGTCGACCTCGTAGGAGATCCGGGCGAGCGAGCCGCGCCGCCCCTCCTCGGCGAGGATCTCGTCGAGGCGCTCCCGCTCTGCCTGCTGGAGATAGACGGTCGAGACCGAGTGGTAGACGACGGTGAGGGCGTCGAGGTCGCGCTCGGCGAGAAGGGCCGGCAGCACCTCGACGTAGTCCCCGTCGAGAAGCCTCGGCGGATCCTGGCGCGCGATCTCGATCGCGCTGCGCACACGGTCGAGGCGGTCGGTCTGGTCGGCCCACACGAACGCCTCGAGGAGCCGGGCGCCGTGGTCGGTCATCACATCGACGGGCCGTCGGTCGATGCCGATGCGCCTCCGCACTTCGACCTCCTTTCGGAGGAGATCCGCCGGCGGCCCTCCCTCCACCCGCCCGGAGAGCTCGAGGCCGGCGCTGCGATCGCCCCAGCGCTCTTCTCCGTACCGGTACGCATAGCGGTCCCAGTAGAGGTTGAGGCCGCCGCTCGGCCCGAGCTCGACAAGGTCGAGGCTCCGCCCGTCGGCGACCGTGAGGAACGCAGGCAGGAGCCCCCAGCAGCGCTGCACCTCGTTCGTCTGAATCGGCTGCTCGGCGACGAACCGCGCCAGCCAGTCCCGATTGGCCTCGAGCACGCCGCGGAGCTTCGCCCAGGGGTGCTGCACCATCCCCGAGAGCTCCAGGTAGTGGACGCCGCCGAACAGGCGGAGCGGCGCCTCCCAGCGGGGCTCGTGGTGGTCGACGAGCCCGGCGACGACAGGGTCGTCTGCCAGCGAGCGCGCGAGCGACGCATAGAGCTTCGAGCCCCCCTGCTCGAAGTCGTCCGCCATGCGGCGGAAGACCTCAGAGGTGGACTCGCTCAGAGCCGCCTCTTAGGCTTCGAGAGCTGCCTTCGCCTGGGCGGCGATGGCGGAGAAGGCGGCGGGGTCGTTGACTGCGATGTCGGCGAGCACCTTGCGGTCGAGCTCGATGTTCGCCTTGCGCATGCCAAAGAGGAACTGGTTGTAGGAGAGCCCCTCTTTCCGGGCGGCGGCGTTGATCCGGATAATCCATAGGCGTCGGAACACCCGCTTCTTGTTCTTGCGGTCCCGGTAGGCGTGGACGTCGGCCTTCATGACCTGTTCCTTCGCCTTCCTGTAGGAGATCCGCGGCTGCCCGCTGAATCCCTTCGCTTCGGCGAGGAGCTTGCGGCGCTTCTTGCGCGCGTGAACTGATCGCTTTACGCGAGGCATCTCTCCCCCTTACTTGCCGAGTAACCGCCGCACCTCGCGCTCGTCCTGGCCGGCGACCGGCTGGTCGCTCCGGAACGCGCGCTTGCGCTTGGCGCTCTTCTTCTCGAGGTTGTGGCTCTGCATCGCGTGACGGCGCAGCAGCTTGCCGCCGCCGGTCACCTTGAACCGCTTCTTCGCTGCTTTGTTTGTCTTCTGCTTAGGCACTTGCTGTCTCCACCTGTTGTCCTGCGGCTCTCGTCGGCCCGAGCAACATCACCATGTTGCGCCCGTCCTGGAGCGGAGGCGACTCGATCTGCCCGATCTCCTTGACGTCCTCGGCGAGACGCATGAGGAGGTCTCGCCCGCGCTCTGGATGGCTCTGTTCCCGTCCCCGGAACATGATCGTCACCTTCACCTTCGCCTTCGAGTTGAGGAAGCGAACCACATGCCCCTTCTTCGTCTCGTAGTCGTGGACGCCGATCTTCGGCCGCATCTTGATTTCCTTGACGTGAATCTGTGACTGGTGCTTGCGGGCCGTCTTCGCCTTCTGCTCCTGCTCGTACTTGTACTTGCCGTAATCCATGATCCGGGCGACCGGCGGATCGGCGCCCGAAGCGACCTCGACGAGGTCGAGATCCTTGGAATAGGCGTACTCGAGCGCTTCGTCTCGCGTCTTCAGGCCCACCTGCGAGCCGTCCTCGTCCACGAGGCGCACCTTCGAGGCGCGGATGGCCTCGTTGATCCGGGTCTGATCCTGAACCGGCCGGGCCTGGTCGAATCTGCGCCGCGGCCTCACTGAAACGTCACCAAGTTGTGCTGCTTCCTCCTCCTAGACAAAACAAAAAGCTGCGCGCAGCAGCTTAGTCAACTCACCGTTTTCGGTTGAACCTCCGCGAAGCCGGCGGCTTGGGAGGTGAGGAACGAGGCTCCTGCTTGCAGGCCTACAGCTTAGCAGCCGCCTGCAGCTCGCTCAGAAAGGCCTCCCAGCCAACCGTGGTCTGCTCTCCGCCGCGGCGGCGAACGGCAAGTGCGTCGAGCGACTCGCGCTCGCCCCAGACCACGACGTACGGGATCTTGGCGAACTCGGCGTCGCGGATCTTGCGCCCGAGTGTCTCCTCGCGTTCGTCGACCGACGCACGGAAGCCGTGCACTCGGAGGTCGTCGGCAAGCGACTCGGCGTCCGCCGCAAACCGCTCCGAGATCGCGAGGACACGCACCTGTTCGGGGGCGAGGACCAGCGGCAGGTCGCCGCCCGTGTGCTCGAGGTAGATGCCGACGAAGCGCTCGAGCGAGCCGAGGAGCGCACGGTGGATCATCGCCGGCGTGTGCTCGGCGTTGTCGTCGCCCTGGTACGTGAGCCCGAAGCGCTTCGGCATCTGCAGGTCGAGCTGGACGGTGCCGATCTGCCAGCTGCGGCCCAGCGAGTCGTTCATGTGCAGGTCGATCTTGGGCCCATAAAACGAGCCCTCGCCCTGGCTTTCGACGTACTTGAGCCCCTGCGTGGCGAGCGCCTTGCGGAGCTTCGCCTCCGCCATGTCCCACTCCTCGTCCGTGCCCAGCTTGTTGTCCGGCCGGAGCGAGAGCTCCACGCGCATGTTCAGCTCGAAGAGGTCGTAGAGGTAGTACGCGTAGTCGAGGCACGCGATGAGCTCGTCCTGGATCTGCTCGCGCGTGCAGTAGATGTGGGCGTCGTCCTGGACGAAGTGGCGGACGCGGAGGAGCCCGTGGAGGACGCCGGAGAGCTCGTTGCGGTGCAGATTGCCCGCCTCCGCAAGGCGAAGCGGCAGCTCACGGTAGGAATGCGGCGAGAGCGAATAGAGGAGGCAGTGCCCCGGACAGTTCATGGGCTTGAGGGCGAAGTCGCGGCCCTCGACCTCTAGCCGGAACATGTCCTCCTGGTACTTCTCCCAGTGGCCGGAGGTGCGCCAGAGGTCGGAGTCGTAGAGCAACGGCGTACGCACCTCGCGATAGCCGCGCTTCGTGTTCTCGCGCCGGCGCAGGTCCTCGAGGACGTTCCAGATCACCATCCCGCGCGGGTGCCAGAAGGGCATGCCCGGCGAGAGCTCGGAGAACTCGAACAGGTCGAGCTCCTTGCCCAGCCTCCTGTGGTCGCGGCGCTTGGCCTCCTCGATCCGGTGGAGGTAGTCCTCCAGGTCCTTGGGGTCGTAGAACGCCGTCCCGTAGACGCGCGTGAGCTGCGGCTTCGTCTCGTCGCCCCGCCAGTACGCGCCGGCGAGCGAGAGGAGCTTCACCGCCTTGATCGGCTTCGCGTCCTGGAGGTGCGGCCCGCGGCAGAGGTCGACGAAGTCGCCTTGGGTATAGAGCGAGATGTCGCCCTCGGCCGTGTCGACGAGCTCGACCTTGTACGGCTCGCCCTCCTTCTCGAATCGCTGGCGGGCGTCGTCGCGGGCGATCTCCTCGCGCTCCCACACGCGGCCCTCCTGGATCTCGCGCTTGACCTCGTCCTCGAGCCGCTGGAGATCGGCCTCCGTGACGGGCTCGGGGAACTCGAAGTCGTAGTAGAAGCCGTTCTCGATCGGCGGCCCGATGGCGACCTTCGTCCCTGGGAAGAGCCGGCGCGCTGCCTCGGCCAGCAGGTGCGCGGCCGAGTGGCGCAGGACGTAGAGGGCGTCGGGGTCGTGCTTGTCCCGCGTGGTCAGGATCTGGATCTGCTCGCCGTCCTCTACCGGTAGCCGCAGGTCGCGGACCGCGCCGTTCGAGCGGAGCAGAACCGCCTGTTCGGCGAGCTTCGGGCCGATCGCGCGCGCCGCGTCAAGGCCCGTTGCTCCGTCCGGAAGTTCAAGTTCGGACTCATCGGGGAGAACGATCTTCATGAACGCAGAGGATACTCAGGCAGATTCACCGCAAGAACCCGAGCCTACGGAGGAAGGGACCCCCGTTCCCGACCCGGAGGAAGAGCGGGGCGATGCAGAGGACGACCCGCAGGCTGATTAGCGATCGAGAGCTCGACGGATGCCGAGTACGGCTCCGAGCAGTGCGAGCACGGCAAGTGCGGCCGCCGGAAAGCTCGCCCAACCGTCTCCGTCAATCCGCGTCCAGACGTCCACTACATCGGTATTCGTCGCTTCAAAGCCGACTCGCCGCGGGTCGAGGTTGACGTGCGCGACGCCAAACTGCACGAGGAGCACGACGAGCAAGAAGACGCCCACCGCGCCGATCGTCCGTCGTGCCGCGTAGGCGAAAGGGTCATCGGTGCCGTCTCCGTGCGAGGCGCGAGGCGATTGTCGCCAGCGCGACCAGCCCGAGGGCCGTTAGCGCATAGGCGGGAAAGCTTGCCCACGGTCCGTACCAGGGGTTGACGAAATCGGGAAATGGGCCTCTCTCAGACACCGACCAGAACGGGAGCCCCACTTCTTCCGACGGCGAACATCGTCAGCATCACGACGATGAGGAAGACGATCACCGCGCCGATCGTTCGTCTGGCCGCATAGACGAGAAGCGCCATCGCAGACGCAGCGTAGCCCTAGGGCGCGTGCTCTTCCACCGCGCTCTTGAGGTGCGGCGGACACTTGAGCCAGTAGCTCTCGCGGATCCACTCCAGCGCCGCGTCGAGCGACTCCTCGTCCGTGACCTCCGCCGTGACCCACCCGTACCGCCCCACCCAGCGGGCCGTCGAGACGTACGGAAGGAGCTGGGCGATCTCTCGCTCCTCGGCGGTCAGCTTCACCGTCAGCTGGACGCAATCCGAGGCGACGGACATCGACGCGAACATCTTGTTGTCCGCGACCTTGAAGACGGGGTGGCCCCACGGCTCGTCCTCGTACGTCTCGGGGAGGGAGAGGGCCAGCTGGCGGAGCTCCTCGGCGAGATCGTCCGGTTTGGCCACGCGGCCGAGCTTATCGCTTGGAGGCGGAGGCGAGGCGCTGGTGCAGGTTGGCCGCCGGGAAGCGGCGGAAGCTCGAGGCGAGCGCAGCCATGGCCGGTTTCGCCAGAGGCGCTGCAGCCTTCTTCTTGCTCGCCGGGCTCGGCACCAGGCGAGGAATCTTTCGTCGGCCCTCCGCCCGAGTCAACCCGAACGGCTAGCGGCCCTGGAGCCTGATTTCGGGATCGAGGACGAGCTCGCCGGCGGCGATGCGGCGCACCGCATCCCGGAAGCCGTCCATGTCGGCGACGCGGTCCTTGAGGAGGTAGCCGACGCCTTCCTCCCCGGCCTCCAGGAGGTCGCGCGCGTAGGCGGGCTCCACGTACTGCGAGAGCAGCAGGACACCGGTTCCCGGATAATGGCGGCGAATCTCCTGGGCGGCGCGAACGCCGTCGTCGGCGAGTCCGGGCGGCATGCGGATGTCGGCGATGACGACGTCCGGCCTCTTCTCCTCCACCTTCACCAGCAGGTCGTCGGCGTCGTCTGACTGGCCAACCACCTCGAAGCCGTGGCCCTCAAGGAGCGACGCGATCCCCTCCCTGAGCAGCACGGAGTCGTCCGCGAGGACGACCGTGAGCGTGGTGCCGGAAAGCGGCTGCGATGCGTCGTTGGCAAAACGGAGCGGCGGGAATTCCCGCTCGAGACCGGGAACGTCGAGCTGGAAGATGCGCTGCGGCTCGGGGAGCCCGCGCAGCCAGTACTCGCCGAGCTCGCGAGTGGAGTGCTCCTCGGGGAGCAGCTCCGCGGTCGAGGCGGAGAGAAGCACCTGGCTGCCGTGACCGGCAAAGCAGATGCGCGCCGCCTTGTGCACCTCGACGCCGAGGTAGTCCGAGTCGGCGAAGATCGCCTCACCGGTGTGCATGCCGATCCGCACGCGCACCTGCTCTTCGTCCGGCCACTCACGGTCCGCGAACGCGAGCTGCGCGTCGATGGCGCATTGTGCCGCCGCCGCGGCATCCTCGAAGGCGACGAAGAGCTCGTCGCCCCGACAGTCGATCTCGTGGCCGCCCGCGGAGGATGCGGGCTCGCGGATCAGCCTGCGGTGCTCGACGAGGACCTCGCTCCACCGGTCGCTGAGCCGGTGCGCCAGCCCGGTGGAGCCTTCGAGATCCGTGAAGAGAAAGGTGACTGTGCCGGTCTTCGGTCGCTTCATGGCCGTCCTCGGGTCGAGGCCCAAAGGTACAGGGCTACGCACGAGCGGGGATGGCCCAGCGAACTCCGTCGACCGCCCAGCGCGCGACCGCGAGGACGAGCATCGCGAATGCGACTGTGCCGATGAAGAGCTTGAACTTCATGGACGGCAGGATGACGGGGCACCGGCATGGCGAGGATGCGGCCTCCAGGCGTCTGCAGGTGCGGCTACCTCTACGAGTGCAGGTAGGCGAGAACGGCGAGCACGCGGCGGTGATCCTCCGACGCGGCGGGGAGGCGAAGCTTCGAGAAGATGCTCGTCACGTGCTTCTCGACCGCGCGCTCGGTGACGACGAGCTGCTCGGCGATCCCTGAATTGGAGCGGCCTTCGGCCATGAGGCCGAGAACTTCGCGCTCGCGAGGCGTGAGTTGGTCGATCGGATCGTCCCGCCTCCGCCTGCCGACCAGCTGCGAGACGATTGTCGGGTCGAGGGCCGAGCCGCCCTCGCCCACGCGCCGTACTGCGTCTGCGAACTCGTTCACATCCGACACGCGGTCCTTGAGCAGATAGCCGACACCCTCGGCGCTCTCGGCCAGGAGTTCCATGGCGTACGCGGCCTCGACGTACTGGGAGAGAACGAGCACGCCGCAGTTGGGATGCTTCTCCCGGATCTCCTGAGCGGCGCGGAGGCCCTCGTCGGTATGCGTCGGCGGCATGCGGATGTCGACGATGGCCACGTCCGGCGAGTAGCTCCGCACCTTGAGCAGGAGCTCGTCTGCGTTCCCGGCCTGGCCGACGACCTCGAACCCCGCCTCGACGAGGATGCGTGCGACGCCCTCGCGGAGGAGGACCGAGTCTTCGGCCAGGACTACCCGCACGGAATCTCCGCGCGGATCACGGTCCCCCGGCCGGGTGCGCTCTCGACGTGCAGGCGCCCGTCCAGGGCCTCGACGCGGTCGGCCAGGCCGCGCAGACCGGAGCCGTTCAGCGGATCCGCCCCACCGACGCCGTCGTCGGCGACCTCGACCACCGCGCTGCCGTTCAGGCGTGTCACGCGGACGCCGACCGCAGATGCCTGCGCGTACTTCGCCACGTTGGTGAGAGCCTCCGAGACGACGTAGTAGGCGGCAGCCTCGACGGGCGGAGGCAGGCGCTCCTCCGGGGCGAGCACCTCGACTGGAAGGGGCGCCCGGCCCGCGAGAGCCTCGAGCGCGGCCGAAAGTCCACGGTCCGAGAGTACGGCTGGATGGATGCCGCGCGCCAGTTCGCGGAGCTCCTCGAGGGCCTGAGCGAGCTCCTCCGAGGCGCCATTCAGAAGCTTGGAGGCCTCATCGGGATCGGCCTTCAGCCTGGCCTGGGCGAGGCGCAGGGCAAGGGAGAGCGAGACCAGGCGCTGCTGCGCGCCGTCGTGGAGGTTGCGCTCCAGCCGGCGCCGCTCGGCGTCGCCCGCCTGCAGGAGGCGCTTGCGCGAATCGCGCAGCTCCTCCTCCTGCCGCTTGCGCTCGGTGATCTCCATCCCGGAGATGAGGAAGTTGGGTCGCCCGTGTTCGTCGAGGAGCGGTGTCGTCGACCAGGCGACGACCGCCTCCCCGCCGCCGACCGCGCGCCAGTGGTTCTCGTGCTCGCCGGCCGCCCCCTCGGCCGCCAGCGAGGCGAGCTCGCGGTGCACGTCCTCGGCCTCCTCCGGGACGATGAAAACCTCCCAGAACTTCTTCTCTCGGACGCGTGGCTCGTCGGGGACTCCCGCCAGCTGCTCGAGGGTCTGGTTGAAGCGAACGATCTTCCCCTCGGGATCGATCATGCAGAAAAGGCTCGGCGTGTTGTCGACCACCGTGCGGATGAAGTCCCGCTCGCGCTCGAGAGCGGCGGCCAGGTGCTTGAGCTCCGTGAACTCGCGCGCGATGAGGATCGCCTCTTCTCCGTCCTTCACGATCCGCGCCTCAAAGTCGCGCTCCACGCCATCGATCTCGACCTTGTAGTCCCCGGTGACGAGGCGTCCCGTGTCGATCGCCTCGCGGACGCCGTTCACGATCTTGTCGGCCACTTCTTGCGGGAGGACGTCGTGCGCCCTGCTGCCGAGGAGCTGTTCGGGCCGGGTGATGAGATCTTCCGGATGGCCGTTGAAGTCGAGGTACGTGCCCTCGCGGTCGAAGCGGAACATGAGGTCAGGTGCCGCGTCGAGCAGCGCGCGATAGCGGTTCTCGCTCTGTCGAAGAGCCTCGACGGTCCGTTCGCGGGCGAGCGCGAGGCTCGCTGCCGCGCTGACCGCCTCGACCAGGTCGCGCTCCTCGGAGAGGGTCGCGTCGTGGACGATGGTCGCGACGACCTCGCCCTCGTGCTCGACGAAGGTCGTCGCCTTTCCCTCCTTGGCAGCTTCTTTGCCGAGGTCGAACGGCCGCCCGTCCGAGCCGATCCACTCGTAGGTGTCCGGGAGCCAGACGGCCAGGTCGAGGTCGGGGTCGTTCAGGGTGCGCGCGATCGCGTCACGGAGCTCGCGTAAGCCGTCGGCGCTGAGGAGCTCCACCACGAGGATCGCGACCGAGGCGCGCGCGAGGCGGATCTGCAGAAGCCCGGCCAGGAACGCGAGCGGCACGAGCGCAAAAGAGATGATGACGAACCACCAGATGACGTCCGAAGCGCGCGACGAGAAGAACGACACGATGATCGCGAGACCGATGAAGAAGAGCGTCGCCGCGGACGTGGCGAAGATCGGCGCGAGGGTCCGCCGGAGAGGCGGCGAGGCTGCGCGCCAGCGTCTGACGAGCACCCAGGCGGTCCCGAAGAGGACGAAGCCCGCTCCGAGGATCGCGATGGCGCCGAGCGCGTTGCGGGCCGCCTGCGAGTCCCAGGTTTCCAGGAGGTTGCCCGGGCACCCATCGCAGTTCTCCGCTCCGAAGACGTTGTAGAGCGTCTGGACGCCGAGCACGAGGAAGTACGCCGTGCCGACGATCGCATAGACGAGCCTGGTCTCCAGAAACCCGCGCGGGAAAGCGAGCAGGGCGTGGACGAAGACCGCGATGCCGAACCCGCCGAGGATCTCCCCGAGCGCGAAGAAATACTCGTTGCTCGATTCCGACAGCGCCCCGAGCATGAAGGCGAACCCGACGGTCGCCATGAGCGGCCCGAACCTGTTCCCCGGCCGGCGCGCCCAGGCGATGAGGCCGGTCGTGATGAACGCCCAGACGACGACGAGGTAGACCGCCGAAATGAACACGGGGTTCTCCTCGTGGTCGCTCGTGAGCGTGAGGTAGAGAGCGCCCGCCGTCGCCGCGAGCGCAAGCGTCAAGACCACAAGGATCCGAGTGCGCATCGCCCTATCGAAGCACAGCGTGCAAGGCGGCACCGGAGAGCTCGGCCTTGGGCACGAAACCGCGCGCGCCGGACTCGCTGACGAGCGGGCCGAAGTCGGCCGCATCGCGACTCGACGTCAGCACGATCGTCGGCATGTAGCCGTTGGACCCCAGGGTCGTCGCCACGGTGAAACCGTCCATGTCGGGAAGCTGGACGTCGAGCAGGACGACGTCCGGGCACAGTCGGTGGACGGCCTCGAGAGCCGATGCCCCGTCCTCCGCCTCGCCGACAACTTCGAACCCGTCAGCCTCGAGAATCGCGCGCGCGGTGGCGCGAAAGCTGGGGTGATCGTCGACGATCAATACGGTGGCCACGCGGAAAGTGTGACGGACGCGCGTTTACGCCGGAATACGGCTAACCCCACTCTTTTGCGGGTCTTTCTAGACCCCTCTCGGAGAGGAATCCTCGAGCGCGACCCGCATCAGGTCGCGAATCGAGACGATCCCTGCCACCCGGCCCTCGTCCAGCACGGGCAAGTGCCGGAAACCGCCGTGGATCATGAGCGCGGCGGCGTGGCCGGTCGAATCATCCACTTCGATGGTCTCCGGATGCCGGGTCATCCAGTCTCCGACCTTGGCGTCCTCGCTGTAGCCGGCCGCAACCGCCTTCATCAAGTCTCGTTCTGTGAGGATGCCCTCGAGCCGCTCGCCGGCGAGGATCAGCACCGCCCCTACGCCGCGCTCCACCATCCGCTTGGCCGCGTCGGCCAGCCGATCCTCCGCGGAGGCGGTGAGGATGTCGCTCGACATGTGGTTGGAAACGACAGCCATCGAAGGAGGCGATCTTAAAGCCCGCTGCGCGGCGCGTCGAGGCTCGGGCTATGACTACTTGCGGACGGCCTCGAGCTTGTAGCCGACGCCGTAGCGGGTCTGGATGAAGGTGTGCCTCGGCTGGAGGGCGCCGATCTTGTCGCGCAGCTTGCGGACGAAGACGTCCACGGTGCGGTCGCGATGCGTCTGACGGCGGCCCCAGACCTTCTGCAGAACCTCGTCCCGGGTGACGACGCGGCCGCGGTCCAGCGCGAGGGCGTAGAGGAGACGGAACTCCGTCGGCGTGAGCTCGGCGCTCTTCCCGTTCACGTACGCCTGCACGTTCAGCGGGTCGATCCGCAGCTCGGCGATCTCGATCGGATCGCCGCGGTCCTCGTTCTGCACACGCACCCCGCGCCGGGCGGCCGCCCGCACCCGGGCGACGAGCTCCTTCATGGAGAACGGCTTCACGAGGTAGTCGTCCGCGCCGATCTCGAGGGCGTGGACGCGGTCGTGCTCGGTGCCGCGCGCGCTGACGACGACGATCGGCGTGCCGATTCCCTCGGCGCGAGCGGTCTCGATCACGCGCCAGCCGTCCACGCCGGGCAACATGAGGTCGAGCACGCAGACGTCCGGCTTCTCGTAGCGCAGCCGTGCGAGCCCCGACTCCCCCTTGTTCACCCACAGCGGATCGAACCCGGCAGCGTTCAGGTGACTCGCCATCCCCCGCGCGATGACGTCGTCGTCCTCGATGATGAGAACTTTCGGCACGTCTCTCCGAATGATGCCCTGTCGAGAGGTGTAGGAGTGGTGAACAAGTGGTGAAAAGATTGTTTCAGCGCGATACCCCGGGCGCTCGCCTCGAGCCGAGCACGGACGCCGAGCGCGGCCGAGTTCTCATCGAGGAGAGCCGAGAGATCGTGGTCGTGCTCGACGCCGAGGGACGGGTCGTGACCGCGAGTCGCCGCGCCCGCGAGCTCTTCGACGCGCTTTCGGAGGGCGAGCCGCCGCCGGACGCCGTTCTCCGGGATTCGCTCGCCGTCGCCTACAACGTCGGCGAAGCCCAGGAGACGCTCGTGTACGTGCGCGATCCCGGCGACCTGGCTGCGTACGAGGAGCTTCGGGCCGGCTTCACCGCCTCGGTCTCGCACGAGCTGCGGACGCCGCTCGCGCGGCTCCTCGCCCTCCTGGAGTCGGCGACGCTCCCCGACGCCGACCAGGACGATTTGATCGAGCAGGCTCAGGCCGAGGTGCGGCAGATCGGAGAGCTGATCGACGACGTCCTATTCCTCAGCGAGCTCGAGTCGGGCCGCGAGCTCGTTGCGCTCGGCTCGACCGTGGCTCTACCGATCCTCGAGGAGGTCGCCGAGGCTCTCGGCGAGAACGCGGCACGCGCGGGCCTGATGCTTCGCGCCGAGGGGGACCCGGCGGCCGAGCTCCCGCTCCGTCCGCGGATGATCCGCGTGATTGCGGGGAACCTCGCCGAGAACGCCATCCGCTACGCCGGGCCCGGGTCGACCTTCACGCTCACGGTCCGCCCTGGAGAGCTGGTCGCGGCCGACGACGGCGTCGGGGTCGTGGAGGACGACCTGCGGCGCCTCTTCGAACGCTTCTACCGCGCCGATCGCGCACGCGCCTCGCGCGGGACCGGCCTCGGGCTCGCGATCGTGAAGCACATCGCCAACTCGGCCGGCGGCACCGTCGAGGCCGAGAGCGAGCTGGGATCCGGGCTCACGGTCCGGATCTCGTTCACCAGCCCGTAACCACTTCTTCACGGCCTTTCAGCCCACGTGCTCGAGCGTCCCCCGGACACTCGGGGCAATGACACGAACTGAAAGGAGAACCGTGGGTATTCGCCCTCAGGGCAGGATCCTCCTGCTCGTTCTTGCGGCCGGGCTGCTCGCCACTGCTATGGCGGCCTGCGGCCGGAGCAACGACTCATCTGACACCGGAGCGGCCGCCACGTCCGGCGCAGGAGGTCAAGATCTTTCCGGCCGCATCGAAATCGACGGCTCCAGCACCGTCGGCCCGTTCGTCACCGCCGGGGCCGAGGAGTTCCAGGGCCAGAACTCCGGCGTCCAGGTGACGGTCGGGATCTCCGGCACTGGCGGCGGGTTCGAGCGCTTCTGCGCCGGCGAGACCGACATCTCCGACGCGTCTCGTCCGATCAAGGACGACGAAGAGGTGCCGGTCTGCCAGGAGAACGGCGTCGAATACACCGAGATTCACATCGCAAACGACGGCATCGCCGTCGTGACCAACAAGGAGAACGACTGGGCGACGTGCCTCACCGTCGAGCAGCTGAACAAGATCTGGGGCCCCGACTCGAAGGTCGACAACTGGAACCAGGTCGATCCGAGCTTCCCGGACCAGAGGATGACCCTGGCAGGCCCGGGCACGGACTCCGGCACGTTCGACTTCTTCACCGCCGAGATCAACGGTGAGGAGGACGCGAGCCGCACCGACTACCAGGCCACGGAGGACGACAACGTCACCGTGCAGGCCGTCGAAGGCGATAAGGGCGGGCTCGGGTACTTCGGGCTCAGCTACTTCGAACAGAATCAGGAGCAGATCAACGACGTCGAGGTGGACGGAGGCGACGGCTGCGTCGCGCCGACGACCGAGACAGTCCAGGACGGCTCCTACACGCCTCTGTCGCGCCCGCTCTTCATCTACGTGAAGAACGAGTCGCTTCAGAAGCCGGAGGTCAAGGCGTTCGTCCAGTACCTCCTCGACAACGAGCAGACCATCGCAGAGAACGCGCTGTTCGTCCCGCTGACCGACGAGCAGTTGCAGGAGTCGCAAGCCACGTTCGAGGCCGCCGCGAGCTAGCACATTGGCGACTCGAGCTGAATCGCTGTCCCTCGCCCCACCGCACAAGCGGTGGGGCGAGGTCGTCATCAAGGCGGCGCTCGCCGCTTGCGCGCTCGTGTCGGTGGCGACGACCGTCGGCATCGTCGTCGCGCTCTTTCTCCCAGCGTTCGAGTTCTTCCAGGAGGTGAGCTTCTGGGACTACATCACGGGAACCGAGTGGGCCCCGCTCTTCCTGCAGCAGTCCTTCGGAGTCATCCCACTGATCGTCGGGACGATCTCGGTCACCCTCTGGGCCTCGCTGATCGCGATCCCGCTCGGGCTCGGCTCGGCGATCTTCCTCAGCGAGTACGCACGACCGCGCGTGCGCGCGACACTCAAGCCCGCGCTCGAGCTTCTCGCCGGCATTCCGACGGTCGTCTACGGCTACTTCGCGCTCACGTGGGTGACGCCCCAC
>DATHAA010000024.1:0-23917 GCA_035296905.1 Gaiellaceae bacterium
AGTGCGTGACGAAGACGATCGTCGAGCCGCTCTCCTGCCAGATGCGGAGGAGCTCCATGTTCATCCGCTCGCGCGTCATCTCGTCGAGGGCGCCGAAAGGCTCGTCCATGAGGAGGAGCGGCGGGTCGAAGGCGAGGGCTCGGGCGATCGAAACGCGCTGCTGCATCCCGCCGGAGAGCTGCCACGGGTAGTGGTCCTCGAACCCCGCAAGCTCGACGAGCTTCACCATCTCGCCGACCCGCTCGGACCGGCGCTCGCGGTCCCAGCCCAGCATCTCGAGCGGAAGCGCGATGTTCTTGGCCACCGTCCGCCAGTCGTATAGGACGGCGTCCTGGAAGACGATCCCGTAGTCGCGGTCGAGTCGCGCCTGATGCGCCTGCTTGCCGTTGACCACGACCTCGCCCGCGGTCGGCTGGACAAGGTCGCCGATGATGCGGAGGAGCGTTGATTTCCCGCAGCCGGAGGGACCGATCAGCGAGATGAACTCGCGCGGGCGCACGTCGAGGTCGATCTCCTCGAGCGCGCGGACGCCGCCTCGGGCGAAGTCCTTCGTCACCGACTTGAGCGAGACGACCGCGGCCTGCTCGTTCATACGAAGTGCTCCGGGGCGCGCCGAACGACGAGCTTCTCGGCGAGGACGATGACCAGGAAGAACGCGATGCCGAGGAGCGCTGCGATGATGTTGGTCGCCCAGAGGCTCTCGGGCGAGCTCGCGTAGTACTGGTTGAAGTTGAGGATCGCGCCGCCAAGGCCGTCCTGGATCGACGCGGGAAGCTCGCCGATGATCGCCCCAACCACGCAGGCGGTAGCCGCGATCTTGAACGCGGCGAAGAGGTACGGGAGCGAGGCCGGCACGCGCAACTTCCAGAGCACGGTCCAGCGGCTCGCCGCGTACGAGTTCATCAGCTCATGCGCGCGCGGGTCGGCCGACTGGAGGCCGCGAAGAGCGTTGATCGCCACCGGGAAGAAGGTCAGGTAGGCGGCAATCACGCTGACCGAGAACCAGCCTGGTAGCCCCCGTCCACCCAGCCAGACGACCACCATGGGCGCGATCGCGAGGATCGGAATCGTCTGCGAGGCGACGATGTACGGCAGGAACCCCCGCTGGAGGAGCGTCGAGTGCACGAGCGCCACGGCGATGAGGAAGCCGACTCCGGCGCCGAGCGCGAAGCCGACCGCAGCCTCCTTCGCGGTGAAGAGCGCCGCCTTCCCGAGAACCTCGATGAGAAGCGGCCCGTTCCGCCGGGAAGGCTCGAAGAGCTGGCCGATCATGTCGTGGATGTGCGGCATCGTCCGCCCGTTCACCTCGAACGGCCAGGTCAGGCTCACCGCGACGCCGAAGGCGCGGTATGCCTCCCACAGAGCCCACAGGCCCGCCAGCACTGCGACGAAGACCAACCCCCTGCGCAGCATCGCTATTCAGTACCACATTGCGAGCCGAGTTTGGACAGCGATTCGCAGATGACCGCCCGGTTCAGCTCGAACCAGCCGGCGAGCGGTGCCGGTGGACGAGCCAGCGAGTGGCGGACGTAGAAGAGCGTTCGCTCTGTGGCGCGCAGTACCGCTTCGGGCTCGGTGAACGGGCCCTCGACTTTCACGATGAGCCAGGAGCCGAAGTCGTGGACGCCGGTAATTGCTTCAGGCGGGCCGACACGCTCGGAGTTGCCAGTGGGCACAGCGACGTACACATCACCCGTCGGGTAATCCAACCGATCGAGCGCAGCGAGGAGCGACTGCACCTGGGCTCTCGGTAACGCCCTAGCCTCGCCCGCCTGGGGCAGAGCGGCCAGGTAGACCGACGAGTACGGATAGAGAACGTCGTTGTCCTCCACTTCCCCTCGGAGCCATGTAGCGGGCGTGGCCACCGCGCTCCAGCTTCCCAGCGCAGCCGTGTACGTGATCGAGCGTGGGTCGTTGATCCCCTGCGTCGAGAGCGCCGCGACGACCGCGAGCCCAACGAGGGGCAAGGGCCGGCCCGGTAGACGCGCGACGGCCACCCCGACGAAGGCGGCGAAGAACGGAAGCGCGAAGATGAGATGGCGCGGGGAGAGGTCTGGCGCGCGGCCGGTGCGGACCAGTGTGGAGATGAGCGGCGGCCCTGCGAAGGCGATGAGTCCCCAGGCGACGAGCTCCGGCCTTCGGCGAACCAGAATCGCGACGCCCCAGGCGGAGAGCACGAGGAAGACAACCAACGTCCAGCCGCTTCCGCCGCCGAATCCGCGGACGGCGTCCTCGAGCTGGTGCCGCGCCTCGGTCCACGTGGCGAGCCGCTCTTGCTGCTCAGAGCTCAGCTCGAAACGGTCGGCCAGGCGCAGGTCGGCGACTGCGAACGGGATCATGGTCAGGACCGCGATCAAGGCGGGCCATGCGGGACGCAAAGGCCGCCCGCGCCAGAGGAAGAGCGCGACGACGGCCTCGACTGCAACGACGATCCCCCCGTACGGGTGCACGGCCGGCAGGAGCCAGGCGGTGGCCGAAGCGGCGGCCACCGTTCCTGTGGTCGGGCGCTGGACGCAGCGAACGAAGAGGTCGACGGCGAGCGCGGCCGCGAAGGCAAAGAGCGCGTACATGCGCCCGAAGCTCCCGTACACGGCCAGCATCCCCGAGGCGGCCGCCACGATCGCCGCTGCGACGCCGGCGACTCGCCCGTCCAGCCGCCGGCCGAGGTCGTAGCAGAGAACGACCGCGGCGACCGCGAACACGACTGAGATCCACCGCAGGGCGTCGGACGAGGAGTGGAAGAGGAAGGCGAGGTGGACGAGGACGAAATGCAGCGGCGCCCCGCCGCGATCCCACATCGTTGTGGCGATCATCTCTCCGAAGGGCCGCGCGGAGACGAGCCCGGACACGGCCTCGTCCTCGAAGAGCGGCTTCGAGCGGACGTCAGGAACGAGCTTGACGAGGAGGTACGCGCACGCGCCTGCCACCGCCCCCCACGCCGCGAGGCGCGGGAGGCTAACCGGTCGACGCACCGGCGCGGTAGACCTGGCCGGGAAGAGTGCGGCCGAGGACCTCCTCGAGCCACTCCGAGACGCCGATCAGCGTGTCGAGGTCGATCCCCGTCTCGACGCCCTCACCGTGGAGGAGGAAGACGAGATCCTCCGTGGCGATGTTGCCCGTCGCACGCGGCGCGAAGGGACAGCCGCCGAGCCCGCCCACGGACGACTCGAAGACCTCCGCGCCGGCCTCCAGGGCCGCATACGCGTTGGCGAAACCGGTGTTGCGCGTGTTGTGCAGATGCACGCCCAGCGGAACAGCGAGCCCCCTCCCCCGCTCGACCAGGTCGCGCGCCTGGTGCGGCACGCCGACCCCGATGGTGTCCGCGAAAACGATCTCTCCCGCTCCTGCCGCGACGCACCGCTCTGCCAGGGCGATCACGACACTTGCATCGACCGGCCCTTCGAAGGGACAGCCGAAGGAGACGCTGATCGAGACGCTGACGGGGAGACCGGTGTCGATCCGCTCGAGCTCCGAGACGGACTCGTCGACGGTGCGGTTCGCGTTGCGCCGGTTGAACTCGTCCGTCGCTCCGAGCGTGAAATGGACGGCGTCAAGGCCGCACGCAGCCAGCCGCTCATAGCCCTTCTCGTTGAGGATGAGCCCGGAGTACGTCGCGCGGTCCTGGCGCTCGATCCCGGCGACGACCTCCTCCGCCCCGGCCATCTGCGGCACGCTCTCGGCCCGGACGAAGCTCACCGCTTCGATGCTCACGAGACCTGCGCCAGCAAGCCGGTTCACGAGTTCGGCGCGCACCTCTGGGGTGAGAGTCTCGGCCTCGTTCTGGAGCCCATCGCGCGGGCCGACGTCGCAGATCGTCACGGGGGCTGCCATAGTCTCGCGCCGTGAGCGTACCGTTCTTCTCCGGCGAGCACGTTCGCGCGGCTGTCGCCCCCGACGAGGCGGTCGAGGCCGTCCGCGCAGCCTTCATCGAGCACGCCCAGGGCAACTGGTTCATGCCCTCGAAGGTCTACGTGCCAGCGCCCCCGGACGGCGATTTCCGCGCCATGCCCGCCCTGGGAGCAGGCCACACGGTGCTGAAGTGGGTCACGTCCTTTCCGCGGAACCCCGAGCGCGGCCTGCCGACGGTCTCCGGCGTCGTCCTCCTGTCGGATGCAACCACGGGAGAGCTTCGCGCGCTCCTCGACGCGGCTGCGATCACCGCGCTGCGGACGGGGGCGGCGGCGGTGCTCGCCGCGGAGACGCTCGCGCGGCCGACCGTTGCGCCCGCCACTGTCGTGGGAACGGGCGTAAACGGGCGCGCCGTCGCGCAGACCTTCCTCGCCCGAGGCCGCGAGGTCTCGCTCTGGGATGCGCGCCGCGAGGCGGCCGAGGCGGCCGCAGAGGAGCTGGGCGAAGGGGCCGAAGTGGCCACGGATGCGGCGGATGCGCTCTCGGCGGACATCGTCGCCACCGTCACGCCCGGCTTCGAGCTCCTCTTCGCGACCGGCTCTCTCCACGCGGGCCAGCACGTGAGCCTGATGGGCGCCGACGGGCCGGGCAAGGCGGAGATCGCCGTCGAGGAGCTCCTACGGGCCCGGGTCGTCTGCGACGAGTGGGAGCAGGCGAGCCACAACGGGGAGATCGCCCGGGCCCTGGAACACGGGCTGAAACGGGACGACGTCGCCGAGCTCGGTCGCGTCCTCGCCGGCGAAGAGGAGGGGCGCCGAGACGAGCACGAGATCACGCTCTTCGACTCGACCGGCCTGGCTGTCCAGGACCTTGCCGTTGCGCTCGCCGTCTACCGGCGCTGGGCGGAGGATCCGAACGGCGAGGCATTCGCGGGCGTCGTCGCACTCGGATGAGCGACCTCGAGCTCGCCCGCGCAGGACTCACGGCCTGGAAGCGGGGCGATTTCGAGTCGCTCGAAGAGCTCTTGGCCCCCGAGGCGACCTGGCGCGCGGTCGAGCCGGGCGAATGGGACTGCGAGTCGCGCGACGACATCCTGCGAACCCTGCGCGAGCGCTACGAGGAGGGTTTCACCAAGGGTCCCATCGAGCTCCTCGAGGGCGGACCGGGGACGATCATCCTCCTCTCACGCCCGGCCGAGGTCGGCGGGCCCGAATGGCCCAAGGAGACTGCGATCGGGATCACGTTCCGCGCTGGCAAGGTGGTGGCCATGCAGGACTATCCGACGCTCGCAGACGCCCTCCGGGCCTCTAACCAGGCGTGAGAGACTTCGTCGGACCCCAGGGAATCACTGAGCGAAAGGAGCAGGCATGCCGCGGGTGACACACGTAGAGTGGCCGGCGGGGGACGCCGACCGGCTGCAGGGCTTCCTCGAAGGGCTCTTCGGCTGGCAGTTCGACTCGCCGATGCCCGAGATGGACTACCGGATGGCGCGCACCGCCGACAACGAGGGCGCCGCCGTCTACCCGGCCGAGAAGCGCGGTCTGATGGTCTATTACGACGTCGACGACATCGACGCCCACGTGGCCAAGGTGCGCGACTCCGGGGGCGAGGCAGAGGACAAGATGCCGGTGCCGAGCATGGGCTGGTTCTCGCAGTGCAAGGACCCCGAGGGCAACTCCTTCGGGCTCTGGCAGACCGATTCGTCTGCGCCTGTCCCGGAGAGCTAGGCCGAGCCCTTCTGGAAGATCTCGTAGGTCCGCTCTTTGCGCATCCCGACCCGCTCGTAGAGGCGCCACGCGTCGGTCGGGTTGTTGGAGTCGGTCTTGAGGGTCACGCGGGGTAGCCCGCGGCGCTTGAACTCGCCAAAGGTCTGGTAGACGAGCGCCTTTCCGAGCCCGCGGCCGCGCCAGTCCGGATGGACGACGAGATCCTTGATGTAGCCCTCGTCCCAGTTGAGGGCGGCGCCGACGATGGTGCCGTCCGCGACCGCGAGAAACCAGACTCCCGCGTCGAACATCGGATCCTCGAACATGAACCGGCTCCAGTTCTCGAAGGTGGCCGGGTGGTGGTGGAACTCATCCGCGTAGGCGAGGTCGAGCAAATCCTTGATCACCCTCGCCTCGGCCTCCTCCCCGCCGTACGTCCGCACCGACACGCCCTCGGGCCATTCCGGCTCCGGAATGTCGTCCGGAAGGTCGATGCCCATGAGCCAGACCTCCCAGGCTTTCTGGTATCCGTTCACGGCCGCGAATGGCGCGGCAGCCGGGTCTGAGCGCAAGCCGATGAGCCACGTCGAGTCGGTGGTCGCCGCACGCTCGGCCTCCTCGAGGAGAGCCGTGCCGATTCCTCGCCGCCGGGCCGCAGCGGCTACGCCGAGACCGATCCAGCCGCCGTCGACGTCCGATTGCCCGACGACGCCCTCCTCCGTCTCGGCGACGAAGACCGCGTCCGCTCCGGCCAGCGTGGTCGCGAACATCTCAGGGCCGATCTCCACCTCGCCGTAGCTCGACCGCTGCCACTCGGCAAACAGCTCGTAGGCAGCCCCGGTGTCCTCGGGCCTCGCGGGTCTGACCGTGAACTCAGCCACGCTCGACTGCCAGTCCGCGGCTCGACCACTCGCTCCACGAGCCGGGATAGAGCTTGGCCTCGACGCCGGCACGCTCGAGGGCCAGGACGGTCACGGCTGCCGAGATGCCGGAGCCGCAGTACACGGCGACCTCGGCATCCGGGTCAACCGCGGACGGCTCGGCGGTGTACGGCATGTTGACGGCGCCCGGAATATGCCCGGCGACCGGATCGATTGGCTCGACCTCGCCGCGATAGCGCTCGGGCACGCGCGCGTCCACGAGGAGAAACCCCGGCTTCCCGAGCCGCTCCTCGATCTCCTCGGCCGAGACGAGGTCGTCCTGGCGCGGTTCCGCGCGGAAGTCGGCCGCCTCGATGTGCTCCTCGCCCGCTCGGAGCGGCCCGAGCCAGTCGTCCAGCCCTCCGCGCAATACGGCGACGTCGCCGTGCCCGAAGTGACGGAGGAGCCACCAGAGCCGCGCGGCGCCGCCGTTCATCCCCTGGTCGTAGGCGACGACGAGCGTGTCGTCTCCGATCCCGGCCGCTCCGGCCGCGCGAGCGAAGTCCTCCGGCGCAGGAAGGGGATGCCGCCCTCCGTCGGCGCCTCCGGGAGGTGCCGAGAGCTCGGCCTCGACGTCCAGGAAGGACGCACCGGGGACGTGCCCGGACAGGTAGAGCTCACGCCCGATCTCTGGATGGCCAAGCTGCCATCGACAGTCCACGAATTGCACCCTCATGGTGCGGGAGACTAGTTGTCGACGAGCTTGTAGACGGGGCCGTTGCCCGAGACCGCGTAGAGCTCGCCTTGCGAGTTCTCGCCGAACGAGTAGAGGCCCGGGACGGTGAAACCGAGCGTCTGGCGGTTCTTCAGCGTCTTCGCGTCGGCGCTCTTGATCCAACCGCCGGCGCCGACGTCGCCGAAGAAGTAGCGACCCCGTTGCGCGGGCATGTTCGATCCGCGGTAGACGAAACCGCCGATGACCGTGGATCCGACGGTACGACCGTAGTCGTACTTCGGGAAGATCAGCTGGCCGGAGTTGTTCCAGGCGTCCGGGTTCGAACAGGTTCCACGGAGGTCGCCCTCGTAGCGGTTCCAGCCATAGTTCTCGGCAGGCCGGCCGACCTTCGATGCGGGCAGGAAGTCGACCTCTTCGCGGTCGGACTGACCGACGTCGCCGATGTAGATGGCGCCGGTCATCCGGTCGAAGGACCAGCGCCAGGGGTTGCGAAGGCCGTAACCGACGATCTTCCAGCCGTTCGAGTCGTGACGGAGGAGCTTGCCGAGCTTCGAGCCCATGTTCTGAGCGTTGTGGAACGTGTCGCAGCCGCCGCCTCCGTCGCCGAGGCTGAGGTAAAGGTGCCCGCCGCGATACTGCAGCGTGCCGCCGTTGTGGTTCGTGTCCGGCTGGTTCGCTCGCAGCATGGTCCTCCTCGAGCCGGGCTGCACGTGACCCAGGCCGCTGTTCAGCGTGTAGCGAACGACGCGGCTGTCCCCGTCCTTGTTCGTGTAATAGACGAAGAGCTTTTGGCCGGCGATGACGGCGGAGAGGAGACCCTGTTCGCTGCCCGTCGAGACGTGTCCGTGAATGTCGAGGACGGCGTTGCGGTGTCCTCCGCTCTGCCGGCGAATGATCTTCCCACCCTTCTGGACGACATACAGCGTCGAGCCGGGCACGCTCTTGGGAGCAAACAGCTGGATGGGCGTGTCGAAATTCCCGACGAGCTGCGTGTGCACGGCAGCGCCGGCAGCAACCGGGAAGGCGACTACGAGCACAGGAACGACGACCCCTAGGACGGAGCGGCGCATCCGGATCACAGGGTAGCCGCCCGTCCGGCCGCTGCTTCCCCCTTCTTGGCGAAATAGCGAACGAGTCCCGCGTAGGACTGCCAGATCGGCCCCGCTTGCGTGTAGGCCGCTGCGGTCTCGCGATCGGCTGCCTCCTCGAGCTCGCGCTCGGCGGCGCGGACGAACTCGTCCTCGCTCGCTCCATCGCGAACCCGTTCCGCCCACGCCCGCAGCCGCTGGCGGGTGCGCTCGATGTGTCCGGCCGGCCCCTCGACGACTCCGAAGTGCGGAAGGCAGAGACGTTCGGGCTTCCGCTCGGCGATCGAGTCGAGCGAGCGGTCCCAGGCCTCGAGGTCGACGTCGGGCGGCGGGCAGACGGGCGCGATCAGGGCCGAGGGCGCGATGACGACGCCGGTTACGTCGCCCGAGTAGCACGTCCCGTCCTCCAAGAGGTAGGAGACGTGATGCGAGGCGTGCCCGGGCGTCGGCCACGCCTCGAGCCCGAGCACCTCGCCGCCCACGACCTGGACGTTCTCCTCCGGTACGGGGACGAGCTCGCCCCAGAGCCGGTCGAAGTCGTCCGCGTAGAGCCGGCGCGCGCTTGCCTCCAGGCGGGACGGGTCGACGAGGTGCGGCGCGCCGATCACGCTGACGTGCACCCGGAGGCCGGGGTTCCGGCGAACGAGGGCGCCGGCTGCGCCCGCGTGGTCCAGGTGAATGTGTGTCAGGAGGAGGTGGCGGAGGTCCTCGACCGCGAGCCCCTGTCCGGCCAGGCCTTCCTCGAGCGCGCCGAGACACGTCGTGGGGCCGCAGTCGACCAGCGCCGGCTCGTCACCGGCGAGGAGGTAGGACGCTATGACCCGCGAGCGCCCGAGGTGCTGCAGGTCGATCAACAACGGCGCGCCACTTACTTGACGGTGAGCGTGCCTTCCATTCCGGCCGCGCGATGGCCGTCCACGGAGCAGAAGAACGTGTACGTGCCAGGCTCGAGATCGACTGTCGTGCTCGTCGACGAGTTCGTGATCTCGTCGGTCGCGCCGCTCGCTCCGTTCCCTTCGATCGTGACGTCGTGCGGAAGCGAGGACATGTTCGTGAAGTCGATCGTGATCGAGCCCGCGGTCGCGGACACGTCGGTCTGCTCGTACTTCAGGGCTCCGCTCGGGTCGGCCGAGATCTTCACGGTGGAGCCACCCCCTCCACCGCCGCCACCTGTCGTGGCCGGGGTGGTCGAGGAGGAGCTGCTTCCTCCGCCGCATGCCGAGAGCGCCAAAACGAAAGCCGCGAGGACGAGCACGAGCGGCAATGCGCGTCTTGTCATCGAATCACTCCTTCGGGTCGATTCACTCTACCTACGCGAAAAAGGACGAAGTAGATGGCCCCGGCCCCGAGAACGATGCCCAGCCAGGCCGCGCTCAGATCCGGCCGGATGACGCTCGGGAGCTTGGAATCGAACGTGCCCCGCTTGACGAGTTGCTCGTTCCAGCCGTCCTGAAGCGCGTTCGCCAGCCCGTAGGTGAGGAGGAGCGCGACGTAGACCGCGAGCCCGGTCCCCTCCCCTCTCCGCGGCATGCGGGACGGAACGCGGGAGAGCAGGAGCGCACCGAGGGCGAGGAGGATCCCGTCCAGCCCGTGGTGGTGTCCCAGGTGGACGGCGTGCAGCGACGGCTCGCCGCCGAGCGACGGCTTGACCTCCTTCGCGATGAACGGGTCGCCGATGAGCGGGGTGTCGTCGACGTAGAAGCCGAGCTCGGCCCAGATCCAGGGAAGCGCGGCGAAGACGAGCACGACGGCGACGACGATCCTTGCGTAGTCCCAGCGGTTGAAGGCTTGCGAGTCGCCAAGACCGCCGCGCCGGAGGGCCACCACCGTCAGCCCGAGCGCGAGGAGCGCTCCGATTCCGGCAAGCGCGTTGACAGGCCTCGCGTCGAGGTCCCCCTGGTCGATCACGCCCGGGAACCCCACGGTGGCACAGAGGATCGTGGCCAGGGCTCCTGCCGCGAGGGCGAGCCTCGACCGCAGGCGCGCCACGGCGATCCACGCGAGCGGAACCGCCACGAGCGCGACCGGGAAGCCTGCGAAAACGACCGCCCGCGAGGCGCCGGCTTCGAGCCCCTCCCCGCTCGTGTGGTAGAGCGACTCGGGCGCGAGGCGCGAGTACGTCACGAGGATGGCCAGCGCGCCGAGCGCGAAGAGCGACCAGACCCCTGTCGTTTCCAGAAGGCCAGGTCGGCGCCCTTGCTCCATTTCCCGACGAGCCTAGACTAGCCAGGCCATGTCTGCTTCCTCGTGCACGGCCTGCGGCTTCGCCAATCCCGCGGGCGCGCTCTTCTGCGGGAATTGCGGCACCGCGCTGGGGAGGCCGTGTCCCTCCTGCGGCACCGTCGTCTCTCTCGAGCTCGCTTACTGCACGTCCTGCGGTGCAGCTCTTGGCTCCCAGTCACAAACGCCCGGCACTGAGGAGCGGAAGATCGTCAGCGTCCTCTTCGCCGACCTGGTCGGTTTCACCGGACGAGCCGAGGCCCTGGATCCCGAAGACGTCGGAGGTCTGCAGACGCCCTACTACGCGCGCGTCAAGCAGGAGATCGAGAACTACGGCGGGACGGTCGAGAAGTTCATCGGCGATGCCGTCATGGCCGTCTTTGGTGCGCCGGTGGCGCATGAGGACGACCCCGCCAGGGCGCTGCTCGCAGCTCTCGCCGTCCGCGACGCACTTGCCGATCTGAACGCCGACGACCCCGAGCTGGACCTCCACATTCGCATCGCCGTCACGACGGGCGAAGCGCTCGTGCGGCTCGATGCCCGACCGGAGCACGGCGAGGGCATCGCCGCTGGCGACGTCCTCAACACCGCGTCCCGCATGCAGTCGGCCGCCCCGGTCGACGGAATCCTCGCCGACGACGCCACACGCCGGGCGAGCGAGCATCTCGTCAAGTATCGCGAGGTAGCTCCGGTTCAAGCCAAGGGGAAGTCGGAGCCGGTGCGAGCTTGGGAGGCCGTGACCCGCATCGGGCGCCTCGGCGTCGACATTGCGTTCCGCGGCGGCGCCTCGCTCGTCGGGAGAGACGCCGAGCTCGCAACGCTCCGCGATGCGCTCGCGCGCGCGGCACGCGCCCGCGCCCCACAGCTGGTCACGCTCGTCGGCGTTCCCGGAATCGGCAAGAGCCGGCTGGTGTGGGAGCTCTACGAGGCGCTGCACAGGGACCCGAGCGTCCTCGTTGCCTGGCGCCAGGGTCGCTCCCTTCCCTACGGCGAGGGAGTCGCATACTGGGCGCTCGGCGAGGTGACGAAGTCCCACGCGGGAGTGCTTGAGAGCGACGACGCGCAGGCGGCCGAAGCGAAGCTCCGCGCCGCGGTCGATGCGGTGATTTCCGACAAGGTTCAGGCTCGGTGGGTCGAAGGTCACCTGCGGCCGTTGGCAGGGCTGGGCGGGGGCAGCGAGCCAGGCGCCGACGGCCGGAGCGAGGCGTTCGCCGCCTGGAGGCGATTCTTCGAGGCGATCGCCGAATCGAACCCGCTCGTCCTCGTCTTCGAGGATCTTCACTGGGCCGACAACGATCTGCTCGACTTCGTCGACTACATGGCGGATTGGACGAGCGGCGTTCCGCTCGCGCTGGTCTGCACGGCTCGCCCCGAGCTCCTCGATCGCCGCCCCGGCTGGGGAGGCGGCAAGCGCAACGCGACGACGATCTCGCTCGCGCCGCTCTCCGATGCGGAGACCGGTCTGCTCCTCTCGTCACTGCTGGCGAACGGGGCCCTCGGCGCGGAGGGTCGCACCGAGCTTCTGGCCCGCGCCGGCGGTAATCCACTCTATGCGGAGGAGTATGTGCGGATGCTCGGCCAGGCGACAGGCGGGCTGCCGCTGCCCGAGACGGTGCAAGGGATCATCGCCGCGAGGCTCGACACGCTCCCGGCCGATGAGAAGGCACTGATCCAGGCCGCTGCCACCGTCGGCAAGGTCTTCTGGGTCGGCGCGCTCGCGGCCACGCTCGATCTCGACCGCACCGAGATCGAGCGTGGATTGCAGGCGCTCGACCGGAAGGAGTTCGTGCGCAGAGAGCGGCGCTCCTCAGTCGCCGGCGAGTCCGCCTACGTCTTTCGCCATGTGCTCGTGCGGGACGTCGCGTACGGACAAATTCCGCGCGCTCGCCGGGCGGACTCGCACCAGCGCGTGGCGGAATGGGTGGAGTCGCTCGCCGTGGACCGCCCCGAGGATCTCGCAGACATGGTCGCGCACCACTACTCCAACGCCCTCGCACTGGCACGTGCATCGAGGCGCCCCGAGGGCGAACTCGTCGAGCGTGCCCGCCGCGCGCTTCGCGACGCGGGCGACCGCGCCGCCGCCTTGAACGCCTTCGCCACCGCCGCACGCTTCTACGGCGATGCACTCGAGCTCTGGATGGAAGACGACGGCGACTACGCGCAGCTGCTGTTTCGATACGGCCGCGCCCTCTTCTTCTCTGCGGACGAGGGAGAGGAGAGCCTCACGCGTGCCGCCGAGGAGCTCCTGGACTCGGGCGATCGCGCGAGCGCGTCCGAGGCCGAGACCCTCGTCGGCGAGCTTCGGTGGATCGAGGGAGACCGGGAGGAAGCCTTCGGACACTTCGAGGGGGCGGCGAAGCTGCTCGCCGATGAGCCCGATTCGCGGTCGAAGGCGTACGTGCTCGCCAATCTGGCCCGCTTCCGCATGATCGCCGACGAGGCCGAACGGTCCATCCCGGTCGGACGCGAGGCTCTGCGAATGACCGAGCGCCTCGGACTGGACGACGTGCAGGCGAACGTCCTTTCGACGGTAGGCATCGCGCGTCTCATGACCGGGGACCTTGCCGGCAAGGACGACGTCGAGCGGGCGATCCAGATCGCCGAGCAAGTCGGCTCGCCCGAGGTGATCCGCGGCTACAACAACCTGGCTACGACGAACGCATCGCTCGGCAACTTGCGCACCGCCTTCGAGCTCTACACGCAGGCCACGAGCGCTGCGAGACGGTTCGGTAGGGTGCGGGCACTCCGCTGGCTCGAGGCCGAGCGAATGAGCGAGCTCTACTGGGTCGGTCAATGGGACGAGGCGCTCGCCCTCGCCGAGGAATTCGTCCAACAGGCCGAGAGCGGCCTTCCCCACCATCGTGAAGTGGACGCGAGACTGACCCGGGCACGGATCCGCCTCGCACGCGGCGAGGACGCTGCGCTCGAGGACTCGGGTTTGACGCTCGACTTTGGCCGCCGGGTGTACGACCCGCAAACCCTGTTCCCCGCGCTCGCCTTCTACGCGAGGGCGCTTCTCGGCGCCGATCCGGCCCGGGCCTCGGCGCTGGCCAGCGAGCTCCTCGAGCGCTGGGCAGGGGCAGGGCTTACCTTTGCGACGTTCTGGCTCGCCGACCTGGCCGTCGTGCTGGCCGATCTCGAGCGAGGCCGTGAGCTGGAGGCAGCCTGCGCGTCATATCTGCGAATCCCGTCGCGCTGGCGAGACGCCGCGCTCGCCGTCGTCGCCGGAGCCGACCTCGAAGCCGGCCGCATCTACGCCGAGATCGGAACACGCCCGGACGAGGCGTTCGCGCGCGAGCGGGCCGCGGCCGCGCTGGCCAAAGCCGATCGCCGAGAGGAGGCGGAGGCCGAACTCACCCGCGCCCTCGAGTTCTTCCGGAGCGTAGGTGCGACCGACTATTTACGCCGCGCCGAAGGTTTCCTCGCCGGGCTCGCCTAATCCTCGAACTTCTGAGCGCAGTCGTCCTCGAGGGTCACGAGCCCCTCGTCCGCCAGCTTGTTGAGCTCGTCGTCGTCGACGTGGAGCAGTGCCCAGACGCGGCCGTCTTCTGCTCTGCCAACGAAATTGAGTCTCTTGCCCAGCCTGAGCGCGAGCCGACCGACCTTCTCCTCCTCGTTCGGACTGCTTGGATCGATGGGCTTCCAGTGATGCGGCATACCGGCCTCCCTCCTACGGGAACTTCTTCGCCGACCCGTTTGTGCCGATGGCGTCCCACATGGCGTCGGGATCTGCGACATTTTTGACGTCGACGAGCGCGAACCAGCGCTGCGGGTGGCTGTTTTCCTCGGCGCTGGCGAAGATTAACGAGCCGCCGGCGTCCTCGACGGCTTGCTCGACCTCCGAGAGCCGGGTATCGCCTCCGCCCTTCTCCTTGATCGGCCTCCAATGGTGCGGCACCGCAGACCTCCTTCTTCGACTGCCAGGCCTCCCGATCATCCTCCAACTGGACGCGCAGGGCAACTGAACCTAATCCCCCTTTCCAGGGAGGGGGACGGCGCGGAAAGTCGCAAGAATTGAGGTTTAGGCAGCTTTTCGGGAAGGATCCTGCGGCCAATGGGAGTATTGCGAGAACACGTCGCTCGAGACGATGCGTCCATGACGCCTCCAACCCACCCTGCGCTGACCCGAGTCGACACCCTCGTCGATTCCTACCGCCGTCTCGCGGAGGTCTTCCACGACGTGCTCTCCGAGCAGCAGCTGGACGCGGTCCTCGAGCGGATCGCAGACACGCTGGGCGATCTCATCCCTTTCGACGCGTTCACGATCTACCAGGCAGACGAGACTAGGCGCGTGCTCATCCCCCTCATGTCCAGAGACAAGTGGGCGGACGAGATCATGGGCGACCAGCCCATCTACGGCGAGGGCATCACAGGGTGGGTCGTCGAGAACCGCGAGGCCCAGCTCGTTAACCACGCGCATCTCGACCCGCGCGTGAAGGTCGTGCCGGGCACTCCGCCGGACGAGCCCGAGGCGCTCATCTCCGTCCCCCTCGTCGCGCGCGGCACGATCAAGGGGACGCTCAACGTCTACCGCCTCGGCGACGACGCGGTCTTCACCGAGGAGGAGTTCGAGCTGGCCCAGCGCTTTGGCGACGCGGCCGCGCTCGCGCTCGACAACGCACAGGTTCGTGCCGGCCTCGAGCTCGAGGCGCAGACGGACTCGCTCACCGGTCTCTACAACCACTGCTACTTCCATGACCGCCTGCGGGCCGAGCTGAACCGCGTCAGCCGCGCCCACGACTCCATCGCCGTGCTGATGCTCGACATCGACGACTTCAAGCGGGTCAACGACATCTACGGCCACGGCACGGGCGACCAGGTGCTCGTCGCGCTCGCCGACATCCTCCGCCAGACCGTGCGCGGCTCCGACGTCGTCTGTCGGCTGGGCGGCGAGGAGTTCGGCGTCATCATGGCTTCCTGCGACGCGGGCGACGCGATGGGGCTCGCTGCGCGGATCACCGAGCGGCTGCTCATGGAGGAATTCGACCAGGCCGGTCGCCTCACGCTCTCAATCGGCATCGCCCAGGGCCCCGAGCACGCGATGAACCCGCGCGAGCTCGTCGCCTGCGCCGAGTCCGCGATGATGGCCGCCAAGGCGCGCGGCAAGAACCAGAGCGTCCTCTTCGATGACACGGGCACCGAGCGCCCCGGCGTGAACGGCCGCGAGGACGTCCGCTCGATCGCCCACCTCAAGATGCTGCAGAGCCTCGCGGGCCGTCTCAACCGGCTGAACGACGTGCGGGAGATCGGCTCGGTGATCGTGAACGAGCTCCGTGGCCTGATCGACTACCACAACTGCCGCGTGTATATCGCCGACGGGAACACCCTCTTCCCGATCGCGTTCAAGGGCACCCTGGGCCAGTACACGGAGGAAAGCGCCGAGGATCTGACCTGTGAGTTCGGCGAAGGCTTCACGGGCTGGGTGGCCGAGAGCGGCCGCTCGCTCCTCCTCCCCAACGCGATGGACTGCGAGTTCGCGGTCACGATCCCCAACACGGAGGACATCGACGAGTCGGTGGTCGCCGTCCCGCTGAAGTACGGCTCGCGTGTGAGCGGCGTCGTCGTAATCTCCAAGCTCGGCGTCAGCCAGTTCGACGAGGACGACGTCCGCCTGCTCGAAGTGCTCGGCGGCCACGCCTCGGTTGCCCTCGAGAACGCGCGGCTCTACGAAGCCGAGCGCAAGGAGGCGGAGCTCGCCAAGGAGTCGCTCTGGATCGCCAACGCCCTCCTCGACTTCAGCCGTGAGGTCGCAACCGCCGAGGGCATGGACGACGTCCTCGACCGCATCGTCGAGCTCACTGCCCGCTCCCTCGGCTCCCCCCGGATCTCGGTCTGGCTGGAAGACGTGGCGGGCGGGGAACTCACTCCCCACGCGTTGTGGGGGTACAGCGACGCATTGCGCGCGCAAACCGAAGCACTCAGCTATCCGCACTCGGTCTCGAGCACCTTCCTCTCCGCCTCCGAGCCGTTCACGATGGGGCCCGACCAGCTCGCCGCCATCGACGGCGTGCCCGAGCCCGATGGCGTCTATGCGGTCGCGCCCCTCCACTTCGAGGGCACCAAGGTCGGCTGCATCGTCGCGATGGACACGCACGAGTTCACGCCCCGGACGATGCGTCTTTTCGCCGGCATCGCCCACCAGGCAAAGCTCGCGATCCAGAACGCGGGCGCATACGACAACCTCGAGGAGACCTTCTTCTCCACTGTTGAGGCACTCGCGAACGCTCTCGAGGCGAACGACGAGTACACGTCGTCCCACGCGCGCTGGATCACGGACATGGCCCTCGACGTCGGCCGCGAGCTCGGCCTCGACCCGATCGCGCTCAAGCGTCTCGAGCTCGGCGCTCTCTTCCACGACATCGGCAAGATCGGAATCCCGTCGGCGATCCTCCTGAAGCCCGGCCCGCTCACGAAGGAGGAACGGGCGATCATGGAGACGCATCCCGAGCTCGGCGAGCGAATCCTCGCGCCGATCGCGCGCCTGGAGGCGGTCCGCCCCATCGTGCGCCACTGCCATGAACGCTGGGACGGCAAGGGTTATCCGGACGCCGTCCGTGCAACGGACATCCCGATCGAGTCGCGCGTCATCTTCGTCTGTGACGCGTTCCACGCGATGACGACCGACCGGCCGTACCGCCGCGCGATGTCCTTCGAGGACGCCTGCAGCGAGCTCGAGGGCGGCGCCGGCTTGCAGTTCGACCCCGACGTCGTCGCCGCGTTCATGCGGCTCGCGCCGTCAGCCCTCGAGACGCACCCCGTCTAGCTAGCGCCCGGCTTTAAGATCGGACGGCGTGTCCGAGCCGCTGAACACCGGGGACTTCGAGCGCCTCGCCGAGGACACGGTCGAGGCGGGCCCGTGGGGCTACTTCGTGGGCGGCGCTGGCGACGAGCGCACGCTCGCCGAGAACGTCGCGGCGTTCGGGCGCTGGCACGTGCGGCCGCGCATGCTCGTCGACGTGGCCTCCGTCACCACGGCGACGACCGTCCTCGGTGGCGAGGTCTCGATGCCGATCCTCGTCGCGCCCACCGCCTTCCAGTACCTCGCCCACCCGGACGGCGACCTCGCCATGGCGAGAGGCGCCGCGGCGGCCGGCACCGTCATGTGCCTCTCGACCCTCGGGGGCGCGTCCGCAGCTCAGCTGGCTGAAGCCGCGCCCGGGGCGCGGCGATGGTTCCAGCTCTACTGGTCGCGCGACCGGGGCTTCACCCAGTCGCTCGTCGAGGCGGCCGCGGACGCGGGCTTCGAGGCGATCGTCCTCACCGTCGACCTCCCGGCGGCAGGCCGGAGGGAGCGCGACATCCGCGCCGCCTTCGAGATTCCCCCAGACCTCCCGCTCCCCAACCTTTCGGACCACCTCGGCCGCGGCGACTTCCATGCCACGCTGAGCGAGGTCGTCGATCCGTCGGTGACCTGGCGTGACCTGGAGTGGCTGCGCTCGATCTCGTCCCTCCCGCTCCTTGTGAAGGGCATCCTCACGGAGGAGGACGCGCAGCTCGCCTGCGAGCACGGCGTCGACGGCGTCGTGGTCTCGAACCATGGAGGCCGCCAGCTCAACGGCGCGCAAGCGAGCCTCGATGCGCTGCCGGAGGTCGTCGAGGCGGTCGACGGGCGCTGCCTCGTCCTCATGGACGGCGGAGTGCGCCGGGGCACCGACGTTGTCACGGCGCTCGCTCTCGGCGCCCAGGCGGTGCTGGTCGGCAGGCCCGCGCTCTGGGGGCTCGCCGTCGGCGGAGAGGAAGGCGTCCGCCGCGTGCTGGAGCTTCTCCGCTCGGAGGTCGAGCTCGCCCTGCGCCTCCTCGGCTGCCCGACCCCCAGCGCCGTGACACGGGCGCACGTGGGCCGAAACGCCCTCTAGGGGGGATTGTCCGTTGTGGCCCTCCGCGTGTCGTAGTGCCTGAAGGCAGGCAGGAAGAGGGCGAAGAGCCCCACTCCGACCACGCAGAGGACACCGCCCGAGACAACGGAGGCACGCACGCCGAAGAGCGCCGCGGCGATGCCCGCTTCGAGGTTCCCGAGGAGAGGGCCGCTCGAGTAGCTCACCTGCTCGATGCCGGCGAGCCGGCCCCGCAGACGGTCCGGGATCGTCTGGTTCCAGAGGGTCCCTCGGAAGATGCCGCTGATCATGTCCGCCGCGCCCGCGAGCCCGAGGAAACAGAGCGCGACCAGCAGGTTCGTGACGAGCCCGAAGACGGCGATCGCGAGCCCCCACGCCGCGGCAGCCCAGATGATCGCCATGCCATGGCGGTGGACGCGCACGGCCCACCCGCTCGTCAGTGAGGCGACGAGCGCGCCCACCGAAGGCGCCGCGTAGAGAAGGCCGAGCACCTCCGCCCCGCCGTACTGGGTCGCGATCGCTGGAAAGAGAGCCATCGGCATCCCGAAGAACATCGCGACCATGTCGACGCCGTAGCTCCCGAGGAGCTCCTGCCTGCTCCACGCGTACTTCATCCCCTCGGCGATGCTGCGGACGCTCGGCGGCACGGCGTCGGGTGGCGGAGGGACGGCGCGCATGAGCGCGAGCGCGAACACCGAGGCCCCGTAGGTCGCGATGTCGATGCCGAACGTCGCCGGCAAGCCGATCGTGGCGATGAGGACGCCGCCGACGGCCGGCCCCGCGATCATGCCGAACTCGCCGCGCAAGGAGTCGAGAGCCGAGGCGGCCGTGAGCTCATCCCGCGAGACGAGCCGCGGGACCATGGAGTCGAGGGCAGGACGCTGGAAGCCGTCGAGCGCGGCCCCGAGCGGGGCGACGACGAACAACACCCAGACCTTCGGCTCGTCGAGCAGGGAGTTGGCGAGGAGGATCACCGTCACGCCTGCGAGCGCGAGCTCCGCGAACTGGAGCATGCGCCTGCGGTCGACGGCGTCGGCGAGCGCTCCCCCGATGAACGCTGTGAAGAGAAGCGGCACGAGCTCGGCGAGACTGAGCAGCCCCACGGCGAGCGACGACCCCGTCAGCTGGTAGACCTGGTACGGGATCGCGACGTAGGTGAGCATCGCCCCGAAGAACGAGCAGGCCTGGCCCGCGAAGAGCAGGCGGTAATCGCGGTGCCGCCGCAGGGGCCCGATGTCGATCGTCGTCAGGCCGACGAGGCGGCGGAGCGGCCCGGTGTCCTCGGTCGCGACGGCCGGGACGGGCGGTACCGGCCCGAGGCGCTCGCCTTCGTGAGATCCGCGCTCCTCCTCGCTCACGCGGGGAGCCTACGAGCCGGGCTGGCCGGAAGAGCCTAGGAGATCGCTACCGAGGTCGTGCCGGTTGCGGCGCCGAACTGATCGACCACGATGGTGTAGGTGTCGTTCGCCGGGAAGAAGACCTCGAAGTCGTTACCGGCAGGTCCAGCAGTGTCGAATGCGATCTGATTCGCCGGCGTGGTCGTCGTCCCCTGGTAGACGGTGAGCGAGACGCTCTGCGTCTGGCCCGCTGCCGCAGGAACGTTCGTCGTCACCGTCAACGTATGCGTCCCCGAGCTGACGGTGAGCGGAGTGAGCTTACAATTCTGCCCAGGGACGGTGTTTGCGCAGCTGGTCGTGCCGGTCGTGTCTGCAGGCACGTTGTAGAACGTCAGCGTCACGTTGCCCGTCGATGCGCCCTGCGGGTCGATCGTCACGGTGTACAGGCCGGTGCGGCCCGCGGGCAGTGTCACCGGGTCGACGAAGTCCCCGTCCGTCCCGAACGTGCGCTGGAGGACCGTCGGGGGGCTCGTTCCCGGCGCCTTCACGATCACCTTGACGCTCGCCATCGTGACACCCGTGAAGTTGAAGCTGATCCGTTGGCCCGCGGTCCCGTTGAAGGTGCGCGTCGCGTTCTGGCCGGGCACGGTCGTCGAGACCGTAAGCGGAGTGCCAAGGACCAGCGGCCCGGTGGTGTCGGCCGGAACGACGTAGACGCCGACCGTGACGCTCCCGTAGAAGGAGCTCTGCGGGTTGACGAACACCTTGTACGTGCCGCCGACCGGGAGCTTCACCGGATCGCCGAAGCCGCCCGAGGTGCCGACGGTCTTGACGATGAGATTCGTGCCGTCGGGCTTCAGGATGGAGACCTTCAAGTTCTCGATCGACACCGCCGTGAGGTTGAGGCTCACACGCGTGTTGATGGTGCCGGTGAAGGTGTAGGTCGCGTTCTGACCGGGAGCGGTGGTCGTCACCGTGAGCGGCGTGCCGGGCGTGATCGGGCCACTCAGGTCGGGTGGCACGATGAAGAGCTGGACGTCCGCGCTACCGGTCTTCCCGAGCTGCGGGTCGAGCAGGATCTTGTAGACGCCGTTGACGGGCAGAGTCACGGTCTGCATCCACGCGCCGGCATTCGTCACGGTCACCGGAGCGGGAATCGCGTGCGATCCGTCGGGCTTCAGGAGATCGAGCTCGGCGGGGTCAGCGTTGACGACGTTCGAAACGAGGACGCTGACCTTCTGCCCCACGGTGCCGGTGAATGTCGCGTGGGCGTTCTGGCCCGGGACGGTGGTGGTGAGGGTCACGGCCGGGCCGCCCGCGGTGATGGCGGAAGACGGGTCAGCCGGTACGTCGTACGCGGTGAAGCTGATGGATCCTGTGGTGGCGCCACTCGGGTCGACCACGAACGTGTAGGTCCCGGCCACCGGGAGCACCGTCGTGTCGAGGAACCCGCCGGCGGGACCGACAGGAGTCGAGGCAAGCACAGAGAGGTCGGGCTTCAGAAGCGAGATCGTGCCGCTGAAGTCCGAGGAGAGGACACTCAGACTGATCCTCTGATTCAGTGTTCCGTTGAAAGTGAACTTGTTGCGCTGGCCCGGAACCGTTGTCGCGCCGGTGGCCTGCGATCCGAGGGTTAGTGCCGCCGATGTGTCGGCGGGAACGTCATACCCGGTCAGCGTCACGCTCCCCTTCGCCTTGCCCTTCGGATCGAGCACGAGCGTGTAGACACCGGTCTGGGTCAGCGGGATCGGGTCGATGAAGGTCGGCGCAGTCGCGAACGCCTGGGGGCCCTTGAGGACGCTGTTGTCGGGGTTCTTGAGCGTAAGGCTCCCCGAGGAGATCGTCACGCCAGTCATGCTGAGCGCCAGGCGCTGCCCTGCGGTCCCCGAAAAGGTGAAGTTGGCGTTCTGGCCGGGCACGGTCGTCGTCACCGTCGAGCCGGGCGCGCCGATGGTCATCGAGCTCGAAGCGTCGGGCGGCACGTTGTAGAGCTTCAGCGTCACCTTCCCGGTGTGGTCCAGGTTCGGGTCGACGACGAGCTTGTAGGTGCCGTTCACCGGCAGCGTATTCGTGTCGACGTACCTCGCGGTCTTCGTCGCGGAGACCGTGAACACCGCTGTCCCGTTCGGCTTCAAGAGCGAGATCTTCATCGACGCGATCGTGGAGTTCGTGATGTCGAGCGAGACTCGCTGCCCCGCCGTTCCGCTGAACGTCGCCGTCGCCTTGTCGCCCGCAGTCGAGATCGTGACGGTGACGGGCGATCCGCCCGGCGTGATCGAGAACGAGACCGCAGCGGCGCTTCCGCCGAGGAATGCGGCGACGAGCACTGCGAGAAGGGCAGCGCAGAGGACTCGTGTGGAAGTGCGGCGGCCCACCGCATCTCACGGTAGGTCGCCTCCGTTTTCTGTCCTTCCCCCTAACGGGGTTTCTTGTCCTTCCCCCAAACGGGGTACTGCGCGTCCTAGTGGACGACCACGTTGCCACCGCCGACGGGGCCCTCGACGGTTCTGGCGCCGTTCCATCACGATGCCGACGCGGAGCGCCTGCCCGCAGCCAGCCGACATCCCTCCGAGCCTATGCCGTTGTTCGATTTGGCTCCCAGCCGTCGTCTATGCGAACATACGTTCGTGTGGAACGAGGCGACGATCCTGCACGCCGACGCCGATGCCTTCTTTGCCTCGGTCGAGCAGCGGGACGACCCTCGCCTCCGCGGCCGGCCCGTGATCGTCGGCGGAGGCGTCGTCCTCGCCGCGAGCTACGAGGCCAAGGCGCGCGGGGTGCGCACGGCCATGGGCGGAGCCCGGGCGCGCCGCCTCTGTCCCGGGGCGATCGTCGTGGCGCCGCGCATGTCCGCGTACTCGGAGGCGAGCAAGGCCCTCTACCGGGTCTTCGAGGACGCCACCCCGCTCGTCGAGGGCCTCTCCATCGACGAGGCGTTCCTCGACGTCCGCGGGATGCGGCGGATCGCGGGCACGCCCAGCGAGATCGCCGAGCGCCTGCGCCGAGACGTCCGCGAGCGGGTCGGGATCGCCGTCACCGTCGGAGTCGCACGCACCAAGTTCCTCGCCAAGGTCGCAAGCGGCGTCGCCAAACCGGATGGGCTCTTGCGCGTCCCGCCGGGAAAGGAGCTCGACTTCCTCCACCCCCTCCCCGTCGAGCGCCTCTGGGGAGTCGGGCCCGTGACGGCGCGGAAACTCCGCAAGGAGAGGATCGAGACCGTGGGCGAAGTCGCGGAACTCGCGGAGACGACGCTCGTCTCGATGCTGGGCCGCGCCTCAGGGCGCCATCTTCACGCGCTCGCCCACAATCGCGACCCTCGCCCTGTGCAGGCTCGGCGCCGGCGGGGATCGATCGGCTCGCAGCGCGCGTTGGGCCGAAGGCGCAGGTCACCCGAGGAGCTCGACACGGTCCTGATCGGCTTGGTCGACCGCGTGACGCTGCGGATGCGGAAAGCCAAGCGCGTCGGTCGTACCGTGGTCCTCCGCCTGCGCTTCGATGACTTCACGCGCGCGACCCGCTCGCACACGCTGCCCGGCGCCACCGCCCGCACCGACGCGATTCTCGTCACCGCGAGGGGTCTCCTCGCAGAGACGCGCCCGATGGTCGAGCGTCAGGGCCTGACCCTGCTCGGGCTCTCCGTCGCGAACCTCGAGAACGAGGACGCCGTTCAGCTCACGCTGCCGTTCGACCGCGCCTGGAGCGGCGCACTCGATGCCGCACTCGACGAGGTGCGCAGCCGCTTCGGGACGGCGGCGGTGACCCGGGCCGTGCTTCTGGGGCGCGACCCAGGCTTCACCGTCCCGTTGCTTCCGGACTAGCGCCCGGTGGGCACCGGAGGAGCCGCCCCCACCGGCTCGCGGGCCTCGCCGTCGTGCGGCGGCTCGATGGTGAGGTTCGGGAGTGCGCGGTCCAGCCAGCGCGGCATGTACCAGGACTTTTCTCCGAGCAGCGTCAGGAGCGCAGGCACGAGGGTCAGCCGGACGACCAGCGCGTCCGTGATGATCGCGACCGCGAGGAGCAGGCCGAACTCCTTCGGGATGCGGTCGACGCTCAGGATGAACGCCGCGAAGACCGTGCCCATGATAAGCGCGGCGGCCACGATCACCCGGCCGATCGCCGCGATCCCGTGCTCGACGGCGGCGCGACACCTGAGCCCGTTGACGTGCTCCTCCCGGATCCGGCTCATGAGGAAGACCATGTAGTCCATCGAGAGCCCGAACAGGATCGCGAAAGCGATCGGCGGGACGAACGTCTCGATCGGCCCGGTCCGGTCGAGGCCGGTGATC
>DATHAA010000025.1:0-4314 GCA_035296905.1 Gaiellaceae bacterium
CAACCGACCAACATCGCCTTCGTCCCGGGAACGAACCGCCTCGTCGCCGCCAACATCGGCGACCGTTACCTCTCTGTCTTCGAATACGCGTAAAACAGGCCAAGTAACAGTCTGTTACTAAGTCCTCTGTCGAAGGCGATGATGTTGCCATCGGGGTCGCGCGCCCACGAGGCTAGTAGGTCGCCGATCGTGGCGATCGCGTTCTCCGTCTTCAGATCTGGCAGGTTGTACTCCTCGAAGGCGACGCCGCGCTCGCGAAGCCCGGCCACGACCGACTCGAGATCGGCCACGCGGAAGGCGGCCAAAGTGCCTTTGCTCTGACCCGCAGCGACGATCTCGTAGACAACGAGAGTACCGTCGCCGGCGCGGAACTCGGCCTCCCGGTTCTTGGACAGGTCGTCTCGACGCACCTGCAGCTCGAGGCCGAGCACGCCCCCGTAGAAGTCGACCGCCTTGTCCACATCGGACACGGGGACGATCGCGGAAATCTCTGCATCAACGAGCACGAAATCCTCCCTGAATTCGCCAAGTTAAAGTCTGTTACTTGGGGAGTCATGCGCGCCACACGCGCTCGCCTTCGAATTCTTCCTCCGTCTGGTGGAGCCCCGCCCGGGTCGCCACGATCGCCGACGCGTCGTGGTCGGGGTGAATGTTGGCGCCGATGTCCTCGACCCCCAGCTTCCGCACCCACTTCACGAGCGCGGTCGCGGCCTCGGACGCGAACCCCTGGTTCTGCCATTCGACCCCGACCATCCAGCCGAGCCGGGCGGCCTGCCGCCCGTCCACCCCGCGGATCGTCGCCTGCACCGTCCCGACCGCCTGCGAGTCGAGGCGGCGGCGGATGACCCAGTTCATCCAGGTCTCGCCCTCCCGCGGCGAGCCCGCGGCGAGCAGGACGAAGCGGTCGTGCAGCTGGAGGCGCGAGGAGGGCCGCCCGCCGATGAATTCGTGCAGCCGGTCGTCGTAGAGGACGTCGCAGAGCTCGTCCGCGTCCTCGGCCTGAAGCGGCACGAGAACGAGGCGCTCGGTGGCGATGATCGCCGCCCCTATCGCTGAAGTGCCCACGCGCCCGCCTTGAGCCCCGACTCGATCGCCCCGTCCATGAACCCGGCCCAGCCGTTGGCGAGGTCGCTGCCGGCGAGGAGGACGTTGCCTTCGGGCCGCTGCATCTCGGCGTGGTAGTCCGTGTACCAACCCGGCCGGTGGATCGCCCACGTGCCGCGCGAGAACTCGTCCGCGAGCCAGTCGTGCGCATATGCGGCGATCGCCTCGTAGCCGGGGATGATGTCGTCGAGCTGGCGCTGCACGGCCTCGAGGTCCGATGTGTCGCAGATCTCCTGGTCGTAGCCGAAGCCGATCATGAGCTGCGTCCGGTCGGGATAGATGATCTCGGTGTCGAGGTAGCCGAACGGGTGCCCTGGCTTGATCCCGTTCGTGAAGACCGGCTCGCCGCGCGCGTGGATGAAGATCTTGACGCCACGCGAGGTTTGGCCGAGCTCGATCGCGGCTTGCTTCGTCTCGGAGAGCGGCGGGTCGAACTCGATCCCGCCGAGCGCGTTCAGCGGCACGGCCACGACGACCTTCCCAGCCTCGACGGTCTCGCCCGAACGCGTGTGCACCTCGACGCGGCCTTCCCCCTGCGTGATCGAGGCGACCGGCGTGGAGAGGCGCGTCTCGTACGGCGCCTTCGTCCAGATCGCCTGCACAAGGCTCTGCGTCCCGTCGAGGAACGTGATGCGCCCGCCCGTCTGCTGCGTGAGCGCGAGGCTGCCGCCCGAGAGCGCGTGCCAGCGCAGCACCGCGAGCGCGCCGGCGTCGTCCAGGTGGCCGTGTGCGAGCGACTCGAGCTCGGCCCAGAGAACGTCGCGCTCCTCTTCGTCGAGCTCGAGCTCGTCGATGCGCTCCGCGATCGTCTGGCGGTCGAAGCGCGCCAGCTTCTCGCCGTCGAGGAGCGGATCGTGCGGAAGGGGTAGCGCCTCCTCAACTCCGTCGACGAACTGGTCCCAACCGCGCTCGGCGATCGCGTCCCTCTCGGTGATCGGCCCTGAGCGCCGCTCGTCGCCCACGAACCAGCTCGAGATCTGCGCGTCCTCGCCGAGCTCGACGCCGAGGCCAGCCCGCGTGATCTCCGCCCAGACATGCGGCTGGTGCCAGTGCACCCAACCGCCGCCGAGCTCGACGTCGGTGTCGTTCCAGCGGTGTGTCCAGGTGCGGCCACCCAGCCGGTCGCGCGCCTCGAGGAGAAGCGTGGAGGCGCCGCCCAGCGTCGCTTCGCGGGCGGCCGTCACCCCAGCGAACCCACCGCCGATGACGACGACGTCGTACACGGAAGGCGAATCTACCCGGCTTGGCGGGCACCAGAGTCGGGTAAGGCAAGCGCCATGAAAGGCGGCAGGCACCTAGCCCTTCTTTCAATCGCGCTTCTGATCCCGGCCTGCAACGGGGGCACGGTCGACCAGCATGCGCTGGACAACGATTCGGAGTCAATCGATTCGCTCGCCTGCGAAGGTGCGCTCCTCGCGCACCAGGTCGTCGACGGCGCGACCACGGAGCCCTTTACCCGCGTTCACGCCGGCGAGCTCGCGACCCGCGCGTCCAACTTCGAGGACGCTCTCTCGCAGCGGCCCACCACCCCGGGAATCGAGAGTGCAGTCCGCAAGGAAGCCGAGAAGGCCGGGCGAGTCGCGGAGCTTCTCCACCAGCTCGAGGCGAACGACGCCGACAGCGCCGCAGAGCTCAAGGCACGACTGGAGCAGGAAGGCGACTGCGCGTGAAGATCTTTCAGATCGCGCTTGGCATCCTCGCGGCCATCGGCGGCTTCGTCGACATCGGCGACCTCGTCTTCAACGTCTCCGCCGGGGCGACCTTCGGATACGAGCTCCTCTGGGTCGTCGTCGTCGGCGTGGTCGGGATCATCGTGTACTCCGAGATGTGCGGACGCGTCGCGGCGATCTCGGAGAAGGCCGTCTTCGACGCCGTCCGGGAGCGGGTGGGGTTCTCGGCCGGCCTCACGACTCTCATCGCCGCTCAGATCGTGAACCTGATGACGCTCGCAGCCGAGGTGGGCGGCCTGGCGATCTGCCTCCGCCTCCTCTCGGGGCTCCCGTACCGCTGGCTGATCCTCGTCGCAATCATCGCCATCGCCCTCGTCGTCTGGACGGTCTCGTTCGACTGGATCGAGCGGATCTTCGGCTACGGAGGCCTCTGCCTCCTCGTCTTCGCGGTCGCGGCCGTCAAGCTGCATCCGGACTGGGGCGCCGTCGCGCACGGCTTCGTCCCGCACATCAACACGAACGACCCCGTCCTCTACCTCTACTTCGCCGTCGGGCTTCTCGGGGCCGCGATGACGCCGTACGAGGTCTACTTCTACTCGTCGGGCGCGATCGAGGAGGGCTGGACCGCGAAGGATCTCACCATCAACCGCGCGAACGCCATGATCGGCTACGGGCTCGGCGGCGTTCTCTCTTTTACGCTCATGATCACCGGCGGTGCGCTCTTCCTCGCCGAGGGGATCGAGCCCGAGACCCTCGGCACGATCGCTATGGGCGCGCAGGTTCCGCTCGGCACAGCGGGCCTCATACTGGCCCTCGTCGGCATCCTCTTCGCCGTCGGTGGCGCCTCGATCGACACGCTCTTTGCGGGCGCGTACAACCTCGCGCAATTCATGGGCTGGGAATGGGGTCGCTACCGCAGCAATGCGGGCGCACCGCGCTTCACGCTCACCTGGCTCGTGCTCCTCGTGCTCGCCCTCGGGATCGTCATGACGGGCGTCGACCCGGTGATGCTCACGGAGTACGCGGTCATCTTCTCGGTGGTCGCGCTGCCGCTCACGTACCTGCCGATCCTGCTCGTCGCGAACGACAAGGCCTACATGGGCACGCACGCCAACGGGCGGCTGGCAAACGTCCTCGGCATTGCCTACTTCGTGATCATCCTCGCCGTGTCGCTCGCCGCGATTCCGCTGATGATCCTCACCAACGTGGGGCAGTCGTGAGCGAAGAGCTCGATCTCGCCCTCGGGGTGCTCGACCACCAGCTCCTCGACCGCGACGGCCGCCGCTGCGGCAACGTGGACGACCTCGCCATCGAGGGAGGCCCGGGCGAGGACGCCGAGGTGGTCGCGATCCTCAGCGGCCCGGGCGTCTGGCCGAACAGGGCGGGCTTGCTGGGACGGATCGCCGGCCGGATCGGAGGCGGCGGACGCGTCCGCGTTCCGTGGTCGGAGGTTGCCGAAGTCAAGTCGCACATCGAGCTGAAGAAACGCGCACCCGACTACGGCCTGGGCGCAGTGGACGACCGCCTTCGCCCGTTCATC
>DATHAA010000026.1:0-48831 GCA_035296905.1 Gaiellaceae bacterium
CGGCCGGTTGATCACGGACATCGACCTCCAGATCTCTGGGCAGACGAAGGACATCATCAGCGCGACTGCGCACAACCTGATCGTCACGCGTGACGTCGCGAAGGACTCGGCGGAGACCGCGATCATCAACAAGTACGACGCGCTCTCGGGCCCGATCGCCAACCGCGTCGTCGGGTCGCAGTCGGCAGACATGACGAAGACGAACAACGCGGCCGGCGAGTCCGCGCTCGGAGACGTGATCGCCGACGCCCAGCTGGCTTCTACCTCGCCGACCGATTTCGGCGACGCAGTCGTCGCATTCATGAACCCGGGCGGCATCAGAGCCGATCTGCCATGCAGTCAACCCTGCACGGCGACGAGCCCGGCGCCGGTCACCTACAACCAGCTCTTCAACGTCCAGCCGTTCAACAACGTCATGCCGGTGAAGACGATGACCGGCGACATGATCTACCGGCTGCTCGAGCAGCAGTTCACCGGCGCCAACGGAATCCTGCAGGTGTCCAACGGGTTCGAATACTCGTGGTCACCGACCGCGACGCCACACGTCGTGCCGGACTCCGTCAAGATCAACGGCGTCCCGGTGGTCAAGACCACGAGCTACCGCGTTGCGATGAACAACTTCCTCGCGAGCGGCGGCGACGGGTTCTCCGTCTTCAACGAAGGAACTGACCCGCTCGGCGGCGAGATCGACCTCGACGCCCTGGTCAACTACTTCATGCACAACTCCCCGGTCGGGCCGGGGCCGCAGAACCGCATCACGCGGGTCCCGTAGACCGAAGGCAATACGACGAGCGAGCGAGGCCGGGTGCACGCCCCGCCTCGCCGCTGCCCCTTCGGCGGCTTAAGCGGCGAGCAGCTCGTCGACGTCGTGGACGACGTCCTTCGCCTTCACGCTTGCGTCGTAGATGACGCGGCCCTCGCCCGAGCGGTCGACAAGCATCGTGTACGCGGTGTGGTCGACGAGCTCGGGGTCGCTGGCCACCGCGGCGACGTCGTAGTCCTTCCAGACTTCCGTGAGCTCCGGTCGCGAGCCTATCAAGTAGTGAAACTCGGGCAGGAGGTGCTGGGCCTTCTCGTACGCCTCGACGGACTTGGGCGTGTCGCCCTCAGGATCGACGCTGACCGCGAGGACGCGCACGTCTTCGCGTTTCGCGCCGAGCATCTGCAGCGCCTGGTTCAGGTTCTGGGTGATGAGCGGGCAGACATCCGGGCAGTTCGTGTACAGGAAGGTGAGAACAACGAGCTTCCCGCGCTGATCGGCCATGCTCACCTTCTGGCCCGACTGGTCGGTGAGCGTGAAGTCGGGCGTCGGCTGCGGTGGGTCGAGCTCGCCGCCGGCGAAACCACCGCTTCCGCCCGAGACGGTGAGGGAGCTCGTGGTCCTGTGCTCGTGGCTCTGTGCACTGCCGCCGCAGGCCGGGGCGGCCAATGCGGCCAGCAGGGCGACGAGGAGGGCGCCGCGTCTCATCGTCCCGAAGATACCGGGCGGGTCCCGCGTCGGATTGCCGAACCGCCTAGTCCGGCCGCCATGCCAGCGCCACGGCGCCGACAGGCCACGTGATCTCCCGGTGCGACCCGACGACGTGGTGGAACTCGGTCTCGACGCCGTTCGAGGTGACGACCCACTCGCCGTCCGGCGACCAGGCGGCCGTGTCGCCGGCGAACGAACGGTTGGTGACACCGTGCGGGCAGCCGAGGTCCCTGAGCTGGACGACCTGGCTCAAGGGGAAGAGGGCCGCGCAGTTGTCGTTGCTGAAGATCGGCGTGATGCCCTGGAAGCTTGGCGTGAGCTCCGTCGTGCTCGTGAGCGAGCTCCCGTCCCAGCGTTCGATCCGCTTCCCGTCGACGACGACCGCGAGCGAGCCGTCGAGACCGAACTTCGCATACGTGACCCCGCCGTTCGCCGTGAAGACCGCACGGTCGCCGACGAGAACCTTGTTCCCGACCGCGTACGCAACCTCGTTGTCCCGCGTGTAGCCGGCCGGGCAGCGCGGAAGCTGGGTCGCCGGGCCGCCGACCTCGAGGTCGAACCCGGTGCGCCGGCGGCCGCACCAGGCGATGTGCTGCCCATCCGGGCTCCAGACGATGACGCCGAAGAGCGCCCGGTAGCCGCCGAGCTCGAGCCTCGGGTTGGCGAGATCGGCAATCCGGAACGGCTGCAGGCCGTCCGCGGACGAGGGCCCAAGGCCGTAGGCAAGACGCGGCCCGACGGGCGGCGCCCACATCTGGCAGCCGACGTACTGCGCCAGCGGGCGCTCCCGCCCGCCCGCAAGGCCGATCTGCCGTACGTCGCAGGTCTGGGCGTCGGCCAGCGTGAGCGTCCCGTCGAGCTCGCCCTCCGGCCACCCGGGCGGCGCCTGGGGCTGCGGCTGAGGCCCGGGGACCCGCGACGGGGTCGTCTGCACCGGGATCGTGGGGGTCGGCTGGGCCGTTGTCTCGGCGCCCACGGTCAGCGACGGGCGCTCCGCGCGAGGCTTTCCGCGGATCGCGTCGGCGAGGGCGAAGCCGCCGATGACGACCACGGCGCCGATCACGAGGAGTGTCAGAAGGTCCCTGGGCTTCAAGATATCGCAGCTATAATGCGCGCTTTCTCATGGTCCAGAACGAGACGATTACCGAAGAAGCAGACCAGCAGAGGTCTGACGACGACGTCTGGACTCAAGGTCCGGATGGCGAGCTGATCCCGGATTATGACTCGACCTTCCCCATCATCAACGAGGGCGAGGTCGTGCGCGGGAAGGTCGTTCGCGTCGACAAGGACGAGGTCCTGATCGATATCGGCTACAAGTCCGAAGGGGTCATCCCTGTCTCGGAGCTGTCCATTCGCCGGTCGGTCAACCCGGCCGACGAGGTGCAGCTCGGCGACGAGATCGACGCGCTCGTCATGACGAAGGAGGATGCCGAGGGCCGGCTTATCCTCTCCAAGAAGCGCGCCCGTTTCGAGATGGCTTGGAAGCGCATCGAGGAGGCGGCCGAGAGCGGCGAGCCTGTCGAGGGCACAGTCATCGAGGTCGTCAAGGGCGGCCTCATCCTCGACCTCGGCGTGCGCGGCTTCCTGCCCGCGTCGCTCGTGGACATCCGGCGCGTCCAGGATCTCGACGAGTTCATGAGCCAGACCCTGCGCTGCAAGGTGATCGAGCTCAACCGCAGCCGCAACAACGTCGTCCTCTCGCGGCGCGCCGTGCTCGAGGAAGAGCGCAAGGAGATGCGCCAGGCGATCCTCGACCGGCTCTCGCCAGGCGACGTCGTCACGGGCACGATCTCGAACATCGTCGATTTCGGCGCGTTCGTCGACCTCGAGGGGATCGACGGACTCATCCACATCTCGGAGCTCTCCTGGAGCCACGTCAACCATCCGTCCGAGCTGCTCGAGATCGGGCAGGAGGTACAGGTCAAGGTGCTCGACATCGACCGCGAGCGCCAGCGCATCTCGCTCGGGCTGAAGCAGACCCAGTCGGACCCGTGGCAGCAGGTGATCGACACCTACGACCAGGGGGACGTAGTCGAGGGCCGCGTCACGAAGGTGGTCACCTTCGGCGCGTTCATCGAGGTCGTCCCGGGGGTCGAGGGCCTCGTCCACATCTCCGAGCTCGCGGACCACCATGTCGAGAACCCGCGCGAGGTCGTCACGCAGGGCGATACGGTCAAGGCCCGGATCATCGAGATGGACGCGGAGCGGCGCCGGCTTTCGCTGTCGCTCAAGCGCGTCGACGGCGACGTCGACGGCGCGGCACCCGCGTTGGGGCTATCCGAGGAGGTCTTCTCTGAGGAGGCCGAGGAAGCGCCCGAGCTCGAAGCGAGCGCCGAGCCCGAGGCTTCTGCCGAGCCCGAGGAGCCCGAGGCGAGCCCGGAGGAGCCCGCGGCCGATGAGGCTGAGGCCGTCCCCGAAGCAGACCCGGACGAGCAAGGCCGCGACCAGCCCTAGCCGCAAGCCCCTGGCGGTTGCCGTCACGGGAGGGATAGGGGCCGGCAAGTCGGAGGCGCTCAAGGCCTTCGCCCGCCACGGAGCGGCAGTGATCTCGAGCGACGAGATCGTCCACGAGCTCCTGCGCTCCGATCCCGAAGTGCAGGGCGCCCTCCGCGAGCGGTGGGGAGAGTCGCTGCTCGGCCCCGATGGCGCCGTCGACCGGGAAGCAGTAGCGCGAATCGTCTTCGCGGACCGCCGGGAGCTCCAGTGGCTCGAGGCGCTCCTGCACCCGCGCGTGGTCACGATCTATCTCCGTTGGCGCGAGAAGCTCGCCGAGCTGCCCGATCCTCCGGCTGTCTGCGTCACCGAGGTGCCGCTTCTCTACGAAGTCGGCGGCGAGGAGCGCTTCGACGCAGTCGTGGTCGTCACCGCCTCGCCGGAGGTGCGCATCTCGCGCCAGTTCAGGCCGATGCAGGACCGCGAGCAGCGCCTCCTCTCCGACGAGGACAAGCTTGCGCGAGCCGATTTCTCCTTCGTCAACGAGGGCTCGCTGGAGGAGCTCGACGCGTTCGTGGCCGACGTCGTCGGCAGACTGAGCTCCGAAGCGCGATGAGAGTGCTCTTGGCCGTCTTTGTTCTTCTCGCGGCCGCGGGAGGAGCGTACGCCTACATCCAGTCCGAGCCGGACTGGTACATCCGCCTGCGCTATCCCCTGGAGTACGAGCACATCGTCACCGGCCACGCCGAGAACTACGACCTCGACCCCGCGCTTCTGGCCGCCGTCATCTACCGGGAGAGCAAGTTCCAAGCCAACGCGAAGTCGTCGTCGGGCGCTATCGGCCTCATGCAGCTCCTGCCGGACACCGCGAAGGGCATCGCGCTCCACACGGGTGGGTCGCAGTTCGAGGTCTCCGATCTCTGGGATCCCGAGATCAACGTGCGCTACGGCGCGTTCTACCTCCGGCGCCTGCTGAACAAGTACGGAGACGTGAAGCTCGCGCTCGCCGCCTACAACGCAGGGCAGGCGAACGTGGACGAGTGGCTTGCGAACGGAGAGGGGATCGCCTTCCCCGAGACGCGCCACTACGTGGACGAGGTCATGCACGCGCGCGATGTCTACGCCGAGACGTACGCGGACGAGCTCGCAATCGACTAGCTCGGCCGCTCGCGCCTCCAGGGCTACGATGACCGTGATGTCCGAGTTCCACGTATCCGACGCGTACACCCCGACCGGCGACCAGCCGCGCGCGATCGATTCGCTCGCCAGGAGCCTGAAGGCGGGGGACAGCTATCAGACGCTGCTCGGGGCGACCGGCACCGGCAAGACGGCGACGATGGCCTGGATCATCGAGCAGGTGCAGAAGCCGACGCTCGTGATCGCGCACAACAAGACTCTGGCCGCGCAGCTCTGCAACGAGTTCCGGGAGTTCCTGCCCGGGAACGCCGTCGAGTACTTCGTCTCCTACTACGACTACTACCAGCCCGAGGCCTACGTACCCCAAGCCGACCTCTACATCGAGAAGGACGCGTCCATCAACGACGACATCGACCGGCTGCGGCACGCGGCCACCGCGGCGCTGCTCGCGCGAAAGGATGTCGTGATCGTCGCCTCTGTCTCGTGCATCTACGGCATCGGCTCGCCGATCGAGTACGAGGACAAAACTGTCGTCCTCGGCGTTGGGATCGAGATCGACCGCGACGTCATGCTGCGGAAGCTCGTCGACATCCAGTACTCGCGCAACGACTCCTTCCTGGGGCGCGGGCGTTTCCGGGTGCGGGGCGACGTCGTCGAGGTGCAGCCCGCGCACATGGAGTCCGCCTACCGCATCTCGCTCTTCGGGGACGAGGTCGAGCAGATCACGCACTTCGACCCGCTTTCGGGCGAGATCTACGCCCGCCTCGAGCACCTGGCCATCTTCCCGGCCACCCAGTACGTCACCTCGAAGGACACGATCGAGCGGTCCGTGGGCGAGATCCGTCACGAGCTCGAGGAGCAGGTCAAGCTCTTCGAGTCCCAGGGGAAGCTCCTCGAAGCGCACCGGATCCGGCAGCGCACCGAGTACGACCTCGAGATGCTGCAGGAGCTCGGCTACTGCAACGGCATCGAGAACTACTCGCGGATCCTCGACGGCCGCGCGCCAGGAACCGCCCCGAACACCCTTCTCGACTACTTCCGAGGCAATTTCGTGGTCATGGTGGACGAGTCGCATCAGACCGTGCCGCAGATCGGCGGCATGTACGAGGGCGACCGCTCGCGCAAGGAGACGCTGGTCGACTTCGGCTTCCGGCTCCCTTCGGCGCTCGACAACCGGCCGCTCCGCTTCGACGAGTTCCTCGAGAACGTGCCGCAGCTCGTCTTCGTCTCGGCAACACCGGGGCCGTTCGAGCTGCGCAACTCGACGAACATCGCCGAGCAGATCATCCGCCCGACCGGAATCGTCGACCCGGAGGTCGAGCTGCGGACGACCAAGAACCAGATCGACGACCTACTCAACGAGGTTCGGCGGCGCGAGGAGGCGGGCGAGCGAGTCCTCGTCACGACGCTGACCAAGAAGATGGCCGAGGATCTCACCGACTACCTGCTCGAGTCGGCGGTGAAGGCGCGCTATCTCCACTCCGAGATCGACACGCTCGAGCGGATCCAGATCATCCGCGAGCTCCGGCTCGGCGAATACGACGTCCTCGTCGGTGTGAACCTCCTGCGCGAGGGCCTCGACCTGCCAGAGGTCTCGCTCGTCGCGATCCTCGACGCCGACAAGGAGGGCTTCCTCCGCGGCCAGACCGCGCTCATCCAGACGATCGGCCGCGCGGCGCGAAACGTCAACGGCAAGGTGGTCATGTACGCCGACAAGATGACCGAGGCGATCAAGGGCGCTCTCGAGGAGACGAATCGCCGGCGCGACATCCAGCTTCGCTACAACGAGGAGCACGGGATCACCCCGGAGTCGATCGTCAAGGGCGTCTCCGACATCGCCGAGTTCCTCGCGCTGGAATCGCCGACGGTGCCGGGTCGCCGGCGCCGCGGACGCAAGGTCGAAGGCATGCAGCCCGACGAGCTCGAGAAGCTCGTCGTGACGCTCGAGGAGGAGATGTTCGCGGCTGCGGAGGAACTCCGCTTCGAGTACGCAGCCAAGCTCCGCGACGAGATCAAGGAGCTCCGGCGCGAGCTCCGGGCCGCGACTCCCGAGCCTGCGGCCTAGCAGCCGACCTGACCGGCAGGCTGCAGGCGACTTGGCGCAGGGCGACAACATCCTGGGAATCGACACCAAGCGCGCGCTGATCACGATCGTCGCCGCGGTCATCCTCGTCGTCGGCGCGTTCAGTCTCATCGGGAAGGTCGCCGACTTCGACGAGATCCTCGAGGCCCTCGAGGCCGCCGACCGCAAGTGGTTCCCGATCTGCCTCGCCGGCCTCGTCTGCGCGTACGCCGGCTACATCGCCGGCTACCGCGAGATCGCCCGGATGCACGATGGCCCGAACCTCCCGGTCCGGGCGGTCTTCCGCATCGTCGGAATCGGTTTCGGCGCCAACGTCCTCGGCTCCGCCGCCGGCGGGCTCGCGGTCGATTTTTGGGCGCTCCGCCGCGCCGGCGCGAGCACGCACGACTCGGCGCGCCGTGTCCTCGGCTTCAATACGTTGGAGTGGGCGCTCCTCGGCACCTTCGCCGCAGTCGCGTCGATGTTCGTCCTCGCCGGGCGCGGCTCGGGCGCGCCGCTCGGAATGACGCTCGGCTGGCTCATCGTGGTGCCCATCTGCATCGTCCTCGCCGCGTTCGTCAGCTCCCCCAAGCGCGCCGACAGGCTCAGTCGGGCCGAGGCGGTTAAGAGGGGCGAGGGGAGGAGGGCGTTCGCGTGGACGTCGCTCAAGAAGGGAATCGCGGACGGCATCGGCGGCGTGGTCGTCGTCCGCCACCTCGTCCTCAGCCCCCGCAGGCATCCTTCGGCGATCCTCGGCTTCGCCGTTTACTGGTTCGGTCACCTGCTGACCCTGTACGCGGCTCTGCGCGCTTTCACGCAGTCCGGCATCGTGCTCGCCGCGCTCGTGCTCGCGTTCGCGACCGGCTACGTGGCGACCGCGCTCCCGCTACCCGGCGGAGGCTCGGGCGGGATCGAGGCCGCGCTCGCGTTCAGCCTGCATGCGGTCGGCGTGCCCCTCGCGCCGGCTCTCCTCGCGGCACTGGTCTATCGCTTCTTCACGTTCTGGCTGCCGCTCCTGCCCGCGCTCCTCCTGCTCCCCTCGATCAAGCAGCTGAACTCCGAGCTGCCCCGATTTGCTCGCCAGGGCTCGCCGGCGAACGAGCCCGCCGCCCAGAGCGGCTAGGCGCAGGCGGAGGCGGCGGCTTGAACAGTGGCGGAGAGCTCGGCGGACATCTGCTCGCCTTCACGAAGCGAATCGTCGGCGGCCTTGAACTCCTCGAAGCTCATGCGCGTCTTGAGCTCGTCGTACATGCAGCCGCAGATCCGCTCGGCGTCCGACTCGGTGGCGGGGGATGAACCCTCCGTCGCGGAGTCGACGCATGAGTTGACGAAATTCTCCTGTACCTCGGGCGTGAAGCTCGTCGGCTCACTGCCGCCGCAGCCCAAGAACGCCACGGTTGCCGCGACGAGAGCGGTCGCCAGCCCAATGAATGCCTTGCCCGCCACTCTGCGATGGCCTACCCCGCCTGCCGTTGATTCGAAACCCTAAGCCAAACCTGAAATGCCGCGCGGGAAACGGCGCTCGGCGATCCGGCACCAATCGCTCCCGGTCCACGAGTACGTGAACGCGGTCAGGGAGGCTTCGTCGGCTTCGAAGAAATGAAGCCCCCGCGCCTCGCCCCGCCTCTTCGGGCGCGGCTGGCCGAGGCCGGGAGCCGTCACGACGGTCGTCCCGCGGACCTCGCCTTCCGTGACCTCGAACTCGCGCCGTTCCGAGATCGCGCTCTGATGGACGTGGCCGGAGACGATCAGCTCGGCGCCGGCGTCCACGAGCGCCCCGAGCACGCTGGAGCGGTTGGCGATCGTCCGCTTTGCGGTGCGCCATGGCGCACCGAGCAGGTGGTGGTGGAGCGCCACCATCCGGAGAGACCCCGCGGGCGCCTCGGCGAGCGTCTTCGCGACGTGCTCGAGCTGGGACGGGCGCAACGCGCCTCCCTGCTGCTTCCACGGGCGCACCGAGTTCAGGCCACAGACGACGATCCGCTCCGAGCGGTACACGGGCTCCGTCTCGGGCCACATCCGCAGGAACTCGTCGAAGGTACGCGTGAACCGCCATGGCGGCCAGCGGGGAATGTCGTGGTTCCCGGGGATGACCAGGAGGGGAGGGCCGAGGGAGCGCAGCAGCGCAGCGGCGCGCTCATGCTGCGCGGGTGTGTTGCGGTGGGTCAGATCGCCGCTTGCGACGACGACCTCGGGCGCGAGTTCGGCGACGAGCGCGCGCAGGTCGCTCTCCACCTCGGGCTCCTCACGCGTGCCCACATGGAGGTCGGAAACCTGCAGGAGGCGTAAGGGCGCCATCGGGCGGGGACACTATAGTTTGGTCATGGTCGACGAACCCGCCGAGATCTTCGACGACATGTACCTCGGCCTTCGGGCCGGGGCTGCCGGGCGCAAGAAGCGCCGGGGCGAGCCGCTTTCCGCCGAGGAGCAGGAGGCGCTCGGCCGCTGGCAGCGCCTGTCCACGTGGCGCAAGTCGCTCGCGGTCGGCAGCTTCGCCGTCGGCACCTTCGGCCTCGGATTCACGCTCGGCGGCCTTGTTTTTGGGCGTTGGCGTAAGGCTTAACGCCCGCTCGGTCTAGTTCTCGGTCTCCTTGGCCGGGAAGAGAACGGCGGGCATGTCCTCCTCCGCGGGATTGCGGCGGCGCACGGCGACGTCCAGGAGCGTGGCGAGCACCGCCGCGAACGGAATCGCGAGGAAGACGGCAAAGCCGCCGAACAGGATCCCCATGGTGGCCACTGCGACGATCACGGAAAGCGGCGTAAGCCCGACCGCGTGGCCGAGCACGCGCGGAATTACGACGTAATCCTCGAATAGGCGCACGCCGAGCACGGCGAGCCCGGCGGCGAGCGCGAGCTGCCACGAATCGGTGAGCCCCACGCCCACGGCGACGGCGCCTGCTGCGATTGGCCCGATGACTGGGACGATCTCGACGATCCCGGCGAAGATCCCGATCAGAAGCCAGAACGGGAGCCCGATCAAGTAGAAGATCAACGAGAGCACCGAGGCGACGAAGGTGACGAGGATCAGCAGGCCGCGGACGTAGGCGCCCAGCTTCGCGTCGATCAGGTTCCAGGTGTCGCGCACGACCCGTCGCTTCTCGCGCGGGAGCAGCGACATGACGAGGGTTTCGGCCCGGTCGCGCTCGAAGATCCAGTAGGCCGCACAGGCGAAGGTGAAGAAGATGCCCACAAGGACCTCGAAGGCCGTGAAGGTGAGGGAGAGGGAGGAGTCGACCAGCTCGGTCCCTGACGGAAGCTCGTCGAGCCCGTCTTGTACCCGCGCAAGGATCTCGTGCTTGAAGCCCGTCGATTGGCTTGTCTGGCGCTCGAGCTCCGAGCTCGAGGTCGGGATGCCCCCGAGTGCGTTGTCCACCTGGTCGATGGCGCGCGGCACGATCGCCCAGAGGAGGAGGCCGATGAGGCAGCCCAGGAGCGCGTAGTGTAGGAGGATCCCGATTCCGCGCGGGATGCGGCGTTGCGCCAGCCACTCGACGCTCGGGCGCATCGCCGCCGCGATGATCAGCGCGAGGAACAACCCCGCGACGAGGATGCGCAGCTTCCAGAGCGCGAGCGCGGAGGCGACGACCGCGACCACGATCAGCGAAGCGACAAGAGCCTTGCGCGCGGTGTCCTGCATGGGGTCTCGATTCCCAGGATAGTCGCCTGAGGAACGAGGACTTCCACGCGCCGGCGGAGAAATCCTCCGTATGCGCGGGTATCTCGACCCAGGTGAGACGGTGCGCTTCCAGGCGCGCCCTCACACCGCGGCGCTCTTTCGCCCGCTGAGCCGCTCCGTCCTGCTGGCGCTGGCGGGTGGGATCCTTGTCGGGCTCTCGCCGCCATGGATCGGCGTCGTCGGCGCAATCCTCCTCGGCATCGGCGCGCTTCTCGCCCTCCGCGCCGTTCTGCGCTGGGATCGCACGTCGCTCGTGGTCACGACGGAGAAGCTTTTCGTCGTCCACGGCGTCGCCCAGCGGCGTGCGGCTGCCGTTCGCTTCGCTCGCATCGGGCCCGTCGAGGTGGAGCAGGGACTCGTCGGCCGCCTACTCGGCTACGGCACCGTGATCGCGGGAGAGCTCGAGATCCCCTACGTGCCCGATCCGCGTCGCGTCGGCCGGCTGGCGTCTTAGCGCTACGCTCAGGGCGGGATGCGCCCGCTCGCGACGTGGCTCTTGGTCGGCGCCCTGCTCGTTCTCGGGCTGCTAGCCGCGCGCGATGCGCTGCAGTCGGAGGGAAGCGCCGCACCTCAGCCGACAGCCGAGCGCGCAGTCGAGGTTGCAGCGGGGCCGCCCGACATCCCCGGGCGCACGGCGCTCGTCGCGGAGTTGAAGAAGATCGGCGCTCATGGCGTGCTGTACGTGACCGACGTCTCTTGCCGTCGCTTTATCCTTCGGCTGCCGACCCTCGAGTGGACGACGAGCCGAGAGCTACCCGGCAGCGACTGCGGACTGTGGACACGCCAGCCCAGCGACGCAGATTCCGGCCTCGCCGCCCGGCAGGTCAACGCGGACACGATCGAGGTCGCCTCGGGCGGCTGGAGCTTCGGCTTCGAGGGCGTCTCGCCCGCGTTCAAGCCGGACGGCATCCTCACGTTCGTGAGGGACGGCCGGCTTCGCGAGTGGACCGGCCGCTGCCCCGACACGGCGCGGAAGGTCGTCTTCGAGGGCCTGCACGAGGTCGCGCGCTGCGACCGGCCTGTCGTGGGAGCGCCCCGTGACATGCGCGAGGTCGCCTGGCTGAGCGTCCGCGATTACGCAGTCGTCGCCGGGCCCGACAGCGCCACATCGCTCGAGGTCGTGCGGGAGGGACGCACGGAGCGCCTCTTCAACTCGGTCGGCGCGCGAATGGGCGCGCTCGAGGCGAGCCCGAGCGGCCGGTACGTGGTCGTCCGCCTGGACGGCGCGCTCACGCTCTTTCGCACGGATGTGTCTCCAGCGCTCCGCCCGGTACCCGCCGACGACGAGCTCGTCCGCTCGATCACGTGGTCGCGCGACGAGCGCCTTGCGGCGCTCGCGACGGACAGCTCCCTGGCCGTCTTCCCGAGCGACGCGGCCGGCCGGGCGGTCCGGATTCCGCTCTCCGCCGCGACCGTGCAGTGGCGCTGAGATAAGCCCAAAAGCGAACGCGTGTTCGTCCGGAGGCGGGGGCTACACTGGGGGTGATGGCAGCGGCAGACCAGCTCGTCGTACACGGCGCCCGCGAGCACAATCTCAAGGACGTCACCGTCAACCTGCCCAGAAACTCGCTGATCTGCGTGACGGGCCTTTCCGGCTCGGGGAAGTCCTCGCTCGCCTTCGACACCATCTACGCCGAGGGGCAGCGCCGATACGTCGAGTCGCTCTCCGCGTACGCGCGCCAGTTCCTGCAGATGATGGAGAAGCCCGACGTCGACTCGATCGACGGGCTCTCGCCGGCGATCTCGATCGACCAGAAGACGACCTCGCGGAACCCCCGCTCGACGGTGGGCACCGTGACCGAGATCTACGACTACCTGCGCCTTCTGTACGCCCGCGTCGGGCGGCCGCACTGCCCGATCTGCGGGCGGCCGATCGCCGGGCAGAGCATTGAGTCCATCGTCGACCAGGTGCTGCGGCTCCCGGAAGGAACGAAGTTCACGATCAACGCGCCGGTCGTGCGCGACCGCAAGGGCGAGTACAAGGATCTCCTCGAGCAGCTGCGCGGGGAGGGCTTCACGCGGGTGAAGGTGGACGGGGAGGAGCGGCTCCTCGAGGAAGAGATCGAGCTCGACAAGAAGTTCAAACACACGATCGAGGTCGTGGTCGACCGACTCTCCATGAAGTCCGACCTGCGCCACCGCCTCACCGATTCGGTCGAGACTGCGCTGGCGCTCGCTGAGGGCCTCGTGACCGTCGCCGTCGTGGACGGAGAGGAGCTCACGTTCTCCGAGCGCTTCGCTTGCCCCGAGCACGGGGTCGGGCTCCCCGAGCTCCAGCCGCGAATCTTCAGCTTCAACTCCCCGCACGGCGCCTGCCCCCGCTGCACTGGGCTCGGCGCCCAGCAAGAGATCGACCCCGACCTCCTCGTGCCCGACCCGGAGCTCTCGATCGCCGAGGGAGCGCTCGTGCCGTGGTCGGTGGGCAACTCGACGTATTACGAATCAGTCATCCAGGCGATCGCCGACCGCTACGAGATCGACATCGACAAGCCGTGGCGCGAGCTCACCGAGGAGCAGCAGGACCTCTTCCTCTATGGCACGAGCGGCGACAAGGTCTACGTCACGTACCGAAACCGCATGGGCCGCAGGCGCGCGTACATGCTCGCCTTCGAAGGCATCGTCCCGAGTCTCGAGCGCCGCTACAAGGAGACCGACTCGGCCGGCCAGCGCGAGCGGATCGAGGAGTACATGAGCTTCAGGCCCTGCCCGGTCTGCAAGGGCGCCCGCCTCAAGCCCGAGGTGCTTGCCGTCACCGTCGGCGGGCGGAACATCCACGAGTTCACGCAGATGTCGGTCACGCGGGCGATCGAGTTCCTCGACGGCCTCGAGCTTTCGGAGACCGGGCAGCTGATCGGGAACCGCATCATCAAGGAGATTCGGGAGCGGCTCACGTTCCTCTCCGACGTCGGCGTCGGCTATCTGCAGCTCGACCGTGCGGCGGCGACGCTCTCGGGCGGCGAAGCGCAGCGCCTGCGGCTCGCGACGCAGATCGGCTCGCAGCTCGTCGGCGTCCTCTACATCCTCGACGAGCCGTCGATCGGGCTACACCAGCGCGACAACGCGAAGCTGATCGGGACGCTCGAGCGCCTGCAGAGCCTCGGCAACACCGTGCTCGTGGTCGAGCACGACGAGCAGATGATGCGCTCGGCCGACTGGCTCGTCGACATGGGCCCCGGTGCCGGTGAGCACGGCGGTCACGTCGTCGCGGAGGGGCCCGCGGACGAGGTGGAGAAGGTGAAAGGCTCGGTCACCGGGCAGTTCCTGTCAGGTAAGCGCGCGATTGCGGTGCCCGATCGGCGCACCGAGGACCTCGGCGCCTTCTGGGTGCGCGGCGCGAGCCAGCACAACCTGAAGTCGATCGATGTCGAATTCCCCGTCGGGAAGTTCATCTGCGTCACGGGCGTGTCCGGATCGGGCAAGTCCACGCTCGTCAACGAGATCGTCTACAAGGCGCTCGCCAACCGGCTGCACCGGATGCGCGTGAAGCCGGGCGGGCATCTCGCGTGCGAGGGGATCGAGTGCTACGACAAGGTCATCGACATCGACCAGTCGCCGATCGGGCGCACCCCGAGGTCGAACCCGGCCACGTATACCGACCTTTTCACGCCGATCCGGGAGCTCTACGCCCAGACGCCCGATGCGAAGGTGCGCGGCTACAAGCAGGGCCGCTTCTCCTTCAACGTGCGCGGCGGCCGCTGCGAGACCTGCAAGGGCGACGGGACGATCAAGATCGAGATGCACTTCCTCCCGGACGTCTACGTCCCGTGCGAGACCTGCGGCGGCAAGCGCTACAACCGCGAGACGCTCGAGGTGCGCTTCAAGGGCAAGTCGATCGCCGAGGTGCTCGAGATGTCGGTCGAGGACGCGCTGAAATTCTTCTCCAAGATCCCGAAGATCAGGCGGCGGCTGCAGACGCTCCACGACGTCGGGCTGGACTACATCAAGCTCGGCCAGCCCGCGACGACGCTCTCCGGCGGCGAGGCACAGCGCGTGAAGCTCGCGAAGGAGCTCTCCAAGATCGCTACCGGCAAGACGCTCTACATCCTCGACGAGCCGACGACCGGGCTCCACTTTGCGGACATCGAGAAGCTGCTGGAAGTCCTGCAGCGGCTTGTGGACGCGGGCAACACGGTGCTCGTGATCGAGCACAACCTCGACGTGATCAAGCAGGCGGACTGGATCATCGACCTCGGCCCCGAGGGCGGCGAGGCCGGCGGCGAGGTGATCGCGACCGGGACGCCGGAGCAGGTCGCCGACGTCGAGGAGAGCTACACGGGCCGTTTCCTCCGGGAGTTGGTGCGGGGCGCCGCCGCGGCGGCGGCGTAGGTCGGACGCGCCGTCGAATAGCCTGACGGCCGTGGAAGCGCCTTCACGAGAGACATCGGACCGCGACGCGCTGGACCGCGAATGGTGGCTGCGCACGCTTGCGATCTTCCAGGCGCCGCGGGCGGTCTTCGCCGCCTTGCGGAGCGACGCACCCGAGGATGCCGAGGCGCGGCAGGAACCGGTGCTGGCACTCGTCCTTTTGGCCGGCATGGCCGGCGTCCTCCTCGCGCCGTCCACCGGGCGGCTGCTCGACGAGTCCCTGGTCGACAACAGCATGACCGTCGTCGCCGTGCTGGTCTTCGTCACGGGTGCGCTCTACGGGACGGCGACGTACTGGCTCGGCGGTGCCGCGCTCTACGTGGGCCTCCGCGGTGCGGGGAGCACGGGGAGGTATCTGCGCGCGCGGCACACCCTTGCGTTCGCGGCCGCGCCGCTCGTCCTCGGTCTCGTCTTCGTCTGGCCGGTCCGGATCGCCGTCTACGGGTCGGACCTCTTCCGAAGCGGAGGAGGAGACGACGGCGCGGGCAACGTGGTCTTCAAGGCGATCCTGGGGGCGATCGGCCTCTGGGCCTTCGGCCTGCTCGTCTACGGAATCTCGGTGGTCGAGCGCTGGACCGCAGTGCGCGCGCTCGTCGCGATCGGGCTCGTCGTGCTCGGGCTCCTGATCGTCACGTTTCCGTTCCTGATTCCGCTCGCGAGTCGCTGAGGATTTCTCCGAAGGCGGCGAGCTCGTCCTCGGGAATCGAATATGTGTGCTCGTCGCCGGGGAACGCGCCCGAGCGCACGTCGGTGGCGTAGCGCTCGAGGGCGCTTCGGGTCTCGGCCGCCAGGTCGGCGTACCGCTTCACGAAGCGGGGGGCCTTGCCGTCGTAGAGCCCGAGCAGGTCGTGGAAGACGAGCACCTGCCCGTCGCAGTCGCGGCCGGAGCCGATCCCGATCGTCGGAACTGTGAGCGACTGGGTGATGCGCAGCGCCACCTGGGCGGGGACCGCCTCGAGGACGATCGCGAAGCAGCCCGCAGCCTCCAACGCCTGTGCGTCCTGCAGGAGCGCTCGCGCCTTCTCCGCGGTGCGGCCCTGGGCGCGGAAACCGCCGAGCATCGTCGCGGACTGCGGCGTCAGCCCGACGTGGCCCATGACCGGGATCCCCGCCCCGACAAGCGCGAGCACACGTGAGAGGGTCGGGCCGGCTCCCTCGAGCTTGACTGCGTCGGCCCCTGCTTCCTTGACGAAGCGGATGCCGTTGCGGACGGCGTCCTCGTCCGAGACCTGGAAGGAGCCGAAGGGCATGTCGGCGACGACGAGCGGGCGCTCGGCCCCACGAGCAGCCGCGCGCGTGAGCATGAGCATCTCGTCCATCGTGGCGGGCACCGTCGAGTCGTTGCCGAGGACGGTCATCGCGGCCGAGTCGCCGACGAGGACGACGTCGATCCCGGCAGCATCCGCGATGCGCCCGCTCGGATAGTCGTAGGCCGTCGCCATCACGATGGGCTCCCCGCGGCTCTTCATGTCGGCGAGCTCGGTGAGGGGGAGCTTTCCGTCCGTTCGCGGGCGGCTGGTCACAGCGGGTCTCCTTCCAGCACGATGTTGTCGATGAGGCGGGTGCGCCCTGCCCGCGCGGCGGCGAGCAGATAGACGCGGCCGTCGAGCTTCGCGAGCTCGACGTATTCGGGCTCCAGGCGCGACTCCGCGCCAAGAACGGCACGCGCCGCTTCGAGCGGGTCGGCGCCGCGGCCCTGAGCCTCCTCGCCGGCACGAAGGGCCTTCGGGAGAGCCGCGGCGGCCTCGCGCTCCTCGGCCGAGAGATAGGCGTTCCGGGAACTGACGGCGAGACCGTCCTCTTCCCGCACGGTCGGGACGACGCGGATCTCGAGATCGAGATCGAGATCCGCGACGAGCCGCTCGACGACCGCCGCCTGTTGCGCGTCCTTCTGTCCGAAATAGGCGCGGTCGGGGCGGACGATGTTGAAGAGCTTTAGGCACACGGTCGCGACCCCGCGGAAATGCCCGGGCCGCGCATCTCCCTCGAGCTCAGCGGAGGCACCCTTGACCTTGACCCACGTGTCGAAGCCCGGTGGGTACATCTCCTCGGTCGCGGGCACGAAGAGGACGTCGACGCCCGCCGCTTCGGCGGCGGCGGCGTCAGCCTCCTCGTCCCGCGGGTAGCGCTTGAAGTCCTCCCCTTCGCCGAACTGGGCCGGGTTCACGAAGATCGAGGCAACGACGACACCGTTCTCGCGTCGCGCCGCAGCGAAGAGGGCGACGTGTCCGGCGTGGAGTGCTCCCATCGTGGGGACGAGCCCGATGCCTTCCCGGGGAAGGGCCTCGCGCGCCTCGGCGATCGTGCGCAGCGTCCTCACGACGTCTTCGCTCCGAGAAGCCCCGCTTCGGTCTCGGCGAGCGCACGGTAGAGAGGCAGAAGGTGGGGGCTTCGCGCGGCGATCGCCTCGGCGTGGCGCTCGACCGTCTCCCAGTCGTCGCGGACGAGTGGCCCGGTGTGCTGGAAGCCGTTCTCGATCGTGCGGCGCATGAGGGGCTCGAGCGCCTCCGGCGGGGCGCCGGCGGCGTCCATGAGCTCGGCGGCGACATCGTGCAGCGTGACGAGGAACGCCGAGACGAAGCTTGCGGCCGCGTGGTAGAGCGGGCGCATCTCGTCGTCCAGCTCGAAGGGCTTCAGCCCGAGCCTCCGCGCGAGCTCTGCGCCGGCTAAGAGCGCGTCGGCGCTCTCTCCGGACACCGCTGCCCACGCGCCGTCGAGCTGCTCGGGGCCGCGGTCGAGCGTGAAGGTCTGCAGGGGATGGAGGCTGAAGCGACGGTCGTGCGGAGCAAGCGCCTCGAGCCGGCATGCACCGCTCGTGTGCGCGACCCAGGGGCCGGGCCGGATCCCTACGGCGACCTCGGGGATGGCGCGGTCGGGCACGCAGAGAAGGACGAGCTCGGCGTCACCGCACTCGAGGTCGCGGCCCGCGACCTGGGTCGGGATCCGTTCGCCGAGGCGTGCGACCATCGCTTTGCCGACGCGTCCAGCGCCGACGACACATGCTGATTCGAACACGGCTCCAGTTCCGTAGGGATACCGGGCACCCAAAGTCTAGCCATTGCCGAAAGGCAAGCCGGCCTCCTAAGATGCCGCGTCACGCAGGCGTGTGAAAAGGGGATCCCGATGGAGGGGGACGATTCGAGCGAGGCGGGCGAGTCGCAGGAGGCGCGTGAGCCGACCGACGACGACGTCGCGCTCATTGCCGAGCAGTTGCGCGCCGGGACCGACCAGGAGACGATTGCGGCGATGCTCGAGGACCGGGGCCTCGATCGTGTGCGGGCGCGTGAGCTTGTCGACACGCTCTACCCCCAGCTCGCCCGTGTCGCGGAGGAGGAGCGCTACACCGGCTCGGCGCTTGGCCCGGGGATCGCGGGCGGCCTCGTCGCCGCGGTCGTCGGAGGCTTCCTCTGGGGCCTGATCGTGATCCTGAGCGAGTACGAGATCGGCATCGCCGCCTGGGGCATCGGCTTCCTCGCCGGCTTCGCGGTCGTCCGCTTCGCCGGAGGCGCGAAGGGCATGCCGCTCCAGGTCGTCGCCGTCGTCTCGAGCCTGCTCGGGATCATCATCGGCAAGTACATCTCGTACGCCTACTTCTTCAAGCAGGCTGTGTCGGACCGCTTCGACGTCGACATCTCGTACCTCGATTCGGAGATCTTCCGCGCCTTCCGCGAGAATCTGACCGACGTCTTCGGAGGCTTCGACCTCCTCTGGGCCGCCCTCGCCGTCATGACGGCATGGCGGCTGACCCGCCCGTCGGGACTCATGTCGCGCGGTAGGCTTGGAGTGTGAGCGAGAAGGTCGAGAAGACCGACCAGGAGTGGAAGGCCGAGCTGACTCCCGAGCAGTACCGCGTGTTGCGCGAGAAGGGGACGGAGAGGGCCTTCACGGGCCGGTACCACGCGACGAAGGAGCCGGGCACCTACCGCTGTGCCGGTTGCGGCGCAGAGCTTTTCTCCGCGGAGACGAAGTACGAGTCAGGCACGGGCTGGCCGAGTTTCTGGGAGCCGGCGAAGGACGACGCGGTCGAAACCGAGCGCGACCGGAGCCTCCTAGGGGCGCGTACCGAGGTGCACTGCGCCTCCTGCGGCGGCCACCTCGGTCACGTCTTCCCGGATGGCCCGCACCCGACCGGCCTTCGCTTCTGCATCAACTCCTGCGCGCTCGAGCTCGAGCCCGACGAGCGCTCCTAGGTTCTCCCGCAGTCGTTTGCAGACTGTCCGGGAAGCTGCCTAGACTGCCTCGGCGATGCCGATCTACGAGTTCGTGTGCATGTCGTGCGAGAGCCACTTCGAGGAGCTCTTGCGGCTGAACGACGGCGATCCGGACTGCCCGGACTGCGGTTCACCGAAGACGCGCCGCCAGCTTTCCGTGTTCGCGGCTCACGGCACCGCCGGGCAACCGAGCTTCGGCGGATCGTCCGGAGGCGGATGCTGCGGCGGGGGCTGTGGCTGCGGATCCTGACGCACTGAATCGCCGCGCCGAGCTCGCGGCGTACGCGACGGAGACCTCGGCCTGCACGCGCTGCCGGCTCGCGTCGGAGCGGACGCAGGTCGTGTTCGGCGTCGGCGATCCCGCCGCCGACCTCATGTTCGTGGGCGAGGCGCCCGGCTTTCACGAGGACAAGCAGGGCTACCCGTTCGTCGGGCAGGCGGGGAAGTTGCTCGACAAGCTCCTGGCTGGGATCGGCCTCACGCGCGAGAACGTCTACATCGCCAACGTGATCAAGTGCCGCCCACCCGGAAACCGTGACCCGCAGCCCGACGAGATCGAGGCGTGCGAGGCTCATCTCTTCCGCCAGATCGAGCTGATCGAGCCGAAACTCATCGCCACGCTCGGCAACTTCGCCACGAAGCTCCTCTCGGGCAAGCCGCACGGCATCACGCGGGTGCACGGCCATCCGCAGGAGACCACGCTCGGCGGCAGGGCCGTCACGCTCTACCCGATCTATCACCCGGCGGCCGCGCTCTACACCCCTGCGATGCTCCGAACGCTCGAGGACGACTTCCGCCGCATTCCCGGCCTGCTCACGGAGCAGTCGGGCGCTCCCGCCCAGGTGATTCAGTTCCCGGTCGCGCCGCAAGCAGCCCCGCCCGCGCCGACCGAACAGCTCGGCCTCTTCTAGCCGACATCTTTACCTGAGCCCTGATCGTCGACGACGACTAGCCCGCATAGGCCACTACGCTGCGCTCGTGACCGAGCTCGAGTCGGACTCGCCCGAGGAGACCGAGCGCGTCGCGGCGTGCGTGGCCGCCACCCTGGTGCCCGGCGACGTCGTCCTCGTCCAGGGGGAGCTCGGCTCCGGCAAGACCACCTTCGTCCGCGGGGCGGCACGCGCGCTGGGCGTCGAGGGGCCGGTGACCAGCCCGACGTACACCATCGGCCACCGCTACCGCGGGAGGGTTGACGTCTCCCACCTCGACCTCTATCGGTTCGAGAGTATGTCGCACGCTGAGTGGGGAGACGTGGAGGAGTACTTCGAAGACGCCGTTGTGTTCGTCGAGTGGCCACGGGCTGGAGCCGGGTTTCTGCCGCCGGAGAAGGCGCGCGTGAGTTTGCAGCACGTGGGGGAGACGCGTAGACTGATCGTGCTGGAGAGCGACGAAAAATCCCTGGAAAAAAGCGTTTTTACGGGTGCTGATCCTCGCGTTTGACACCGCCACGGCCGTGGCGACGAGCGCTCTTGTTCGGGATGGAATTGTCGTCGGCGAGCGCGCGTCCAGGCCTGTGCGGATCCTCGAAGACGCGCAGGCTCTCGTCGCAGAGGCGGGGCTCGAGCCGGACGCGGTCGAGGCGATCGCCGTGGGCACCGGGCCCGGGAGCTACACCGGCCTGCGCATCGGGATCGTCACCGCGCGGGCACTCTCGCTCTCGCTCGGTGCACCCGTCGCCGGTGTCTCCACGCTGGACGCGCTCGCCGCGGGAGCCCCCGGCGCCGTGCCTGTCATCGACGGCCGGCGCGGCGAGGTCTTCACTATCGAGGACGACGCCCGGGTCGTTCTCAAGCCGGAGCAGGTGAAGGTCGAGCCCGGCGGAAAGTATGTGGGCGACGGGGCCGTCCTCTACCGCGCCGAGCTCGAGGCACGTGGGGCCGAGATCCCGGGCGACGACGACCCGCGCCACATTCCCTGGGCCAGGCACACCGCGGCTCTTGCAAAAGACTTCGGGGCGGCGGACAGCGCCGAGCCGATCTACCTCCGCGTGCCCGACGCCGAGAAAGCGCTCGAACGATGATGGAGATCCGCCGCCTCAGCCTCCAGGATCTCGACGCCATCGTCGCGATCGAGAACGCCGTCTACCCGACGCCCTGGTCGCGCTCGATGTTCGCGGGCGAACTCGCCAAGCCGTCCTCCTTGTCCATCGGCGCGTTCGATCCCGACGCGGGCGGGCTGGTCGCCTACCTGGTCGTTTCGCGCTACGTGGATGCGTGGCACATCATGAACGTCGCGGTCCAGCCGGAGTATCGCCGCCAGGGAGTCGCGAGCCGCCTTCTCGACGAACTTTTCGAGCTTACCTCCGGTGATCCCCGCCGCGGCTACACGCTCGAAGTCCGTGTCTCGAACACGACTGCGATCGGCCTCTACGAGCGCTTCGGCTTCGAGCCGAGCGGGATCCGCCGCGGCTACTACACGGACAACCGCGAAGATGCACTGATCATGTGGAAGGACGCGATCCGCCAGGTCGCAGCCCGCGAGGGCTAGATGGTGTCGCCGGTCGGGACACTCCTCGGGGTCGAGACGTCCTGTGACGAGACCGCAGCGGCCGTCGTCACGGCAGACGGGCGCATCCTCGGGAACGTGGTCTCGTCCCAGGCGGAGCTCCACGCGCGCTACGGCGGCGTCGTCCCCGAGGTCGCGTCTCGCCGGCACCTCGAGCTCGTCGCGCCCGTGGTCGAAGAGGCGCTTGCCGAGGCAGGCACGTCGCTCGATGGAATCGACGCGGTCGCCGTCACGCGCGGGCCCGGTCTCATCGGCGCGCTCCTCGTCGGGATTTCGGCCGCGAAGGCAATCGCTTGGTCGCGGCGGCTACCGCTCATTCCCGTGGACCACCTCCACGGTCATGTCGCCTCGCTCTATCTTCAACCCCAGGACGAGGACACGCCGTTTCTCTGCCTGCTCGCGAGCGGCGGCCACACGCTGCTTCTCGACGTACGCGACCGCCAGGGCTTCATCGTCCTCGGGACGACCCTCGACGACGCGGCGGGTGAGGCCTTCGACAAGGGTGCGCGGCTCCTCGGACTCGGCTATCCGGGCGGAGCCGCGATCGACCGGCTCGCCCGCGAAGGCGACCCCGAGGCCTTTCGATTCCCCGTTGCTCGCGTCTCGGGCCTGGACTTCTCCTTCTCCGGCGTGAAGACCGCACTGCTCTATGCGGTCCGGGAGCTGAGGGCGGAGGAGCTCGAGTCGCGCCGCGCCGACCTCGCCGCGAGCTACCAGCGCGCGATCGTGCGCGCCCTCGTCGGTCGAACGACCGAGGCGGCGGAGCAGGCGGGGCACTCCCGGATCGCCGTCGTTGGCGGGGTCGCGGCGAACTCAGAGCTCCGTGCGGCCCTTCCGGACGCGGCGCTCGCGCCTCTCTCGCTCTGCACCGACAATGCGGCGATGATCGCCTCGGCGGCGAGGTATGCAACGGCCGTCCCCTTTCCGGAGTATCTTGCGCTCGATGCCTACGCGACGGCGGCCTGAGCTCGCGCGCGCATGGGTGCTCGCAGCTGTCGCGGGGGTCGCGGTCATGCTGGTCGGCAATGTCCAGGGGGCCCGCCAGACCGTGACGGGTGCGGCCGCCCGCGCGTGGCACTCCATCTTCGGCGATCGCCCGCAAGCCCAGCTCGGCTCGCGGACGATCGTGGTGCTCTCTTCCCCTTCCCTCGCCGACCGCATGGAGGCGGCCAACGGAAAGGCCGGGGCGGCGACGCAGCGCCAGTGGATCGCCGACATCGAGGCGGAGCAGGACGCTTTCCTGGCCTCGCTCCGCGAGCGCGGCATCACCATCGAGCGCGAGCAGATCTTCACGAAGACCCTGAACGGCTTCTCGGCCAAGCTCGACGCGCGGGCCGTCGCCGAGCTAGACCGTAACCCGTCCGTGATCGGCGTCTATCCGGTGAGAGCGGTCTATCCGGCGGAGACGGAAGCCCTGCGCGCGCCGGCCGTCGGCGCCCCGGCCGGAGTCAGCCTGCCGGGATTCGACGGCCAGGGCACCAAGGTCGCCCTTCTCGACACAGGGGTCGATGCCGAGCAGCCCGCGCTCGCGAGCCGCCTGCGCCGAGGCGTCGACGTCGTCGGGGGAGACAGGAAGCCCTTCCCCGAGGCCGACCCGTCGGGGCAGGGCCGGGTCGAGGCGCACGGGACGCGGATGGCCGGGCTCGTCGCTGCTGTGGCGCCGGGCGCGAAGATCGTGCCGATCCGGGTCGTCGGCTGGCAGCAGGGCAAGTACGGAAGCTTCGCGCTGACCGGGCGCGGCGACCAGCTGATCGCCGGGCTCGAGCGCGCGGTCGACCCCAACGGCGACGGAGCGGTGACGGACGGGGCGACGGTTGCGCTTGCGCCACTCGTCGAGCCGTTCGCCGCCTTCACAGACAGCCCCGAATCGCGCGCCGTCGAGGGCGCGACCAAGCTCGGCACGCTCGTCGTCGCGTCGGCCGGGAACGACGGGAGCTCGGGAGTCGGCTTCGGCAGCATCGGCGCTCCCGGCGGAGCCCCGGATGCGCTCACCGTTGGCGCCGCCGATTCGCGCACCCGGGTCGCGGTGGCAAACGCCTGGGTCCGCGCGGGCGCGGACACGATCTCCGCCGTGCAGGCTCGCATCCTCGGGAAGACGACGCTCTCCGGCGAGGCGACCCTGGACGTCGCAGGCCTTCTCGGGCCTTCACTCTCGAGCCCGAGCCAGGCCGCCGGGGCCGAGTCCGGCGGGACGACCCTCGGAGACTTCTTCGATACGAACGGCGTGAGCCGGGTTGCCGGGCGCGGAGCGCTCGTCCCTGCGGACGGGAGCTCGCTCGAAACCAAGGCGCAAAACGCCAAAGCCGCAGGCGCGGCAGCGCTCCTCGTCTACGGAACGGCCCTGCCGGCAGGCGCGCTCGACGCAGACGAGACAACGGCACTCCCGGTTCTCGCCATGCCCGGGAAGACCGGGGCAGAGGCGATGGACGCGCTTCGCGACGGCCGGCCGGTGACCGCCGTCCTCGCCCCTGTGGGCACAGTCGACAATCCGGGGCTCGACGCCGTCGCCGGGTTCTCATCCGGCGGGCTCTCGTTCGACGGGCGCGTAAAGCCGGACGTCGTCGCGCCGGGGGTCGGGCTCGCCACGTTCGATCCGTCGGCCGACGGCTCCCCGCGATACTCGACGGTGAGCGGCTCGAGCGCCGCGGCCGCCGTCGCAGCCGGTGCGGCCGCCCTGGTCTCCCAGGCGCGCACCGGACTGACCGCGTCCGAGCTCCGCGCAGTGCTCGTCGGAAGCGCAGAGCCCCTCGGGGGCCTCCAGCCGGTCACGCGGGAAGGAGCAGGCGGCATCGACCCCGCCGCCGCGTCGACCGCGGAGCTCTCAGTCGAGCCCGCCACCGTGGCCTTCGGCCGCGCCGGCCGGGCCGGCTGGTCCTCCTCCCAGACGCTGACCGTCAAGAACCTGTCCAGCAGGCCGCTCGAAGTCGGGTTCGGGCTCGTGCCGGACCAGCCCGGCCCCGTGAAGGTCTCGTTCACGGCGCAGCCTGCCCACCTGAGCCTCGGGCCCGGTGCGTCTTCGAGCGTACAGCTCAACGTCTCCGCAATGGCCGAACTCGATGAGGGCGCGAGCGGGGTGGTTGTCGTCTCGGCGCGAGGCGCCCGCGCAGCACGGATCCCGTGGGCGATCGCGCCGCGCCCGACAGACCTCGCCCTTGTCGATTCGGTCAGCCTGTCCAACTGGGAGTTCGCGCCGTCCAAGTCTGCTCCCGCCGTGCTCGCGTTCCGGGCCGGCCATGCCGTGCCCGGCTCCGGAGGCGAGCAGATCGAGCCCGTCGGCCTGCTCGACCTCGAGCTCTGGACGCCCAAGGGCAAGCGCCTGGGCGTCATCGCGCGCATGCGAGACCTGCTGCCCGGCCGCTACGCGTTCGGTCTGACGGGTCGAGGCCCGGACGGGAAGGTGCTCGAGCCGGGCACCTACGTCCTGCGCCTGCGCGCCCAACCCGTCGACGCCGTCGACGGGACGCCGCCGTCCACCGCCGACACCGTCTTCCGGATCACCGACCAGTAAAGGAGCTCTGGGTGACCACTGTCGAAGCCCCGTCCTCGCATCTGAAGGAAAACCCCTGGGAGATGGCGCGCAGCCAGCTGCGCCAAACGGCTACGCAGATCGGGATGGAGGACAGCATGTTGAACGTCCTCCTGGAATGTAAGAAGGCCGTCGCCGTTTCCGTGCCGACCCGGATGGACGACGGCTCGGTACGCGTCTTCGAAGGGTTCCGCTGCACGCACAACGTTGCCCGCGGCCCCTCCAAGGGTGGCATCCGCTACCACCACCAGGTCACGCTCGAGGAGACGAAGGCGCTCGCGATGTGGATGACCTGGAAGTGCGCCCTCATGGGCCTCCCGTTCGGCGGAGCGAAGGGCGGCGTCGTCGTCAACCCGAAGGAACTCTCCGTCTCCGAGCTGGAGCGGATGACCCGCCGCTATACGACCGAGATCATCAACTTCATCGGCCCGGAAGCCGACATCCCCGCGCCCGACGTGGGCACGAGCCCGCGCGAGATGGCCTGGATCTTCGACACCTATTCGATGAACAAGGGCTACTCGGTGCTCGGCGTCGTCACTGGGAAGCCGCTCGAGGTGGGCGGTTCGGTGGGACGGGTCGAGGCGACCGCGCGGGGCGCGGCATTCTGCGTCCGCGAGGCGCTGCGGAAGCAGGACGTGTCGATCGAGGGTCGCAAGGTCGCCGTGCAGGGCTTCGGCAACGTGGGCTCCAACCTCGCGCTCATTCTCGCCGGCCAGGGCGCGACCATCGTCGCGCTCTCCGACTCGCACGGAGGCGTGCACAACGCGGACGGCATCGAAGTGCAGGCGGCGCTCGCGCACAAGACGGACAAAGGGTCGCTGGACGGGCTCGCGGGAACCGAGGCGATCACGAACGACGAGCTTCTCCTCGTCGACTGCGACGTGCTCGCGCCGTGTGCGCTCGAGCAGGTGATCACGGGCGAGAACGCCGACCAGATCAAGGCGAACATCGTCTGCGAGGGCGCGAACGGACCGGTCACCCCGGAAGCCGACGCGATCCTCGACGACCGCGGCGTGCTCGTCCTCCCAGACGTGCTCGCGAACGCCGGCGGAGTGGTCGTCTCCTACTTCGAGTGGGTGCAGGGGCTCCAGGAGTACTTCTGGAAGGAGTCCGAGGTGAACGCGAAGCTGAACGACATCATCACCCGCGCGTTCGCCGAGACCTGGCGCGCACACGAGGAGCGGTCCCTGCCGATGCGCCACGCCGCCTACGCGCTCGCAGTCGGACGCGTCGCCGAGGCGACGACGACCCGTGGCCTCTACCCCTAGGGTCGAGCACGTCGTCACGCTGGTTCACGCCGAGGGCTGCCACCTCTGCGAGAGCGCGCGACGGGTGATCGAGAGCGTTCGCGCGGAGATCGGATTCGAGCTCGAGGAGGTCGACATCACGGGCGACTCAGAGCTCGAGCCGCGCTATCGCGAGCGGATCCCGGTCGTCCTCGTGGACGGGAAGGAGGCGTTCACCTACTTCGTCACGCCCGACGGCCTCCGTCGCCGGGTCGAATCGTAGTACGCACAAACTCCAGTTTCCGCCACGCGTTCTTTCCCTCCGCATCAGCGCTGAGGGTGTCTGTATCGTGTTACAAGCATGACGACGGCGGGGCTGATGAGTGACAGCGAAGGGCGGGTTGGCGAGCGGCTCACCGTTGGCGTCGCCGCTCGGCTCAGCCAGTACCTCCGGGTGCTCACCCAAGCCAAGAAGATGGGCCAGGAGCGCATCTCCTCTCAGGAGATGAGCGAGTACACCAACATCAACGCGACCCAGATCCGGCGCGATCTCTCCGCGTTCGGAAAGTTCGGGAAGCGGGGTGTCGGCTACAACATCGACGGCCTCATCTCGGAGATCCGGAAGATCCTCCGGACGCAGGGCCAGCACAACATCGCGCTCTTCGGCGCCGGTCGCCTCGGCCAGGCGATCGCGAGCTCGACGGTGTTCGCCGACCACGGCTTCAACATCGCCGCCGCCTTCGACACCGACCGGAGCAAGTTCGGACAGCCGATCGGCGATTCGGTCATCCGCGACTATGGCGAGCTGAAGGATGCGATCCGCGAGAAGAACATCATCGTCGCTGTCCTGGCCATTCCTCCGGAAGAGGCTCAGCGCGTGGCCGACGACGTCGTCGACGCGGGCGTGAAGATCATCTTCAACTACACCGAAGCGCTCTTGCACGCGCCCAGCGACGTGACCGTGCACACGACGAGCCCCGCGGTCGAGCTCCTCTACGCGCTCTACTTCCACCTGACCTAGCCGCTCTGCGGGGGGTACGGGCGGGTACGGCCCCGCGAGCAAGTCCCTCGATTGAGCTAAAGAGCGCCGCGGCTCCGGCCGATCATTGCACCAACAGGGGGGAAGACGGGACATCCTCGGAGGAGGCCGCAACCTTCGAGGTGAGAGATCCCGTTTTCCCCTCTTTTCGTTTGGTCCGGGAGAGGGCTAGGAGAAGCGGCGGCGCAAGCTGAGGACGTTCTCCACGAACTTCCGCGTCTTCGGATAGAGCCCGTGTGCCCGGGCGGCGGGGCCCTGGTTGTAGGCGCCGACCGCGAGCCGAACGTTGAAATGGAACTCGTGCAGGAGCTGGCGGAGGTAGGCGACGCCGACGTGGATGTTCCCGTCCTTCCCGTGGCGTACCTGGTGCCCGAGGAGGACCATCTCCACGTAGGACCACGTCTGCCGCGTCACCTGCATGACGCCGCGCGCGCCGACGCTCGAGCGGACGTCCTGCTGGAAGCCGGACTCTTGCCAGGCGAGAGCCTTCACGAGACTCGGGCTGAGGCCGTAGTAGTGCGCCCAGTACGTGAGGAGCGCGCGGACGCCCTTGCCTGAGCGACGCGTCGTCGAGTGGGTGGGCTGCGGCACCGCTCGGCGCACGCCGAAGGTGGCGAGCGTCTGCGGGCCGACGAGCCCGTCGACGACGAGGTGCCGGCTGCGCTGGTAGCGCATCACCGCGCGCCTTGTCCTCTCGGTGAAATGCCCGTCCACCCTGCCCGGCGAGAAGCCCCGGCGCTTGAGGAAGAACTCGAGGACGGAGACGTCCCAGCCCATGTTTCCGAGCACGATCAAATGGCGCTTGCCGAAAAGCGGACGCCCGAGGCGGCCGAGCTTGCCCCGCGTGATCGGGCCCGCGACCCCGTCGACGACGATGTGTACGTGGCGCTGGAAACGCCGGACACCGCTGGCCGTCATGGGACCGGCGATGCCGTCGATGGCGCCCGCGTAGAAGCCGCGCGCCTTGAGCGCGACCTGGAGACCCGGGATTTGCGGGTTGGTGACAGCCTGTGCTGCGGCGGGCAGCGCGAGCGCTGTGACCACGGCGAGGCACGCGAGAAGAGCCCTTGGTCGCATCGGACGGACCGTCTTCGTCGGTCCAGCCGCGTTCCCTGCGCGGTTTACGGGTTCTTAACCACGACCTCGACATCGCCGGGGCCGCGATCCGCGAGGGCTTCGCGCACCTGATCTTTCGTCGCGCCGTGGACGACGACGCGATCCTTCTGGACGGTGGCCTTGAACCCCTTGCGCTGCAGGTCGTCGGCCACCTCGTCGGGGGAACCGCCGGCGAAGAGATTCGCAGCCTGAGCGTCCTCGACCCCATTTCCTCCGCTGGTTGCGGTCGCTTCGGCGGCACCCGCGGTCCCGCCGGCGCTGCTCTCCATACCCGAGTTGCCGCCCGACTTGACGAGGACGGCAGCGAGCGCCGCGACGATGAGGAGCGCAGCGATTCCCGCAAGAAGCTGCTTCGAGAAGAACCCGCGCCGTCCGCCCGGGGCCGGCTCGGGCGAGGGGAGGTTTCTCAGAATCTCTTCGCGGCGGCCTTGCGGGAGCTCGAGCAGAGTGGTCTCGCGTAGGGCTTCGCGTCCGGCCGCCGCCCGCTGGACCTGCTCGGCGCAGACTGAGCATGTCGCCACGTGCGTCGCGATCTCGTCGCGCCGCGCCACCGGGAGCTCGTCTTCGACGTACTCCAAGAGCTCGATTTCGTGTGGGTGTGTCTCGGGCACCATGCCTTGGACTATTCCTCGGCGGTCCTTGTTCCCAGGAGCTCCGCCAGCCGACTTCGGCCGCGGAAGATGCGCGACTTCACCGTACCTTCGGCGACCTCGGTCAGCTCGGCGATCTCCGTGTACGAGCAGCCGAGGACGTCGTACAGGACGACGGCGACGCGATAGTCCTCGTCGAGCTGGCTCAGCGCTTCCTGGAGCACGCTCGAGAGCTCGCTCGCATGGAAGGAGTTTTGCGGGTCGGCGGGCTCGCGCGTGTCGTCGAGCGGCTCGGTACGCCGTTTCAGCCGCTGGTCGTGGGCCGCGTTGACGCCGATCCGATAGAGCCACGTCGAGAAGAGCGAGCCGCCGCGGAAGCGCGGCAGGCCGAGCCAGGCCCGGATGAAGGTCTCCTGGACGGCGTCGGCCGCCTCGTCCGCCGAGCCGAGCGTCCGCGCCGCGAGCGTGAAGAGGCGGCTCTGGTGCCGCTCCACGAGCCGCTCGAACGCCCAGCGGTCGCCTCGCCGTGCGCGCTCGACCAACGGTGCGTCAGGATCTTCCACGAATGAAGGTTCTCATCTGGCACGGCTACCTCCTTCGCGGGACGGGGTCGAACGTCTACACTCGGGCGCTCGCGCGGGCATGGGCCCGCCTCGGGCACGAGGTCGTCGTCTTCTGCCAGGAGCCCCATCCGGAGGAGCTCGACCTCGGCGGTGCCGCGGTCGTCAGGCCGCCGCTCGACGGGCCGCTCCCGGTTTTCGTGCTCGACCGCTACGAGGACATGGAGTCCCGCTACCTCCAGGACCTGAGCTGTGCCGAGCGGGAGCACTTCGTCGAGCAGAACGCGTCCGCCGTGCGGGAGCACCTGCCTGCGGATTTCCTCCTTACCAACCACGTCCTCCTTGGCGCGCCCGTCGGCGCCGCGACCGGCATGCCGTTCACGGTCAAGGCACACGGCTCGGAGCTCGAGTTCTCCATGCGCGGGAACAAGGAGCTCTGCGGCTGGGCGCGCGAGAGCCTTGCCGGCGCAACCGAGGTGATTGCAGGCTCTGAGCACATCCGCGCCGTCCTCGCAGACGTCGTGGGCTTCACCGAGCGCGTGCGGGTCGTTCCGCCCGGAGTCGACGTGGATGAGTTCCGGCCCGAGCCCCGCGACGAGGCCCTCGCCGCGCTCCTCGCGGAGGCAGGACGCGACTCCGCACCCACCTCGGAGCGAGACCCGGACGCCGGCAACGCCGAGCGGCTCGCAGAGTTCCTCGGCGATGAGGCGCCGACCCTCGTCTACGTCGGGAAGCTCAGCGAAGAGAAGGGCGTGCACCTGCTCGTCGAGGCGCTCGCGCATGTCGACGCTCGAGCCGTCGTCGTCGGCTTCGGACCGGCACGCGAGGAGCTGGAGCGAGCCGCGGGCGACCGCGTGCTCGTCACGGGCGCACTGGAGCACCGCCACCTCCGCCATCTCTGGCCGCTCGCGGACGCGAGCGTTACGCCGTCGGTCTTTCCGGAGGCCTTCGGAATGGTTGCCGCCGAGGCGGCGGCGTGTGGCGCACCGCCGCTCGTCGCGCGCCATTCGGGACTGGCCGAGGTCGCCGAGGGGCTCGAGGCGGCCTATCCGGAGGACTATCGGGCGCTCGCTTCCTTCAAGCCGGGGGACGCCGCCGACCTGGCCGCGAAGCTCGACGCCATCCTCGCGCTTCCCCGCACAGAGTGGGCTCGGCTGTCGTCAGCGGCCCGCGCCGCCGCGGTCGAGCGCTGGAGCTGGGAGACGATTGCCGCTCTGATACTTTCGCCGCGTGGGTGAGGCGCAGAAGCTCAGTCCAGAGGAACAGATCCGCTCCGCCCGCGAGGGCTTCGACGCGGGCAAGGACTTCACCGTTGCGGTCGAGGAAGAGTTCGCGATCATCGACCCTGAGAGCCTCGGCCTCGTCAACCGCTTCGAGGACTTCCAGGCGGCCGCGCAGGGGACGGAGGTCGAAGACCATCTCGTCGGCGAGCTGATCGCCTCCGAGGTGGAGGTGCGCACAGGCCGCTGCGAAACCTTTGGAGATGCCGCTGCGGTCATGGTGGAGCGGCGACGGCAGCTGCTCGAGCTCGCGGGTCGGCTCGACCTCGCGCTCTGCGCGACGGGGACGCATCCGTGGAGCCCCTGGCAGGAGCAGCGGATCATCGACACCCCGCACTACCGCCGGAACGACGAGGTCCTCCGCTACGTCGTCTGGCGCAACAACACCTTCGGTCTCCACGTGCACGTGGGGATCAAGGGAGCCGACCGGGCGATCCTCGTCACGAACGCGCTGCGCGGTTTTCTGCCCGACCTGCTCGCCTACTCGGGGAGCTCGCCGTTCGTCGAAGGCGTCTTCACCTACCTCCACTCCGCACGGACGGAGGTCTTCACCCGCATGTTCCCGCGCTGCGGCGTGCCGGACGCCTTCCGCGACTGGGCCGAGTACGAGGATTACGTCCGTTTCCTCTACCGCACGGGGTCGATCACCGAGCACACGCAGCTCTGGTGGAGCGTGCGCCCGCACCTCGCGTTTCCCACGGTCGAGCTGCGGATCTGCGACGGCCAGCCCGAACTCGGCGAGTCGCAGGCTCTCGGCGCCTTCATGTACGCGCTGACCGCGCGAATCGCACGCGCGCTCGACGAGGGCGAGGAGCTCCCGGAGCACCCGCACCGCCTGATCGAGGAGAACCTCTGGCGCGCGATCCGGTACGGGCTCTCCGGTGAGCTGATCGACCTGAGGAGTGGCGACGTCATGCCGGCGCGTGCGCGGATCGAGCAGCTGCTCGAGTGGACGATGCCGGTGGCCGAGGAGCTCGGCGTCGCGTCGTTCCTCACCGTGCCGGCGGCGACGCCCGCGGAGCGGCAGATAGCCAAGTACGAGGCCGGGCAGAGCATGGAGGAGATCTACGCCCAGGAGGTCCTGGAGGCGGTACATGTCTGAGCCAGACGCAGAGCAGGAGCAGCTTGCGCAGCAGCTGGCCGAGGAGCTCCGCCGCCTGCGCGTCGAGGACGTCGTCATCCAGTCGCTGATCACCATCTCCTCGATCGGCTACCGCCGGCTGGGGCTCACCGAGGAGACGAAGGACGACCGCGACCTGCAGCAGGCGAAGCTCGCCATCGACACGATGGTCGCGCTGACCCCTGTCCTCGAGAACGTCGTCCCGGAGGAGCTCGTCCGGGACTTCAACCAGTCCGTCGCGAGCCTGCAGCTCGCCTACGCCCAGGCCGCAGGCGAGGGGGCGGATGGCGAGGGCTGAGATCGGGGTCTTCGGAGGCTCGGGCTTTTACTCGTTCCTCGAAGACGTCGAGCAGGTGGAGGTCGAGACCCCGTACGGGAAGCCGTCTGCGCCCTTCACGATCGGCGACATGGGCGGGAAGAGCGTCGCGTTTCTGCCGCGTCACGGCCTCAACCACGAGCTTCCGCCGCACGCGATCCCGTACAGGGCGAACGTCTGGGCGATGAAGGAGCTCGGCGTCCGCCGGATCATCGGGCCGAATGCCTCCGGCGCACTCAAGGCCGAGCTCGAGCTCGGCGAGTTCGTGGTGTGCGACCAGTTCGTCGACCGGACGAGCGGGCGAGGAGACACTTTCTACGACGGGCCCGAGACGACGCACGTCTCGGCCGCCGACCCCTTCTGCCCGGATCTCCGGACGCTCCTCGTCGACACGGCACGTGAGCTCGGGATCAAGGCGCGCGACGGCGGCACCGCCGTCGTCATCAAGGGCCCGCGCTTTTCGACGCGCGCCGAGTCGAAGTGGTTCCAGGAGATGGGCTGGGACACGATCAACATGACCGCATATCCCGAGGGCTACCTCGCCCGCGAGCTCGAGCTCTGCTACGCGAACATCTCGATGGTCACCGACCACGACGTCGGGGTCGAAGGCGCCGAGCCTGTCTCCCATGAGCAGGTCGTGACCGTGTTCCAGGAGAACAACGAGCGCCTGCGGGAGCTGCTCTTCGCGGTCATCCCCAAGATCCCGCCGCAGTCGGGCGAGCACCTCTGCGCGACCGCCCTCCGCGGCGCGCGGATGTGAACCTGTGATACAAATCGGCCCGCCGGATCCGGCATCAGTTGCCGGATCTGCGCGGTCCAGGCCTCGACTTCGTGACTGACTTCTTCCAGAACCACAGCGTCCTGTTCGCCCTGCTCTGCGCCGCCGTCGGCATCGGCTGGGGCGCGGTGCTCACCGTCCGCATCCTCAAGCTTCCGGCCGGGACGGAGCGGATGCAGGAGATCGCGCGGGCGGTTCAGGAGGGCGCCTCGGCGTACCTTCGCCGCCAGTACCTCACCATCGCGGGGGTCGCCGCGGCCATCTTCCTCGGAATCGGGTTCTGGAACGACCTCGGCTGGTACACCGCCTTCGGCTTCCTGATCGGCGCCGTGCTCTCGGCGGCGGCCGGCTTCATCGGCATGAACGTGGCCGTCCGCGCCAACGTCCGCACTGCTGAGGCTGCGAGGGGCGGCGTCAAGCCGGCTCTGGCTGTCGCCTTCGGCGCCGGCTCGGTGACCGGGCTGCTCGTCGTCGGGCTCGGCCTGCTCGGCGTCGCTGCCTACTACGGGATCCTCACGTCCTGGTTCGACCAGGCTCCCGACGAGGCGACGAGGAACCTCATCGGCCTCGCTTTCGGCGGCTCCCTCATCTCGGTCTTCGCCCGTCTCGGCGGCGGCATCTACACGAAGGCCGCCGACGTAGGCGCTGACCTCGTCGGCAAGGTCGAGGCGGGAATCCCCGAGGACGACCCGCGCAACCCGGCCGTGATCGCCGACAACGTCGGCGATAACGTCGGGGACTGCGCCGGAATGGCGGCCGACCTCTTCGAGACCTACGCGGTGACGGCGGTCGCAGTCATGTTCCTCGGCGCGATCAACTTCCCGTCGTCCGGAGTCGTCGTCTATCCACTCGCGCTCGGCGGGGTCGGCGTCATCGCATCCGTGATCGGCACGTTCTTTGCCCGCATCGGCCGCACCGGCTCGATCATGAACGCGCTCTACAAGGCCGTCGCCGTGTCGACGATTCTCTCGGCGATCGGCTTCATCCCCGTCACGCTCGCCTTTGACGGGGGCAAGTACAACTACTGGGAGCTCTACGGCTGTGCGCTGATCGGCCTCGCCGTCACGTTCCTGCTCGTGGCGATCACGGAGTTCTACACGGGCACGCGCTGGCTGCCCGTGAAGGGCATCTCCCGCGCCTCGACGACCGGGCACGCGACCAACATCATCGAAGGCCTCGCGATCGGAATGCAGGCGACCGCGCTTCCCATCCTCGTCATCGCGGCGGGGATCGTCGGAGCCGCGGGCCTCGCAGGCCTGTACGGCATCGGCGTCGCGGTCATGGCGCAGCTCTCCATGACCGGCATGATCGTCGCCCTCGACGCGTACGGGCCCGTGACAGACAACGCCGGCGGGATCGCCGAGATGGCCGACTTGCCGGAGGAGGTGCGCGGCGTCACCGACCCGCTCGATGCGGTCGGCAACACGACGAAAGCCGTCACCAAGGGTTACGCGATCGGCTCGGCAGGCCTCGCGGCCCTCGTCCTGTTCGACGGCTTCACCTCGGAGCTCTCCAATGAGGGCATCAACCCGACGTTCGACCTCTCGGACTCCTGGGTGATCGCGGGCCTCTTCATCGGCGGCCTCATGCCGTTCCTCTTCGCCTCGCTCGCCATGCAGGCCGTCGGCCGCGTCGGCGGGCAGGTCGTGGAGGAGGTGCGGCGCCAGTTCCGCGAGATTCCGGGGATCATGGAGGGCACGGGCAGGCCCGAGTACGGGCGCACGGTCAACATCGTCACGGCCGAGGCGATCAAGAAGATGATGCTTCCCGCGGCGATCCCGATCTTCTTCCCGATCGTGGCGGGGATCATCAAGCCTGAGCTCCTCGGCGGCCTCCTCATCGGCACGATCGTCACCGGAATCTTCCTCGCCATCGCCATGACGTCGGGCGGCGGGGCGTGGGACAACGCGAAAAAGCTGATCGAGGACGGCGCCTACGGCGGCAAGGGCTCAGAGGCCCACGCCGCGGCCGTCACCGGCGACACCGTCGGCGATCCCTACAAGGACACCGCCGGCCCCGCGATCAACCCGATGATCAAGATCACGAACATCGTTGCGATCCTGATGATCCCGTTGATCGCCGCGATCCACGGCTAGCAGAGATGTCAGCAGCTAGCCCGTGCGGCGTCGACGGACCTGCGGGCCCTGATGACCGAGTGCCGCGTAGGCAAGCGCCTGCAGCGAGTCGTTCAGCGTCGAGAGCTCGTGCGCGATCCGGAGGAGACCCTCGCCGTGGTCGAGGCGCTTGTTCAGCGCGTGCAGCTCGCCGGTCAGGTTGTCGAGCCGCTCGAGGATCGCGTCCAGCTGGCGGTCGTCAAGATTCTTCGCTTCCACTCTCACTGATCCTAACGAGGTCCTCGCGGCTTACTGCGACGGCAGTGTCGGGACCCAGCTCCGCAAGGAGCCGCTCGCGGGCGCCCGCGCCGGCCTCGACGAGCTCGACGCGGCGGCCGGCTCCGAGGTGGGCCAGGGCGACCGCGGCCAGCTCGGCCGGGGCGTCCGTGTAGACGCCGAGTCGCCGGCCAGTCGCGGCCAGCGCGCGTAGGGCCGTGGCCGCATCGGCGCTCGGCCGGAAGTGGACGGGCGCCCGGTCCTCCGCGAAGCGCTCGAGCGCGCCGCGCCAGTCGCCGACGCCGTGTTCGGCCCAGCGGTCGAGCTCCTCCGCCGCGGCGCCGCGATCCTCGGGGAGCACCGAAGGATCCAGCGGTGCGATCGACGCGTAGCGCCGGGCCGCGTCCACGAGGAAGTCGTCCCAGAGCGGCCGCGTGTCGCCGAGCGCGCCGTCGAGGTCGATTGCGACCGGGCTCAGCGCCATACGCGGACTGCGATAGCGACGCCGACGGCGGCGCCGGCAGTGTCGATGAGCCAGTCCACGGGCGAGCCGTGGCGTCCCGCGACGAAGGTCTGGTGGAACTCGTCGGTGACCGCAAAGGCGGAGGCGAGGAGAAGGGCTGCCGGCGCGTGGCGGACGGCGCGGTAGAGGAGCACTCCCAGCAGCGCGTATTCCGCCGTGTGCGCGATCTTCCGCAGGACGAGGTCCCAGGTGCCGAGGCCGGTGCCGAGATCCGGCACGGACGAGAGGGTGAAGATCACCGCGGCCCAGAGAACGACCGGGATCCAAGGGCTGATGCGGGTTGCGGTCACGCACAGAGCGTAGTGCCTCGACGGGGGGATGGCCCGAAGTTGCGTTCCAGCCGATCCATCTGGCAGGTTCTTCCACCAGCGTCATGGCATTCGCGGCCCACAACCAGGAGCGGGACCTCCCGCTCGGAGAGCTGACCGTCCGCGCCGGGCTTCTCTCGTCGGTGCAGCTCGACGCTGCGCTCGCAGCGGCCCGGGCCAGTGGACGCCGGCTGGGCGAGGTGCTCGTCGAGGACGAGCTCGTGGACGAGCGGGAGCTCGCCCAGATCGTCGCCCAGCAAGAGGGGCTCGAGTTCGTCGACCTCGGCAAGCACGACCTCGACCACGAGGCCCTCGACCTGCTCTCGGAGTCCTCGGCGCGCCGGTACCTGGCGCTTCCGTACAAGCTCGAAGGCACTGCGGTCTGCGTCGTCATCGGCGACCCGTCCGACGACGCCGCTCTCGACGCCGTCCTCGGCGAGATGGAGCGCCCCGTGCGCTTCGTCGTCGCGACCCGCACCGAGGTCGAAGCCGCCCTTCGCGAAGCGTTCGGCGACCCATTCACGGCCGCCTGATAGCCTCCCGCCACACATAAGGCGAGCGGAAAGGGAAGCCGGTGCGAGTCCGGCACGGTCCCGCCGCTGTAAGGGGAGACGCTCTCCGCCCGAATGCCACTGGCGCGAGCCGGGAAGGCGGCGCGAGAGGGAGCCTCGAGTCAGAAGACCTGCCGCCCGCCTTCAGATCCGTTCCCCTCGCGGAAGGAGGAAACGTGCTTCGTCGATCCTTTGCAGCACTGCTGTTCGCCTGCGCGCTCGCCGCGTGCGGCGGGAACTCGAGCTCGGCGCCGGCCACACAGGCAGGCACTGCGACGCAGGCCGAGGCGGGTGCCGCGATCCTCGTCACCACCGATTGCGGCGGAACCGTCCTTACGGCGAAGACGCCTGTGGATGCCGGCCAGAACGCCATGCGCGCGCTCGACCGGGTCGCCGACATCGAGACGGACTCGGGCGGCAAGTTCGTGACGAAGATCGAAGGTGTCGAGCAGGATGAGGGCAAGAAGCTCGCCTGGCTCTACTACGTCAACGGCAAGCCCGCGGACAAGGGCGCCGCCGAGGTGAAGCTCGCCGCCGGCGACGTCGAGTGGTGGGATCTTCACAACTGGGAGAAGGAGTGCGCCTCGGTACCGCCCGACGCGCAGTAAGGCTCGCGCCCGTTCCCGCGGCGGCCCTGCTCGCGGCCGCTGCGGTGGCGGCGCTTCTCATGGACCACGTGCTGCCGCTCGCGCTTCTCACGGCGGCACTGCTTCTTCTCTGCTTGCAGGCGCAGACGAGGCTCAGGCCCTACCTCTTCGGAACCGGCAGCGCGGCTCTCGGGGTCTTCCTGGTCTGGCCGTTTCTCCAGTCGACCGGTATCGACGTGATCTGGGAAGGGCCGATTGTCCCCGTCATCGGCCAGCTGGACGTGACGTGGGAGGAGATCGAGCTTGCGGCCGTCTCCGCGCTTCGGCTCGCCGCTGTCGGGCTCGCGTTCTCCGCCTATGCGCTCCTCCTCGACCACGACAGGCTCGTCGCCAGCGCCTCGTTCGCGCGACGCTCTGCGCTCGCCGTCGCGCTCGCGACGCGCCTCGTTCCGACCCTCGAGCGCGACGCGGCCGGGCTCGCCGAGGCCGTGCGGGGGAGGGGAGTAGAGGTTGCAGGCGTTCGCGGGCACGCACGCCTCCTCTCGCCCCTCGTGGCGGGATCCCTGGAGCGGGCCGCCAACCTGGCCGAGGCGATGGAGGCGCGCGGATTCGGCGGAGGCGCTCCCACCCGGGCCCCGAGCCCGGATTGGAGGTTTGCCGACTATGCGGCGCTCGCGGCCGGAGCTGCGCTCGTCGCGGCGGCGGTGTTGTGGCTCTAGTCGACGTCAGCGGCTTGGAGTTCAGCTATCCCGGCGCAACGCAGCCGGCTCTCGAAGACATCTCGCTTCGGCTCGAGCCGGGCGAGGTCGTCGCGCTGCTAGGCCCTTCCGGGTCAGGGAAGTCGACCCTCCTGCGCGCGCTCACCGGGCTCGTCCCTCACTTTCACGGCGGGCGCTTCGCCGGCAGCGTGCTCATCGCCGGAGTGGACACCCGCCGGTCGCGGCCGGCGGTGCTCGCCGGAACGACGGCGGCCGTCTTCCAGGATCCCGAGGACCAGGTCGTCATGGCGCTCGTCCGGAACGAGGTCGCCTTCGGGCTCGAGAACCTCGGGGTGCCGTCCCCAGAGATCTGGCCGCGGACGGATGAAGCGCTCGAAGCCGTCGGCGCTCTTCACCTCGCCGAGCGGCGTACGTCCGAGCTCTCGGGAGGCGAGCTCCAGCGTGTCTGCCTGGCCTCGGCGCTCGCGCTTCGCCCCAGGCTCCTGCTTCTCGACGAGCCAACCTCGCAGCTCGACCCCGAGGCCGCCGAGCGCTTCCTCGCGCTTGTCAGCGAGCTCGGCGTGGCGACCGTTCTCTCCGAGCAGCGCACCGGGCGGGCGCTGGGCCTGGCCGACCGGGTGCTCTTCATGGAGGGCGGCCGGATCCTCGCCGACGCCGTGCGCGACGACGGCCTCGCCTGGCTCGCTGAGCACCGCGCCCATTACCTGCCGCCGCAGGCGGAGTCCCCGGGGGGCGCTTTCGCGGGCGAAACGGTCTGCCGGCTGGACGGTGTGAGGTTCGTGTACCGCGGCGGCGTAGATGTGCTCGGCGGCGCCTCCCTCGAGGTGAGCCGCGGCGAGGTCGTCGCGCTGGAAGGTCCGAACGGGTCGGGGAAGACGACGCTGGCGAAGATCGCCGCCGGCTTGCTCGAGCCCGCTGCCGGCACCGCGTGGCGCGATGGACGGGCCGGCTATCTGAGCCAGGATCCGGGCCGCTACCTCGTCCGTGACCGCGTTATCGACGAGGTCGCCCTCGGAGTCGGCGGGGACTGCGGGCGCGCGCTCTCGGCCCTGGGGCGCGTCGGGCTGGCCTGGGCGGCCGAGCGCCATCCGCGCGACCTCTCGAGCGGCGAGCGTGAGCGGCTGGGGCTTGCAGCGGTGGCCGTGACCGAGCCCGATCTCCTCGTTCTCGACGAGCCGACGCGGGGGATCGACCCGGACCGCAAGGCGGAGATCGCGGACTGGCTCTCGGAGTACGCGGCCGGGGGGCGAGGCGTCCTGGTGGCCACCCACGACCGCACCTTTCCCGTCGACCGGCGCGTGTCACTCGAGAGCGAGGCTCTTCTTGCCGCATAGGGTCACGCTCCTGGCAGCTGCGGCCGCCCTCGGGGTCGGCGCCTGGGCCGCCCTCGACCCGGACCGCGGCGGTCTCGCCGTGCTGCTCGCCGGGATCGCCGTGCTGATCGCGGGCGCCGGTTGGCTCGAAGGCGGGACGAAGTCCGCCAAGGATCTGACCCTGATCGCGACGATCGCGGGCGTCGCGGCAGCCGCCCGCGTTCTCTTCGCCCCGCTGCCGGGGGTTCAGCCGGTGACGGTGATCGCGGTCGTCGCGGGGACCGCGCTCGGCCCGCGGCGCGGCTTTGCAGTCGGCGCTCTTGCCGCGCTCGCCTCGAACTTCTTCCTCGGCCAGGGGGTGTGGACGCCCTGGCAGATGCTTGCCTGGGGCTGCTGCGGCGTCGCGGGCGGGCTGCTGCCGAAGGCGCTCCGCGGCCGCTGGGCCCTCGCGGGCGTGTGCTTCGTGCTCGGCCTCGGTTTCAGCGTCTTCATGGACGTCTGGGAGTGGTATGCGTTCTTCCCGCACACGTGGGCGGCTCTCACGCTGCAGATCGCCCGCGGATTCCCGTTCGACATAGCGCACGCCGCTGGCAACGTGATCCTCGCCCTCGCCGCGGGACCGGAGCTCCGGCGCGTGCTCGAGCGCTACGAGCGGCGAACGCGGGTCGAAATCGCATGGGCCTAGAATCGCGCGCGTGGCGCGCGCAGTCATCCTCACCGTCGGGAACGAGATCGTCTCCGGGGACACCGAGAACACGAACGCGTCCTGGCTGGCGCGGCGCCTGGCCGAGCTAGGCGTCGAGGTGCGGCTGATCGCTGCGGTTCGCGACGAGATCGAGGAGATCGCCGCCTTCCTCCGCGCCGAGGCGCCGAGGGTCCAGCACGTCTTCGTGACGGGCGGCCTCGGGGGGACACCAGACGACATCACGCGCGAGGGCGTCGCGGCTGCATTCGGGCGGGAGTGCGAGGAGATTGCCGAGGTGGCAGCCGTCCTCCGCGACCGGTTCGAGCCGCGCGGCCTGGGCGACTACGCCGCGCGGTGGGCCTGCCTCCCTCGCGGGGCCGAGCCGCTCATGAACCCGCTCGGGGGTGCGCCCGGCTTCGTGATCGAGAACGTCGTCGTCCTGCCCGGCCTCCCGAGCGAGATGGAGGCGATGTTCGAGACCGTCGCGGACCGGTTCGCCGGCCGGCCGATCGAGACATGGCGTCGCAGCTACCGCACGGGGGAGGGCCAGATCGTCGGTGTCCTCGAGGAGGCAACGCGCCTGCATCCGGAGGTCACAGTTGGGAGCTACCCGCGCTTCCTCGACGACGGGCCGGAGGTGACGGTCGTCCTCAAGTCAGCTGACGAGGAGGCTCTCGCGGCGGCGACCGCATGGGTCGAGTCCGCCTTGGCCGATCACTCGGCTCGCTAGGCTGGGGTCGTGGCGGTCACGTCGCCCGATCAGTACCTCGCGGACCTGAATCCCGCCCAGCGGGAGGCCGTGCTCGCGACCGAAGGCCCGGTGCTCGTCGTCGCAGGGGCCGGCTCCGGGAAGACGCGCGTGCTCACATACCGGATCGCCCACCTCGTGTCGGCGGTCGGCGTGAAGCCGCAGGAGATCCTCGCCATCACCTTCACGAACAAGGCGGCGGGCGAGATGCGGGAGCGGCTCGAAGGCGTCCTCGGCGGTATTGCGCGGACGATGTGGGTGATGACGTTCCACTCGGCCTGTGGGCGCATCCTCAGGACCGAGGCGCCGAAGCTCGGCTACCGCTCGAACTTCACGATCTACGACCAGGCCGACCAGGTGCGGGTCGTAAAGCTGTGCCTGGAGGAACTCGAGCGCGACCCGAAGCGCTTCGTCCCGCGCGGGATCCACTCGCAGATCTCGAACGCCAAGAACCTACTGATCACCCCCGACGACTACAAGGCGCGCATTTCGTCGTTCTACGACCAGACCGTCGCCGACGTCTACGAGCTCTACCAGGGACGGCTCTTCGCGTCGAACGCGGTCGATTTCGACGATCTCCTCATGCTCACCGTGCAGGTGCTGGAGCGCTTTCCCGAGGCGCGAAAGCGCTGGCAAAAGGCATTCCGGTATGTCCTCGTCGACGAGTACCAGGACACGAACCACGCGCAGTATCGGCTGCTGCAGCTCCTCGCCGGCGAGCACCAGAACGTCTTCGCCGTCGGCGATCCCGATCAGTCCATCTACGCCTTCCGCGGGGCGGACATCCGCAACATCATGGAGTTCGAGCGCGACTTCGGCGGGGCCAAGCAGATCGCCCTCGAGCAGAACTACCGCTCGACGAACGCGATCCTGCGCGCGGCGAACGCCGTCATCTCGGAGAACCGCGAGCGCAAGCCGAAGAACCTCTGGAGTGAGCTCGGCGAAGGCGATCCGATCCGGGTCATCGAGGTCGAGGACGAGCACGCGGAGGCGCGCTTCGTCGCCGCCGAGATCGCAGGCCTCGTGGATGAGGGCTTCGCGGGCTCGGAGATCGCGATCTTCTACCGGACGAATGCGCAGTCGCGAGTGCTCGAGGACGTGCTCGTCCGCCAGGACATTCCGTACCAGGTGATCGGCGGGCCGAAGTTCTACGAGCGCGCGGAGATCAAGGACGCGATCGCCTACCTCCAGGTGATCGACAACCCGTCCGACGCAATTTCGCTCATCCGGATCGCGAACCGGCCGCGCCGCGGGATCGGGGACGCGTCGCTCGCCCGCGTGCGCGCCTACGCGGACGCGCACGGGCTCTCGCTCTGGGAGGCGCTGGAGTATCCCGAGGAGGCGGGCTGCGGAGGCGCGCCGCTCAAAGCGATCGACAAGTTCCGCACGCTGATGCAGTCGTCCATGGCCGGGGCGCTCGAGCTGTCCGTGCCCGAGCTCCTCGAGCGCGTCCTCGACCAGAGCGGCTATCTCGAGTCCCTCGAGGCCGAGCGGACGATCGAGGCGCAGGGACGCATGGAGAACCTGATGGAGCTCGTCGGCGTCGCCCGCGAGTACCAGGAGAGCGCCGAGAGCCCAAGCCTCTCCGAGTTCCTGCAGCAGATCTCCCTGTTCTCGGACCAGGACGCGATCGAGGAGGAGCGCAGCCTCGTCACGCTCATGACGCTGCACAACGCGAAGGGCCTCGAGTTCCGCGCGGTCTTCCTCATCGGAATGGAGGAGGGCGTCTTCCCGCACTCGCGCTCCATCGAGGAGCAGGGGCTCGAGGAGGAGCGGCGGCTCTGCTACGTGGGTCTCACTCGAGCCCAGGAGCGGCTTGTCCTCACGCACGCCGCCGCCCGCTCGCTCTGGGGCTCTCGCGGCTACAACCTGCCGAGCCGCTTCCTCGACGAGCTGCCGCAGGAGGAGATCGAACGCGACCGGCTGCGGCCGTCCTCGTGGACCGGCTACGGCGCGCCGACGGTCACGGTCCGCCGCGACGTGCCGTCTCTCTCCACCGGCGACTCCGTGCGCCACTCCACCCTTGGTGAGGGCGTCGTCACGGCCATCGCGTCTGATGGGATCGTCACCGTGCGCTTCGCCGACGACGGGGTCGAGCGGCGCCTGATGCTCGAATACGCACCGCTCGAAAAGGTCTAGTGCCCCACCCAGCAATACACGCCTGCTTCTCGGGGCAGCATCACTGGACGGGGTACTAGCGTGGAGATCCGGCGGGCACAGAGCGGTGAGTTTCTGGCCGGCCTCACGCCGGTCTCCCACTATTTCGGGAGCGTCCCTGCCGAGGAGAACGTCCGCCGCTTCGAGCGCGTTCTTCGGTCGGAGCGCATGCACGTCGCCGAAGAGGACGGGACGATCGTCGGCGGCGCGAGCGCGTTCGAGTTCCAGTTCACGGTTCCGGGCGCGATCGTCCCCGCGGCCGGGGTGACGATCGTCGGCGTGCTGCCGACCCACCGCCGCCAGGGGATCCTCACTCAGCTCATGCGCGCTCAGCTCGACGACGTCCACGAGCGCGGTGAGCCGGTCGCGTGCCTGTGGGCCTCGGAGGAGACCATTTACGGCCGGTACGGGTACGGGATGGCCGCGCTCTGCGGCGAGATCGAGCTCCAGCGCGTCTACGGGAGTTTCCGGAAGCCCGTCGAGCACGGAGGCACCTTCCGGCTCCTTTCCTACGAGGAGGCGCTCGAGGCGATCCCGCCTGTCTACGCGCGCGTTGCCGCCGAGACGCCGGGGATGTTCGCGCGGCCGCGTGAGTGGTGGGAGGTCCGCGCACTGCACGACTCCGAGGCCAGGCGCGACGGCGCGGGCGAGATGGTGCGCGTCGTCCTCGAGCGCGATGGCGAAGGCATTGCCTACGCCCTCTACAGGCTGAAAATGGGCTTCGAGGCCGGCAGCTCGACCGGCGAGGTACGCGTGCTCGAAGCGATGGGCGTTTCGCCCGAGGCGACCGCCGGGATCTGGCGTTTCCTGCTCGACGTCGACTGGATGGACAGCGTGCAGGCGGAGATCCTGCCGGTCGACCACCCGCTCTTCCTGCTGCTCGAGCATCCGCGTCGTCTGCGCTTCCGGCTCGCCGACTCGCTCTGGCTCCGGCTCGTGAACGTGGGCGCGGCGCTCTCCGCACGCTCCCTCGAGGGCGATGTGGCGCTCGAGGTGGGAGATGCCTTCTGTCCCTGGAACGACGCGCGCTACTCGCTGGATGGCTCGAAGACGATGGAGGACTCCGACCTTCGCCTCGATGTCGCCGACCTTGCGACCGTCTACCTCGGCGGCTTCACGTTCGCGCAACTTCAGCGGGCCGGGCGCGTCGAGGAGCTCACCGAGGGCGCGATCGCCCGCGCCGACGCAGCTTTCCGGACCGACCGGGCGCCCTGGTGCCCGGAGATCTTCTGACGCACCGCAGCCGGTCCTTCGCTACTATCCGCCGCGGTGTTCGCCCGGATGGCCCTCGCGGGCCTTTTTCTTTTCGGCCTGCTCGCAGCTCCGGCAGGCGCACAACTCCCCGAACCGGTGGAGCGCCTGCCTGACCGCCAACTCTTCTTCGTCCCCCTGAACGGCAACCTCGGCTCACCGTTCGGCTATCGCTGGGGTCGCATGCACGAGGGGATCGACATCGAAGGCTGGGCACACACGGAAGTGCGCGCCGTCCTCGCCGGCAAGGTGACTCGCGTCGGTTGGCTGACGAACGCGTCGGGATTCGGGCTGGTGATCAAGGTGCGCCACGTGGACGGGGTCGTGACCATGTACGCCCATCTGGCGAAGGCGCTCGTCCGCCGGGGGGAGCGCGTCGCGGAGGGCCAGCTCATCGCCAAGGCGGGCTGCACCGGCTCCTGCACAGGAGTCCACCTGCACTTCCAGGTCTGGGTGAACGGGAAGCTGACCGACCCGCAGCGGTTCCTCGGGAACCGCGTGCGATTGCGCTAGCGGTTGTGGTTCACGATCTCGACGGAGTTTCCATCGGGGTCGAGCACGTAGGCGCCGTAGTAGCCGGGGTGGTAGATCGGGCGCTCACCGGGCGGCCCGTCGTCCCGGTACCCCGCCTCCGTCAGAGCGGCATGGAACGTGTCAACGGTGGCGTTGTCGTCGGTGGCGAAGGCGAGGTGCACGTTCTCCGTCGGCTCGCCCGACAGGACCGAGAACGACCCAGTGCCCCCGGCGAACATGGCCCGCTCGGGTGAGTCGAAGCGCTGCTCGAAGCCGCCGAACGGCGCGACGAGCTCGTAGAAGCGCTTCGAAGCCGCCACGTCGCGCACCCTGATCCAGAGGTGGTCGACGGTGCCGTCGTCGCGCAGCTTCTCTGCATAGTGGACGGCCTCCGCGCTGTTCCCGTCGGGGTCGAGGAGAAAGCCGCCGTAGTAGTCGTCGCCGTACTCGGGCCGCGGGCCCGGCTCGCCGTCGCTCCGATAGCCGGCGTCGACCCCGATCCGCCAGAACTCGTCGACCTTGGCGCGTGAGGCGGCCGGGAAGCCCACGTGCAGGCGCCGCGTGACCGGCTTGCCGTCGCCTGCGGCCGTGAGCGACCAGTCGTCCCACTCGGGGAGCTCGTCTTCCTCGTAGGTCTTTTCGATGTCGAGCACCGCGAGGACGGTGTCGTAGAAGCGCTGCGAGGCCGCCCTGTCGGAGACGCGGATCGTGACATGGTCGAACACGCATCGACTATGCCCGAACCCGGGCGTCGGTAGTCTGGGTTCGATGGAGAGACGAACGCTCGGCCAGGGGCTCGAGGTGTCCGCAGTCGGGCTCGGCTGCATGGGGATGTCCGAGTTTTACGGCGCCCGCGACGAGGAGGAAGCGCTCGCGACCATCAGGAGCGCGCTCGACATCGGCGTGACCTTCCTGGACACCGCCGACATGTACGGCCCCTTCACGAACGAGAAGCTCATCGCCCGTGCGATCGCCGGGCGCCGTCACGGAGGTCCAGCTGGCCACGAAGTTCGGCAACGTGCGTGGCGAGAATGGCGAGCGCCTGGGGATCAGGGGAGACGCGGACTACGTCCGGCAGGCGTGCGATGGGTCGCTCGAGCGCTTGGGCGTCGACCACATCGACCTCTACTACCAGCACCGGGTCGACAAGGAGACCGAAATCGAGGAGACGGTCGGCGCGATGGCCGAGCTCGTCCAGGCCGGGAAGGTTCGCCACCTGGGCCTGTCCGAGGCCTCACCGGACACCATTCGGCGGGCGCACGCCGTCCACCCGCTCACGGCGCTTCAGACCGAGTACTCGCTGTGGACGCGGGACCCGGAAGACGAGGTCCTCCCGACGATCCGGGAGCTCGGGATCGGCTTCGTCGCCTACAGCCCCCTCGGGCGCGGCTTTCTCTCCGGGCGCATCCGGTCCGCTGACGACCTCGATCCGGACGACTTCAGGAGGATCAACCCGCGCTTCCAGGGCGAAAACTTTGACCGGAATCTCGAGCTCGTCGAGCGTGTCCGCGAGGTAGCGGAAGAAAAAGGCGTTACGCCCGCGCAGCTCGCTCTTGCCTGGGTCCTGCGCCAGGGCGAGGACATCGTCCCGATCCCGGGAACGAAGCGCACGCGCTACCTGGAGGAGAACGCCGCGGCCGTCGAGGTCGAGCTGGGCGAGGACGATCTGGCGCGCATCGAGGAGGCGTTTCCGAAGGGCGCCACCGCCGGCGATCGCTACCCGGACATGTCCACGATCGACCGCTAGGCGAGCGGCGGCGCGATCCGGGCCTGCTTCGCTGCGGCTCAGCTGAGCGGCTAGACTGGGAATCCCAGGGCGGTTAGCTCAGTTGGGAGAGCACCAGCTCGACAAGCTGGGGGTCACTGGTTCGAGCCCAGTACCGCCCACCACAGAAACCCCCGCACTGACGGGGGTTTCGCTTTCTCAGCAGAGAACGGCCAGCGCGTCGTGCTCGCAAAATGCTCGCACCGAAGCGACGGGGACTCGAACCCGCGACCTCCGGCGTGACAGGCCAGAGAGGGGCAATGCGTCCAGGTGCGTCTAGTTGTTTCTACGCGTTTCACATGCGGGTTTGCGGGGGCGCTCCTGGGGCGTGCCGCATTGCTCCGGGTGCTGGATTTAGGACGTTTGAGCCGTATTGCCGGTTCGTCGCTCCACGTGGAGCAGGACAGGGGACGAAAGCAACGGTAGTTTTTGACCTCAAGCCGAATTCTCAAAGCGGCTGAGACCCTACTCCGCCCGATTGACGGCCTGTGGCCAGTCAGCGGGCGGCAGCCTCCTCCCCTTCCCGGTCGTCGCGCCCCCGGCCGGGACTGCTGCTCGCGGTGCGTACCGGTTTCTGGAAAGCAGCGGCCGGAGTGCCAGACAGATACTCACACGCCGAATTCGAGGGTCTTCCTCCCCGAAGCAGTTTCGGCCGCCTCCTCGGTGCCGCCCGCCCGGCAGTGACCTTGTCTGAGATGCCCGATCGCGCAAGAATGCGGCGGTCCGAGGTGTGGCAACGTGAGGGGGTTCAGACATGAGTCGCACTGCGCGAAAGGCTCCTTCGAGCCGACAAAAGGCGCCACGTCGAAAAGGCAAGGGGGGCGCAGCGAAGCGCGAACCGATGGATGCCCCCGAGCCGGGCGCAAGCCGTGAGCAAGTTTTAGCGCGAGCCGAGGAGCTCGAAGCTCTCTACCGGCCCCTGCGCGAGGCCGGAGAGGCGGAGTTGTCGAAGACGAAATCCGGGCGGGCGTTACTCGAAAAAAACCGCACTCACGGTGAAGAGTTGGGCGAGCTGTACGAGAGCATCGCCGGAGGGAAGACGCCGTTGGAAGCGGGTCATCGGCTGGCGAGACAGCGCCGCGAGGAGTTCATCGAGAAGCACCGACAGCGGTTCCTCGACGCATACACGCCGCATGCTCGCCTGCAACCCTCGGTTGAGGCAGTCGCGCAGATTCTTCGCCCGGAGATGTCTCCGCAAACAGGCTGGGTGGCTGAGACCGGGTCCGCTGGGTCGACGCTGCTGCAACCAAAGCCCGTCCCCGGCGGCGAGCAGGCCTACAGCACCCAGGTGCTAGTTCCCGCCGCCACGGTGGTCCCCGATGACCTCGGAACGGTGAGTCGGGGCCTTGATGAGCCAATGCCGCCGCAGCCCGTCCGGGAGTGCCTGGGTCCGCCGTTCCCACTCCAACAGAGGCGGTCGGAGGCAGCGCCCGTCGGTTTTGCCTCTACCGTCGCGTCCCCGAGCGGGATCGTCATGGCCGACGGCTGGTGCTGCGGGTCCTTTTTCATACCGGTGCAAGTCACGACGGCGAACGCCTGGGTGGCCCAGGACTTCCAAGTTCCTGCGGGGATCGTCCATTACAACGCGGCAGTCGACTACGACTACAGCTTCTCTGGCGTGACCGCGGTCGGAGTCGGGCTCGCCGTCATCAGCCTCAATGTGGCGGTTGTGATCGACTCGGGGGATGGCAGACCGGCTAAACGAGAGGCGTTCTCGATCCACTTGCTGACCGTGCCAGCCTTCGGAAACGAGAGGATCATCCATTCAGGCAAGGGCGAGACGGCAAAAATGTGGTTCGGCCGGGGCGGTTCAAGCACCCAGAAGGAACCCTCGAACGGAACTGTGCGAGTCTGGGTGGGCGCTGACGGTCACTGCGTAGGTATCGGTGTGTGGTCCTGGGCAACGTTCGAAAGCACGGTTACGGTCAAGAACATCTGCATCAGTTCGGAGGTGTAGCGGGCTGACGTGC